>JAZQZD010000001.1:0-20122 GCA_045633865.1 Candidatus Enterocola sp.
GAAGGTTCTACTCGACCGCAGACTTAGTCTCTTACATTCGGGGCTACTCCCCTCACTCCAGAGACTAAGTCTAATAATCTACAAAGATATAACTTTCAATCTTTTTCTATCTTTCTGTGTCTACTTTTTTAATAGCAACAATTTCCTTTAAAAATTCCTTTAATGAGACTGTTGTTATTCCTAAACCGTTAGCCCTAGTCTGTAGCATATTATCTGAAGTTAACAAAATAGGATTTTCATTCTTATATTTCAATGCGACTGGGAATATATTTCAAAAAATAGTAGAAATGCGAAATGGGGTTCTGGTTCTATCTCAGCCATATCTGAATTATTACAAAAGGAACTTCCTGGACTAAAAGGATTTTCTGATTCAGCAATCAAAAGAATGAGAACTTTTTATGAAGGTTGGAATATGTATATCTCAAATCGTCCAACGTCATTGGACGATTTAACAGAAAACCATAATGACACTTTTATTAGTAATCACCCTTTAATCTTAAAAGATTTTTCTGAAAAAGAGATAGAATTATTTCTAAGTATAGGTTTTTCACATCATTATGAGATTTTAATTAAAACAGATTCGTTACAAGTGCTGAGGAACTAAGAAAATTATTATGATCATATATCGTTTAACCTAATTCTTAAATATATTCACTACCTTTGCTACGTTGAGAAATTAAGTTATTTAACTGGTCGCAAATTGCGACCGCCTCAAAATGCTAAAGGAAGTAGCAAGAATAAACCATGAAACACATCGCACACATAGAGAATATTTTTACTGAGAAGTTTGGGATTCCGAGGCAGAGCGGTTTGGTGGGAGTGATGTCGCGCATTGTGCTGGCGGAGGAGTATCGCGACCCATATGTTTACAAAGGTTTGGAAGACTACTCGCACATTTGGCTTCTTTGGGAGTTTTCGGAGAACAAAAAGGTGCCTTTCTCGCCTACTGTGCGTCCGCCACGCCTTGGGGGCAATACTCGCATGGGAGTTTTTGCCACTCGTTCGCCATATAGGCCAAACAATATTGGGCTTTCTTGTGTGAAAATTGAGAAAATAGAATTGCAGACGCCTGATGGTCCAGTGCTTTGGGTAAGTGGAGCGGATTTGATGAACGGCACACCGATTTTGGATATTAAACCATATCTGCCTCATGCTGATAGCATTCCTGATGCAAAGGGTGGGTTTTCTACACAAGTGGAATGGGAAACATTGGAAGTGGTGATTCCAGAAAATCTAAAGACGCTCATCCCTGCCGAGCACCAAGAAACTATTATCAACCTGCTATCGCAAGACCCTCGCCCTGCCTACCAAAACGACCCAGAAAAAGTTTACGGGGTAACATACGGAGGACAGAATATTAGGTTTAAGGTATCACACAATATTCTCAATGTTATAGAAATAACAGAGGCAGAATAATCATCCTGCCTCCATATTATTACATACAACAAAGTTTCACACCCTACGGGCGTGAAAACCTCATCTTAAAATTATTTCTTAATAATATGTTGTACTTGACTACCCAATCTCACCAAATAATTGCCAGCCACCAAATCTGCTACTGGCATCTCGGTGATTTCTTCGCCCTCAGATGCAACAGAAAGCACTTTTTGACCTGTCATGCTTATTACTTCAATTTCACCGTTGTAAGGTTTTGAAGTTTGCACGTAAAGCACATCGGTAGCTGGAACAGGGAATACAGACATATCAAATTCGTCGTCGGTGATTTCATCTACAAGTGTTGCAACGCAATAGTCGATGCTACCAGACTCACTTCCTCTAGACACTTTACCTGTGCCACAGATAAACGCTGTACCTTCGTTACAAGTAATTTTTCCTGTTACATTTAGCGAACCTGTCACCTTAACATCAGGGTCGGCACCTGTGCCTTCGCCTTTTTCTATAAGAAGCTCTTTAATGGTAATTTTTGAACTAACCACAGGTTTTACATCACCATTGTCTGGGATAACAACTCTAGAATTTGAATTTGGTACTTTGCCTTGTTCCCAGTTACCACAATCGGTCCAAACGCCAGTACCAGCATTACCAGTCCAGATGCTAGCACGAGTATCAGCACGGTCGCCCATGGTGTTGGTTACTTTTGCAGGAGCTTGATAAGACACGTTTACCCAACATTTTTGACCTGCATTGGTATTCACTGTATTCCAAACTTTCATTGCCACCCAACCTGCTTTGGTAGGAGTATAAGTGCCTGTAATAGTTTTTGTACCATTTACCTTGTGCAACAAATTGCCATCCAAATCGTAAAGAGCAAAAGTTACATCGTTGCCAGTTTTTTCTGGATAAACATTGTAAGTGATTTTTTTGCCACTATCTACATAGATTTTACCTACAAGGCGTTGTTCACAAGATTTTTCTGGAAGTGCACCACCTTGACCAAGCGAATTACAGTGACTATCGCCCAAGTCGTCTGCCATTTCCCATTCTTGAGTGGTCACAGCATTACGATATGGAGCATATGTAAACCATTTTTCATCAGTTACAGGAGCCCAAACTGCGTAACCTAAACCTCCTTTTCCATCGGCAGGGGTAACACGCACGTTGAAACGACCATCGCCCCACGCCGTACGTTCACCACTTGTGCCACCAGAATAATCTTTTAATTGTACGTTTCTAAAATCTGTATCAATCCACTCGTCGTGCGCATTGGCACCATCGTCGGTAATTGCTATAATTGCTTTACCAGAACGTTCAATTACAAGTAGGTCTTCAGATTGATAGCGTACCTTATAATCTCCATATTTGAACCATAGGTTTTGGTGACACCAAATAAGGTTTTTCAAATAATCACGCACAGGAAGCGCCTTTTCATCGGCAGGCATGTGAGAGTAACGGTTGCTATTACTTAAGTTGAACAAGTCTTCGATAAACACACTTATGTTGCCATCCATCGCCATTATAGCAGCATACGCCATACCCATACGTTGATTAAATGGGTCGGCATGACCACCAAGTTCGTTATAACCATCCCAATCTTTGTAGTTACCTTTGTCGTCAACAATTGGACGGAATGTATCGTGGCTGTTGATGTAGTTTAGCGAGCGGTGTACTTTAAAACCATTACCATAATCGTTGTAACGCATACCTATTTGTTCGCCAACTACAGAACCAAGATTTCCGTAGCCACCACCGTCAATCACACCATTTTTAATAGCACCACGAAGAGGCACATCGTATCCACCCATGGCAAATTCACTACCACCATTGGCAGATTGCACTCCCTTACAATAGTTGTCGATTTCATTTTTGCTGCCAATAAACTCACCTACAGAGAACATTCCCTCGCCACCTTTAGCAAAATCTGGCAAACTATATTTTACATTGTATAATAAGTCTTGTTGCACCCAATCTGGGAAGTGTTTCACTGCGTCCCAACGGAAACCATCCACCGCAGTTTGTTTCTTAAACCACATAATCCAATCGCGTGCTTGGTCGCGCATGTAGTTTTTGCCTTGCACAGGATTGTATCCTTTTACGTTGGAACTTTGTCCGTAAGCACCTTCGTAGAAGCAGTTGTCTGGACCCCAGTGTCCTGCAGTCCAATCGTCATCATTTTTTTTGTGTGCCTCATTGGCATGGAAGTTTTGCCAGTTTTTTGGCCAACGACCTTTACGGTTCCAATAATCAGATTGTCCACCATCTTTGTAAGGAGTCTCGTAACATACATATCGGAAATTTTTCCATTTGTCGTCCCACGCATTTGGATCCTCGCCACCTGCACCGCCGTTTTCACCACCAGCACCTACTGTATGGTTTATCACAGCATCGGCAATCACCTCAATACCATTGGCGTGCATCACGGCAATCATACGAAGCACATCGTCTTTTGTTCCAAAACGAGTGGTCACACTACCTTTTTGGTATTTATCGCCAAGGTCGTAAAAGTCGAATGGAGAATAACCCACTGAGTTTGTACCAGTATTTTTCACAAAAGGAGGCACCCACACAGCGTTTATGTCCAACTCTCTCAAACGAGGAGCAAGTTCTGTTAAGTAGTTTGCGTAAGAATTCTCGAAGTTGCTGTTCCAATAGTCCCACCAGAAAGCTTGCAGTATCACTTTCTTTTCTGGGTCGGCAGCTTGTGCAGACATCGTCACAAACATAAGCGAGACTAATGCACAAAGCAGTTTTTTAAGTTTGTTTTTCATAGTTTAATTTTGGTTTAAATTATATTTGATTTTTTTACATCTAATTAGATTTCTAAACTTTGCATATTAAGAAAAATGGACTAACTTTGCATCGCATAAAAACCTAAAGTTTATCATTTTACAAAGATAACAAAAAAAATCTTAAACTATATTAAATGAAACTTAAAAAAATTCTGCTAGTAGGTAGTGTCCTACTATTTTCATTCTTCTGTTTTACTCCATCGCACGCTCAAGGCTATATGGGGTATATGCTAACAAAAACTCTTTTAGATTCTGTAAAAGTTAACAAACTTCACGGTACTGCAGGATTATCTCTTAAAGTAGAACAAACTGACGCTATTAAGTTTGAATTAGATGTGGCTACAGAACTTGTGTATTCTCTTGACAAACACAGATTCCGTTTTTCTGGTAACGTAGCATATAATTTCCTTAACGACACAGATACTGGTAACAAAGGATTTTTCCATTTACAAGGCGACTTCTTTCAATATCGCATTGAAAACAATATAAGAGAAAAAACTCAATTTTTCTTTTCAGCCAACGCAACATACAACTACGACTACCTAAGAAGTCTAAACAACAGAGTAGCTCTAGGTATGAACTTCACCTTCCAACCACTTAGAGAGCACCCAAACTTATGTATCGAACCTGGTATTGGCATTGGCGGTACATACCAACATTGGGACGCCATAGGCAGCAGAGCTAAAACTCTAGGCATGGAAAGAAGCGCACTATTAGAAAATTTCAAGAACCTTCCTCAAGGTTCAAAAGAATACCTTCGTATTACAGAAAAAGGTAACTACAATCAATTAAACTTTAGATTTAATGCCTTTGTAAACTTCTTTGGAGATTGGGACCATATTGCATTCCACGTTTACACTGCTGTGCAACAACCTATAAGTGGTGCATTTAAAGCACAATCTTCTGAAGAAGAATTACTTCCTACAGAATTTAAAGGATTGTTAAACACAAAACCACTTCCACTTGTAGGAGCTGGTGGTTTTTTCCAAGTTAAAATTTGGAAAGGTCTATCTGCAGTAACACGTTTAGATTTCCTTTACGACGGAGGTCAAGCACCAGTTGATGCGTATAATTTAACCTACTGTTTTACACAAGGTTTGGCATATACTTGGTAATTTTACTCCTAATATACACCATACACAGAAGAAAAATTTGCACATTTTTTTCTTCTGTGTTTTTTTTTAGTATCTTTGTGGGAAATTTATAATGATGAAAAAGATTATTGCGTTATTGTCAGCATTATTTCTTTGCCAACTATTGGCTTTTTGTCAAATCAACAAAGAGAAGGTGCTAGATGAGATTAATGGGTGGAGATCTGATAATTGTTTGTGTGGGAATGTAAAGAAAAGACCTGCCGGCGAACTTATTTGGGATGAAAAATTAGAAGAAGTAGCACAAGAATATGCTAATGAATTAGCAGAAGAAAATAAGAAAAACGAAACTGACTTTCTATATTTGAGCCACGTGGGCACCGACGGAAGCACACTGAAAATAAGATTGGAAGAAAAAGACTACCAAGTAGTGTATTGTGTGGAAAACATCGCCCATTTAAAAGGCAATGAAAGCATGGTAATAGACCATTGGATGAACAGCCCCACTGCATGCAACAACATTATGAACAGACAGGTCACTGCAATGGGCATGGCTCGTAGCGGAGACTATTGGGTATTGCTTTTTGCACAACCGAAAAAGAAGTAAATAAAACATTAAACACTTATAATATTAACATTATGCAAACTATCGACAATTTCAAATTTGCTGGTAAAAAAGCAATCGTACGTGTGGACTTCAACGTTCCACTAGATGAAAATGGTAAAATCACCGACGATACACGTATCCGTGGTGCTCTTCCTACCCTTAAAAAAGTTTTAGCAGACGGTGGTTCTCTTATCATCATGTCTCACATGGGTAAACCAAAAGGTAAAGTAAACGCTAAATATTCATTGAGCCAAATCGTTGACGCAGTTTCTGAAAAACTTGGCGTTGCAGTAAAATTTGCTGACGACTGCGCTAAAGCTGCTGACGCTGCTGCTGCACTTCAACCAGGCGAAGTATTACTTCTAGAAAACTTACGTTTCTACGGTGAAGAAGAAGGCAAACCAGTAGGTATCGACAAAGAAGATCCTGCATACGAAGATGCTAAAAAAGCAATGAAAGCTTCTCAAAAAGAATTTGCTAAAACTCTTGCTTCATACGCTGACTGCTACATCAACGACGCATTCGGTACAGCTCACCGTAAACACGCTTCTACAGCTGTTATCGCAGACTACTTCGACGCAGAAAACAAAATGTTAGGTTACCTAATGGAAAAAGAAGTACAAGCTGTTGACAACATCCTTAGCAACATCAACCGTCCATTCACCGCTATCATGGGTGGTTCTAAAGTTTCTACCAAAATTGGTATCATCGAAAACTTAATGGATAAAGTTGACAACCTAATCCTTTGCGGTGGTATGACTTATACTTTCGCTAAAGCAATGGGTGGTGAAATCGGTAAATCTATCTGCGAAGACGACAAACTTCAACTTGCTCTAGACATTATCGAACAAGCTAAAGCTAAAGGTGTAAACCTAGTATTAGGTACAGACTGTGTTGCTGCAGACGACTTCTCAAACGACGCAAACACACAAGTTGTTCCTGCTAACGCTATCCCAGAAGGTTGGGAAGGTCTAGACGCTGGTCCTGAAACACAAAAAGCATTTGCTGCTGCTATCGAAGGCGCTAAAACTATTCTTTGGAATGGTCCTGCAGGTGTGTTCGAATTTGACAACTTCACTGCTGGTTCTCGCGCTATCGCTGAAGCTATCGCTAAAGCAACTGCAAACGGTGCATTCTCACTTATCGGTGGTGGTGACTCTGTAGCTTGTATCAACAAATTTGGTATGGCAGACCAAGTATCATACATCTCTACTGGTGGTGGTGCTCTTCTTGAAGCTATCGAAGGCAAAGTTCTTCCAGGCGTAGCTGCAATCAAAGGATAATAAATTTCATCCTACCATAAACCAAAACCTCCGAAGTTCTTCATTGAGCCTCGGAGGTTTGTTGTTTTTGTTATATATAAGTTGGAACAAATCTTATTCCTAAAATTGATGCTAGTCTAAAAAAACTTGTTAACTGAATGTCTGCTTTGCCTCTTTCTACTCTAGCTATATAACTTTGGTCACGACCAGATTTTTCTGCGACTTCTTTCTGAGTCATATTTAGTTCCTTTCTACGTTCCTTCAACATATTACCATAAAACCACGCAATAGAATCCTCATCAAACTCATCACGAGTATCTGTTCCATGTACTCCATACTTCTCATCAAGCATTTGATTAGTAGTAGAAAGTTTTGCCAACTTTTCTTCGCTTATTCTTCTCATAACTCTAATTTATTTAATATATTTTCAGCTTTATCTATTTCTCTCTTATAATCTTTTGTTGATTTCTTTAGAAATCCATTCAACAAAATTATTCTTGTAGATTCTATTACATTATCATGGTCTATCGCAAATAATACAGAACGATATTCATTTTTCCCAATAGAAACTCTCATCTCATAAAAATCTGTATTCTCCAGTTTCTTTATAAACTTTTGCGGAATATTATATACTGTTTGAACTACGTTAAATACGTAATCAAATTTCTTCTTTACATTTGCTGATAACCCTGCGTAGAACACTTCAAATTCTGCCGACTTATAGATTACACGAATATCTGTTTTATTAGTTTCTTCTTGATTCATGATGCAAATATAACTAATTAGTCATATTTATGCAAATAAATCAACAAAAAAAATCGCACCCATGACTGAATGCGACTTTAAGCAAATTGTAAAAATTAAAGTTTTATTATGGAAGTACAGGACGGATACATGCCCCAAAACATACATAATATTAAAACCTATATTTTATTAAATATTTCTATTCCAAACTCTGATAAATTTGGGTCACGGGCACCCATTACAAGTAATACAGTGTTGTCCTGTATGTTTTCTGCAATGTAGGCGGAAGCATTCTCCTTGTTACCTACGAAAACTGCGTTGCCAGTCATGGCATCTGATACAATGCTAGGGCAAATATCTTTGTTCACAGTGCCACCTGCGTAGTAAACATCACCTATTAGGAACACGTCGGAAGGACGTAGTGCCGCATCTACATCGAGTGCCAAATCTTTGTGCATAAAGCGAAGCGGACCAAAACCATGAGGTTGAAAATACGCCATCACAGTAGGACAAATTTGTTGACAAGCACGAATCGCAGCAGCTACCTCAGAAGGATTATGCGCAAAATCGTCTATTAGGTAAATATTTCTTTCCTTGTTGTGACCAAGAAGTTGAGTGCGACGATAAATACCTTTAAATGTTTTCATTGCCTCGATAGAGTCTGCCACCTCAACACCTGCCTCCTTACAAACTGCCACCGCTGCAAGGGTGTTTTCCATATTGTGTTTGCCAATAAGAGGCACGTTGCAAAGCATACCGTTTAGTTCAAAAGAGATTTCAAAGCCATTTTGGCTAAAGCCAAACGCCTCATAGCCAGACTCCCCTGCCACTCCTTCTGCTTCAAACTGCCACTCAGTGCCATTTGAAAGTTGTTTTGCAAGTTTATTGCCAGCATTCACAATGAAAGCATGAGAGGTGTTTGCCTTAAAGGTAGAGAAAAGTTGCATTAGCTCGTCTTCTTCCTTGTGGTCGCGTTCCACATTTAGCAGTACACTAATATATGGTTTGTAAGACACAATAGAACCGTCAGATTCATCTGCCTCAATCACCAAATACTCACCATCGCCATTCCAAGCATTGCCAAGAAGTCCTTTTTCTTGAAGCGAACTAAGCCCAGCACCTGTGATAAGCGAAGGCGATTTGCCTGCGCACTCAAGTATATGGAAAATCATAGCAGTAGTGGTAGATTTTCCAGAAGTTCCGCCCACCGCAATAGTTTTTTTGCTTTCTGAAATTGCAGCAAGCAGAGCAGAACGCTTCACTATTCTAATGCCAAGCGAAAGTGCCTTTTGATACTCTACATTGCTTTCTTCTATGGCTGTAGAAACTACCACAATATCTGTTTCTGGGGTAATGCCACTACCATCTTGGAAATAACAATCTATTCCCATTGCCTCAAATTTCACTTGAGTATCTAGTTTTTTGTCTTTTGAAAACAAACGGTCTGAACCAGACACATTTTTACCTATGCCTTTAAGGTATTGTGCAATGGCACTCATTCCTGTGCCAGCTATACCAACAAAAAAGAAAGAATTATTGCTAAGCATTAGTTCAATATTTTAAATATTAGTTCTTTTAATAAATCTACATCGGATGCGCCTGCAGATCCAATACCTTTCGATTTACAATCATATTCACGAAGATAACCTATTATTTTAAAGCACTTCATTTTGTTGAAACGTTTTGCTCCTGCCTCAAATTCCTTTACCCTATATGGATTGATTTTCAACACCTGAGCCACATTGGCAGGGCTATGATCTGGCATATATTCATAAATAAATAGGTTTGAAAAATAGTTGAAAAGTATGGCTATAATTGCCACAATATTAGACGAGGTATTAAGTATTACTCTATGTGCTTTACGTGCATCGCCATTTATAATAGCTGAAAGGAGCTCAAAAGGTGTATAATCCTTATTCACCCCTGTGGTTTGCTCCACTAGTTGTGGAGTAATATTTCTATCTTTTGTAAGCATAATGCTAAACTTCTTCATTATGCTTTCTATTTGCGTTAGGTCTGCCCCTACTAACTCCAAAAGTAAACGATTTGCATCTGGCGTTATCTTCAAATCGTTCTTTTTAGCACAATCATTTATAAAAGCAGATGCTTCATTTTCATAAAGCTTTTTACTTTCAAACACAACACCTACTTTTTCTATAGCTTGCACCCATTTTTTTCTTCTGTCTGCTGTGCCATGTTTGTAAGTAAGAACAATAATAGAAGTAGTTTGGCAATTTTCCAAATATAGAACTAGTTTATCAAACACATTTTTTTTATCCAAACTTTGACATTCTTTTAGAAGAATAAGTTGCTTATCACCCATCATTGGATAACGACGAGCCTCATTGATAACCGCACTCACCAAATCTACCTTAGCGTCAGTTTTATCATTGCCATAATGCACTATTTGGTTAAACTCCCTAACAGATTCATCTATGATATTATTTTCCATAAACTCCACTATCTTATCTATATAATAAGACTCCTCTCCCATCAATAGATAAATAGGAGCATATTGACGCAACTGCAATTGTTGCATCACGGATGCGAATGTTATACCACTAGTTGTTTTTGCCATAATGCAAATATAGTAAAAAGTTAGGGGTTAAAACACCTCACTGCAAATTTTTCTCACACTTGCGGCTTGGCCTAGTGTGTAGAAGTGAAGTGCTGGCACGCCAAATTTCATTAGTTCTTTCGATTGGGCAATAGACCATTCGACTCCTACTGCACGTGCTTCTTCGTTTGATTTGCAGTTTGCTAACGCCTTCACTAAATCTTCTGGGATGTCTATATTGAAAGTTTGAGGCAGTAGTTTTATGTCGTTAAGACCAGAAATTGGTTTAAGCCCTGGCACAATAGGCACATCTATACCTTCAGCACGGCAAAGACGTACAAAGTCGAAATATTTTTGATTGTCGAAGAAAAGTTGTGTTACCACATATTTTGCTCCAAGACGCACTTTTTCTTTTAGATAGAATAGGTCTGTTTCCATATTTGGTGCTTCAAGGTGTTTTTCTGGATAGCCCGCCACACCCATTGTAAAGTGAGTTGCCACAGAGTTTTTTATAGAATCGTCGGAATAAATACCACTATTCATTTTGTTTATTTGCTCCATAAGTTCTGTGGTATGTTCGTGTCCGCCTGCCTTTGGGGCAAAACGACGAAGTCCTTTTTGAGGGTCGCCACGAAGTACAAATAGGTTGTGAAGGTGTAGGAAATCTAAGTCTATCAGAATATTTTCAATTTCCTCTGCATTTAGTCCACTACATATAATATGTGGCACCACCTCTATATTGTACTTATACTTAATAGCCGCAGCAGAAGCCACAGTACTAGGACGTTTGTGCACCATCACTTTGTCAAAAGTACCATCGGCATTTTGTCTATATTGCTCGTCGGCTGCGTGAGAAGTAATGTTGATATATGCGGGGTTAAACTCTAAAAGCGAATCGATGGTTTGATAAATAGCATCAATGCCACGACCTTTTAGCGGAGGCAACACTTCAAATGAAAAAAGTGTTTTATCTGTATTTTTTAAAAGTTCAGATACGTTCATATTAAAAATATTTTGCCTTAGAATTACTAATATAAAGTCCACAAACAGAAGACACAGGCATCATTGCACCTGTTTCCGTAAGTTTTATATCAATTTTATTTTCTAAAAGTTCCAATAAATCTTGTTTTAAACTATGGTTTGGCAAACATGAATATCCCACAGCAGGACGAATCATATTTTCAACACCCCATTGCTGTTTTACCTTTTCATATTGCCAAACAGAAAGTGCTTCGGCAAGCCTATCGGCAAACAGTTGAAGAAGCATTGCATCGTATTCTCTGCCTTGTTCGCGCAAAGTGGTTAAAATATTTTCCACATTTACAGAGGTAGCAAACACACCTATATAATCTTTTTCTGGCGACACAAAATCTGAAATACAAGCAGATTTTTCAGATTCACGCTTCAAAGGTAGGATTTTGCCGTGGCAACATTCACACTTGTTGTTTGATAAAATAATATTGTCACCTTCTGAATATGCCTCAACTACTTTATATACTGCTTTGTATGTCCAGTTATCTTTTTCTTTAAGTTGTGCAAGCAATGTAAGTAAGTCGGATTTTACTTTTTCTGCCCATTCTCCTTTTACTTGCCATGCAGCAAAGTACGCTTTCCAATTGATATGGTTTTCTAGTTCTTCTAGCGAAGGAGTATTTTCAACTACCTCATTTAGAGGGTTAAACGGTTTGATTTCTTCATTTACCCAATCTACAAAGTCTCTGTTTTCGTGTGCAACAGGTTTTGCTTTTAAAGCGTTTTCACGTATTTCTGCATATTTATTTTTATAAAGTGCTGCCAAATGAGGTTCTTTTTTAAGCGAGTTTACCAAACGCACATTTTCAGAAGCGTCATTTGAATGAAGCACCACACCAGAATATAGAGGGTCTATTTTTATTGCTGTATGCTTAAGCGAAGTGGTTGCGCCACCTACTATTAGAGGTACTTTTGAACCAATTTTTTCTAGTTCTGCAGCTACTTCTTCCATTTGAGCAAGCGATGGTGAAATAAGTCCGCTAAGGCAAAGCGCCACAGGATTTTCTCTTTGCACTGCTTCTATAATGGTTTCTTTTGGAGTCATTACCCCAAGGTCTATCACTTCGTAACCATTGCAAGAAAGCACCACACCTACTATATTTTTACCAATATCGTGCACGTCGCCTTTCACTGTGGCAACAATCACTTTTGGTTTCGAGGTAGAAACCGCAGAGTCTGCACTCATATAAGGTGTAAGTATTTCCACTGCCTTTTTCATAGTTTGGGCAGTTTTCACTACTTGTGGCAAAAACATATTGCCTGCGGCAAAACGTTCACCCACCACATTCATTCCTTTCATTAGCACATTTTCCACTATTTCTAGCGGAGTAAGTTTACTAAGTAGTTCTGTTACGTCGGCATTTAAAGTAGATATATCTGCTGTAACAAGAGCATTTACAAGTCTTTCTTCTGCTGTTTTAGGCTCTATTTGAGCAGTTTGAGTCAACTTTTCTGTTTTTACAACCCCATTTTGCGCTACAAAATCCATAAGCAATTCTGCCGCATCGTCAGATTTATTTAAAACTAAGTTAGTTATTTTCTCTCTTAATACAGAATCTAACTCACTTACATTTATCAAAGTAGAAGGGTTGATTATTGCCATGTCTAGTCCAGCCTTTCTCGCTTCGTGCAAGAAAACAGCGTGCATTGCCTCACGAAGAGGATTGTTGCCCCTAAAGGCAAACGACAAATTACTCACACCACCACTACATTTTGCGTAAGGTAAGTTTTGTTTTATATAGCGAACTGTTTCAATAAAATCTACTGCGTAATTGTTGTGTTCTTTCAGACCAGTTGCAATAGTTAAGATATTTGGGTCGAAAACAATATCCTCTGCTGGGAATCCTGCTTTTTCTGTAAGTAGTTTGTATGCACGAGTACAAATCTCCACGCGGCGCTCGTAGGTATCTGCCTGCCCTTTTTCATCAAACGCCATCACCACCACGGCTGCACCATAATGTTTAATATATTCTGCTCTTTGTAGGAAAATTTCTTCGCCCTCTTTTAGAGAAATTGAGTTTACAATTGCTTTGCCTTGCACGTGTTTTAGTCCTTCTGCAAGTACATTCCAGTGAGAAGAGTCTATCATCACAGGCACGCGTGCTATAGCAGGGTCAGTTCCCATTAAATATAGGAATTTTGCCATACAAGCATTCGCATCTAGCATAGCATCGTCCATACACACGTCTATCACCTGTGCACCTGCTTCCACTTGTTTGCGAGCAATTTGTAGTGCTTCATCGTACTCCGCTGACGCGATAAGACGAGCAAATTTTTTAGAACCTGCCACGTTTGTGCGTTCGCCTACGGCAATAAAATCAGTTGTAGCAAGAGGTTCCAATCCACTTAAAACAAATGACTTTTCAGACTGCGCTGGCACTCTTACTTTATCAGTATTTGCATCGCGCATTTGCACTAAACGTGCTATGTGTTCAGGAGTGGTACCACAACAACCACCTATAATATTAAGTTTTGGGAAAATCTCAGACAAATCTTTTGCCATATCCTCTGGCATTTCGTCGTATCCGCCAAGGGCATTTGGAAGTCCTGCATTTGGATAGGCACTTAAGTAAAATGGAGATTTCTCTGCCAAAATATTTAAGTATGGAGTCATGTCTTTTGCTCCAAACGAACAGTTAAGACCTAAACTTATGATATTGAAAGGTTTAACAGTAGCAATAAGCGCCTTTAGGGTTTGTCCGCTCAAAAGTCGTCCGCTTTTTTCAAGAGTCACAGAAAGCAGACATTCAAGTTCTGGAACCACCTCAGCAGCCGCAGTAAGAGCCGCTTTTATGTTTAGTGCATCAAAGAATGTTTCAAAAATAAGTGCATCTACTCCAGCCTCCGCCATTGCTTTTATCTGACGTTTATAAGCATTTTGCAACGCTGTGAAAGAAGCATCTTCTTGCATAGTAAGGCTAAAACTTGCAGGACCTACACTACCCAATACATACACCTTTCTACCAGCCTTGTCCGCTACCTCACGAGCAATCTTCACAAAGCGAGTGCTATGCTCCTCAATATTTTCAAGTGCATTGTCTGTAAAGGTGTTGGTTGAAATAAAATCAGCTCCTGCTTCTACATAAAGTTGATGTATTTGTCTTACCTTATCTTCTTCTGTTTCACCACTTACCTTTGGGAGCATTGTACCCATTGCCCCATCCAAGATAAGTTGTTTTTCTTTTAATATATCTGAGATTTTCATACTTTATTATCAAAAACGACCTTTTCTTTTTTGCAAATCCTTTGAATAACAAATCTTCCTGTTGCGCCAGCATTAGGCAATCCGCCAGGAGGTTGCAACCATTGACCTGCTAGGTAAACATTTTTAATTTTGCGTAGTCTGCCCTTGTGGGTCTTCTTTGGGGCAAAAGGAGTAAGAATAAAACTCATATATGCTCCCTTGTATGCTCCGCAAAAACGATAGTAACTATATGGACTAACAGTTTCTACCACAGTCATTTTACCCTTGAGTTGAGGAAATTTATCTTCTATAGCAGCTAGCACAGATTGAGCAATCTTTTCCTTTTCTTGTTTGTACGCTTCGCGATTCCCCTCATACAATCTTGCCCATTTGTCAAAGTCGTCCTCGTATTGTACAAGGAGTGTTTGAAGCAGATTTTTTCCCTCTGGAGAATAAGAAGGTTCGCTTGAAAAACTTTTCAAAAGAACTGAATCATGTTTTTTGCCCACTGCAGTATAAGATGCACAATTGAACCATGTGGTATCTTTTAAGAACTCACATTTATCGTCAACTGCTAGGTATGTGTTGAATGTGCTATATACAGGGTGACAATAATTGTCGTTAAATCTTGTCTTGAAGAATTTTTCGTTGTATTTTTCGCCTAGAAGATTGTCAAAAACAATAGAGGCGTCGCACGTGCAAACAATGTAATCTGCAGAAACAGAAGCGCCATCGGCAAAATGGACACATTGTGCGTATTTCTTATCTACGTCTATTTTAGTCGCTTTTTTGCGAGTAAAAATTTTACCTCCTAAATCTAGGAAGTATTTTTCCATTCTGTCCGACATACCTTGAGAACCTCCACGTGGTAGTGCTCCGTTGCCACTACAGAAAGTACCTAAAACATAAAACCAAGAAGACACGTTGTAGGTATGAGGCATATAAGCCATTATCATCTTCTTGATAAGTGGATGCTTAAATTTGTCTGCGTATTCTTGGAGCGACATTTTTGACAGCTTGCCATGAATTTTGCCTATCGGACGAAGTTTTTTTATCAAACGCCAAAGTTCTATAATGGAAAGCATATCTACAGCCTTTAGAGCAGGCATGTCCATTAGACAATACGTTTTTATATTTGAAATAAATTCTTCTATTGCTTTGGCATCTTCTGGAGAAAGTTTTAAAAGGTCGGCGCGTAGACGTTCCACGTCTTGCCAAATATCAATGCTTTCACCATTTTCTCCTTCTATGTGTAGGAATGAATCATTTTGAATTATTTCTACATCATTTCCCAAAGCATGCACATCGCACCATACTTTGTTCATTTCTGTTCCAGGTTTGGTACCTGTGAGCCAATGCACACAATTGTCAATATGAAAACCTTGTCTTTTCCAAGAAGTACATTCGCCACCTACTATGGTGTGTTGTTCGTAGATTTCACACTCAAAGCCGCTTCTGCGTGCGTAGATTCCTGCTGTTAAGCCTGCGATTCCTCCGCCTATTATTACAATTTTCTTCATAACAATTAGTCGAAGTCAAATACATAACCTATAGACACAAAGAAACCATCTGTTTTAAGGTCACTTCTCTTCGCTTCATCTCTCATCACATTGAAGACACCAAGGTTGTAGCCTGCAGTCACTTTCATACCCACGTATTCAAAACCTATACCGAAGTGAATCAAACAGTTGAAAGGATGCATAGCTTCTTTAAACAAGTTTTCTTTTGATTCTTCTGTATATTCTGCATCATCGACTCTATATGTGCGTTCGCTTCTGCTTCCCACTCCTGCAGATAAAATTGGACCAACTTCTAAAAGCAGATTCACATCTCTTACAGGAAGTTTGCCCACTGCATAAACTGGCACTTGCAAATAATAAAATGTAATCAACTCTTCATAACTCATTAAATGATTGTTGCCAAATATGCTATTGTCTTGTAATGCAAAACCACTCATTGCAAAACTTACTCCTGTGTGAATATCAAAGTAATCTTCTACTGCTTCGTATGCCACAGTAGGTCCTATACTAAATCCACTTATATTTTTAACACCTTGGTCTTTACCATCATATTTCCAAATAGCACCTGTATTTTCGTATGCCACGTTAACCCCTACTCTCCATTGTGAGAATGCAGGAAGAGATATTAGCAAGAATGCTAATATTGCAAGTATTTTATTTATTCTTTTCATAGTATTTATATATGCCACAAAGATAGTATATTTAGGCAAATAAAATTTATTTTTTTATATCTTTGTAGATTAAAATTACGAAAAAGGTCTAAATTATTGAGAATGAATCCAGACAAACACCCATCGGACTTATGACACAACCGAAACAAATATCTCCGTTTGCTGATGGTATGAAAACATACCGTTAGCAGGCGGAGATATTTGTTTTTGTCAGGTCTTCAAATAGGTAGACCTATACCATTATGATTTCAGTCAGCTGGTGCATAAGAAGTAATCTTTAACATCTAAATTTCGGCAATATTTTTGATTATTGCCGAAATTTAGATACCTTTGTGCAAAAATTTAGAAGATTCAAATATGAATAAGAATGAGAATGCCATATTAGAATATGCAAAATCTCACAGATATTTTAATAGATGTGAGATATTTACATATTTATCTGATAAGATACCTATTTCAAAAGCATCTTTATCATGGTATTTAAATGTCCTTACACAAAAACGATTATTAGCTCGTATTGGGCACGGGTTATATACAATAGCAGATAAAAATATATTTGCTCCTAATCCATCTGAAGAAACAAAAAAAGTATTTTCGTTTTTGAAGGAGAATTTTCCATTTGCAAATTTTTGTATCTACGAAGGCAATATAATATCTCCTTTACAACATCATTTGTCTCAGAATAATATCATCTATATTGAGACTAATAGAGAAGCGATTGAAACCATATTCAATTTATTAAAGGATAATGGGAAAACCGTCTATTTGAAACCTGACAAAAATTTAATTTATCATTATATCGATTTAGGAGAACAAGCTTTTTTCATTAAACCTTTAATTTCAGAATCTCCTTTACAAATTATTGATGATGTTCCAACTCCAACAATTGAAAAAATTTTGGTGGATATTCATAAGGATAAGGATTTCTTTTATTTACAGGGGACAGAAAGCAATTATATATTTGAAAATGCTTTCAACCTATTCTGTATTAATGAAACCAAACTGCTACGTTATGCAAGTCGTAGAGGTATAAGAGAAGAAATTAACTCACAAATCAACTTATTGAAACTGTAATGATTAGCAAAGAATGTTTTACGTCAGAATGGATTGAAAAAGTATCGAGGACTATCTGGAATTATTCATGGATTTCGGATTCTCGAATCTTGAACTTGTGGAGCGTAAACAGCGTGGAAGCGACATTCCTAAGAGTCATTCTAAATTTTTCTATCAGATTGCCTATCGTAATGATTCAGATGCACAATCCTACATCTTATTGGATGTTTTATATGAGAATAACCACTATCATCATACAGAACAGATTGCAATTGATAGTCCATTTATAAAGCATGATGAACAGCCTTTGATGGTTACAGTACCATCGGCAGAAGATATTTTAGGTGATAAGTTAACAGCTTTTGCCCCTAATACTACGGGAATCCCTTATTATAAAGGAGACAAATGTTGTTCTATGGAAATTCTGAAGCAGTTATACGATGTTGGACGGTTGTTTGATAATGTATCTAGCATGGAAATAACAGCCCAAGCATTCAAACGAATAGCGGAAGTTGAACTTTCATATAGAAATTTGGACAATGATTTGAAACAAATTTATGAAGATATTCGTCAGACAGCACTATGTATAGCAACAAGAGGGAAAGCGGGTAACGGCAATTTTGAACTGTTGCAAGATGGAATTATCAGAGTAAAGTCTTTTATGTATAAGAATAAGTACCAAATTGAGAATGCTATCATTGATGGAGCACGTGCGGCCTATTTGGCAACTTCTATAGAAAAGGGGAATATGAATATTGAACGTTACTCAGGCAATATTATGGATATAAAAGATATGCAAATTCAAGAATCCCTCACGAATCGTTTGAATAAGTTGAAAATCAATCTTCCGGAGGCTTTTTTCTACTGGGCAAAAACAAGCCAATTATTATAAGATTCATCGTCACGCCCGTTCAACAATATCCCTGCTGCATTCTTATTTCCGATGTATCCTACAATTCCACACATAATTATTGCTCTTTAGATATTGTACTCTTGACAAAAGCCATAAACAATGGATTGGGATGAAGAACGGTTCCTGTATATTCCGGATGAAATTGAACTCCCACATACCAACGACATGAGGGCACTTCGACAATCTCGATCAAACAGCTATCGGGATTTATACCCGTACACAACATTCCTGCTCGCTCGAATTGTTGGCGATATGGACTACTGAATTCATAACGATGGCGATGACGCTCTTCTATATGGGACTTCCCATACGCCTCATAAGCCTTTGAGCCGCTCGATAGCTCACAAGAGTAGGCCCCCAATCTCATCGTGCCACCCATTTGAGTGATACTCTTTTGCTCCTCCATCAAATCTATTACATTGTAGGGCGTCGAGGGATCCATTTCGCGGGAGTTGGCATTCTCCAGACCTAATACATTACGAGCAAATTCAATGACCATCATCTGCATTCCAAGGCAGATTCCCAATGTTGGGATGTCGTGCGTACGGCAATATTCGGCAGCAAGAATCTTTCCCTCTGTTCCGCGTTGTCCGAATCCAGGGCATATCACCACTCCGTCCATCGTGGAGAGATAATCCGCGATATTGCTACGCGTAAGGTTTTCACTCTGTATAAAGTGTGTTTTTACCTTGCAGTCATTGTATGTCGCAGCCTGCGACAAGCATTCCAGAATAGATTTGTATGCATCCTGCAAATCATATTTTCCGACAAGAGCTATATTGATTTCTTTGGTTGCTTGTTTTCGGCGAGAGATAAAATCTTGCCACTTGCCTAATTGTGGCACAGTGTCGCACGTTATACCGAATTTACGGAGTATGACCGTATCCAGATTCTGTTCTGCCATTTTTATAGGTACTTCATAAATAGTCGGCAGGACAACACTTTGTACCACACAATCCTTTTCAACATTGCAGAAATGTCCGACCTTGTCAAGCACTCCTCGTCCAAGTTCGCGGTCGGTTCTCAACACAAGTACATCGGGTTGCAGGCCAAGTCCTTGCAACTCTTTTACGGAGTGTTGTGAGGGCTTGGTTTTCAACTCACCCGCCGCAGCTATATAAGGCACATAGGTCAGATGAACGCAAACGGCATCGCGTCCAAGTTCCCATTTAAGCTGTCGTATAGCCTCCAAAAACGGAAGCCCCTCAATATCTCCAACCGTACCTCCGATTTCGGTGATTATAAAGTCATAATCCCCCGTTGCCCCAAGTTGAAGCATCCTTCTTTTTATCTCGTCCGTA
>JAZQZD010000002.1:0-188856 GCA_045633865.1 Candidatus Enterocola sp.
CGGGCTTTTTCCATTTAGCCTCAACTTAATTCTATCGTTATTATAATATCTTATATACTTCACAAGTTCCTTCTTGAACTGTTCTATACTGTCCCATTCTTGAACGTATAGTAATTCAGATTTCATAAGACCAAAAAAGTTTTCCATCATAGCATTATCAAGACAGTTTCCCTTGCGAGACATACTTTGTATGATGTACTTATCTTTAAGCATCTTCTGATACTTTAGATGTTGATAGTGCCAACCTTGATCTGAGTGCATGATAAGACCTTGTGGCACTTTTACCTTGCAAAAAGCCTTCTTAAGCATACTTAAAGCCATTTTCAAGTCTGGACTATTAGAGATTGTATAGGATATAATCTCTCCGTTAAACATATCTAATATAGGAGATAAATAGATCTTTTTATCCTTTATTTTAACCTCAGTAACGTCGGTTGTCCATTTTTGATTTGGTGCAGTTGCTGAGAAGTCTCTATCTATTAAATTAGGAGCTACTTTCCCAACTTCACCTTTATATGACTTGTATTTTGCTCTCTTGCGTTTAGCATATAATCCCATTTCAACCATCAACTTTTGTACTGTTTTATGGTTGATAATAATGCCATCGGCACGTAGTTGCATTGTTATACGACGATAACCATAACGTCCTTTATTGGCATTATAGATTTTCTTTATCAAACTCCTGTGCTTATCATAACAGTCCACGTCATTTAAGTATTTGGTATGATAATAATAGGTAGCTCGAGCCATCCCTGCTTTCTTGAGAAGTATCTCAAGATTATGATGCTGCCTTAGTTCTTGGATGGCTTCCGCCCAATCCCTCGTAGACGGGCATCTCTTTCTTCTACTAAGGCTTTTACTTTTTTTAGTAGAGCATTCTCTGCTTCCAGTTCCATAACACGCAACTGTAAGAGTTCTAACTCTGTCATCTCTTCTGGTTTCTTCTTTCTTGGTCTTCCCATATCGTTCTTTGGCGGTCGTCCTCTTGGTTTAATCTCTGCTAATGCCTCATAGCCTTTACTTCTCGCGATTCTACGCCATGCCTTAATTTGACTTGCACTTACATAATATTTTAATGAAGCATCCACCAAAGTTAAATGATTTTCTCTTATATCACGTAGAACCTGAACCTTAAATTTAAGATTTGCCTGAATATTTTTCTTTTTTACTAATCCAGAAGGACCTTCTACTTGATATTTAGCCCATAATACACCCAATAATCTACGGTCAATTCCATAATGTGTACCTATGTATTTAATAGAATATCCATCTTCTAACATATGCATATATTTTAATCGTTCTGCATATCCATGTTTCTTGCGCTTTTTTGACATAAAACCCCGAAAGTTTTTTGTCTAACTTTCGGGGGTCATATCATTATGAAGTGTGGTTTAAATTTTTATAGTCCTCCACCAACAGAATTAATTAAGTCTGGAATAACATCTTTATAATCCTTCATTAAACGATTATATTTAACCCATCCTTCTTCTCCTCTTCCCTTTTGTCTTCTTTCAAAATTCAATCTTACTTTATATTGTTTTTCTCCAGTTGAATAATCAGGAAGTACTTCTAAAGTAGTTCTTACATCTGATGTTTTATAAGATTTTACAGAAGGAAAAGTTTTTATCCATCCAGAAGACCTATCTGTTTTTTCTAATGTAAAACCTGCAGTTGTAATAATAGAAATCATTCTGCGCCAAACATCATCATCTGCTAAACCAGCTCTAGGAACTATAGGCACCCATTTATTAGCATATTGAGCTGCATATTCTTCTCCATCTGAATTAAAGAATGCTTCATCTTGTTCTAATCGGTATGTAACAGTCTGCTCTAAGTTACTTCTTAATAAACTATAGGTAGCAGTCTCATAACCATTGCATTTAAAGGTCAATAATACTTTCTCTCGTCCCGAAAATGAGACATTACAACTTCCTTTACCTAATAACTCATTATTTACATAAATTTCAGCATCACGAGGTTCTACCACTACTGTCTTATATTCATGGTGTCTTCTGTATTGTGCTTGTATATTAAGAGAGAATATTAGAAATATTGTTATTAATACTGTTTTATACATATTACATACCTCCAATTGAGTTTATTAAATCAGGTATAAGATCTTTATAAACTTTCATTAGACGATCATATTTAGTCCATCTTTCTGCACCAGCTTCTTCTGATTCATTTGGTTTCTTAGACCTTTTCTCAAAAGACAATCTTACTTTATATTGTTTTTCACCAGTAGAATAATCTGGAATTATTTCTAAAGTAGTTCTAACTTCTGACGCTTTATATGAAATCACAGCTGGGAATGTTTTAATCCAACTAGATGATTTATCTGTTTTTTCCAGTTCGAATTCAGCAGCTTTAATAATACTAATCATTCTAGTCCAAGCTTCATCTTCAGACATTCCTTTTCTTGTTTTAATAGGTACCCATTTATTAGCATATTGAGCTGCAGCTTCTCCTCCTTCTGAATTTTCGTATGCTTCATCAATATCCATTTCATAAGTTACAGTTTGACGAGGATCTGATTTTAATAATGTATATGTAGCTGTTTCATATCCTATTCTAGACAATGTTATTAAAACTTTATCAGTTCTTTCAAAGTCAATATCATACTTTCCTTTTGCAACCTGCTCATTATTTATAAAAATATCAGCATCACCAGGGGTAACAACTATTGTTTTAATAGGTTTTCTTGTTAATGAAACCTTTTTCACTCCATCATTTTTATATACTCTTACTACTTGGTCATTATAATATGGAGCTGTAATTGCAACTTCGTAATAACTTGTATTAGAATCCTCTTCTGTAAAATCAAATTCACAAGAACCAATTCCAGCTAAATTTCCATTATTTTTATAAAAAATCTCCGCATTAGAAGGCTCTACATTCAGTGTAACTTTTGTGTGTTTTAATTTTCTCAATGTAAAATGTCTTGAATAGTCTTCTCTTGTATTATAAATTCTTTCTGTAATAGTTTTATAATCTGGTGCAGACATTGTTATTTCCCAATATGTTCCTTTTTCATCTTTACAATCAAAGTCTAGATTGCAAGAACCTGTTCCCAAAACACTTCCAGAAGAACTATGTTTGATTGTTGCATTAGAAGGTGTAACTGATACACCAATTGTACTAGTTCTTGCTGTTGGCATTAACAAACAGCAACTAGATAAGTTTAATATCAATGCTGTGATAATTAAACTAAAAGTAATTTTAATTTTCATAATAATTGTATTGCTAGTTATATACCATACGCCCATCGGTTTTAAATGTTAAATATTTTTACAAAGTAAGAAAAATTTTGACGTATTATAACTATATCGTTGTAGTCTATAATTACACGTTTTGTGTAAAAATATTACACATTATTTAGAAGAAGTGGAATGAAGTTTTGTGGTGTAGAAAGAGAAGAAATCTTTGTTGAGAAGAAGCGAAATTTGCATTAGTAATTCTGTGTCAATGTAGCTTCTTTGGAAAATCTTATATACATTATATCGGGTATAATGTAATTCTTTTGCAAGCCACGATGGTTTACGACCTTGATTTTCAAGCTCTTCTTTAATTAATTTTCCTATGTGAATTTCAGCTTCCATTTTTGTAGGGAAAAACTGTAGCTTTATTCTATATAAGAAAAAGGGCGAACCTCTGTAACTTATATATTCTGCAGGCTCGCCAAAGCCCAACTACATTAACAAGTACAGCAGGTTACACCCATATACGGTGAACCTTGCACTTATTCTCATGTAGTTCATTAAATTTGGCGATTTGCAGAATTGAGAATAAGAGCTAACAGCTCTAATTATATGATATTATTTATTAACTAATATGTTGTATTCTTGTATATTATATTTTATAATGGTACAATTTATTTTAAATTTTAAATCTTAACTCCTAACTCCTAACTCCTCACTCCTAACTTTTTATATTCTTATCACACCACTACCATAACAAATTCTGTGGTCGGTATCGTAGATGACGCCGTATTGTCCAGGGGCAATGCCTTGGATTTTGTCTTCAGATTCTATTCTGTAGGAGCCATTGCCTTCGTTGAATAGCTTGCCTTTGGTGAACTCGGGTGTGTGACGAATCTTGAATGTAATATCTACTGGTTCTGTGAAATCGCCCCAAGGATTTTCTGTGATGAAATTGAAGTCGTCTAGTGGCACTGTTTTACCGTATTGGGTTTCCACATCATAGCCTTGAGACACATACACAATGTTTTCAGCAGAGTCTTTTGCTACCACATACCAAGGACCGCCACCAAGTCCAAGACCTTTTCTTTGACCTATAGTGTGGAACCAGAATCCTCTGTGAGTGCCAAGAATCTTGCCTGTTTCTTTTTCTATAATCTTACCTTCTTTCTCGCCTAAATATTTCTTTATGAAATCATTATAATTTATTTTTCCTAAAAAGCAGATACCTTGACTATCTTTGCGTGAGGCACTAGGAAGGTTTTGAGATACGGCTATTTCGCGCACTTGCGACTTCATTAAATGCCCAATTGGAAACATCAAACGAGATACTTGCGAGTATGTAATTTGTGCAAGGAAGTCTGTTTGGTCTTTCACTGGGTCTAAGGCAGTGCCTAAATAGTGTTTGCCGTTTTCAAAATAGGTTTGAGCATAGTGACCTGTGGCAATTTTATCAAATTCGTAGCCATATTTATCTATGAAACTACCAAATTTGATAAGTCTGTTGCACATAACGTCTGGGTTTGGAGTAAGTCCATTTCTCACGGTACGAATAACATATTCCACCACATTGTCCCAGTATTCTTTTTGGAGTGAGACAGTCTCCATTTTTAGCCCATATTTTTTGGCTACAAATGAAGTGATTTCTATATCTTCCTCTGCAGTGCAACCCATATAGCCATTTTCATCTTCCATACCAATACGGATATAGAAAATGGTTGGGTCGTACCCCATTTCTTTAAGTTGGTGTACTACTACAGAGCTATCCACTCCTCCAGATACTAGTGCTGCTATATTCATTTAAAAATTGTTTTTAGAAAAATTTTCTTTTAGATTCTTCTGTTGGTTCCATAGATTTAGAACCTTGCATTTTAGCGAACATTTCTTTTTCTTCAGAGCTTAATCTTTCTGGTATATAAACGCCAATGTTTACTAATAGGTCGCCTCTACCATATCCGTTAAGGTCTGGAACACCTTTGCCTCTAAGTCTTAGTACTTCACCTGGTTGTGTACCTGGTTTCACTTTAATTTTCACCTTGCCTTCTAGTGTTGGGATAACAACTTCGTCGCCTAAAACTGCTACTGTAAGTGGAAGCATTAGGTTGTAAATAAGGTCGCTGTTGTCTCTTAGAAGTTCTTTGTGTTCTTCTACTTCTACTACAATATAAAGGTCGCCATTTGAACCACCATTAGGTGCAGCATTGCCATAACCTTTCATTACAAGTTGGGCACCGTCGTAAATACCTGCAGGGATGTTGATAGAAACTACTTCAGGAGAAGTTTCTAGACCTTCACCACCACATTTATGGCATTTTTTCTTCACGATTTTACCTGTACCGTGACAAGCAGAACAAGTGGTTTGAGTTTGCATAGGACCGAAGAAAGATTGAGTAGTTCTTATTACTCTACCTGTTCCTCCACATGTGCTACAAGTTTCTACATCTGATGGAGACTCTGCACCTGTGCCATTGCAATGACTACATTTTACCTTTTTATTTAGTTTGATTTTCTTCTCTACACCTGTGGCAACTTCTTCTAGTGTTACTTTTACACGCACTCTTAGGTTTGTGCCACGAGCAGATTGACTTCTAGAAGAACGACCACCGAAATGACCTCCAAAGATGTCTCCGAAGTGTTCGAAGATGTCGTCCATATTCATAGAGAAGCCACCTCCACCGAAGCCTCCAAAGCCGCCATAGCCTCCGCCACCACCGGCACCAGAGAATGCTGCATGACCAAATTGGTCGTAACGTTGACGTTTTTGTTCATCACTCAAAACATCGTACGCTTCGGCTGCTTCTTTAAATTTTTCTTCAGCTTCTTTATCACCAGGATTTTTATCTGGGTGATATTGGATTGCTTTCTTTCTATAAGCTTTTTTTATTTCGTCGGCTGTGGCAGTTTTACTTACCCCAAGCACTTCGTAATAATCTCTCTTTTCCATGATATATATTATTCTGCCACTACAACCTTAGAGAATCTAATCACTTTGTCGTGGAATGTATATCCTTTTTGTGTACAGTCTATAATTTTACCTTTAAGTTCTGGCGCAGGTGCTGGGAATAAAGAAATAGCTTCATGAAAATCTGTATTGAAGTCTGCATCTTTAGTTTCTATTTCTTTTACACCATTGCTATTTAAGAAATTTACAAACTTAGAGTGAATTAAAACTATACCCTCTTTAATTGGTGAATCTTCTTCTGGAAGGTGTTGAATGGCACGTTCAAAATCATCAATAATTGGTAGTAAATTTATAAATACTTGTTCACCACCATATTTAATTAAGTCGGCACGTTCTTTTATAGTTTTTCTTTTATAGTTTTCAAAGTCTGCCATCAAACGAAGATGTTTGTCGTTCATTTCCAATATTTTATCGGCAAGTGAACTTTCTACAGCTGCATCTTCAGCTTGTTCAGAAGCCTCAGTAGTAGCCTCATTTGCTGCAGTGTTTTCAACTGTTTCTTCGTTTAAAATCTCTTCTTTTTCCTCGTTTTCTTTTTTCATCTTATCTACGTCTTTGTTGTTTCTTAATTTGTTCGCGTTGTCTAGCAAGTTGCTCTTTTTGCATTTGTTCTAGACGTTCCATAAAGCCAGATTTCTTTTTAGCTTTAGGTTTATAGTTGTTTAGTTTGTCTAGTATCTTTTGGTCATTGATTGCCAAACGGAAAATAAATGTTTGAAGTAGTGTCAATAATGTTGATACTAAATAATAATATGTAAGACCAGATGCATAGTCGTTGAAGAAGAATAGGAACATAATTGGCATTAAGTACATCATCCACTTCATTGCTGGCATTTGTGCGTTGCTAGCACCTTGTGCATCTGAAGAAATCTTAGTAGAAATAATGTTGGCAATAGCCATAAGCAAACAGAACAAGCTTATATGGTTTCCATAATAGCTAGAAATGAATGGAATATACACATCCCAGCTAAAAATAGAATCGTATGAAGAAAGGTCGTCTGCCCATAAGAATCCTTGTTGGCGTAGTTCAATTGCTACAGGGAAGAACACGAACAATGCAAATAGAATTGGCATTTGAAGAAGCATTGGAAGACAACCACCCATTGGGCTCACTCCCACTTTTCTATAAAGTGCCATTGTTGCTTGTTGGCGTTCCATTGGTTTATCTTCTGGAATTCTCTTATTTATTTCTTCGATTTGTGGGCGAAGAACACGCATTTTAGCAGTTGACATATAAGATTTGTATGTCAAAGGTAAAATAAGTAGTTTAATAATAAGAGTAAGTAAGAAAATAATTAAACCATAATTTGCTATAAATGAACCTAATAGGTTGAAGATTGGAATGACAAGATATTTGTTTACCCAACCAAAGATACCCCAACCTAGTGGTACAAGTTCTTCAAGATTTAATTCATCTTCAGACTTTTCTGCATTGTCATCATATGCTTTTAAATCTTGATATGAGTTTGGTCCAAAATAGAATTTTAAGTTTGTTGGTTGTGCACCACTTGCATCATAGTTGAATGAAAGCTGTGTTTTGCAATCTTTCAAGTAATTAGCTGGTTCACTAATGTTTGATTCTACTTCCACATTTGTGAAATAGTCTTCTGCAATTAAAACACTTGAAAAGAATTGGTCTTTACAAGCCACCCATTTTACTTTACCGATAAGTTTTTCTGCATCTGCACCAGTTTCACTTAAACATTCTACTTCATCATCATAATATTTGTAATAAAGAGCAGAATAACGTCCTTCAAATTTTTTACTACGTTCTTGTTGACGCATGTTTAAGTTCCATGTCATATCCACTGTGTTCATACGTGGAGACAACACATTGTTCATGCCTTTAGACTGAATGCTGTAGTTTACCATAAAACCATCTAAGCTATAAACTTGGCTTAGAGTTTCACCAGATTCTAGTGTAATGCTCATAGCTAAAGTGCTATCATTAAGCATTGTAGGGGTGAAATATAGGTTTGAAGATTCTACAACACGGTTGTTTGCAGTAACCAAGGTGAAATATTGCTCTGCGTCTTGTTCGTCAAACAAGATAAGAGCATTTTTGTCGTAGTTCTTATAGTTTTTAAGTTCTACTTCTGTGATATTACCACCTTTTGTATTAAGGGTAAGTTTTAGTTCTTCATTTTCTATCACTACTTTTTTGTTCTCACCTTGAGAGAAAGGAGTAAATACGCCATAATCAAACGCTTGATTTGCTTTAGCTGAATCTTGTTGCATTATGGTTTGTTGGAACATAATCTCTTGTTCCATAGCCTTTTGTGCTTGCACTGCAGCTATAGAATCATTGTAAGCTTGTTGTTTTGCCAACTCCTCTTCAGATGGTCTTGATAGCCATGAAAAACCTACTAGTATGGCTAAAATAAGGGCAAATCCTATAATCGTGTTTTTGTCCATGTTAATTTTTTACTGTTTATTTTTGAATTGATGCTTTAATAAAGTTTACAAATAATGGATGTGGTTTTTCTACAGAACTTCTATATTCTGGTAAGAATTGTGTACCAACATACCATTTGTGTTCTGGAAGTTCTATAATTTCTACAAGACCCATCTCTGGATTTATACCTGCAAATTTCATACCAGCTTTTTCAAACTGTTCTTTGTAAGCATTATTAAACTCGTTTTTGTGGTTGTGACGTTCAGCAATAAGTGTGGTTCCGTATGCTTCTGCAGATTTTGTACCTTCTGCAAGTTCGCATTCGTAAGCACCTAAACGCATAGCACCTTCTACATCGTTGATGTCTTTTAGGCTTGCCATAGGGTCGATAACCTTGTTTTCTGTTTGAGGATTTACCTCTGTAGAGTTTGCATCTTTAATGCCAAGTACGTTGCGAGCAAAGTCAACAACCATACATTGCATACCTAGTGAGATACCAAGTGTTGGGATATTGTTTTCGCGAGCAAATTTAGCAGCAAGCACTTTACCTTCCACACCTCTACGTCCAAAACCTGGAGCGATAAGGATACCATCAACGCCACCAAGTTGTTCTGCAATGTTTTCTTCTGTTAGGTTTGCAGATTGGATAGAGATAAGGTTAAGTTTTCTATCGTTGTAAACACATGCTTGTAGAAGTGCTTCGTGAATAGATTTGTATGCGTCTTGAAGTTCCACATATTTACCTACAAGTGCAATGTTAACTTTCTCTGTAGCAGAATACATTCTGTCTAGGAATGAAGTCCATTTGCTTAAGTCTGATGTGGTGTCTTCTGGGTTTAAACCTACTTTTCTAAGGATGATAGAGTCTAGGTTTTGACGTTGCATTCTTAGTGGCACTTCGTAGATAGAAGGCACGTCTTTACTTTGAATAACAGCATCTTTGCTTACATTGCAGAACAAAGATACTTTGTCGCGCATTTCTTGGTTGATGTCGTGTTCTGTTCTTAAAACCAACACATCTGGTTGAATACCAAGCTCTTGCAATTTTTTTACTGAGTGTTGAGTTGGTTTTGTTTTTAGTTCTTTAGCAGCAGCTAAATATGGAACGTATGTTAAGTGAACGATTAGGCAGTCTTGACCTAGTTCCCATTTTAGCTGACGAACACTTTCTAGGAATGGAAGTGATTCGATATCGCCTGCTACCCCACCAATTTCTGTAATAACGAAGTCGAATTTGTTCTTTTTGCCAAAATATAGCACGTTTTTCTTGATTTCGTCTGTGATATGAGGGATAATTTGCACTGTGCGTCCTTCATATTCACCTTTACGTTCTTTATTGATTACGTTTTGATAGATACGACCAGTGGTGAAACTGTTGTTTCTGCAAGTTTCTACGCTGGTGAAACGTTCGTAGTGACCAAGGTCTAAGTCTGTTTGGTGACCATCTGCTGTAACGTAACACTCACCGTGTTCGTATGGATTTAGAGTACCTGGATCCACATTTAAATATGGGTCAAACTTTTGGTTTGTTACACTATAGCCTCTAGATTGAAGTAGTTTACCAATAGAAGCTGAAATAATTCCTTTACCTAAAGATGATGTTACACCACCTGTTACGAAAATGTACTTAGTACGTCCCATCGTTGTATAAATTTTATGTGTTATTTTTTATTGTTGTTGAAAAAATATTGATCTACAATTTCTTTAAGTTGGTCTAGAGTCATATACCCTTGAGCATATGTAGCTTTGCCTTGCATTGGAATGAAATATATGGTTGGCATCACTTTTATACCAAATAACCTTGCAAGTTGTGGCTCTTTGTCCACATCTATTTTATATATCACTAATTCTCCATTGTATTCTTTTTGAAGTGCTTTAAGCTCTGGTGCAAGCATTTTACATGGGCGACACCATGTGGCATGGAAATCTAGAATAACAGGCACATTTGTTTTCAAAACTATGTTTCTAGCATCTCTTTCGAAGTCCCATACATACCTTTTAAAGTCTGCTGTAGTGATATCTGTTTGTGCAAAAGCACCTAATGAAACAAATATTAATGCTAAGATTAATTTAATTTTTCTTCCAACCATTGTATTTTGTTTTTTGTGGTTTTAATTGTCTTTTCAAGTGTGTACAATTCTTTTCTTATGTTTGCAAATTGTACTGTCTCGGTCAATATTTTTTTATCCTCTTTTTCAAGGAAATAGTTGTAGGTTTTATCTCCGTAAAGGCTCACAGTGAGCAATTTATCTTGATAAAGTGCTATAAAACCTAGAATATTATTTTGATTTTTTTGATTGAATGTAACGTACTCCCAATTTACTCCCAAATCTGTGAAACTATAATTGTATGCACTAGAAGTTGGTACAGTAAGGGTATTTGCGTATAGGTCTGAAAAACTAACCTTTACAGAATCATGTGCAATTTTCTTGCCAGAATACACGCTTATTAGGTTTAAATCGCCATTTTCTTCTACTTCTGCCACTAGATTTGTGCGTGGATAGTAATTTTTAGCACGTTTTTTGTGAGTATAAACCTTTTTAGATGAGTAAGTTGTATCTGCGATTATGAAATTTTTTGCCACAGAATCATGAGTGAGCTTAACTACAACATACAAGCTATCAAAGTACTGTAAATTTCTAGTGTTTTCTCTATATTCTATTTTATTCATTAGTTCTGAAGCACTTTTACGCACTTGAACTTCATTAGGATAAGTGGAATGAATGGAATCTATAAGAATTTTTGCAGAATTTAAACTGTCTGAAGTATAGAGAGAAGATGCCCTTAATAGCATATTTTCAGCTTGTTCCTTGTGGTTAGGGGCGCAAGAAGATAAACATACTATTAATACAATTACTATATTATATATCTTTCTCATTCCAAACTACAAAGGTAAATATTTTTTTGGGAATTTAATACAAAAAAACTATCTTTGTTCATTGATGTTGATAAAAAATTATGCTATGAAAGAGAGATTGAACCATCCTATTTTTACAAAGATTTCTGAGTGTGCAGATAAACTAAATTTGCCATGCTTTGTGATTGGCGGTTTTGTGAGAGATTTGATTCTTAAAAGAGAATCAAACGACATAGACGTGGTGGTTTTGGGTAGCGGTATCGAGATGGCTACAGAATTAAAAAAGACTCTAGGCAAAGGGGCTTATCTATCTGTATTTAAGAACTTTGGCACAGCTCAAGTAAAATATAAAGATATAGAAATTGAGTTTGTGGGCGCAAGGAAAGAGTCATACAGAAGGGAATCTAGAAAACCTATTGTGGAAGATGGCACTTTGGAAGATGATCAAAACAGAAGGGACTTTACTATCAATGCCATGGCTATTTGTCTAAACAAAGATAGGTTTGGTGAACTTGTAGATCCATTTAATGGTGTGCGTGACATTGAACTAAAAATAATACGCACCCCACTCGACCCAAACATTACCTTTAGCGACGACCCACTTAGAATGCTTCGTTGCATAAGATTTGCTACAAGATTTAAATTTAGCATTGAACAATCTACTTTTGAGGCACTTAGTACAAATAAGGATAGGATTTCTATTATCTCTCAAGAAAGAATTACAGAGGAACTAAACAAAATTCTTCTTACTGAAAAACCTTCTATTGGTTTTATGCTGCTTGATAAATGTGGACTTTTAGATATAATTTTGCCAGAGGTGGCAGCTTTAAAAGGTGTGCAAACTATAAATGGCAAAGCTCATAAAGATGTGTTTTATCATACTTTGCAGGTGCTAGATTCTTTGGCTACAAAATCTGATAAATTGTGGTTAAGATGGGCTGCACTTCTTCACGATATTGGTAAGCCTGCAACCAAAAAGTTCGATGAAAAGATTGGCTGGACTTTCTACAATCACAATTTTATTGGAGAAAAAATTGTGGGTAAAATGTTTAAGAGATTGAAACTTCCACTAAGTGAAGAATTGAAATATGTTCAGAAAATCGTGAACCTACACATGCGTCCAATCGCTTTGGTAGAAGATGAAATTACAGATTCTGCAGTGCGCAGATTGCTATTTGAAGCAGGCGACGACATCGATGATTTAATGATGCTTTGCGAGGCAGATATTACCTCTAAAAATGAGGAAAAAGTGAAGCGTTTTACTCAAAACTTGCACATTGTTCGTCAGAAATTGAAGGATATTGAAGAAAAAGACCATGTTCGCAATTTTCAGCCTCCTATAAGTGGCGAAGAGATAATGCAGACATTCGGATTGACCCCCTGCGCAAAAGTTGGCGAGATAAAAAATGCCATTAAGAATGCGATTCTCGACGGCGTTATTCCAAACGATTATGATGCAGCGTATAAGTATATGATGGAACAATTTGGATAAAAAAAATGACCTTGTAAAAGGTCATTTTTTTTATTTTTGAGAATTTATTCGAAGTTGAATGTTATTGTTAGTACTCGGGAAGTAAGTTTATCCACGGCACGAGTATATGGTTCGTATGCGGTTCCTTCTATTTCTGGGTGAATTTGATTTAGTTGATCTAGCAGACCGAAACCAAATTTAAACTCTGGACAGAATCTGAAATATTCTGTATAAATCTGAAAACCAAAACCAAATGCAATTTGCACGTCGAATGCATTAAGTAATAACGGTTGTTCTGGGTCTAGATTTAGATTAAATAAAGGGCCACCACCTACCAATATGTATGGAGCAAAGTTACCATAACGTTTAGCTGTGTATTTAAAATAGAATGGTAGTTCAATGGTAGTACATTGAGTAACCACTTTAGTCACCTCTCCTATTTTTTTCCCATCTACTGTAAAGCAAGAATAATTAAGATTCTTTTGACCTAAGCTTAAAGAAGGAGTAAATCTCACGTTTAGATATTCTACTATTCTTAAGTCTGCAATCATACCCACATTGAACATAGGTGACATACCTGCAGAAGTGGCATACCATTTATTGCCATCAGCATCTACGAAACTATCATTGGGTATGGCAGAAAAATCACCAAAACCAAGTCCTAGAATAAACCCAAAATGCCAACGTTGTTTATCTACGTTTGGCAGATTTTGGATTATTTTTCTATCGTAACTTGCATTTGCAGAAAAGAAGATAGAAAGAAGTATTAATATGGATAATAATTTTTTCAAAATTCCAAATTCTAATCTAAATAACTAATAAATGATATATTTTATTTTGTCAATTTAGAAATTATATCATTTATTAACACTTTTTCTTGATTTCCTGTGGTCATGTCTTTAAGCATAATCACATTTTCTGCCATTTCGCTCTCTCCTACTATTGCAACGAAAGGAATATTGCGGTCGTTGGCATATTGCATTTGTTTTTTAAACTTCACAGCGTCTGGGTAAATTTCTGTAGAAATACCAGCAGAGCGAAGTTGAGCAAGTAGTGGAATGCAATATTCCATTTCCTTTTCGCCAAAGTTTAGGAAAATCACTTGAGTTTGGTTTACGGTAGTTTTTGGATATAAATCTAGTTGATTTAGCACGTCGTAGATACGGTCTGCTCCAAAAGAAATACCCACACCAGATAGTCCATCTACGCCAAACACACCTGTAAGGTTGTCGTATCTACCACCACCTGTGATGCTACCAATTTGCACGTCAAATGCTTTCACCTCTATAATAGTGCCAGTGTAGTAGTTTAGACCACGAGCAAGTGTAAGGTCTAGTTCTAGTTCGGCAGTGAAGTCTAAGTTTGCGGTGTAACCAAACAGTGTTTCTAGTTCTGCAACACCTTTAAGACCAATTTCTGAGTTGGCAAGTACGTCTTTTAGTTGAGCAAGTTTCTCATTGTTGTTGCCAGAAAGCGCCAAAATAGGTTGAAGTTTGCTTACATTTTCTTCTGTTAAGCCTTTAGCAAGTAGTTCTTGATTTACTTTTTCAAGACCAATTTTATCAAGTTTGTCGATTGCAACAGTGATGTCAACGATTTTTTCTGGAGCACCCACCACTTCTGCAATACCAGCAAGCACTTTGCGGTTGTTTAGCTTGATGCAAACTCTAATGCCGAAGCGTTTAAACACTTCGTTTGCAATTTGAAGAAGTTCAAGCTCGTTTAGCAGAGAATCGCTACCTACAATGTCGGCATCGCATTGGTAAAACTCTCTATAACGACCCTTTTGAGGACGGTCTGCACGCCAAACAGGTTGAATTTGGTATCTGCGGAATGGGAACTTGATTTGTTCTCTATATTGTACCACAAAACGAGCAAAAGGCACTGTAAGGTCGTAACGAAGTCCTTTTTCAGAAAGACGTGACACTGCTTTATTGCTGTTTTTATTGGTGTAATCTTCTTCTGTTAGGCCAGAAAGAAAATCTCCAGAGTTTAGAATTTTAAATAATAATTTATCCCCTTCTTCACCATATTTACCCATAAGTGTAGAAAGGTTTTCCATTGCTGGAGTTTCTATTTGTTGAAAACCATAAAGTGCAAACACATCTTTAATGGTATTGAAGATATAATTACGTTTACGCATTTCTTCTGGAAGAAAATCGCGTGTTCCTTTTGGAATAGAAGGTTTTGCCATGTTTTTTATTGTTTATTCGTTTTACGGAATCGGTCACTGAGCCGGTCCCTGAGCTTGTCGAAGGGTTGTCGATGTGCCCGATTCTATTTTTTAAACCGCAAATTTAGTATTTTTTTGTGTGTTATGAAAATCTTTAATACCTTTACGGAATATTTTTTGACAATTATTATGAATATACGCGAAATAGAATACAGCAGACACTTTTTGGTGCTAGCACATGGCGATTATTTCCCTAAAAATGCATTCGCTGCAGGTAAAATTTTTGCACAAGGATTTCAAAAAGGACTTACCCTACTCGTTTGGGAAAGCAATATGAGCGAAAACTTTAAAGCCGAGTTGGAAGAAGAAAAGAAATCTTTGGGCGACATACCTTTTATTTGTGAGAGCGTTGACGGTGGCTTCGAAGATATAGTGGCAATGACAGAACGCACCGAAACACCTATGATTTTCATAGAGTTTTCTAAAAAAAGAGGTTTCTACCGTCCAATGAACTTTTTCAAAGGCTTTAGAGAACTAAGAATACCTTTTATAATGCTGAAAGACACAATGCCAAAGCCAAACTTTGAGAAAATTTTGGTTCCGGTGGCGTTCCTTCCAGAAGAAAAAGAAAAAGGTTCATATTCATCAAATATGGGTCGTTTCTTGGGTAGTGAAATACAAATTTTGCAAGCTAAAGACTACGGTACACGTGCTAAAAAGAATGTTGATGCCATCACAAAAGTGTACGATGGCTTTGATTTGAGATACTCAGTAGAAATGGGTAAAAAAGACAGCTTCAAAGTAGAAAAAGAAGCAGTAGAAATAGCTATGAGCGGCGAATATGGTATGGTGCTTATCACAAACTCACGCGACTACGGCCTAGATGATATTATCTTCGGTCCTAAGGAAAAACACCTGTTCAATGAGGCAGCCACTCCCCTTATGTGCATCAACCCTCGCGGTGATTTGTATGTACTTTGCTGGTAATTACCACACAAAAAAAGAGGTTGACTAAACAAATTTAGCAACCTCTTTTGGCTTTTTATTGAGATTCCTCTTATACAATTATGGCAATACTGGACGCACAGAAAGTCCGCAGAATCTGTTGCCATTATTTAAGCCTAAAACTTCTGCACCACTAAAAGTTTCTTTAAATATTAAATCAATTGCTTGTGTATTATTACTAATAGCATTAGTCCAATAATATCCACAATCTCCTATATTTTTAAAAGAACCATCTTCTTTTGCAAAACCAGCTAATGGCATTAGGATATATTTCCCATTTGCAGCTGTAAATCTTACTGTATTAGTATTTTCTAATGTAATCATACATTTGGTTACTAATTCGTTAAATTCTTCTTCTGTTGGCATACGCCAATCACCACCCCAATTTACATGTGCAGCATCGTCTGATAATGAAAGTTTTGTAGGATTAGCTTTAAAAGTGTAATTATCAATTGAATATTTATCTTTTAAAGTTGTTTCACCCCATGCAAAATAAAAACCCAATCCTTCTGGACTTGAGGCTCCAACATTCATTGTAGCCCATTTTACAGAAAGACCTAAATCTACAAATTCATGACCATTAGCATCGCTTACTTTTGGTTCATCTTTTTTGTTTTCACATGATGTCATTAACCCTAATGCCAAACATGCTAATAAAATCAAATTCTTTTTCATAGTTTATGTTATTTTTTCAGGGTGCAAAGTTAATATAAATACACTAATTATAAAAGAAAGACCTCGCCCAACTTGTGTTTAATATAGTGCTCATCGGTGAAGTGGCTGCGCAGATGAGGTGTTTCTTCTGCGTTAGCAAAGAATTTCTTATAATCGCGTTTTACATCGCCTAGAACAGGATCGTTTGGCGTATAATGACAAATAGTATTTGGAGTATCCTTTGGTTTAAATTGCTTAAACTTAAATATATCTGCCTGAGTGAGTTTAAATTCTGTATCACCATTGTCACGCCTACCCTTATATTTGTTTACACCCAAAAACTTCTTTAAAGACGACATTGGGTTTAAAACTGGGTTAATAACCAACTTTCTACCCTCAAAATTGGCGCAAAGCACATAAAATCCACCCAACGAACTACCTACAAGTGCCTGCACATCATTGTTCGCTGCCAGAAAATCATTTATTTTCTGCACTGAATAATCTACCCTATGATCCACTTCCAATGGGCACCACTCATACTCTGGGTAGTATTTTCTAAAAAAACTAATGGTTTCAGAGTGTATCGACCCCGCAAAACCGTGTATATAAACTATTTTCATAACATTTTCATTTAGAAATCCATGTCTTTGACCATTCAAACAAGATTTCTGAAGCAGCGGTAAAATCAACCGTTTCTCCGTTTTTATACTTTAAAAAGTTTTCTATTACAACTTTTTCTTCTTGGTTGGATGTTTGTAGTAATTGGTTTTGATGCTTAATATAATTTCCTGTTTGCTTAAAAACTATTGCTTGCACCACAAAAGAAGCAGCTTTATACAATCCTTTTAAAATATCATCGTTCTTTGTATGCAACATATTGTGAACACACCCATGATATATGTTGCAAGCACCTATCTTAATAGATCTATCCACAGCAACATTATCGATTTTTTGAAGTAATTCGTCCAAGCTTCCCTTTATTGGCGTGGTATCATTATAAAACTGAAAAAGATCTGCAGGTTCCCAATTCATAATTTCATCCTTGCCCGATACAAAACCACAAATCAGTTCTCTGTATGGCAAAGTATCCAACATATCATTGTACGCTTGAATATCAGCAACAGTAAGTTCATTTAGAATTACAACCACATCTATATCACTAGTTTCGGTAGCCTCACCACGACCATAACTGCCCTGCAGTCCCACAAACCAAACACGACTCTTAAACGTTTCATTCAGTTTCTGAAGAAACTCCTCCAACCAACTATTTATATCTACCATTTTTATCTTATTTAATGAAATCTATTACAATAACTCTCTGAGGGAAATATATTTTACCTTAATTTATTTTTTGCCGTAATTACACTCATTTGATTCACAAACGCATGATGTATTATAAATATCATATTGTGAATAATAAGTTGGTTTGGTAATCTTTATTTCCATACCAAGAGCTGCTATCATTTTATAAAACACAGCTACACTTGGGATTATACCACCATTTTCAATACGAGAGATATACGATTTAGTAGTTTGTGTTCTTTCTGCCAATTCCACCTGAGAAATTTTTGCCTCTTTTCTAGCATCACGTAAGATGGCACCCGTATAAAACGCGTATGCTTTTTCTTCAAATTGAGCACGCTCTGGAGTACCCTCTTTACCATAAAGAGAGTCTAACACTGCATCATAATCCTGAATCATATTTTCTTTTGTATTCATAATATTCCTTTTTAATCATTATTGCTTTATCTATCTCTTTTTTCGGAGTTTTCTGGGTTTTCTTTTGAAATCCATTGAACAAGACTACTATTTTGTCTTCATCAAAAATAAAAAACACCCTATATATATTTCCATTATACTCTGTTCTTAACTCATATATACCATCTTTTATATGTTTTACAAATTTCTGAGGCAATCTATCTTGAGTTTTTAATAGAACCAATCCATAATCTATTTTCTCTCTTTCTTTTGAAGTAAGATGAGTGATAAATTCATTAAAGTATTTACCAAATGTTATTATTCTTCGTTTCATACTGCAAATATACAAAAAAAGTTTCAATATTTTAAAACTTTTAATACAAAAAATATTCCCACTCACACAGAAATAATCCGCAGTGAGAGGGAACCTTATATTGCTAATAATTCTTCTCCGATATGACGAAGTTCTGATTTAATAAGTTCAAGACGCTCTGGTGAAGGTTTCTTTGTTCCGCCTATATATTGAGCTAATAAACTCTGCGAAATTCCTAATCGCCTTGCCACTGCAGAAGCATTGATTTCTGGATGTGCCATAAATAAATCATAAAGTTCGTTGGACTTTTTCTGCTTAAAGAAACCTTCAAAACTTAAATCTTCATCTAATTCTTCCCACCTAATTCCAAATAAATCAGATGTAAAATTGGCACGTTGCTCTGGCGTAGCATACCTTAAACGTGAATAATCTGCAAATTTTTCACATGCCTCACGACCATCTGAGGTTCTAATCCAAATCTCAGAATCAGTAATCCATATTTTCTCAATGGCATACATACACCACAAATATATATAACAATTTAATTACCAGTTCTCAAAAATCTAGAAATCAAACCCGAAATAAAATAACAATTAGCAGAACTATAGTAATCAACAACAATATATTTTGTTTCATTTGATCTTAAAACCATAGAACCTGTAGTTCCATCGGCAGTATGATAACTAGCATAACTTGAATTTGAATTATAAGGACAATTATTTCCTATCATATAAGTTACAGTGACTGTTTTCTCATTGTAATTTGTGAAGAAAATACAGGTACGTTCAAGATCTTTTACATACTGAATTTGTGCATCTACCCCACCTACGTCTTCTGTTGAGCATATACCATTTATTTCAAACGAACAGTCCTTTTTAGAAGAAACATCATTGCGATTAATATCAACTTTTACATCTTGTGCATTTACCAAAACACAAACATTTAATAAGATAAATAATAATAATTTTTTCATAATACTTTAAATTTTAAATATTTTGTGCAATATTGCCGAGGTTGAGGGCGAGAAAACTGCACAAAAAAAGCGCAGACTTTCGCCATACGCCTCTGGGCTCACCACAAGCCACAATTATCTATGGGAAGTCTGCACCTATAGTGCGACCCCAATGATAATTGTTTTAACTCATATTCTATTCCGAGGTGGTGATTCAGAGGCGATTGAGTTAAATACGTTATTTATTTGTGCCAAAGCACAATACAAATGTAAGAATTATTTTCTATTTAATTTATAAAAACCATATGTTATTTTGTGGTTAAAATTAAATTCCTTAACTTTGCGTATCTATTAACTATTAATACTCTTAATTCTTAACATATATGATACCAACAGGAAATTCAAGAGAAGACATTCAACAAAGAGAGGTGATAATTAGAGAATTTTACCGTGAATGGAAAGAGAAAAATCCATCACAAAAGAAGTATAATCTATCTCTAAAAGAATATATTAATATTCGCATGGTTTCTATTGTAGAAACAAGTGAACACGCGGCTAAAAATTATCTTTCAACCCTAGCGGTACTGCAATTAGATGCTATTTTAGTTGGAGCTAGAAAAGTATCTATTCAGAATGTAAAACAAAACAACAAAAATCAAAAACCATTCGAAAAAATTATTATAATGGAATACGATTTAGTGGGAATAGGTACTATTAAAATGACTGTAGGTGTACGCCGTAGAACACGTGAAAAAGTACAATACTGCATTACAGCAATAACAAATCAACTCTAAATAAAAAAGACTGACTTTTTTCAAGTCAGTCTTTATGTTTCTTGCCCATCAATGCGTAAAAGAGGGTTACACTAAAAGTGTGATGCTATGCGGGCGGGACTTTGCACTACCCATATACATCGTCTATTTACGACTTATTTGACAATGCAAAGTTATAATATTTTTCTTTATTTACAAAAAATATTTCATTTTACCATATCTTGCAAGGCTGTTACGACGGCGTCCATGGCAGGTTTGGATGGATAATGGCCGGAGTTTGGGATTACTTGGCAAGTGATGGCGTTGTTGCCTTGGGTGGTGTCTAGAACATTTTGGGTAGAAGCTACAATGTCTGTGTCGCCTTGAATAATGGCATAAGGCACTGTAATAGAAGACAATGCATCAGTCAAATCCATGTGTAGGAGTTCTTTCCACAACGAAACATTTTTCAAATATCCATTGACCATTACTGCTATGAAATCTTTTTTACGATAATCTGGACTAGTAAGCAAGCCTACAACAATTTTGCCCATTTGCGGCTTATCGGCTTTTTTATGTTCGTAACCGTTGGTGTATTTTCGTATTGAGCCAGATACCATCATCAAATCTTTGGTAGTAATGTTGTCGATGTTGGCATTTTTAATAGCTTCAAGCTTTTTCGCAGACAATTTTGTTTTGCTTAACGCATCAAACACCTCTTGGTTGTAGAATAGATTTTTTACAAGTTGCCCATACACCACAACACCTTTTATCACGTTTGGTATTTCTTGCAACACCTTAACACTCAACACACTACCCCACGAAGTAGCAAAGATATAAAGATCGTTTTCAGGAAATAATCGTTTTATTTCTGCAATTAAATCCTTGGTCATAGCCACAAACATATCAACGGTAAAACTATCGTCTATTTTGTGATTGTTTGCTCCACAACCCAATTGGTCCCAATATACCATGATAAATTGGTCTGTAAACTCTGGGAATAGCCCCCTACAGCCTACAGAAAAAGGAATTGGTGTGCCAGGCCCGCCATGCAAACAGATTACCACAGGCAATGTTTTAGATTTGCCCTCTACCAATACTTTTTGTTTGTAACCACCTAAATTTAGGGTATAAAGATCTGAAACCTCGTTATTGGCAATGATTTGTTTACGTTCTTTGTTCATGTCATTGTTATATTTTAGTTGCACCCCGCTACGGGGGTGCTGGTGTGGTGGGGTTACATTTACACAGGCGTCGCCGTCACTTCGTTCCTCAGACACCTGCCTACAATAGAGGTAAACCCACTACGTGGGTTATTGCTATTTCGTTATCCCTACACTCCTAACTCCTAACTCTTTATAGTATACACCGTTTGGGTTGGGAAGGCGAAGCTCCAGCCTTCGGCGTTGAATTTTTTGAGGATGGCAAGGTTTACCTCGGTTTGAGTACCCCAAATGTCACTGCGATGTTTTATGTAGTAAATAAAAGTGATACCCAACGAAAAATCACCATAGGAATTAAATGCCACTACCACATCGTTTTTCATAGAAGGAATTTGGTCTGGCAGTTGCTTTAGCCATTCCATAGCCTCTTGCATCGCCTCAGGAGTGGTATCGTAGGTAAGACCAAGATTTAAAGTGATTTTGCGAGACTCCTCTGCAGTAACGTTTTCTATCTCACTATCCACAATCTTGTAGTTTGGAATAGTTACCAATCTGCCTTCTAATGTTCTAATACGAGTACTACGAATGCCTATATCCTCCACTGTGCCGTCAAAACCAGCCACCTTGATACGTTCGCCAAGTTTGAAAGGTTTATCCATAAAAATTGTGAAACCACCAAACATATTTTTGATAGTATCTTGTGCAGCCAAAGCAAAGGCAATACCACCAATACCCAAAGTAGTAAGCATTGCAGCCACATCAATTCCCACAAAGGTAAGCGCCGTAATAATAGCTACAATCCAAATAAGGCCTGAAGATACCTTCTGAATAGCCTTTATGATATTTACATCTAGCTTAGAATCCTTATTGTTGGTAGCGTATGGCAGTAGAAAGTCATTTAACACATTCTTAATGAGCCTGTTAATTATCCATGCCACATCTAACAATATCAACACCTTAAATGCCATGCTAATAACAGGAAACACATATTCTGGCAATGTAAGTACCTGAATAGCAACATAAATACCAAACAAAACCAACCCACAAACAAATGGCATTTGCAGTACATTAAGCAACAAATCATCAACCTTTGTGGTCGTTTTTTCAGTTTTCTTACGCAAATACTTCTTTTCTATCAACAACAATATATTTCCAACAATGCCTACTGTAATAATAATAGTAGCAGACTCAAGCCATTGTTCCCATGTATTTTGTTCTATCAAAAAATTAAAAAAGTTTCTCATAAACAACGATAATTATATTTAAATAGGAAACCAAATGAAAACTGCACAATCCCAAAGAGCATGAGAAAGTACAATTGCACCCAAACGATTTGGGAAAAATCTATAAAGTACCCCCCAAATAAAACCTGCCACAGCTGCAGCCATTATGAGCATAAAGTTGAATTTAAAGATATGCACAAGGCTATACGCCAATGTGGTTAAAATAAAACCCATATTAGGGTTGAAACGTTTAGAAAGGTTGTTTTGAAGGTATCCACGCCAAAAAATCTCTTCGGCAGGACCAATGATAAACAACAGTAGCAACGACAGTATCCAAGGGTTTTCACCATCTTTCATGCCGTAAATATTGTTTACCTGTGGGCGAGCAAAGTCGAACATCCACGAAGACACCTTGTCCCCTATCCAAAATACGCCCCATAGAGCCACGGCAATACCAATACCAAGTAAAATATCCACCCAACTCATTTTAATGCCTTTAAGGCAGGTTTTATCAGCCCACAGCGAGTATGTAGTGAGTATCATGCCAGAAATGGTCATGGTAATCCAAAAATTGACATGTGGCGAAGTCCAAGGCGAAAACATAATACCCCAAAGCACTGTAGCAATGCCAATACCCACAACAGGTTTTATCCAATTTGCTATTTTCATTAAGCAATAAATTTAGATACTACCAAAGCAATAGATAAAACCACCGAGAACACCATTTGCAGCTGCGCTGTACGCATATCGAGCATAGCAATGGCATTTATATCATCATAACCATTTATCATGGTTTGAGCGCATTTTGCAGACATTGGAATAGTAAGTGCAGTGAAAAGTACTGGCCAAGGAAGATAACCTCCTATCACAAGAGCACCCAACCAAATGCAAGGAAAAGTCATTTCAAAGCCATAAAGCCACGCCGCACTCTTTTTGCCCATGCTCATAGCCATAGTAACAATGCCCGCACGTTTGTCTGTTGCTATATCACGTGTATTGTTAGCATGCAAAATACCATCGGTAATAAGTCCTACTGGCAATGCAATATAAAGCACACTCCAATCTATTGCGCCTGTGATAGCGTATGAAGTGCCAATAGTAGGAAGAAATGCGAAAGTAATTAAAATAGCCAAGTCGCCCAAAGCGTTGTATTTCAAAAATGGGTACAACAACATGCACACTGCGCCTGCAAGCCCTATCCAAAGAATAGGAAGCCCTGTGCAATACAAAATACCCAATCCAGATAGCACAGACACTACCAACATGCCAATGGCAAAATTACGTATCTCGCTAGCCTCAAATTGACCACTTGTAATAGAAGTTGCCCCGAAAGTGTCGGTATCATCTACTTTCTTTTTAAAATCGAAATAATCGCTCCACAAATTGCCTGTTACATGGAACAATACCATACCTACCAATGTCCAAACAGCCATCCACCAATTAATATCTGCCCCTTTTGAAAATAAATAGGCAATAGAAACGATAATAGGCATAGCAGATGCTGGAAACGACCATGGTCTGGTTGCTATGAACCAATCTTTAATTGTACGTTTTTTCATTTTTTTCTTTTTTTTACGCAACAAAGATACAAAAAAATAAGAGACCAACCGAAGTTGATCTCTATTTTGTATTATTTGCACTCAGAGAGTTCTTTTTAAGGGAGGGAGTTTTAGGAATGCGAAGTACGAACAACCGGAGTTTACTAAACGTAAATGAGGATTGTGAGTACAAGCAATGACGCCGAAATCACCCCTTAAAAAAACTCGAATTATTTTTCAAAGCGGTATGCTAAACCCAAACTCACAAACTCTTTAAATTGGATTTTTTCGTTCCAACCTTCGCCAACAGTAGTGTCGTAACGAGGGTTTAGAGAAACGCGAGCGGTAAGCCATTTGTAAAGTTTGAAGTCACCAACGATTTCCCAGTCTACTTCGATACCTTTGTAGTCTGTATAGAATGAAAGAACGCTAGATAAAGTGATGTGTTCGTTGAATTCTTGACGATAGTTTACTTTGAAACTAGAACCCAAAGCATAGGTTTTTAGTTGAGTAATACCTAGAGCTTCGTCGTAGATACCTACGTGTTTGCTGATAGCGTAGTCGCCACGAACATCGTCAACATAGATCAATTTGAATGCGTATGGCGCAATCATTACAGAAAGGTCTAATTTCTTTTCTGCATTGGTGTATTTGTAATCAAAACCGATAGCAGTATTGAAGGTAACAGGAGATACAATTGCACTAACTAGTTCGTCTGTATCAATCTTATAGTTTTCAAACAATGTTAGGTTTACATCACCTGTCCATGCTAGGTTCCAACCTTTACCTAATGCATAACCTAATTTTGTTTCATAATAGGTTTTGTCGTCGGTTAAGTGGAATAAACGGCCAGCCAAGTCTTCGGTAAATGTGGTTGTAACACCATATTTTAACTCAACTTTGTTGTCCCAGAATAAACCATTGTCTCCTGCATAGTTGAACCAACCATGAAGACCACCAAGTACAGAAAGGTTGTTGGTGCCACCATTGTGCCAGTTTGGTGTTGCATAGTTTTGAGTAGCTTGTAGAGAAAGGTCGATACCTTTTTTCCATTTAGATGGAGTACCAGCTTCATCTGCTTGCGCAAAAACAGTAGCCACTGAAGCCACTAATAGCGCTAAAAGTAAATTTAGTTTTTTCATACTTCAAGTTTTCCGATAATTTGGTTTATAGAATCATAGTTATGTCTTTTTAGATAATCCTCAATGCCGTCCACCACTTTCATGGTAACAGAAGGATCGATAAAGTTTGCTGTGCCTATTTCAATAGCAGTAGCACCAGCTAAGAAGAATTCGATAGCGTCAGTTGCATTCATAATACCACCAAGACCAACGATAGGAATATTTACAGCTTTAGATACTTGCCATACCATACGTAGTGCAATAGGTTTCACGCAAGGACCAGAAAGACCACCAGTAATAGTAGAAAGAACAGGTTTGCGAGTTTCGGCATTAATTGCCATACCCATCAAGGTATTGATTAATGATACAGAATCTGCACCTTCGGCTTCCACTGCACGAGCAATTTCTGCTATGTCAGTTACGTTTGGAGAAAGCTTCACGATAAGAGTTTTGTTGTATGCTTTGCGCACTGCTTTCACCACTTCGGCTGCCGCAGAACAAGAAGTTCCGAATGCCATTCCCCCTTGTTTTACGTTAGGGCAAGAGATGTTCAATTCAATGGCTGGAATTGCCTCCAATTCGTTGATTTTTTCCGCTGTTGCAACATAATCTTCGATGCTCGCACCCGATACATTTACGATTACATTTGTATCATAATTTTTTACAGTTGGATATATGTTTTCACAGAAGTAATCTACCCCCTTATTTTGCAGTCCAACAGCGTTTAACATACCTGCAGGCACTTCTGCAAGGCGTGGATAGGCATTTCCTTCGCGGTGGCGAATAGTCGTTCCCTTTACAACTATACCACCCATTCGCGAGAAGTTTACAAAATCCTCAAACTCGGTTCCGTAGCCGAAAGTTCCAGAGGCAGTCATCACTGGATTTCTAAGTGATAAATCACCTATTTTTACACTTAAATCTACCATGGTAATTCGTTAATATTAAATACTGGCCCATCGGTACAAACACATTTGTGTCCTTCGTGGGTTTGAGTTACACAACATAGACATGCACCTACTCCGCATGCCATTTTATTCTCTAAAGAAACTTCGCAGTCGATGTTTTTTTCACGTGCTACTTTTGCCAATGCTTTCATCATAGGAGTTGGACCACATGAGAAAATACGAGCATAGTCTGCATTATTCCATAAGCTATGGTTGGTAACAAAACCTTTGTCGCCTACGCTTCCATCTTCTGTAGTAATGAACACTTCGCCCACTTCTTTATAAGCATCTAAAGGCAAAATATCAGCCTCTTTTCTGAAACCTAATAGGAAGTGTACTTTTTTACCTTTACTAGATAATACGCGACCTAAATGAAGTAGTGGAGCAATACCTACGCCACCACCAACTAGTAACACTGGTTTGTCTTCTGCAACATCAGTATTAAAACCATTACCAAGAGGGAAAACAACGTTTACTTTGTCGCCTTCTTTACGAGTAGATAGCCACGCTGTGCCATCGCCAACCTTTTGGATAAGTAAATCTAGTTCTTTTTTATCTTCGCGCACGTCGTGTAGTGAAATAGGACGACGAAGAAATACAGTAGGAGTTTGGTCTATGCGTAGTTCTGCAAATTGACCAGCTTTGATTTCTGGTAGGGTTTCAAATGAAAGGGTCATCTTAAAATAAGTAGAAGTAACCCATTCATTCTTAATAACAGTACCATCTAATTGGTATTTTTTAGACATCTTTGTTAAGAGATTTAAAATTTTCTGCAAAGATACTAAAATAATTAGGAATTAGGAATTAGGAATTAGGAATTTTACATTTTAATAAATAAGTAGCGCTGAGAGTGCGTTTAAAGGAGGGATTTTTAGGCGTCCCGAAGTCTGAGAAACCGGAGTGTACACTAAGTACTCGAGGATTTCGAAGACAAGGGCAACACCAAAAGCACCCTTTAAACACTCTCTCATTTAGAGAACTCATCATATGTATTATCAGTATAGTAAACTACTATGCGTTGAATTTTTTTAGGTGGAATTTCTTTTACAACTTCTTTTACGATAGTATTTTGTGTAACAATTTGATTTTCTGCACTATACGAAGGTCTAGGTGCGATATTTACATGATTTTGAGGCTCTGAGATTTGAATATTTGACTCTTCGGTAGGGAATAAATCGAATAAACCTGGCTGAGAGAGCTTTTCATGCTTATACATTGGCTCTTTTCCTGTCATTAACCAATCGGTGTTTAACGTAGGAAATGCAGCCATAATCTTCTGTATAGTATCCAAACTAGGCTTGCTTCTACCTGATAATAAGTGAGATACATTAGAAACTTGTATATCACAAAGATTTGCAAACTCCTTAGAAGATAGTTTTTCTCTCTCAATAATTTGTTTAATACGATCTTTCATAAAAATCTCTCGTTTTTTTACACAAATAGGTTTTCTAATTCTGCTACAAATGTAAAACATTAATTTTACATTTGCAAATTTACAAGTATATTATTTTACAAAATAAAAATTACATTTTTGTAAATCTATTGAGCATTACACTTGTAAATAGTAAGAAAATACATTATTTTATATATTTAAGTAACACTTTAATTAATCATTATATAAAATTCATTATTAATAAGATAAATACATTTTATTTAGCAAATTCAAACACTTATAACATAATTTTACAACTTATTCTTATTTTTTAATAAAATACTTTAAATAAACTAACATAACATACTGAGTTTATGTATTTTATACATCGTTTTATTTCACTTGGTTTACATTTTATTATTGTAAAAACACAAATGTATTTTTGTATTTCATATTTTCTAAAGTGTAAAATACTCTACTATTTATTTACATATTACAATTGTAATTAGTTGTTGTTTTTGTGTTAATTTACAAATATATCAAAAACTACTCCACATTTGTAAACTTATCACCTACCCTATTTTTCCTAATTTTTGTTACATCAGAAAAAATTTCATTTTTCATTTTCCTTTTTTACTCAGACCTTTTTTACTGGTTTACCAAAATTTCCCTATCTTTACATTGATTTTGCTAGAATTCAATTCCTGCTAATATTTCAGAGCAATGTCTTACCTATTGTCAAAAATTGAATTCTCAGAGCATATAGCAAAAAACATCAATTTAAGAACAAATATTAGAGTTCTTACCTATTTAATAATAAAAGACCATGGAAAAGAAACTTGAAGCATTTAAGAGAACCCTAGAGGTGCTAGACAGACTACGTGAAGAATGTCCTTGGGACAGAAAGCAGACAAACGAATCACTACGCCCTCTTACTATAGAAGAATGTTATGAACTAACAGACGCAATTATCGCCGAAAATGATGAAGAATTGAAAATAGAGCTAGGTGATGTGCTACTTCATATCTTGTTTTACTCAAAAATCGCAGAAGAGCAAAATAAGTTTAACATAGAAAATGTATGTAACTCTCTGTGTGACAAGTTAATATACCGTCATCCGCACATTTTTAGCTCTGCTGAAGCGAAAAATTCTGAAGATGTGGAGCGTGCATGGGCAATTTTAAAGCTACGCGAAGGTAAAAACAAGACCACATTGGGCGGAGTACCTAAATCTCTGCCTAGCTTGATAAAGGCTTGGAGAATACAAGACAAAGCCAGAAGTGCAGGTTTCGATTGGAAAGATAAAGCTGATGTTTGGGAAAAAGTAAAAGAAGAAGTTGCTGAGGTGGAGGCAGAAATGAGATCGAACTCTCCTACTTTAGACCTTGAAAAAGAGTTTGGGGACCTAATGTTTAGCATTATAAATGCAGCTCGCCTATACGGTGTAAACCCAGAAAATGCCCTTGAGCGCACCAACCAAAAGTTTATAAATCGCTTCAACTACATGGAAGAAAAGGCAAAAGAACAGGGTAAATTTCTAAAGGAAATGACACTGGAGGAAATGGAAGAGCTTTGGTGTGAAGCCAAACAGTTAGGAGTTAGGAATTAGGAATTAGGAGTTAGGAGTTACAAAGAATCATCGGGTAATTTTTGGGTAATTTTAAAACAACAAAGTCGTGCCTAGGCACGTTTATTATCACAAAAAAGTTCCAATTTTCATTGGACCATACGTTACCGAAGGTAACTAGCACCCTTCTGGGTGCCGTGCCTTGGCACGTATATAAAATATGATAGGTCACAAAAAAAGCGTTCTTACGAACGCTTTTTTTGTGACCTCGGAGGGGCTCGAACCCTCGACCCATTGATTAAGAGTCAATTGCTCTACCAACTGAGCTACGAAGTCGATTTGGACGCACAAAGATACAACTTTTTTATGAAAAACAAGTATGTTCTATCAATATTTTTGTGCCAATTAGTATTAAAATCACACCTCCCAGCACTCCCCATTTAAACGAAAGTCTCTTTCCTATATTAAAACCTATCTGAGTACCTATTAAAGACATAATAAAACTCACTAGACCAATACTGCTCACACCCAATAACAATCTATCAGGACAAGGTACAAAGACCACTCCTGTGGCTAATGCATCTATACTAGTTGCAACGGCTAGCACAAGTATCTTACCGTATGAAAGATTTACATCACAAACGTGTTTTTCGTCACCATGTTCGTCAGATTCTTTAAACTCCTCTACTATCATTCTAACGCCTAAAAAGCCTAAAATAATAAACGCCAACCAGTGGTCATAAGCAGTGATAATATCAGAAAACAACTGCATCACATAGTAACCTATAAGTGGCATCAGTCCTTGAAATAAACCAAAAAATAAGGACATAACAATCCACTTAGACCAAATAGGTTTTTTAAAACAAGCGCTCTGGCTTATTGAGACCGCAAAACAGTCCATTGCCAGAGCAACTGATAAGAAAATTATAGTTAATAAACTCATTTACTTTTGTGTAGAAAGATATTCCATTACTTGATTGTAGATGTTTTCTGCATTGAAACCAAATTTTTCATCAAGTACTGTATATGGAGCTGAATCACCAAAGTGATCTAGACCAAATACTTTACCTTTAAGACCAACTAGACGTTGCATACTTAGTGGAAGACCAGCTGTAAGACCAAAGATTGGTAAGTTGTAATCTATCACGCTACGGATGTAACTTTCTGGTTGTGAGAAGAATAGACCTTCACTTGGAACAGAAACGATACGTACATTTAAGTTTGCACGAGACTCTAGAAGTTCGGTTGCAGCTACTAAAGTAGAAACTTCAGAACCACTTGCAAGTAGGATTATGTCTGCAGTTCCTTCGCAATCTTTCACAATGTAAGCACCTTTTGTAGCACCTAAAGCTTCATTGTATTTGCTTTCTTTGCGTGGAAGGTTCTTCACGTTTTGACGAGAAAGAATAAGTGCAGTTGGAGTATCTTGGTTTTCAAGAGCCATTTTCCATGCTACTGTAGTTTCATCTACGTCTGCAGGACGAAGCACAAGCATAGAGTTTTTACCTTTATGATTTTTAAGTGCTTCCATTAAACGAACTTGCAATTCGTGTTCCACAGGTTGGTGTGTAGGACCATCTTCACCTACGCGGAATGCGTCGTGTGTCCATACATAAATTACTTGTTGACGCATAAGAGCAGACATACGGAATGCTGGTTTCATATAGTCTGAGAACACAAAGAATGTGCCGCAAACTGGAATGATACCACCGTGAAGCGCCATACCATTCATGATACAAGCCATAGTAAGTTCACTAACACCTGCGTGTAGGAATCCACCAGAGAAATCACCTTTTTTGAATGGTTTGCTATTTTTAAGGAAGCCTTCTGTTTTGTCTGAGTTTGAAAGGTCGGCAGAAGAAACTACCATGTTTTCTATTTTTTCTGAGAATAGAGCAAGCATTGAACCAGATGCAGAACGTGTTGCTTGGTCTGCTTTTTGTTCGATTGCAGCATAGTCTATATCAGGAAGATTTTTGTTATAGAAATCGTGGAATTTTTTAGCAAGTGCTGGATTTGCTGCTTCCCACTCAGCTTGTTCAGCATGACGAGCAGCAACAATTTTACGAAGTTCGTTTTTACGATTTTCGTACATTTCTGCTACTTCTGGGAAGATAACAAATGGATTTTCAGCGTCGCCACCTAAGTTTGTAATAGTATTTGCGATAGAAGCACCTGCAGCACCTAGAGGTTGACCGTGAGTAGAAACTTTGTTTTCAAAACTTTCGCCGTTAGGACCCATAGCACCTTTACCCATTATAGTTTTACCAATAATAAGGGTTGGGCGCTCGGTTTCTTCATTTGCATTTTTAAGAGCAGCACGAATTTCTGCAGCGTCATTACCATTGATAGTAATAACGTTCCAGCCCCATGCTTGATATTTCATTGCGGTGTCTTCTGATGTTACTTCGTTTACGAAAGTAGAAAGTTGAACATCATTTGAATCGTAATACATAATAAGGTTGCTTAAACCTAAAAGACCTGCAATACGACCTGCACCTTGTGAAATTTCTTCTTGAATACCACCGTCTGAAATGAAGGTATAAATTTTATGTTTAGTCCATTCACCAAAACGAGCAGCAAGGAAGCGTTCTGCAATAGCAGCACCAACAGCCATAGTGTGACCTTGACCTAGAGGACCAGATGTATTTTCAACACCTAACTCAAAATTTACCTCTGGGTGACCAGGTGTACGACTACCCCATTGACGGAATGAACGAATATCATCCATATTTAAGTTTCCAATCAACGCAAGTTGAGAATACAACATTGGTGACATATGACCTGGGTCTAGGAAGAAACGGTCACGGTTTTCCCAAGTTGGTCTATCTGGGTCGAATGTAAGAAACTCAGAATACAACACATTAATAAAGTCTGCACCGCCCATAGCTCCACCAGGGTGACCAGACTTAGCTTTCTCTACCATTGCAGCAGATAAAATACGAATATTATCCGCAGCTCTGTTCAATAATTTAATATCGTTCATATTTTATAAAAAAAGAATTCTTTAAAAATTTTCACAAAATTAGTGATTTATGTGCTCATTTGCAAATATTAATCAATGTTTATTTCTTATTAGGTGTTTAAGTGTATGAAAGTTGGGAAATAATATTTTCAGAGAAAAAAAATAAATATATTTTCAATTAAAAATTTTGGAATCTCATATAAAAAACATACCTTTGTGCTCGGAAAGGTTCTGCACGACCAGCTCCCTTTTAATCCCCCCAGGGCTTGACCGCAGCAAGGGTACATTGGTTGAGCGGTGCGATGCAGATCGCCTTTCCTTTTTTTCTTTAAATTTAAACCAAACAAATACTCAAAATCATGGCTAAATCTGAAATATTAAATACTTCACACAACGTAATTGCAAAAGACACTATAGTAAAAGGTGAAATCATAACTAAAGGTGATTTTCGTATTGATGGCACAGTAGAAGGCGAAATCAAATCTGAAGGCAGAATCATCATTGGTAATGAAGGCAAATTAGTCGGAACTATTGACGCAGTTAATGTGGATATTATGGGTGTAGTGGAAGGCGAAGTAAAAGCAAAAGACACATTATCACTAAAATCTACAGGTAAAATAAGAGGAAAAATTCAAACAAATATTCTAGAAATAGAACAAAAAGCTGAATTTAATGGTACTTGCATCATGGGAGAAGACCTTAAAAAATCTACCTCTGAAGCTCCTGCCAACAACGACAAAAAATCTTCAAAATAAAAAAGATAGGACTTATATCAGATACACATGCGTATTGGGACGACCGATACGCACGTTTTTTTTCTGACTGCGATGAAATCTGGCACGCAGGCGATATTGGTTCGCTTGAAATCTACAATAAACTTTCTGAATTAAAACCTGTACGAGCAGTTTACGGAAATATAGATGGCCACCCTCTTAGGGTAATGCTACCTAAAACTTTAATCTTTAAAATAGAAGGTATTGACGTGTTATTGACACATATTGGTGGCTACCCTGGAAAATATAGTCCTGGCATTATACAACAATTGCGAAGTGACAATATAAAACTATTCATTTCTGGTCATTCGCACATACTTAAAGTAATGAATGACAATACTTTAAATCTACTTCATATCAATCCTGGTGCAGCCGGTATTTATGGATTTCATAAAGTGCGCACTTTAATCCGTTTCTGTATAGATAACGGGAAATTCTCCAATCTGGAAATAATGGAATTTTGATTTTATTACAAGAAGCCCAGTTCTAGTTTGGCTTCTTCAGACATCATATCTCTATCCCAAACTGGTTCAAATACCAATTCAATTTCAACCTTACCTACTCCTTCTATTGACTCAATTTTTTGTTTCACATCTTCCAGTATGAAATCTGCCATTGGACAAGAAGGTGCAGTAAGAGTCATATCAATGTGAACATCGTTGTTTTCATTCACATCTATCTTGTAAATTAGGCCTAAATCATAAATATTAACAGCAATTTCCGGGTCGAACACTGTTTTCAACATCTTAACGATGTTTTCCTCTAAAGTTAAAAACTCACTCATTCTATTTTCTTAGGTAAATATTCGGTTTGTATATTGGTCATTGCACCCCAAAGACTATGGCGAGCTTCTGGATTCATTTTTTCGAGCAAATCCATCACCTTTTGCATATCATGTCTGTTGGAGTCTTGTTCGTATGGACAATTTTTTATTTGTTTTTTCAATTCGCGAAGCTTTGCATACTCCACAATATCTGCCTCTGGCACTAAACAAAGCGGACGAATAATATCTACATCCACTTTATTCATGTAAAGTCGTGGAGGCATGGTAGCAAAAGAACCTTGAAATGTTAGGTTCATAAGCAAAGTGGCAAGGATATCGTCTTGATGATGCCCTAGGGCAATTTTGGTGCAACCTAGTTCCTTTGCCAAGTCGAAAAGTTTTTTTCTTCTATTCCATGAACACAAAAAACAAGGAGATTTTCTTTTGTCTGTGCTAGGGTCGAAACTTGTGGTTACATGGTAAAATAGCACGCCCAAACTCTCGCAATAGTTTTTAAGATATTCTATATCTGCTTGATATGGAACATTTTCCATGCTTACATGGGCAGCAACAACAGAAAATCGGGGTTTGAAAACGCGAGAGCGCTCCGCAAGGAATTCCACCAATGCAAGTGAATCCTTACCGCCAGAAAGACCTATCAAGACCTTATCGCCATCGTCGATAAGACCGTAGTCTTTCATCGCCTTACGGAATTTTTTCCCAATTTTGTAAATTATTTTTTCCATGTAAATATTTTTAGACGCACACCCTAACGGGCGTGCTTCGACAGGCTCAGCAACCATACCTGTGGTGGGGTATCCTTTATACAGGCGTCGCCGCAATGCTTCGCATTAGCTCTGACACCTGCCTACAACTTAAGAATAACCCACTACGTGGGTTTAAAACTCCTCACTCCTAACTCCTCACTCCTAACTTATTATACATACTGTCTTAACACACTAGTTATACCACTAGAGTCCATGCCAAGCATATGGTAAAGTTCGGCTGGAGAGCCATGTTCAATGAAATTGTCTGGAATGCCTATGCGTTTCACAGGAAGCGACACACCACTATCAGCCATATATTCAAGCACAGCAGAACCAAATCCTCCTCTCAAAGAACCATCTTCCACGGTAACTATAGACTTATAGTTTTTAAACACTTCATCTAATAGTTCAGTATCAAGAGGTTTAATAAATCGCATATCGTAAACGCCTACTTCACTAGCATCAGTTCCAAGACTTTCTACCGCTTTCATTACGGTATTTCCTATTGGGCCAACGCTAAGCACAGCAACTTTACTACCCTTTTTAAGTTCCACTCCTTTACCCACAGGTACTTCTGTCATTGGAACATCTTTCCAAGCAACGCCCTCACCTGCTCCACGAGGATAACGGATCACGAAAGTACCCTTGCCTTCCAATTGAGCAGTGTACATTAGGTTTCTAAGTTCTACTTCGTTGAGCGGAGAAGCTATAGTAAGATTTGGAATGCAACGTAAATATGCCATATCAAATGCACCATGGTGTGTAGGGCCATCGGCACCCACAAGACCTGCTCTATCCAAGCAAAGCACCATATTTAAATTTTGAAGTGCCACATCGTGAATAATTTGGTCGTATGCACGTTGCATAAACGAAGAATAAATATTGCAAAATGGCATTAAACCTTCTTTTGCCATACCAGCCGAGAAAGTTACTGCATGCGCTTCTGCAATACCCACGTCGAACACTCTGTCAGGCATTTCTTTCATCATTATGTTCATTGAGCAACCTGTTGGCATAGCAGGAGTAACACCTACTACTTTTTCATTTGTTTTTGCAAGTTCCAACAGAGTATTACCAAACACATCTTGATATAGGTCTGCATCTGTAGATTTACTTTTTATTCTCTCACCTGTTTCTGGATTGTAAAGACCTGGAGCATGCCAAATTGTTGCAGAGTTTTCTGCAGGAGCAAAACCCTTACCTTTCGTTGTTTTTATATGAAGAACACGAGGGCCCTCGAAGTTTTTAATATCAGTAAGCACTTTCACAAGTTGGTCTATATTATGACCATCAAGCTGACCGAAATATCTGATATTCAACCCCTCGAAAATATTTGAACCTCCTGTAAGAATAGATTTTAAGTGATTTCCTACCCTCACCATACGGTTGCGAGTAGAAGTTTTCATTAAGCCTATTTTCTTTAAGAAGTGATATGTTCTAAAACGCCATTTATTATACCAAGCAGAAGAAGTAATATCAGTAAGATATTCACTAAGCCCTCCAACTGCATTGTCTATGGCCATATTATTGTCGTTGAGAATTATAAGCAGATTGTTTGGGTTTACACAAGCATTGTTTAACCCTTCAAAAGCAAGACCACCAGTCATAGATCCATCGCCAATCACAGCTACCACTTTTCTATTTGTGTCCAACTTTTCACTACCAATAGCCATACCCAAGGCTGCAGAAATAGAGTTTGAAGCATGACCTGCCACAAAGGCATCATACTCGCTCTCTTTTGGAGAAGGGAAACCAGAAAGCCCCTTAAATTTTCTGTTTGTAGAGAATTTTTCGCGTCTGCCTGTAAGTATTTTATGTCCGTATGCTTGATGACCAACATCCCAAACAATGCGGTCTTCTGGAGTATCAAATACATAATGTAATGCCACAGTAAGTTCCACCACTCCTAAACTAGAAGCCAAGTGACCAGGATTGTTTGCAAGCTGCTCTACAATAAACGTTCTAATCTCCTGACACAAAGGTTTAAGAAGCTTTTTATCAAGTTTCCTAAGGTCTGATGGATAATTAATAGTGGATAATATTGGATATTTATCTGCCATAAAATTACATTTGACTACAAAAATACATAATTAATTCATAAATAACATAAATTAGCATATTATTAATTGATATTTTTAGAGCATTTTATTAATTTTGTAGGATGGTGTAACTTAGTTATTAGTTAAAATAAAATTAAATATCAATTCTATAAAATGAAAAAAATAATTTATTTATTCTGCGTTGGCATATTTGCCTCTTCTTGTGTAACACAAGCAAAATATAATGAAGTAGTTGAAAGCGAAGCACGTTTGTATGAACAAGCACAAGAGTGCGATAAAGAACTAAATAAGGCAAATGCTAAAATACAAGATTTAGAAACTAAATTGTCAAAACTTTCTAAGGAAAAAGATCAAATAGAAGCTGACACTATCCGACTTTCTAGAGAATTGCAACGTGTGGTAGAAGATTGCAATAAAATGCAAGAACAAAATTCAAATCTACTAGACAAACTTAAAGGTGCAAAATCAAAAGAAGAAATTCAAAAAATGCTTGAAGAAATTCAGAGTCTACAATCTGAACTTATTCAACGCGAGGATGCTCTATTTAAAGCAGAGCGTGCACTTAAAGAAAAACAAGCAGAACTTGAAGAAAGAAATGCAAAAATCACTGAGCTTACAAAACTTCTTGAAGAACGTGACAATCACCTAAACTCACTTAAAGATAAAGTAGTAAAAGCACTTGCTCCATTTGAGGCGGAAGGTCTAAAAGTAAGTTCTAAAGGAGGAAAAGTCTATGTTTCTATGGACGAGAAACTACTCTTCCAATCTGGTCGTTGGGTTGTTGACACTAAAGGAGCAAAAGCTATTAGAGAGTTGTCAAATGTACTTGCCACTACAAAAGATGTTGATATTGTTGTAGAAGGTCACACAGATAATGTTCCATTCTCTGGCAATGGAAATATCATAGACAACTGGGACTTAAGTGTTAAACGTGCTACTTCTATTGTTAGAATTTTGTTAGAAAACAAAAATATAGACCCTGCAAATGTGAGTGCAAGTGGCAGAAGCGAATATTGTCCAATAGACACAGCAGACACAAAAGAAGCACGCAAAGCAAATCGCAGAATTGAGATTATATTAACTCCAAACCTAGACGAGCTTTTGAAAATATTTGAATAATGAATTTTAGAACAGAAATACAGATAAAAAAATCTCAGAAGAAGATTTCACATAAACAAAAGATTCTTCTTCTTGGTTCTTGCTTTGCTCAAAATATGCAAGTAAAATTTGCAGAAGGTGGGTTTGAAGCAATGCACCCTTTCGGAGCCATTTACAATCCGTATTCTGTAGCAAACTCATTCAAACTTATTGCAGAAAAACAAATACCTAGTGTAGAAAGTTTATTCTTTCAGAAAGATAAATGGAATAGTTATGCCTTTCATAGCAGTTATTCAAGTGCCGATAAAAATGAGGCTATCCGCCAAATGAGTGATGCTATAAACAAAGCAAACGACATTTTAAATTCTGAAGACCCAATCATAGTAATTACACTTGGCACAAGTTGGGTATATGAATTAAACGAAACTGGCGAAATAGTGGCAAATTGTCATCACAGCAATGCAAACTGTTTCACTCGCAGAGCAATGGATGTGGAGGAAATAATAGATGTAATAAAACCTATTTGCCAATCTGGGAAACGTATAATATTCACAGTGAGCCCAGTACGTCATTTAAAAGACGGAGCACACGAAAATCAACTAAGCAAAAGCAGACTTCTGCTTGCTATAGATAAACTCGTGGCACAGCACCCAAACTGTGAATACTTTCCTTCGTACGAAATTGTACTCGACGAACTCAGAGATTACAGATTTTTTGCAGAAGATATGGCTCACCCTACTTCACTAGCTGTAGATTATATTTGGGAGAAATTTTCTAGTGTTTATTTCTCTGATAAAACTATTGATGGTATAAAGGAATATGAAAAGATAATTAAAACAGAAAATCACCGACCATCAAACCCAGAAAGTAAACAATACATCTCACTTTTAGAAAAAATAAAAACAGACAAAATAAATTGGACAAAAAAATATAAAATTTAAAACTGTGGAAAAGAAAAAAGAATCACCTCTAGTAAGTTTACTAGTAAGTATAGTAATTCCTGCTATAATACTTTCAAAATTTAGTACAGAAGAATATTTAGGTATTCTTCCTGGATTTTTAGTTGCACTTTCATTGCCTATTGGTTATGCTATATATAATTTAGTGGTAAGAAAAGAGACTGGATTTATTGCCATTTTAGGTTTTGTAAGTATATTTTTAACAGGTATAATTGGTGTGTTTGAGTTTCCTACAGAATGGCTCGCCATAAAAGAGGCTGCGGTTCCTTTACTTATAGGTTTAGCAGTAATTATCTCACTTAAAACACCTTATCCGCTAGTAAGAAAACTTATCTTCAATGAAGAATTATTGGATTTAAAACTTATAGACCAAAAATTAAAAGAAACTGATAATGTGTTTGAGGTAGAAAAAGTATTAGTAAAATCTACTTTTATGGTTGCAGGTTCTTTTCTTCTTTCTGCATTACTAAATTTCTTTCTTACTAAATATATAGTGGTATCTCCTGCAGGGACAGCTGCATTTAATGAAGAATTAGGCACTCTAACTGCACTTAGTTACCCTGTTATTGCACTACCTAGTACAGCAGTAATGTTTTTGGCTATTTATTATGTATTTAAAAAGATTACCAAACTTACAGGTCTGAAATTTGAAGAAATTCTATCAGAACAACTTAAAGAAAAAGCAAAATGAGATACTCAGTAAATGAGATAAAAAATATATTAGACTCTAACAATTTCATTGTTAGCAAGTGTCACATAAAACATCCTGAATGCATAATAGAACACTGCTTAACTGATAGTAGGCAGGTTTCTTATATTGATACTACCCTATTTGTGGCACTAGAAACCAATACTGGTAGTGGTCATAAATATGTGGAGGATCTATATAAACAAGGTGTAAAAAATTTCCTTATCTCTATTTGGGACGAGAAATACAATGACTTTGAAGCAAATTTCTTTTTAGTTGACAACACACTAAAAGCACTCCAAGCATTGGCAATGTACCATAGAGATCACTTCATTAGTCAGGCAGAACTTTTCCGCTTCCCAATTATTGGAGTTACAGGTAGCAACGGCAAAACCATCGTTAAAGAATGGTTGTATATGCTTCTTAAAGACAAATTTAATTGTTGCAGAAGCCCTAAAAGCTATAACTCACAAATTGGTGTTCCACTTTCTGTGCTAAACCTAAATGAAAGCCACAATCTTGGCATTTTTGAAGCTGGTATTTCACAAACAAATGAGATGGAACGCCTTGCTATGATAATTAAGCCTAAGATTGGTATCATTACAAATATTGGTAATGCTCACCAAGCAGGATTCAAGTCTTTAGAAGAAAAAATAGAAGAAAAAATCAAACTATTTTACCCTGCCGACACCGTTATTTGTCCAAGTAAATATGGTATAGAAAAATATTTTGAGAAAAAACTTACACAACTGATTACTTGGGGAATAGATGACGAAAAAGCTATTATTAATGTAAGCAAGACAACAGAAGGAAATAACTCAATTGTAAAATTTGAATACAATAATAGGTGTTACGAATATAAAATTCCATTTACAGACGAAGCATCTGTAGAAAATGCACTAAATGCTATTATTTGCTGTGTTTTCTTAAGCATTAGCGACCTAAAAACTGAATCATTAGAGCCAGTGGCAATGCGTCTTGAACTTAAACAAGGCATAAACAATTGCACTCTTATCAACGACTCATACAATTCAGATTTAGGCGGACTTTCTATTGCAATAGACTTTTTAAATTCTCAAAGTAGAAATACATCACTTAAAAAAACACTTATTTTATCTGATATTGCTCAAACAGGCACAGACGATAAGAGTTTATATTCTGCTGTGGCAGACCTAATTAAGGAAAAAGGAATAGACAGATTTATTGGTGTAGGCGAAATTTGTTCTTATAAAAATCTATTCCCATCTTATAGTACTTTTTATGAAAGAACAATAGATTTAATTAATGCTCAACCTACCTTTATAAATGAGATTATATTAATTAAAGGTGCAAGAAAATTTGAGTTTGAAAAGATAACAAACTATCTTTCTGCCAAGAGTCATGAAACTATAATGGAAGTAAATTTATCTGCCCTTGTAGATAATTTTAAACATTTACGTTCTTTCTTAAAAAATGACACCAAGGCTGTGGCAATGATAAAGGCAGACGCATATGGATGTGGAGCTTTAGCTGTAGGTCAAACACTTAGTCATTATAATTGTGACTACTTTGGAGTAGCAGTAGCAGACGAAGGCGTGGAATTAAGAAAAGCAGGCATAAAAACACCTATTATTATTATGAATCCAGAGTTGAACACCTTTGATTTAATGATAAAATATAGGTTGGAGCCAGAAATTTATAGTTTCAAACTTCTTAAAAGTTTTGCTCAATATACAGAAAATGAAGGAATTAACAATTTCCCTATCCACCTAAAGATAGATACAGGTATGCACCGACTAGGTTTTGAGCCGAAAGATATAGATACCTTGATTGAGTTTTTGAAAAACAACCAAAGTCTGAAAGTAGAATCTGCATTTTCTCATCTTGTGGCATCGGAAGACCCTGAAGAAGATGAATTTACTCTTAAACAAATAGAAATATTTAAAAATATAACAGATAGATTGCACAAAGAATTAAATATTTTATTCCTACGCCATATATTGAACACTTCTGGCATTCAACGATTCTCTAAATATCAAATGGACATGGTGAGAATGGGTATTGGACTTTATGGTATAGGAATAGATGAAAATTCCCCTATCCGTCCTGTGGCAACACTCAAAACTCGTATTCTTCAAATAAAAGAATTAGAATCAGAAGAAACGATAGGTTACAACAGAAAAGGTAAACTCAACAAAACATCTCGCATTGCAGCTATTCCAATTGGCTACGCAGACGGACTAAGCAGAGCATTTGGCAATGGCAACGGTTATGTAATGGTAAACGGAAAGAAAGCACCTTTTATAGGAAATATCTGCATGGATGTGTGTATGATAGACATTACAGGTATTGAAAATGTAAACGAAGGTGATATGGTAACAGTTTTTGGTACAGAACCAAGTATTTCCGAACTAGCAAAGAAGACAAACACCATCCCATACGAGATTTTAACAAGCATATCAAAACGTGTAAAACGCATATATTATCAAGAATGAGAAACATAATAATTTTATTGGCACTAGCCCTATTTACATCTTGCATTAGCAATAGAGACTTTGAAATGGAAGAAGGTTTAGTTTCTGAAGTTGCAAATCTTAACGACCTACAAATCTCATACAGGATGCCTATGGGATTCAAAGCTGTAAGTCAAGACTTTGTAGATTCTATCTCACAAATAAATGTGCTTGCAAATCCATTTGATAGAATACTTACAAAACTCTATGTAGATACAGTTTTAAGTAATGCTAATGTTTCTATCTATGATATGAGACATATTCCTGCTGAAAAAACAGAAAATGAGCTAGACTTTTACAAACAAAACTATAATGCTCAAAATTTTTGGGACAATGTGAGTAAAAGAACGTATAAATCTAACGAATTTCCTCGTGTAGAAGAAATTACAATGTCTAATGAAAACAAGACACTTATTAGAGCAATTTATTTTGATGACAAAAAGGCAAAATTCTGCGTAGATTACTATTTCCCAACAGAGTTTTATGAAGATTTTATGCCTTTTGTGCTATCTTCAATTGCTTCAACACAAAATAGTTATCAAATTATAATTTCACAAGAATGAAAACGGCAAAGTGGTTTACAGGATATAAAACCTTGAGGCAAATAAGCGAAAACTTTTTGCCAGAGGCGCTAAAAGCAAAACTTACTGAGGCTTACAAACAAGCTGAGTACAGTGAAGAACTTGCTACTGACTTTGGTTCTGCTCTAGAGATAGCAACTATTGCGATAAAAGAGTTGGGCTTGAGCAAGGCAGCCTTGTGCACAGTAGTTTTATACCCCCTTGTAAAACACAGCCAATATAATATAGAAAATACAAAAGCAGACTTTTCTGATGAAATAGCACTTATCTTGGGTGGTTTAACTAGAGTGAAAAAACTCTACGGAAAAACCTCTACCATGGAAACAGAAAACTTCAGAAAACTGCTACTTACACTTGCAGAAGACGTGAGAGTAATATTTATTATGCTCTCTGAAAGGCTATTCTATATGAGAACTCTAAAGGACAAACCTGTAGAAGTACAACAAAATATAGCCAAAGAAACTGCATATCTTTATGCCCCACTTGCACACCGTATGGGGCTTTATAAAATAAAGACAGAAATGGAAGACCTGTCTTTAAAATACACATTCCCAGATATTTACAAAGAAATAGCAAACAAACTAAGCGAAACTAAAAAGAATCGCGACCTATATATAGAAAATTTTATTGCTCCGCTAAAAGAAAAACTTACTGCAGCAGGACTTAAGTTTAGCATAAAAGGTAGAACCAAATCTATTTATAGTATTTGGAACAAAATGAAAAAACAAAATACCACATTTGAGGGTATTTACGACCTTTTTGCTATACGTGTGATTCTCGACAGCGAACTAGAAAAAGAAAAAGCAGAGTGTTGGCAAGTGTATTCTGTGGTAACAGATATGTATCAGCCAAATCCAAAACGACTTCGCGACTGGCTTTCTATTCCAAAAACAAATGGTTATGAGTCGCTTCACACTACAGTGATGGGACCTGAAGGCAAATGGGTGGAAGTGCAAATACGTACTGAGCGTATGGACGAAGTAGCAGAAAAAGGTATGGCTGCTCACTGGAAATACAAAGGCATACAAGGCGAAGCCAATATGGACGCTTGGCTAAAAAACTTGCGCGATGCGCTAGAGAGTCAAGACCTTAAGGCAGAGGAATATATGGATGAATTCAAACTAAATCTTTACGACGAAGAAGTGTTTGTGTTCACACCAAATGGCGACCTACACAAGCTACGTAAAGGTGCCACCCTACTAGACTTTGCGTTTTCTATTCACACAAAACTTGGTTGCACCTGTATTGGCGGAAAATTGGGAAATAAAAACGTAACTATTTCATACGTACTTAAAAATGGTGACCAAATAGAAGTGTTAACTTCGTCGAACCAAAAACCTCGTGCCGACTGGTTGAAACTTGTTACCACTAGCAAGGCTAAACAAAAAATTCGTCAGGTAATAAAAGAAACCGAAACCAACGAGGCTAATATGGGACGCGAGATTATTCTTCGTCGTTTCAAAAACTGGAAAATAGAATTTGACGAAGGCAGACTTTCTCGTCTTGCAAAGAAAATTGGTTACAAAACAATTTCTGAACTTTACATTGACATAAACAACGAAGAAATAGATATTCTAGACTTTAAAGAAAACTATCTAAACTTCGACAAAAAAGAAGAACCTGCAGTAGAAAACATTAGTGCAGAGTCTTATAAAGGCAACGACAAACTAAGCAAAGAAGATGTTCTTATCATAAACAACGAGACCAAAGGTGTGCAATACACCATGGCAAAATGCTGTAATCCTATCTATGGAGACGAGATTTTTGGCTTTGTTGGAGTGTCTGGTGGCATCAAGATTCACAGAAAAAATTGCCCTAACGCACCACAACTAATGACAAAATTTGGATATAGGATAGTAAACGCAGCGTGGGAAGCATCGTCTAATGAACAAAGCATTTGCACTCTATACGTGTCTGGTAGAGACGACTTAGGGGTTATAACTAACATTAGTTCTTTGATTTCTAAAGAAAATTCGGTAACTTTGCGTTCTATTTCCATTGATTCAGACGCTGGTAGTTTTGATGGAAAATTGGTGCTTACCGTAAAGGATTTAGAAAGTCTTGAACGTATCATTCAAAAAATTAAAAACGTAAATGGAGTTCACTCTGTAATTAGGAGTTAGGAGTGAGGAGATATAAACTTGTAAACAATCAACAATCAATAATATGTTCTCTGGAATTGTAGAAGAAACAGCAAAAGTAGTAAATGTGGAGCGCGAATTAGATAACATGCACTTCACATTGTCATGTTCATTTGCAAATGAATTAAAAATAGACCAAAGCGTGGCGCACAATGGTGTTTGCCTTACAGTAGTAAAACTAGAAGAAGGTACATACACTGTCACCGCAATGAAAGAAACCCTAAACCGTAGTAATTTAGGACTACTAAAAGAAGGTGACTTAGTAAATATTGAACGTAGCATGATAATGCAAGGTCGACTAGATGGCCACATTGTACAAGGTCACGTAGATCAAACTGCTAAATGTACAAATGTACAAGACGACAATGGTAGTTGGATTTTCACCTTTGAATATGAATCTTCTGCAGAAATGATTGAAAGAGGTTATTTCACCGTAGATAAAGGTTCTGTTACAGTAAATGGCGTGAGTCTAACTGTTTGTAACCCTACAAAAAACACATTCCAAGTGTGCATTATTCCTTATACATTTGAAAATACAAACTTTAAGAATATTAAAAAGGATACTATTGTAAACTTAGAGTTTGATATCATTGGAAAATATATCTGCAGAAAAAATTCATTATTAAATCAATTATGAAAAGAATATTATTAATATTTTCTTGCCTATTGGCACTAGCCACAGCAAATGCTAATACTAAGAACTACCCTAAAATTAGTGTAGATGGCAAAGAGTATTATTTATATACCGTTCAAAAAAGCGAAGGTTATTATGCTATTAGTCAACGTTTTGGAGTACCTCAAACTATGATTATTGAGGCAAATCCAAATAGTGCTAATGGGCTACAATTAGGACAAATCATAAAAGTTCCTGTTGTGGAGAACCCAACTACAGAAAAGGAAGATCAAAAACCAGATTTCCCAGTAAAAACATATACTGTTCGTCCAAAAGATACACTTTATAGTTTATCTAAAAAGTACAAAGTAAGTGTTGACGATATTCTTAAAGTAAACCCAACTGCCACTACCCTAAGTATTGGTGATAAACTATATATTCCAGATAGTGTTGCAATAAAAAAAGAGCTTAAGAAGATTGAAAAGCAACAAATTAAAGAGCAAACAGAAAAATATAATGCACTAGCAAAACAAGCATTTGCTACTACAGTAGATACAATAAACAAAGTTACAGACATTCTAGACACAACATTAAATTCTGAACTAGAATTAGAAGATGTTTTCACAAAAAACTATAATGGAGACTTTAAAGTAGCTGTTCTACTGCCATTTATGTTAGATGCGCCTAAAAGAGATGCTAGCATGGACCGCTTTGTTGACTTTTATAAAGGGTGTATCATCGCAGCAGATTCATTGGCATCACTTGGATATGAAATTGATTTATATTCATTTGACATAGGTAAAACTCATAGCCAAATCACTACCGTACTTAATAACCATTTGCTAAAACAAATGGATTTAATCATAGGACCAGCTTACCAAAGTCAAGTTTCATATGTGGCTAAATTTGCTCAAGAGAATAAAATTAAAACTATAATTCCGTTCGCTTCTAATATTGCAGAAATTGATGTTAATAAATACCTATACCAAGTAGTTTCACCACAAAAAGAACTTTACTCTGGACTAACAGATAAATTTTGCGAGATCTTTAAAGATAAACTAGTTATAATATCTCAAACAGGATCATTTACCACATATAATAAAAGTGACTTTACAGACCTTTTATTACCTAAATTAAAGAAAAATGAAATAGAATATACATTTATAGATGATGTTAAGATAGCTTCTAAGGTAGATTCTATTGCATCATTAACAGAAAAAGAAATTATATTCTTAACCCCTACTAGCAATGAAGTTTCACTTAATAAACTAGGTGAACAATTGGAATTAGTATCATCTAAAAAGGTTTCTGTATTTGCATTCCCAGAATGGAATGGTTACCAAATAGATGAACTATATTCACTTCCAGTTTATAGTTTTACAAGCTACTATACTGATTATAATAACAATAGAACAAAACGTTTCTTCAATCTATTTATAGATAAATTTGGAATTCCAGGCGTACAACAAACTCCAAACTATGCATTATTTGGATTTGATATATTTAATTTCTTTATCAATAACTTGAATAGATACGGAAAGAGATTTGATAAACACCTAGAATATATTGAAGAAGAAGGTATTCAAATGAATTTCTCATTCAAAAAAAATGGATTGGGCGGATATAGTAACTTAGGCTTTATTCTACAAAAAAATGATTCTAACGGCTTAAATATTATAGAATAAGATGCGAAGATTTATCCTTAGTTTTATATTGCTATTTACATTCACATTGGCATTCAGCCAATACACTCTGATAAAGCCTGAACTATATATTGGTACAAATCAAGGTGTTAATTTATGGCCAAATGTATCATTCAAACCTAGCGTGGCACAAAATTTTGATGTAAGATACAAAGGTGGTTTCACTTTGAGATACGTCAATTTAAAGTATTTTGGGTTTCAAACAGAACTTAATTATAGTCAGCAAGGTTGGTCTGAAACCTCTGCCACAGGAGAAAGATATAGTCATAGATTTGATTATCTAGAACTCCCTATCCTAGCCCATATATACTTTGGAAAAAAGAATACAAAGTTCTTTATCAATCTTGGTCCTGAAATAAGATATATGGTATCTGATAGTGCAACACCTAGTTTTAGTGCAAACGCAGGTGTACAACAAGAAAAAGAAATAGAAAATAGATTTGATTATGGCATAACAGGTGGTCTTGGTGTAGAGTTTAGAACTAAAAAAGCCGGTGCTTTCCAATTAGAGGCGCGTTATCACTTTGGTCTAGGAAATGTTTTCAACTCCACAAAAAAAGACTATTTCTCAGCCTCAAACAATCAAGCAATAAGTGTTTCAATAGTATATTTATTTAATGTATTAAAATAATATGGAATCAATGTATAAATTACTGCAAGTACGCAGAAGTCACAGAAAATTTACAGAACAACCTGTAGAACAAGAAAAAATAGATGCTATCCTTAGAAATGCCCTAATGTCTCCTGCAGGCAAAAGCCTAAACCCATGGGAGTTTATAGTGGTAACAGACAAAGAAATGCAAGCAAAAATGTCTAAATGTAAACCTTTTGGTGCTGCATTTGTAGCAGAAGCTCCACTTTCTATTGTAATCATAGCAGATACAGAAAAAAGCGACGTATGGGTAGAAGACTGCTCAGTAGCTGCATTTAATATTCAACTTACAGTAGAAGATCTTGGTCTTGGTAGCTGCTGGTGTCAAGTAAGACAACGTACAGGTGTGGAAGAAGGTACTATGGCAGAAGATACTATTAAAGAACTTCTTGGCATTCCAGAAAAATATGCAGTAGAATGTATCATTGGTATCGGTTATAAAGGAATGGAACGTAAACCATTCAACGAAGACAAACTTCAGTTTGAAAAAATCCATACAGAAAAATTCTAATGATAAAAAAGGTAGTCATAATAGGTGCTGGCAACGTGGCTACTCACCTGAGTAAAGCCATAAAAAATGCAGGTTTTGAAATACTACAAATAGTAAGCAGAACAGTAGAATCTGCACGCATACTTGGCACCTTGCTTGACGTGCCATATACTTGCACACCTGAAGAGATAAATACGGAGGCAGACCTTTATATTGTGAGTGTAAAAGACGACGCTATAACCACAGCACTTAACACATTTACTTTACCTAAAGATGCACTTGTAGTACATACTGCTGGTAGTGTTTCTATGGATGTTTTAAAAGAATTTTCTTCTAATATAGGCATACTTTATCCACTTCAAACTTTCTCTAAGGCAAAAAATGTAAACTTCAAAGAAATCCCTGTTTACATAGAAGCGAACACACAAGAGAATACAAATAAATTACTGCTATTCGCAAGTAAATTTTCAGACAGAGCTAAAGAAGTAAATTCTAGTATGAGAGCACAAGTACATTTGGCGGCTGTGTTTGCTTGCAATTTTACAAACAACCTATATAGCATAGCTTCTGATATACTAGAAAAAGCAGGACTCGGCTTTGATGATATGCTTCCACTTATTAGTGAAACTACAGAAAAAATTAAAACTCTACACCCTAGAAAAGCACAAACTGGACCAGCAATAAGACGCGACAGCAAGGTAATTGAAAAGCAACTAAATGCTCTTCAAGGAAGAGAAAAAGAAATTTACAAACTTATCACAGAAAGCATCCAAGATGAAAAATTTTAAGGAACTTCTAAAAGATATTAAAGTCTTTATTTTCGACGTAGATGGCGTACTTAGTGCCAATGTTATGAATCTAAATTCAGAAACAGGCCTACCTGTACGTACCGGGAATGTAAAAGACGGATATGCACTACACTTAGCAAGTAAACTTGGTTACAAAGTGGCAATTATTACAGGTGCAAACACAGAATATCTAAAGAGCAGATTTGCTGCATTAGGCATGCACGAGGATATTTACTTGGGTTGTCACAACAAGATTGTGGAGTTTCAGGCTTTAATGGAGAAGTACAATCTAAACCCAGAAAATGTACTTTATATGGGCGACGATATTCCAGATATGAAAGTAATGAAAATGGTAGGTGTGCCTTGTTGCCCTGCCGATGCTGCACCAGAAATTAAAGAAATATCTAAATACATTTCTCACTGCAAAGGTGGTGAGGGTTGTGCTCGTGATGTGATAGAACAAGTATTAAAAGCTCAAGACAACTGGCTTCGCGACGATGAAGCTACTATTTGGTAAAATATGTTACAATTAATTCGTTGGAAAAATTTATTATTCCTAGGGGTACTTCAAACATTGATGTTTTTTGGAGTTCTCAAACCAATAATGGCAAAATATGCCATCACCCTACCCTATGAATACCCTATTTTTGGTTTACTACTAGCAGCTACAATATTTATTGCAGCAGGCGGATATATCGTAAATGACTATTTCGACACCAAAATAGACCAAATAAACAAGCCAACACAAGTGATAGTTGGAAATAAAATCTCACGAAACGCAGCAGGTTGGGCATTCCAAATATGTTTTGGACTTGGCATTGCGTGTGGTATAGCATTAGGCATTTTATTAAGTAAACTAAACATTGCTATACTGTTTGCTGTAATATCTGGTATGCTTTGGTTTTATTCTTCTAGCTATAAGAGAATATTCCTTTTAGGAAACATTGTCATTTCACTATGTTCTTTCCTTTCTGTTTTCTCTATGGGATATTTAGCAGCTATCAGCCTAGAAAAAAGTTTTGGAATATTGATTTATAAAACCAATATCTTAAATGAAATTTATGGTTGGTTTGCTGCATTTGGCTTGTTTGCCTTCCTATTTACATTTATTAGAGAAGTGGTAAAAGACGTGGAAGATATAGAGGGCGACAGAGAAATGGAATGCCATAGCCTACCTATCGTTTTAGGCATTAATACCACAAAAATAGTACTAACTGTAATAACACTTGTAAGTACACTAATTGTTGGTTATTTCTGTTTTTACCTAAATCCTTTTAACACAGATAATATTAGTACAAAATACTACATTTTTGGTATTCTTGTGCCTTGCATCATACTAATTTTCTGGATTGGCAAAGCAGAAAAACGCAGAGATTGGAGACAAATAAGCACATTTGTTAAGTTTATTATGCTTGTAGGCACTCTATATGCTGCTGTGGTGGGATATTTATTCATTTTAAATTATTCATACATATTAAATGCTTGATTTAAAAGGACATAAATTGGTTTTAGCTTCTCAGTCGCCTCGCCGTAGAGAACTACTTAAAGGACTCGACGTGGAGTTTAGCACTTGTAGTGTAGATGCAGATGAGAGTTTCCCTGCGGATTTAAAAGGCGCTGACGCTGTGCAATATATCTGCAAGGCAAAAGCAAATGCATATAAACCTCTTCTTGACAATAACACTATTGCTATTACAGCTGATACAGTTGTGATACTTGATAATAAAATCATTGGAAAACCAAAGTCTTATGAGGAGGCGTTTTCTATGATACGATCTCTTTCTGGACGTGTTCACGAAGTGATTACTGCTGTATGTATTTTTAGTCGTGAGAAAGAAAGTTGTTTTTATTCAAGCACCGAGGTACACTTTAGCGAAATTACAGACGAAGAAATAAAATATTATATAGATAAATACAAACCATTTGACAAGGCTGGATCATACGGTGTACAAGAATGGATTGGATATATTGGAATTGAAAAAATTGTAGGTTCATATTTCAATGTTATGGGACTTCCTGTAAAACGTTTGTATGATGAATTAAAAGAATTTATAAAGCAGTTATGAAAAAAATCATATTCTCATTGGCATTGGCCTCTTTAATGCTAGCTTGTTGTACAAGCAAAAAAACTACAGAAAGTCTGGATACTGCTGCAGAAGACACTACTTCTGAAGTGATAGGCGACACATTAGTCAATCGTCCTCTACTTGGTGGCGACCGCGACGAATACGGTTGCATTCCATCTGCAGGCTATATCTGGTGCGATAAACTTCAAAAATGCATTCGCCCTTGGGAAGAAAAATGTGAATAAAATTTGAATTATATGGAAAAGAAACTATTTCGTGATGTGAAAAACAAATTGCTAGGCGGAGTGTCTAGTGGTTTAGCATGCTATTTCAACTTTGATGCAAGTATTATAAGATTACTTTGGATACTTCTTACAATATGTTCAGGCCCTTGGACTATTATTGTTTATACCATAATGTGGATAATTCTTCCTAAAGGAGATAGTAGTGTATATAATGTTGAACCAGATACAGAGTTTCAGCCTGTGGCAAACAACAAATCAAGAGGTTGCTTCTCTGGATGCCTAATCCTACTCTTTGGTATTTTCCTTGCATTCATCGCCCTATTTGTGCTTATCATAGTCTTCTCTATTCTATTAGGTAGTTTTGCACTATTTATGGGAGTAATAAGTGGCGACATCGCACTACACGAAGCCATTCAAACAATGTTGCAGTAAAGAATCACTCTACGGTGAAATATACATACAAAAAAACACACTCACAAGGGTGTGTTTTTTTGTGTAAAAAATAGAACTGCTTGACTTAATTGAATCAAACAGTTCTACTTCAGCTCCTAATATTACCTCAATAAGTTTATATCACCTTTTTTGAAGTATTTTATTTGTTTGCCATCTTCGTCGTAATCGTTGCCTGTGGCTTCTATTATATAGAAATATGTACCCTCTGCAGCAGGATTACCACCAATGTTACCATCCCAGCCCTTTGCAGGGTCTGTCCATTCATGAAGAAGTCGGCCGTGAATGCTATATACTCTAGCACGGAATGTAGTTAAAGACTGATAAGCTACTTTAAATTCATCATTTATACCGTCTCCATTTGGAGAGAATACATTAGGCACATCTAGTTTTGAGTTAAGTACCTCTATTATAATGATTTGAGTAGCCATACAGTTTACCAAAGAGTCTTCTGACATTTGTGAGTTGGTCACTTCAGACTTTATATAATATGTTCCTTGTTCTTTAAAGGTGTATCTAAAATCCTTTGTTGAAGCACTAATATAACAATAATCAAACTCTTTATCTGTAGAAATACACCAGTCAAAAAAGAATGCTGATGGTGATGCATTATTTATTAGCTCGATATTTAATGGTGCAGAACCACTAAGTTTTACCTCTGTAGAATTATCTTTATTGTTCTCATTGGTTGCTTCTTCTCTCACTCTTACAGAATTTTCTGGAACAACTTGTACTGCATAAGCTGGAATTAAGTCTGATTCAGATACTAAAGGTTTACCCCACTCAAGTAGGAAATTGTCTCCTAATATCTTGTAAGTAGTTGACGCTAAAGGAGATGGCACTGAATAATCTGATACAAGTGGTATTGAATAAGCAATGCTATCTGTTGACCAACTTCCACCTGCATAATATGTAGAATCGTATGAAAGTGTAAACTGACGTTCAACTTCAAATGCAGCTCTATCATGTCCTAAAGTGTCATAAAGAAATTTATCTGCCTGAATATTAAAATTTAGTTGATAAAATTTGCATCTATCCTCTATTTCTGTATTTACTTGAATATCACCAAGTTGCAAATTGTATTTTGAATGATCAAACACCCACGCCCAAAATATATTTTCTTCATTTACCTTTATAGCATAACCAACAGATGCATCTTGCACGGCTTCAAGAGTAGATTCTGTTACATTTTCATCAGTTTTTACTAAAGTAAGTTCTTCTGCATCATTTGTATAGGTGTACCAATTGATATTTGAAGCCTCTTCTGTGTTAAATTTTAACACTAGATTTTCTGTTGTTTCTGCCACTAAAACTGTATCGATATTTTCTTGTGCTACACCTATTATATTATCTACACCTGAAAAAGAGAATTTAGCATGCGCCGAAAGGCAAAATAATAAAGATAAAAGTGATATAATTATTGATTTTTTCATAAAATCTAGATATTTCTTTATAAAAATAATCGCAAAAATAGTAAAAATATTGCTTAGTTTAGGGAGTTAACATTAAAAATAAAGTTTATAGTTAAAATATTGCCTTAATTTATTATATTTTAATTAAATTTGCAGTCTATTTTGTGTTTAAACAATATTACATTATGTATAGAACTAATAACTGCGGAGAATTAAACTTATCTAATGTAGGTCAAGAAGTTACATTAGCAGGTTGGGTGCAAAAAGCACGTAAAATGGGTGGTATGGTTTTTATCGACCTAAGAGATAGATTTGGCATTACCCAACTTGTGTTTGAAGAAGATACCAATGCAGAACTTTGCGAAAAAGCATCAAAAGTGGGTCGTGAATATGTTTTGCAAGTGAAAGGTATTGTAAACGAACGTACAAACAAAAATAAAAACATCCCTACCGGAGATATTGAAATCATTGTAAATGAGCTAAATATACTAAATGCGTCTGAAGTTCCACCTTTCACTATCGAAGATGATACCGACGGTGGCGACGACTTACGTATGAAATATAGATACCTAGATTTGCGCCGTGCTAAAGTGCGTAAAAATCTAGAACTTCGTCATCAAATGGCATTTGAAACACGCCGTTACCTAAACGACAATGGTTTCCTTGAAATTGAAACACCTGTTTTAATTGGTTCTACACCAGAAGGTGCTCGCGACTTCGTGGTTCCTTCTCGTATGAATCCAGGTGAGTTCTATGCCCTACCTCAAAGTCCTCAAACATTTAAACAACTTCTTATGGTATCTGGCATGGACAGATATTTCCAAATTGTGAAATGTTTCCGCGACGAAGACCTACGTGCAGACCGTCAACCTGAGTTTACTCAAATAGACTGCGAAATGTCTTTTGTGGAGCAAGAAGACGTTATCCAAATGTTTGAAGGTCTTAGCAAACACCTATTTAAAACTATTAAAGGCATCGACCTACCAGATATGCCACGTATGACTTGGCACGATGCTATGAAATATTATGGTAGCGACAAACCTGATACACGTTTTGAAATGCGTTTTGTAGAACTTATGGACGTGCTTAAAGGTTGTGGTTTCTCTGTGTTTGATAGCGCTGAATATATTGGTGGTATTTGTGCAAAAGGTGCTGCAACATACACTCGCAAACAAATTGATGCACTAACAGACTTCGTAAAACGTCCTCAAATTGGTGCAAAAGGTATGGTTTATGCTCGTGTAGAGGCAGATGGCAATGTAAAATCTAGCGTTGACAAGTTCTATACACAAGAAAAACTTCAAGAACTTAAATCTGCTATGAACGCAGAAGCAGGTGACTTAATCCTTATTTTAAGTGGCGACAATGCAAACAAAACTCGTAAACAACTTTGCGAACTTCGTCTAGAAGTGGCTCGCGGGCTTGGTTTAATGAAAACCAACGAATACAGCTGCTTATGGGTTGTAGATTTCCCACTTCTTGAATGGGATGAAGAGACTCAACGTTTCTATGCTATGCACCACCCTTTCACCGCTCCAAAACCAGAAGATATTCAATATCTAGACACAGACCCAGGTCGCGTGCGTGCAAATGCATACGATATGGTCATCAACGGTGTTGAAGTTGGTGGTGGTTCTATTCGTATTTATGATAGCAAACTACAACAAAAGATGTTTGAAATTCTTGGTTTCACACCAGAAAAAGCAAACGAACAATTTGGTTTCTTGATGAATGCGTTTAAATATGGTGCTCCTCCTCACGGTGGTTTAGCATACGGTCTAGACCGTTACGTTTCATTATTTGCAGAACTTGACAGCATTCGTGACTGTATCGCATTCCCTAAAAACAATGCTGGTCGCGACGTAATGATGGGTTCTCCTTCTAGACTTGACCAAGCGCAATTGGATGAGTTACAAATTAAACTTGATTTGAAAGAATAATATTTATTGTTAGGTTTATTTCTTTAAGGTACGGTCGGCGTGCCGACCTATCCCTCCCACGACGTTCCGTCGCGGGTCCCTCCCGTTCACGAGACCACGGGCGGTCACGCCTCAGAAATAAACTAACAATTAACAATAAACAAAAACACCGACAGTTCATTAAGACCATCCTGTCGTAAAACAAAACTAGGCTTAAAGACTTAAAGTTCGTACTTTATGGTATTTATGCCTATAGAGTACGAACTTTTTTATTAGTTAGGAGTTAGGAGTGAGGAGTTAGGAGTTGCTCCCTATCGGTCGCTAATATATTTATATCAAAATATTATGTTTATAATAAAAAACGAAATTCAATTTGACATGGCACACTTCCTTACAGGATATGAGGGGAAATGTGCAAACATACATGGTCACAGATACCGCCTAATAGTGAAATTTTCTGCAGAAGAACTTCACAAAGAAGGTCACAAACGTGGCATGGTAGAAGATTTTAGCATCATTAAGCCTGTGCTTAGAGAAATAGAAGAATATTTCGACCACAAACTTGTGATTGAAGATAACGAGCGCGGTCGCGAGGTAGCAGCAAGTCTTTGTGGTTTTGAAATCCGCTTCGTACCATACCGTCCTACCGTAGAAGAGATGTCGCGTCACATTTATAATATGCTACGTGACAAGGGTTTACCTATTATGGAGGTGGAATTATTCGAGACACCAACGAATAGCTGTATTTACAAAGAGAATTAGGAATTAGGAGTGAGGAGTTGTGTAGGGACAATGCTTCGACAAGCTCAGCAACCGTGCGTGCATTGTCCGTAAAGCACGCCCGTAGGGTGTGCATCTAATATACATTATGAAAATAGTAGAAAAATTTATATCAATTGATGGCGAAGGCCCTACCGCTGGTGCACTTTCTGTGTTTATCAGATTTGCGGGTTGCAACTTGCACTGCGTGTGGTGCGACACCTGTTATGCACAAAAAGAATACAGCTACACCGAAGACCTTACAGTAAGCGAAATAGTTGATTATGTGCGCAGTACAGGTGTGAAACACGTTACTATCACAGGCGGAGAACCTCTTTTGCAAAAAGATTTGCGCGAGCTGCTTTCTGCGCTAGATTTTGTTACTATTCACATTGAAACCAATGGTTCTATAAATATTGAGCCATACAGAATGGGGCATCACGTAAATTTTGTGGTAGATTACAAACTGCCTGGAAGCAAAATGGAGCACCTTATGTGTTTAGAAAATTTCACTGCAGTGAAACCAAACGACGCCTACAAATTTGTGATTGCTGACGCAAAAGATATGGCATTGGCTGTTTCATTGGTGAAAGAATACAACTTAATAAATAAAACTCAAGTGTTTTTCAGTACTGTTTTTGGCGAAATTTCGCCTGCAGATGTGGTTGAAGTAATGAAAAAAGAAAATCTAAACGGCGTTCGCCTTCAACTTCAACTGCACAAATTTATTTGGGACAAAAATAAACGCGGAGTGTAGAAAAAAATAAAAATCAATATAATGGACAGAGAAAAAATTGCATATCACATTCGTGAGATATTGAAAGAGATTGGCGAAAACCCAGATAGAGAGGGACTTATAGAAACCCCTATTCGTGTGGCTCGCATGTATGAGGAGATTTTTAGAGGCATCGGATACACCAATGCTGAGATTGCAGAAAAGTACGCTAAAACGTTTAACGAAGAAGAAGACCTTTTCGACGCAAACGGAAACTATGTGATAGTGAAAAATATTCCTATTTTTAGTTTTTGCGAGCACCACATGGCACTAATGTACAATATGAAGGTGTCTGTGATTTATCGTCCTACCGATAGAATTATTGGTCTGAGCAAGATTGCGCGCATTGCCACAATGGTGGGTCAAAGACTTCAACTTCAAGAACGCATTGGCACAGACATAGCAGAAATTATTCAAATTGCCACTGGTAGTGAGGATGTTGGAGTTGTTATTGATGCAGAACACAGTTGCATGACTGCGCGTGGAGTGAAGAAACCTGGAGCCAAAACTCGCACCACATGTTTTAGAGGAAAATTCAATAGCGACCCTATGGCTCGCAACGAAGCATTGTTATTATTAAGAAAATAGAGGTGAAAAAGAGTATTTTATATATTATTATAGGTATTTTGGCACTCGTTTTTGCCACTAGTTGTGTGAAACACAGTCCAAAACCAAGAGGATATTTCAGAATAGACCTTAAAGAAAAGGAATATTCTAGAAGCGATTCTACCCTACCTTATAGTTTTGAATATCCAAAAAATTTATCTATGATTATCCCTAGTAAACAAGACAAGGAATGGTTTGACATTGTTTACCCAAACTATAATGCTAGAATTTATTTTAGCTACAAGTCTGTGGATAATAATTTTAGAGAAGTTTCTGAGGATTCTCGCAATTTCGTTTACAAACATGCTTTTAAAGCTGATGCTATAGGCGAACAACTTTATGAGAATGCAGAAAACAAAACATACGGCATTCTTTATGAAATTAAAGGTAATACTGCTTCTGCTGTGCAATTTGTGCTTACAGACAGCGTAAATCACTTCTTGCGCGGAGCATTATACTTTAATAATAGGCCAAACAAAGACTCTATCGCTCCTGTGGTGGACTATATCACAGAAGATATCGTAAAAATAATGGAAACTACTCGCTGGAAATAATGCTTGTATTTAGAGAACATATCAACGAGGCAGAATTAATTATCTGGCGAATGGACGAGACATTGGAGGAACTTCTAGAGATGTCTCAACACCACTACGACCACGAAATTGAGAATATTTCAAATGAGGTGCGCAAAAAAGAGCGAATTATCTCTAGATTTTTGCATGAAACTCTTGTTGGCAAAAAAGTAGAGGTGAAATATGCCGATTCTGGCAAACCTTTTTGCGATGGAATGCATTTTTCTATCTCTCATACCAAAAATTTTGTTGCTGTTATTGTTTCAAACAAGTCAGTTGGTGTGGATATAGAGTATAAAAGTGATAGAATTTTTAGAATTACTGAAAAATTTATGCATCCAGATGAACTGAAAACTCTGTCTGAATGCTCCGAGAAACAAAAATTTGCACTAATTTGTTGGTGTGCGAAGGAAACTGTGTATAAAATTATAGAAGAAAATGGTGTAGATTTTGCAAAAATGAACTGCAAAGTAAATTTTAATGAAATAATTTTGACCTACGAAAACCGCGAATTCACCCTAAAATTCATGGATTTTCCCGAATTTTTCATCGTTTTTAGTTAAAATGCAATTTTTCTTGAAAAAAGTTACTGAAAAATTTGCAAGAACCAAAAAATCGTCATATCTTTGCATCGCAATTAAGGGAAACACCTAATGCAAAACACAAAAAACTTGGTGCGGTAGTTCAGTTGGTTAGAATATCGGCCTGTCACGCCGGAGGTCGCGGGTTCGAGTCCCGTCCGCACCGCAAGAGAATCTCAGAAATGAGGTTCTCTTTTTTTTAATTTATATATTTTTTATTCTATGCTAACAGTAAACAAAAGTTCTGTATTTCCTGCCTCAAAACAAGAAATTTTTGAAAAACTACAAAAATTAAAAACATTACAACACATAGCCTACCCTTACGCTACATTTACACCAACAGATGGAAGCACAGAGCTAATATGGAAAGAAAACACCGCTTCTAAATTTTATTTTAAACTATTCTCTTTTATTCCATTTGGAGTCCACACAATAAATGTAGTTAAATTTGACATAGAAGAAATCTACACCAAAGAAAGCAACACACACGTTCCTATTTGGAATCACAAGATTACACTAGAAGAAATAAACGAAAACAGCACAAAATATACCGATATTGTAGAAATTGAAGCTGGATGGAAAACTATATTCGTTTACCTATGGGCAAATTGTTTCTATGCCCACAGACAACGCAAATGGAAGCAACTATTAAAATCTTAATATTTTATTCGATAATAGTCTAGCAATAACTTATATTGGTCTTGAGCAGTAAGACAAGTATCACTAAGAAAACCTTTAATATTAGGCCAATTTTGTAGTCCTCTATAGTAGAACATTTTTAGTTCGTCTGTAATAATAAATGGCACAATATTGTTTGCTAAGCATTCTTTAAAAAGAATGAGACGTCCCACCCTGCCATTTCCATCTTGAAATGGGTGAATTTGCTCAAAACGATGATGAAAGTCCAACAAATCATCAAATGTCTTCTGCTTTTTAGTGTTATATTCATTTAGCAACTGTTTTATATCAGCTGCCACACATTCTGGCAAAGAGGTTTCTATTCCACCTACTTCGTTTGGCAAACGTTTATAATCTCCTACAGCAAACCAATCTTTATTACTATCTGTTGTACCTGTCTTCAGCATAAAATGCAATTCCTTAATAAACCCTTCAGAAATTTTATCCATAGCATGTTCTATAATAAAATCAATGCATCTAAAGTGATTTACTGTTTCTATAATATCATCTACCTTTACACCGTCGTCAGTTACGCCTATAGTATTCGTTTCAAAAATATAACGTGTTTGATCGTGCGTTAAGCGACTGCCTTCTATATGATTGGAATTGTATGTTAAATCTATCTGAGTGCGATGATAAATACTACCCTTGAGACGCATTTGTTTTTGCTCTCGCAACACTTCAAGCAATGGCATTACTTGCTCTTTATGTTTGTTTCTAACAGGTAGAGCCGCATCTGCAGGAATATTCCATGTTTTCCCCATCAAATAAGCTCCTTCGATTTTCCCTTTAGCACAATAATTACGCACGGTGCGTTCTGCTACGCCATATTTATCGGCAAACATCGCCACTGAAATATATTTTTTCATACTATCGGCAAACTTTATTAATTAATTCTCCCACAAATATACAAAAACTTGCCGATAACGGCAAATTTTAAGAAGTAAAAACACAAATCCCATCACTTATCACATAATACCAATATTTTCTAGTACCTTTGCTCTATGGAACAAAAATCTTACACGACTCCATTGGGAGTGATTAAATATTGGGTAAATATTGTTGATAAAAACATACCTACGCTAACTTTTCTACCGGGGCTAACTGCTGACCATAGATTGTTTGAGAAACAAATTGAATATTTTGAAGGAAAGTATAATGTTTTTGTGTGGGATGCTCCCGGACATGCTGAGTCGTGGCCTTTTAAGTTTGAGTTTAGCCTAATGGACAAGGCAACTTGGCTATATGAGATACTACAAGTAGAACAAATAGCAATGCCTATTCTTATTGGTCAATCGATGGGCGGATATGTTTGTCAGTGCTTTGTAGAAAAATATCCAAATGCTCCTAAAGGCATGATTATCATAGACTCTGCTCCACTCCAACGCAAGTTTACCACAAGTATAGAAATATGGCTACTGAAACGTATGGAACCGATGCTGAATATGTTCCCTTGGAAATTGTTGGTGGCATCTATGGCAAACCAAGTAGCCGTGAGCGAATATGGCAAAAATCTTATGTGTGAAATCATAAAAACATACAACCACAACAAGCAATGGTACATTAAATTGGGTGCTCATGGTTATAAAATTTTGGGAGAGGCTTTTGAAAAAGATTTACCATACAAAATTACCTGCCCTGCACTTATTATTTGTGGAAAACAAGACAAAGCAGGTTCTAGATATTGCAAGGCATGGCACAAAGACACTGGCATACCTATTGAGTGGATTGACAATGCTGGACACAATTCCAATACAGACCAACCAGAGATAATCAATGCTTTAATAGAAGAGTTTGCTAGAAGGCACTAAACCCTAACTCTTCTATTGCCTTTTTCACCTCATCTGGGGTGAAATTGCATAATACCTGCCAAATAGAAGCCCAACAATAAGAAAGGCGACATGGCATTGATTAGTTCTAATATTGTAATCATAATTTTTATTTTTTAATTTTATAAAAAAAAAATGGAATTGTTCGTATTGAGCAATTCCATATAGGTTTTAAAGAATTGTTTTGCCGAAAGGCCACAGAGCTAAAGACATTAATTTAAAGTGTTGTTTTCCAAAAGGAATACCTATAATAGTGATACACAACAGAACTCCAAAGAGCAAATGAGTAAAGGCTATCAGTAATCCACCTGTAAACATCCATATTATATTAAATATGCTATAAATACAACCTGTTCCAGTAGGTTGTTCTACAGCATGCTGACCAAAAGGTACTAATGACATTAGACCCAATTTAAACATTTGTATCCCAAACGGAATACCAATAATAGTACTACACAAGACAATGCCTGCAGCAAAATATTCAAATGCTACTAGCACACCTCCAAAAATAATCCAAAGTATATTACCTAAACAACTCATAATTATTTTTTATTTTCTTTATCTTTTTCTGAATTTTCACCCAAGCTACAAGCCGCTAAACAAGTTACAGCTAGTGCCAACAAGTAAACTGCCTCATTTACAGCTATTTTCTCCATCCCAAGCAAAGTTAATGTACCTAAACCCAATCCTAAGGCCACACATCTAAACACCAATAAAGGTAAATTCTTATCAAATTTCATAGTTCAATAGTTTAAAAATTCGACTACAAAGATACGGATTTTTGGTAAAATATGGAGAGAATTTCCTTACTTTTGTTCCTCTTTAAACTTATACTCACTACCCTGCTCCTCTGTGTATTTGTATGCTCGCACCATTTCCTCGGCATCTTTACGCATCATATCAGCCAACTTTTTGGGAGCAAGCACCTCGATAGAATCGCTCAGAGAAAACAGCTTTTGACGGAAATCAAACGTAGGACAAAGTTTATATTCAAATATTGAATAATGCTCATTGTGATAGGCTTCATATTGCGAATGATGCAGTGGCACTGTGCGCAAATACGGACACTGTGCAGCATCAACTAAAATTGCAATAGGCTGAACATCAAAGTTTTCATCCTCTAGCATCACTCCATAATAATCTTTTAGAAATTCCTCAGCATCAAACTTTTTAGGCATTGAAAATTTCAAATCAGTTTCACCCAAATCTTTTACCCTATCAAGTGCAAGAAAATACAGATTTTCTTTAGAATCCTTTGGCATCGGCTTGCCATATTCCTTGCCAAAGAGATACCAACGTTGCTCAAAATATTTGATACACCAAGGTTCTATATTCATCTCTATCGCACTACCCTTTCTGAAACTATTATACTTCACCTTCAACACCTTATTGCCACGCATTGCCTTCATAATTGGTTGCAAATGTTGTTGACCAGATGGAATATGTTCTAGTAGGATACGTTTCTTAAGGTCCTGATTTTCAGACAACATAGTACTCACCGAAAAAGTCTGCAATATCCATTGTTGCATACTCTTTTCATTTACATCATCTTTATTTGCTACTACATAACCACCTTTGCTCCTAACGTATTCAATTTCTATACCAAACAGTTCTTCAATAGCACGTTTGTGTCTAAAAAAAGTTTCCCTAGAGAGTTCTTCGCTACCGTTGAAATGCGCTTTGAAGCGTTTTATTAAGTCTTTTAGCGATATAGGAGCATTGTTGTTTATAGTTTCAAACAACCAAATATATTTCTTCAACAATTCAGATGCCGACATGGTTAATGATTTTTACAACACATCTGCAATTTCTAACTCATCATATTCGCCAAACCACTCTTTAAGTTTTGCTTTAGCTTGCGCCTTAATTTCTGGAGAAACACATTTTGCCACAGCTAGAATAGCACCTGCTATAGCAGCCACATCGTCTGTATAACCAACTACTGGAATAAAATCTGGAATCATATCTAGAGGCAAGATAAAGTAACCTAAAGCACCGATAATCATTGCCTTATACTTTTTAGGAGTTGATTCATTTATCAATACATAATAAAGTAATAGCACCTGATAAACTGTTTTCAATCCAGCCTTTTTAGCCACGTTACCTAACTTTTTCCAAAGTCCATCTTCTGAGTAGTGTTTCTCATACTTAACTAGATCTTCTGTTTTAATTTCTTTTTCCATAATACCTATGTTTTAGATTTTATGCAAAGATATACACATTCAGTGCCAAAAAGTGACACAGAGAAAAATTATTCGTTTTCAATAATTTCAATAAAATCTATATACTCTCCTTCTAATTCATCTATAGATTTAGTTATAAATTCATTTCGTTTTGAAGAATTAATTAATTCTTCTTTAGATTGATTAATTTCATTTCTTTTATTTTTGTAATTTTCTAAAACAGAATACAAATATTCCTCAAACGATGATTTTACTTTATTAATTTCACATTGGAAGTCTGTAACAAACTTATCTTTTGACTCTTTAATCTGATTCAATCGTTGTTGTTCTTTAGAATCTTCTCTACATTGTAGCCAAATATCAATACCTGTAGTTACAACTGGTATACCAAATTTTGCAACTTTTGCTATATTAGAAGCCCATCTTACAGCTTCCCATGGTTTAAAACTTTTACCAAAGAAATGTCCTATGTTCTTTACTGCTGTATGTAATGTAGAACCAGATGCCGAACTTATACCACCAAAAATATTGTTTACGCCAGGAGCTAAACCACTTATTTTCTCCCCTCCAAACCTCAAAAATTCTAGGCTCTTTTTTTGAGATGTAAGGTTTTTCTTTTCTTCAATACTTATATTAGGTGAACTTATCCTTGCTTCTATATTATCATAATACCTCACTAACGATTCTTTATTGCAAAACTCACTCATCTCATTTGAAAGTCTTTCATAATTATGACTTATAGAATTTTCTATTTGTAAAGAAGTATCATTAATAATAGTAGAAATACTTTTTTCTAAATTTTCTCCTTGTTTTTTCCACTCAGATTCCTCTAACTCGCCTATTTGATGAGACAGACTAACAACTTTTGACATAACTGACGAATCAAAACTTGCTAAAATATTATTTACATCTCTTTTTACCTCTCCTTCACTAATAGTCAATTTCTGTTCATATTGAGAATATAAATCCAATAAACTCTTGTCTATATATGAAATTGCTATATTTTTTAGATAACTTTGGAGTATTCTTATAGGCGTATCAAATTGTTTTTTTACTATTCCTTTTTGAGCAACAAAAGCATTGAGCATATCTATAAAACGTTCAAAATTACTCAATTGAATAAACTCATCATCTTTTTCTTGTTTTCCTTCTATATAATCAGCTGCATCTATAAAAGCTATTGGAAAATCATTTAAATTGTATCCACGTTCTGTAAATATTCTCTCTAGTGATGTTTTATACGTCATTGAAAGTTTTTCAAAGTCTCCTGACTCCATTCCCATTTTATTGATTACAATAAACATTTTATCAGCAAAATGTTGTTTGTAAGCTAAATCAATAAAATTATCAAAAATAACATTATCAAATAATTGACTTGTAAGCACATAAAATATCAAATCACACTCTTTTAATGCATTTTTAGTTCTTTCATCATGAGATTCTACTTTTCCTGCCAATATTCCAGGAGTATCTAATATAATTATATCATTCCATTCATATTGAGACACTACATCTGTTGCTACATTTGCATCAATTTTTATATCAGTTCGCCCAGTTAAAGCTGAAATAATAGTAGATTTTCCAGAACTATACTGCCCAACAAATGCAATAGTTAATTTTTTACGTTCACTTACTAAATCAAGTTCTTCAGACATTCTAGTTATAAGAGCATCATTATTTGTATCTGCTAAAAGTTTAGTCGTTTTGTCCTTTAAGGATTTCAATCTTTCTTGATAAACTGCAAAATTAATTTGTTTAGCCATAATAATATTACATCTATTTATTGTTTACTATTTATTAAAATTCTCATTTGAGTTGCACGCTCTGCTTTTTGTATTTGAGTGTCTTTTAATTTTATAGGGTATAAATATTCTATACTTTGTTGCTTCCAATCTCTTTTAATTGGATATTCACTATATAATTCGTCATTCTCTATATTATCTATTTTTTTATCTTGCAAAATTTGTTTACCTACATACTCTAATACTCTTAATCCAATTAAAGAATTTATTGCATTCTCAGATGCCTCACACTTATAATATAAATCAGATATTTTATACAATATAGAGTTTATATTTGTAATATAAGTATCAAAAATATCATCTACTGTTTTATAAATCCTCTCTATGTTTTCCTTTATATTTTTATCTACTTCTGCCTTATTACTTTTAATAAAATTATCTATATTCTTATTTAATTGTTCTCTCATTTTTTCTTGAGCCTTCTTTATTTTTGTACTTTTTGAAGAAATTAATGAAGTTATTATACCTACAACAATACTAACAGCAGTTGTAATTCCAACAATAAGCCATCCTGCTGGATTACTGATAAGAAGTGGAACAATTAAAGGTGTAGCACCTGTAAATAAAGCTCCTAAAATTCCTACCCCCAATCGTACATTAGTAACAGATTCTCCTTTTGCATTAGATGATATTGTATTTGATATATCATAAGAAGCAATATCTTCTGACATTTCTTTTATTGTAGATATCACTTTCATCTTCAAATCATCTATACGAGCAGTTATCTTATTATTTAATTTACCCTGTATGTTTTTTACGACCATATCTTCCGCCCATTGTTCGCCAGCTTCTTCATTATCATAATTACTATCAGCAAACGTTGAAGCACGATTATACAATTCTTCTTGAGTTATTTTAAAAATTAATTCTATATCTTTTAATAACCTATCTAATTCAGAAAAAATCATACTTTTAAATTTTGACCTCTCTTGAGTCAACATCTCTAACGCATCATGCAATTGCCAATATTCTTCTAGTATTATATTTAATGCATTATTAATTTGAAAAGCAGTACCATCAATAATACTTAGACTCTTTTTTAAAGTTCCTGAACTATGAACCTCTTTTTTTAATGCTCTAATAAATTCCATAATATTAGAGCCTTCTATTAATATCTTAGAAACATCGTTATCTTTCTCTCCTGAGAAACCTATTTGAGCAGCTAATAGATGAATAGGTATAATCTGAACAGCATTCATATTATACTTTCCATCAAGTCTGTCATGAATTCTTTCTATATGACCTGCTATTGATTGATTACCATCGTTAGTACGCCATGCATTCGGATCGTCTAAAAACCTTCTCAATCTTATCGGTTGAGTTAAATTCGTTTTAACATTTAATATTATATATAGCGGTTTATTCCTTTCTTTTATAGTTTCAAAAAAGTCAAATTCAGTTTCTTGTATAGAATCGCTAGTTACAATATAACAAATACTATCTGCTTCATCTATTATTGATTTTGCAATTTCCGTATCAACATCACCTCCAGGAGCACCTATACCAGGGGTATCTATTATACGTAATCTATCCCAATACCAACTTCTATTATATCTTGTAGTTCTTAAACTACCTATACCAATGTCATCAGTTTCTTGTTGAGTCATTAGTTTATGCATAGTACTTTTCCCTGCTTTAGTTCTACCCATAAAAGCTAATGTAAAATATCTAATATTCCTACTCTTTTTTTCTATAACTTCAACATTATTATCTAAGAACGAATCTATCAACTCCTTAAATCGTTGAGATGTTTTTGTTACAGTTTCTGCAACTTGTTGTACTTCTTTTGATGAATTCGCTTTTATAATTTTTATTTTTGAAATATCCTCATTAATTTCTTGTAAGTTATGATTTACAACTTTCATTATGTTAGATACTCTATTTAGATCAGTTTTAGCAGTTTCTGTTATATTTTCTAGTACTACAGAATATGCTAAACTACCAAATAGAAAATCTAAATTTTTTACTTTATTTTTGTCAGCAAATGTATCATACAAAATATTCTCAACATTACCAACTGCACGTTTAAAATTAGATAAACGACCTTTATTTACACGTTCTTCTGACAGTTGTGCTTCTTTGTTTTGTATTTCATTTATAGGATAATTCAATATCTCAGAAACTTTCACTAATAATTTTTGTTCTTTTATAGAAACATAATCATCACTATAAGCAATCTGAACTAATAATTTTAATATTTCATCTTTCTCAGATTCTGTGAAGGTTCCAAGTTTTAATTTATATAACAAATCATTCTCTGAAATAGTTCCTTCTGCATTAGAAAAGATTGCTTGTTTTACAGAGAACAATTCATCTTCTTTTGAAAGTTGCATATAATTTTCAAGTACATCAAGCTCTATCTGATTAATTTCATTATCAGCAATTATTACATAACATCCTAATAAATATGCAATTTCTTTATATGACAAGTTCATTTCCATATTATAAATTTTATAATATTATTTTTTAATACAAATTCTTATTTATCACATTTGCTAATGCTACACCACCATAGTGCGACCAATTGTCGTGTAAAAGTTTTGGAACTAACATAAGGGTTTTACAGTCGTAGTCTTCGTGTATAACCAAAGGTGTATCACGCACAAATTCATCATTTTGGATTCCATCTTTATATTCCCAAAAACTTTTATAGCCACCTCTTTGAATCTCATTTCTCAAAACCTTTTCAAAAAGCACAGCTCCTATCTCTTGAATAGAATTTACAGAAGCTCCTCTTTGTAGATTGGTTTTTGCATAATCTATTTCTACTGAGGCCACTGCGTATGCTTTTAGGTTGATTCTCTGATTGTTGTATTCTACTCCACCATCCACACGCAGATTAAAATCTGCTTTATATGAATCTACTAATTGTTTCCAATTTTTGCCATTCCTAGTATTGCCTGGTACAAAGTTGTCATTGTAGTAGAATCTATTACCTTTATAAATTCCATTACTTTTTGATTGAGGCTTACCTATTAACCAAAAATCATCTAATAGATTTTTAATCGTTGGACATAAATGTGCATAAATATTTTCATGCACAGGGTCTGGTAATGTAGCCCAAGTATCCATTAATTTAAGCAATGCTTCTGCCTTTTGCGAAAAACTTGCTGATTGCGACAGCAACACTTTACAAAAAGGTGCTACTATTGAATTGCAAGGTTGAGAGCATGTTTTTTGGTATATCATATTATTATAGTTTTTATTTTTTTCAATCGTTTGCAGTTTCTTCCTAAAAAAAGTGGCGGAACCGCAGGTATTCTATACAACAACAGGCACCGCCAAGCGCCTCGTACACATATAGATATACAAGCAGTCCGCGCACTTAGAATGAGCGAACCAATACTTTATATCCTTGTGTACTTTGAGTTGTATTTTGCTTTTCTTCAATGAGTTGCGCACAAAATTTTCATTATGCTACTGTTACTTCTCTACTAGCAAAATTCTCAAACAAAATTGGCGGTTTTGTTGTTCAAGGAATAATCATTCAAAATTAAGTATTTTTCACTAATATCCAAAGATACGGACTGCTTTTTTATTCACAATGTAAATTTTTGTTTAATAAAACACCTTTGATCCTTTAGGAAACTTAGGTTGGCTACGCTGAATTTCTGGAGCAATTGGCACATTACGAAGCACGTCTGGATCTATAGGTCCGTGAGCAATACTTTTCATCACTCGTTTCAATGTTTCTAAATTTGGTATATACATAATCTTAAATTTTAAAGGTTTTATTGTACTAAATTTTTATTGAGATACTCATTTGTTGTTTCTAACTTATCTGTAACATCAACATATTTACCGTCTGATTTAACATAGTATTTAATACCTGTATTCAATTCTTCTACCATCCAAACATTTTCACTCACTTCTACATAGTCCGATAAAACAACTGAGATTCCATAATAAACATTACGAAATTCTTCAAGTAAATCTCTAGTTTCATAGTTTTCATCTTTTAATAATTTATCAAATGCTCTCCCAATATAAGGGACAAAAGCAGGATCATTAGCCACTTCACACAATCCATCTTCAATTGCTAAACGATACGACTCAGATAGCACATCAAGTGATACTTCACTAGCTTTTTTTATATGAGCAGCTAACTCATCTTGTACAGATAAATTACAAAGTGATGCAAAAGTGTTGTAATAAATATTTCTATTCACATTGTTACATTTCTGCAATGCATAATTAAGTATAGCAGTATGATCTCTAACTATATATTCAACATACTCTTTATTAGTAGATGTTATAGGTTCACATGCTACAAGCAAATGTAGAACCAACAATAATGGTAATAATAATTTTGCTTTCATAATCTTAAAATTTTAAAGGGTTAATAGTTATTTTAATGCAAAAATAGGAAGTTACAGTGCCAAAGTATGACACTGTGATATTTTATTTGCTTTTGCTCTCACTTTATCGCAATATTACGGACTTTTTATTATCTTTGTACCTTATTTAAAAGAGACTAATGAAACATATAAGAAACTTCTGTATTATAGCCCATATTGACCATGGTAAGAGTACTCTGGCGGACCGTTTGCTAGAGGTGACACGCACTGTTGTAGGCAAAGATATGCAAGCGCAGGTGCTAGACAATATGGATTTGGAGCGTGAGAGAGGCATCACTATCAAGAGTCATGCCATTCAAATGGACTACACATACAACAACGAGAAATACACCTTAAACTTGATTGACACGCCAGGGCACGTGGACTTTGCATACGAGGTATCACGTTCTATTGCTGCTTGCGAGGGTGCGCTACTTATTGTGGATGCCACTCAGGGTATTCAAGCACAAACAATTTCCAACCTTTATATGGCCATTGAACATGATTTGGAAATTATTCCTATCATGAACAAGATGGATATGGACAACGCCATGCCAGAAGAGGTGGAAGACCAAATAGTTGAACTTCTTGGTTGCAAACCTGAGGAAATTATTCGTGCGAGCGGTAAAACAGGTATGGGTGTGATGGAAATTTTGGACGCTATTGTGGAACGCATCAAACCTCCAAAAGGTGATCCTGAAGCTCCACTTCAATGTCTAATTTTCGACTCTGTATTCAACCCATTCCGTGGCATTATCACTTATATGAAAATAGTGAACGGATGCATCAATACAGGAGATTTGGTAAAATTTGTAAATACTGGAAAACAATACAACGCAGACGAGATTGGTGTTCTACGCTTGGATATGGAGCCAAGAAAGGAACTTAAGTGTGGTGATGTGGGTTATATTATCTCTGGTATTAAGAATTCTAAAGAAGTGCGTGTGGGTGATACCATTACTCACGTAAACGAGCCTTGTGACAGTGCGATTGACGGGTTTGAAGAAGTAAAACCTATGGTATTCGCAGGTATATATCCTATAGATACTGATGATTTTGAAGACTTGCGTGCATCTATAGAAAAACTGCAACTAAACGACGCTGCGCTTACCTTCCAAGCCGAGTCTTCTATTGCTCTTGGCTTTGGTTTCCGATGCGGTTTCTTAGGTATGCTTCACATGGAAATTGTGCAAGAGCGTCTAGACCGTGAGTTTAATATGGACGTTATCACCACCGTGCCAAACGTACCTTATAAAATATACACCAAAAAAGGCGACGTGCTAGAAGTGCACAACCCTTCTGGAATGCCAGACATTATGCTAATAGACCATGTGGAAGAACCATATATCCGTGCTTCTATTATCACAAAAACAGATTTCATAGGTCAAATCATGACACTTTGTCTTGGCAAACGTGGTGAACTTATCAAACAAGAATACATTTCATCAAACCGTATTGAACTTATCTACGATATGCCAATGGGCGAAATTGTGTTCGACTTTTACGACAAATTGAAATCTATTTCAAAAGGTTATGCATCTTTCGACTACCACATGAATGGTTTCAGAACTTCTCGTTTGATAAAACTTGATATTCTATTAAATGGTGAACCTGTGGACGCGCTTTCTACCCTAACCCACTTCGACAACGCTGTGACTATTGGTCGTAGAATGTGTGAAAAACTAAAAGAACTTATCCCACGCCAACAGTTTGAAATTGCTATTCAAGCTGCTATTGGTTCTAAAATCATTGCTCGCGAAACCATTAAACCTGTGCGTAAAGACGTAACTGCTAAGTGTTATGGTGGCGACGTATCTCGTAAACGTAAGCTTCTTGAAAAACAAAAGAAAGGTAAGAAGCGTATGAAACAAATTGGTACGGTAGAAGTGCCACAAAAGGCGTTTATGGAAGTCTTAAAATTGGATTAATCAATTAATTAACAATAAACAAATTAAAGAATTATGGAAATTCCAGTATGGGCGTTGATCCCGTTTGTGGTGATGTTGCTTTGCATTGCCATTGGCCCACTAGTTGCAGAGCATTGGTGGGAAAACAATAAGAACAAACTTATTGTTTCATTAGTACTAGGTGTTCCTACTGCCATTTGGCTATGCCTAAACGGTATGTCACATGACTTAATGCACCAAATGATTTTCGACTACATTCCATTTATCATCCTGCTTACAGCATTATTTACTGTAACTGGTGGTATCCACTTGAGCGGTGATATACCTGCAAAACCAAGTGTAAACACATTATTTTTAGGAATTGGTCTTGTTTTAGCTTCTATCATGGGTACTACAGGTGCAGCAATGCTTCTTATCCGCCCATTAATTGAAACAAACAAAGAACGTAAAAACAAAGTTCACACAATTTTATTCTTTATTGCTATCGTAGCAAACTGTGGTGGTCTTCTTACTCCACTTGGTGACCCACCATTGTTCCTTCTTTACTTAAAAGGTGCTCCATTTACATGGTTCCTTAACCTATTTGTAGAATGGGCATTTGCTGGTATCTTGCTTCTTGTAATTTACTATTTTGTAGATTCTTATTGCTACAAACAAGAAAAGAAAGAAGACCTTATCAAAGATTTCCAACGTGTTAAACCATTGAGACTTTCTGGTAACATCAACTTCCTATACCTTGCAGCAATTGTTTGTGCAGTGGCATTTATCAACCCAGGTACAATCCCTGCAATGGGTGAAGAACACGCTCCTATTTATATGAAACTTCTTCGTGAAATAGTATTAATAGGTATTATCCTTGCTTCTTTATTCACAACTAGCAAAAAAGTGCGTGAAGACAACAAATATTCTTGGGGTCCTATCATTGAAGTTGCGGTGCTATTCTTAGGTATCTTTGCTACTATGACTCCTGCTCTTTTATTCTTAAGAGAAGCAGCTCCTAGCCTTGGTCTTACAGAAAGCTGGCAATTCTACTATTGCACAGGTGCTTTAAGTTCATTCCTAGACAATGCTCCTACAGCACTTGCATTCCACAGTGTGGCTAGCGGTCTTCCAGCAGACCTTCCTATCGTAGAAGGTGCTACTTTAGTGGCTGGTATTCCAGAAATCTTACTAAAAGCTATCTCTATAGGTGCAGTATTTTTTGGTGCTATGACCTACATTGGCAATGGTCCAAACTTTATGGTTAAAGCTATCGCTGAAGAAAACAAAATCGAAATGCCAAGTTTCTTTGGTTATATGATTAAATTCTCACTTATAGTTTTATTACCAGTTTATATTTTAACACAATTAATTTTCTTATAACAATTTAGACTTGAGTTTTGGGGAAGGAGAATTTTTCCTTTCTCAAAACTCCTTTTATAAATAATATGGAACTATCAATTTTAACTGCAATTTCTCCAGTAGATGGTCGTTATAGAAATAAAGTAGAAGCTCTAGCACCTTATTATTCAGAATTTGCTCTTATTAAATATAGAGTAAGAGTAGAAATTGAATATTTCATTGCACTTTGCGAACTTCCTGTTCCACAACTTGCAGGTGTAGATAAAAACTTATTTGAAAGCCTACGCGACATCTACAGAAACTTTTCTCTAGCTGACGCAAACGTGGTGAAAGACACAGAAAAAGTTACAAACCATGACGTAAAAGCAGTAGAATATTTCATTAAAGGTAAATTTGATGAAATGGGACTAAGTGATTATAAGGAATTTATCCACTTTGGTCTTACTTCACAAGACATCAACAACACTTCTGTGCCAATGATGGTAAAAGAAAGTTTGTCTGATGTATTTGTACCTGCTCTAGAAGAACTTATTGCAAAACTTAATGCATACGCAGAAGATTGGAAAGATATTCCAATGCTTGCTAAAACTCACGGTCAGCCAGCCTCTCCTACTCGTTTGGGCAAAGAAATCAAAGTATTTGCTTACCGCTTAGAAGAACAACTTGCTACCCTAAAAGCAGTGAAATACACAGCTAAATTTGGTGGTGCAACTGGCAACTACAATGCTCACAACGTGGCATATCCTGCTACAGACTGGAAAGCATTTGGCAACAAATTTGTGAGTGAATACCTTGGTCTAGAACGTGAACAATGGACAACCCAAATTTCAAACTACGACCATCTAGCAGCTATTTTCGATGCTATTAAACGTATTAATACCATCATTATAGACCTAGACCGCGACTTCTGGACATATATTTCAATGGAATACTTTAAACAAACTATCAAAGCTGGCGAAGTAGGTTCTTCTGCTATGCCTCATAAAGTAAATCCTATCGACTTTGAAAACTCAGAAGGCAACTTAGGTATTTCAACTGCTATTTTAGAACACTTAGCACACAAATTGCCAGTTTCTCGTCTTCAACGCGACCTAACAGACTCTACAGTAATACGTAACATCGGTGTGCCATTGGCTCATTCACTTCTTGCTGTGGCTAGCACAATGAAAGGTTTAGGCAAACTATTGCTAAACGAAAGTGCTATTAAAGCAGACCTAGAAAACTGCTGGAACGTATGTGCAGAGGCTATTCAAACTATTTTAAGACGTGAAAACTATCCAAAACCATACGAAACTCTAAAAGAACTTACTCGTACCAACGACGTAGTAAATGCAGAGTCTATCAGTAAGTTTATTGAAGGATTGAACGTTTCTGAAGAAGTTAAAGCTGAGTTACGCGAAATCACTCCATACACATACACAGGTATTTAAGAGAATATTTAAGGTGAATGCTTTTTTATGGCATTCACCTTTGTTGCTTTAAAAATAACAACAAATATAGAACAATGTTCAAAACCTTATTACAACGTTTTGTTCCACCTTACAAAAAATCAGTGGTTGGTGTGCTATTTTTTAGCATACTTTCCACTGTTTTAAGTTTATTCTCGTTTGCCCTTATAGTCCCTATCCTAGAGATACTATTTGGCATATCAAACCCTGTGGAGCAAGCACCAGTATTTGAAGGATTTGGTAGCGCCTTCGATTATCTAAAAAATTATCTTTACTACTATGTTACCATTTTCATGAATGAATATGGTAGAATCCAAACTTTAGGATTTCTAGCTGTAGGCCTAATACTTATGACTTTCTTAAAGGTAATTACCTATTATTTAAGTTCATTGTTTATGGCATACATGCAAACAGGCGTAGTTAAAGACCTAAGAAACAATATTTTAGATAAAATCCTTACTCTTCCTATAGGTTTCTTCACCGAAGAGAAAAAAGGCGATATTATGTCACGTGTGAGCGTGGACGTGAGCGACGTGGAAGCATCAATCATGGGTTCACTAGACATGCTTATCAAAAATCCTATCATCATTGTCATCTACCTAATGGTACTAATTGGTGTAAGTTGGGAGTTGACATTGTTTGTGTTTATCATGCTTCCTTTTGCTGGTGGATTGATGGGCATTGTGGGTAAAAACCTGAAAAAAGACTCAATGGAAGTAGGTGCAGAACAAGGAGCACTTACCTCTCAACTAGAAGAAATGCTTGGCGGTCTGCGCATTATTAAAGCATTCAATGCTGAAGGAAAAATTGGCAACCGTTTCCACAACCAAACCAAGAAAATTAGAGATGCTATTATTAAGGTGGTAAAAAGACAATACCTTGCCCACCCTATGAGCGAATTCCTTGGTACAATGATTATTTCTATTGTAGTGTGCTACGGTGGTTATCTTATTCTTTGTACCGACAGTGGACTTCAAGCATCTGTTTTCATTTACTACATTCTTATCTTCTATAGCATCATCAATCCTATAAAAGAACTTTCTCGTGCTTCATACAATGTGCGTAAAGGTATGGGTTCGCTTGAGCGTATCGACAAGATTATGGCAGCTGAAAATCCACTTACATGGCCAGAAGATGCTGTTTCACTAAAAGACTTCAAAGATAAAATAGAATATAAAAACGTATTTTTCAAATACAAAAATGATTGGGTACTTCAAGATGTAAACCTTACTATAAACAGAGGTAAGACTATTGCACTTGTAGGTCAATCTGGTTCAGGAAAATCTACATTAGTAGATTTATTGCCACGTTTTTGGGATATAAACGAAGGTGAAATCCTAATCGACGGAGTGAATATTAAAAATATGCCTCTTACATCGCTTCGTGCCCTAATGGGTAATGTAAACCAAGAAGCTATCCTTTTCAATGACACTTTCTACAACAATATCGCCTTTGGTGTGGAAAATGCCACTATGGAAGATGTGGTGAAAGCTGCGAAAATAGCTAATGCTCACGACTTTATCTCTGCCACAGAGCAAGGTTACCACAGCAATATTGGCGACCGCGGTTGCAAACTATCTGGTGGTCAACGACAAAGAATAAGCATTGCGAGAGCTATTTTGAAGAATCCTCCTATTCTTATTTTAGATGAAGCTACTTCTGCCCTAGACACGGAATCTGAAAAACTTGTGCAAGAAGCATTGGAAAACCTAATGAAAAACCGCACAACTATAGTGATTGCTCACCGCCTATCTACCGTGAGAAATGCAGATGAAATCTGTGTATTAGAAAAGGGTAAAATTATAGAAAGAGGAAATCACGAAGAACTTATGGCACTAAAGGGTGCTTACTACAACCTACAACAGAGTCAAGGTCTCAAATAATTCGTGATAAAGTTCTGGTTTTTCTTCTAGAATATTTCCTACAACCACAACGTCTGCGCCTGAGGCGTAGGCGTTTTTTAGTGCCTCTACTGTGCGTATGCCACCACCAACTATAAGTGGAATAGAAATATTCTTCTTTACTGCAGCAATCATTTCTGCAGGCACAGGACGGTCTGCCCCACTACCCGCTTCTAAATAAATAGATTGCATACCTAGAAGTTCACCTGCCACTGCAGTGCAAACTGCAATCTCAGATTTGTTTGAAGGAATAGGTTTGGTATTGCTAATGTATTCCACACTAGTCATTCTGCCACTTTCTATGAGCATATAGCCCACAGGCACAACCTTCAACCCAGATTTTTTTATAGAAATAGAAGAAAGTACATGTTGACCAATCAAATAGTCTGGATTTCTGCCAGAGATAAGTGAAAGGTACATCAGAGCATCAGCTTTTGGAGTAAACTGAGATGCATTGCCCGGAAATAAAATCACAGGCACATCAAGATATTGGCGGATAAGATTTATAGTTTCATCCATAGATGAAGAAGTGGTGCTACCACCCACCAATACATAATGAGGAGGCTTTTGTTGCATAATCTGCAACAAATTTACTAAACAATCGACCCCGTATTTACCGGGGTCGATTAATATAGCTAGTTGTTTTTCGTTACTTGAGAACACTATTTTTTAGGTTTTCTACCTCTCTTTTTAGGAGCAGGTTTTCTACGTAAAACGAATGCTGAACGAGAAGGAATGTATAGACTCAACCAACCTTTGTCTGGATATTCTTCAGAAGGTCTTGTGAAGTGGTGAATTGTTTCGTCAGAAAGACCGAAACCACCAAATTCTTTAGAGTCTGTATTTAGTACCATTTCGTATTCACCAGGAAGTACCAACATACCATAATCTGAGAATGATTTGTATGGGTGGAAGTTGAATACAAATAATAAATCTCCACGTCCGTATGCAATTACTTGGTCGCCTGAGTTATCCCAGTATTTATAAAGGTTTACACCGATATAATCTTTTTCTGAGGTAATAAGGTTTACCATAGCTTGGTCAAATTTTGCAAGGTCTTGATATAGATATTTTTCGTTATCTACAAGTTCCCATTGTCTGCGAGCATATTTGTGAGACCAACCATTTCCTTCGCGTGGGAAGTCAATCCATTCTGGGTGACCAAATTCGTTACCCATAAAGTTTAGATAACCACCGTTGATAGTAGAAGCAGTAATTAAGCGAATCATTTTGTGAAGTGCCACACCTCTATCTACCATATAAGTGGTATCACCTTTTTGCATGTGCCAGTACATATCAGCATCTACAAGGCGGAAGATAATAGTTTTATCACCTACTAGTGCTTGGTCGTGGCTTTCTGCGTATGAAATAGTTTTTTCGTCTGCACGACGGTTTGTTAGTTCCCAGAACAAGTGACCTGGTTTCCAGTTTTCGTCTGTATATTCTTTAATATATTTAATCCAAAGGTCTGGAATACCCATAGCCATACGATAGTCAAATCCCATACCGCCATCTTCAAATTTACTTGCAAGACCTGGCATACCGCTCATTTCTTCTGCAATAGTGATAGCATTTGGATTTACTTGGTGAATAAGTTTGTTTGCAAGAGTTAAGTAGCAAATAGCATCACCGTCTTGGTTGATATTGTAGTAGTCTGCGTAACCACTAAATGCTTCGCCAAGACCATGGCTTAAATACAACATTGAGGTAACACCGTCGAAACGGAAACCGTCAAATTTATATTCATCTAACCAGAATTTGCAGTTAGATAGTAAGAAGTGTAAAACTTCATTTTTGCCATAGTCAAAACATAAAGAGTCCCATGCTGGGTGTTCTCTACGTCCACCATCGTGGAAATATTGATATGGGGTGCCATCAAAACGTCCTAAACCTTCAACTTCATTTTTCACAGCGTGAGAGTGAACAATATCCATAATTACTGCAATACCCATGCCGTGAGCTGTATCGATAAGTGCTTTCAATTCTTCTGGTGTACCAAAACGAGAAGATGCAGCAAAGAAACTAGATACGTGATATCCAAAAGAACCATAATATGGGTGTTCTTGGATAGCCATAATTTGAATAGCATTGTATCCTGCTTTCTTCACACGAGGAAGCACATTTTTAGTAAATTCTGCATATGTACCTACTTTTTCTTCGTTTGTACCCATACCAATATGGCATTCATAAATCATTAGTGGATTGGTATTTGGCACAAATTTAGTATTTTTAAATTTGTATGGTTTTGCAGGATTCCATACTTGCGCACTAAATATTTTGGTATTGTCATCTTGCACCACTCTTCTACACCATGCTGGGATACGTTCTCCTGATCCACCAGGCCAACAAACAACTAATTTATATAATTGTCCGTGACTCAAGGCTTTTTCTGGGAAAAATCCTTCGAATACACCATTACCAATAGGTTTTAGTTTGTATGATTCTAAACGTTGCCATTGGTTGAAATCACCAACTACGAAAATATCTGTAGCATTTGGTGCCCATTCACGAAGCACCCATCCTTCTGGTTGTTTGTGCAAACCAAAATATAGATAACCAGATGCAAAATCTGATAACGTGGTTACTCCATATTGAGTTAATTCTTTTTCTCTTTGTAACGCATACGCATGTCGTCCTTCTATTGCAGAACGATATGGTTCTAACCAAGGGTCATTTTGAATAATTTTTAGGTCCATAATAATTAGGTATTTTGATGTTCGTATCGAAGTAAATCGTTTATTCTTTTTACTGGATTAAAATTCTTAATTGGTATTTCTACGAATACTGTATTCCAATCAGACATTCCACCATTCCAAAGCCCTGCTTTCTCCAATCTTATAGCATCTGGACCATAAGATCTCTTAGGAAGTAACATGTATTCTTTTGGATTTGAATACTTATTTAAATCAAATTTCTTTCCTTTATAATCTGTGATACAACAAACCATATCAACAGGATTAAAGTGTGTAGATGAAATAAATAATTTTTCGTATTCTGCGTTACCAGCTATTTGGTAATAATCTACAATTTGTAACGACGTTGTACCGTCTGCATTATTAACCCAACATGGCACTCCACCTTTCTCCTCTTCATTCTTTACCATACCACACACCCTAAGCGGACGATTCAATTTTGTTTTTAAATATTCGTATTGTTCTTCACGTGGCATTAATAATATTTTATCACGCTTCACATTCAGAACATTTTCTACAAAATTAATAATTTCGATGAGTTTATCATCAGGCACATCACCTTTATCTAATAATTTTATAAATTTACTAATAAATTTTTGCAATTGCAATAGCAATCCTCCCATCAACTTCCTATACTCAACCACTTGTTTCTTCAAAGAATCTGGAGATTGATTGTCAATGTTCTTAATAAATACTAAATCATTTTTCAATGAATTCATATTTTCAAGCAATGCACCATGACCAGATTGTTTTAAAATTAGATTTCCATTCGCATCTCTACAAGGCATTCCACCCGATTTAGTAAGCATAATAGAATCTGTAGCTGGACTCTGAGTTTGTAGAACAACAGAAAAATTAACACCCAATTTCTTTTCTATAGGTAGTTTAAAGTCTCCCACATAGTCTTGCACCATTTCTTTATGTTGTTCATCTACAGTAAAACAAACATTCACTTCTTTGCTTTTTCCTGAAATCATTGCACATTCTATCAATGTTTCTTGAATAGGTGTGCGCGTTTCCTCAAATGAAGCGTAGTATTTTTGAATTTTTTTAGGAAGATATTTTTGAATAGAAACAAATCTTTTAGATTTATCAGTGTGGAACTTAAACATTGAAATAGGACAAGACAAATAATTTAGCCCTTTTTCTGTTAGCATATATTCCACAATTCTTTTGTATTGTTTTTCTTCTAACAATTCTTGAACATCTTTTTTATCCAGCACCATAAAGAATTTGTTCAATTCATTGTAAAAGGCAAAAGAAGGTAAATGATTAAAGAAGTTCTTTTCAAAGTTGGTTGTAGGCTCCGTCTTGTCAGACTTCAAGAATTCGTTCAAATTTCTTAAGAATCTATTGGCACGACCAGAAGCTGGTATAAAATGAACAATAGATGGTTTTTTAGATAGATATGATTCCCAACGCTCAATACAGGTTTCCTTTTCAGCCTCATTAAAAATCATAATACCATCATCTATTGAAGCACTCCTAACAATACTAGGCACATTCACTCCACTAGAAATCTTGAATATCTGATCTTTAACGTCCTCTGCAGAAATCCCTTTTTTAGCCAAAAATTCTATATCTTTATCTGTTAAATTCATCTCTGTAATTTTACATTAAACAAAGATAAGAATTATAACACTAAAAAGCAAATTTTCAAGTTTAAATTTACCTTAAATTTACTCTAAACTTTCAATATTTTCAGTATCTTCTACTTCCGCCACTTCCTCCACATCTGCTTTATTCCAATAAAGATACAATCTATCATTTGATTTAGACTCCTCCTCTTTAATAACAAGCAGAGGAATTTCTTTATTCCAATTGTGATATTGAGCATTTCGTGTGGTATCTTCCACAAAAGATTTTACGTTGTACGCCCAATCAACCCAATGAGAATGCTCAGTTCCACGTAAGTCTCTATAACGACTATTTCTACCCACATGATTATTATGAAGATCCATAACCATATCACAAGGCGCATTAGATGCAGCATTTTCCCAATAAATATCCATTATAAGCCAAGCCATCACTGGTCCAACATAGTTTCTAAGCATTGTATTTACATATAAATGCTTATAAGCATCGCCTTTTCTACCATCTTTTGTTAAACCTGGATAGAAAAATTCTGCAACATATGTGGCACGAGCCTTACTCTGCATTATCCTAAAAAACACATGAGACCCAAGACCAGATGTCAACATTGAAATAAGCATACTCTCTTTCATATAATAAGGAACACTATCCTCTGAGAGTTTTTTATCTATATTCCAAATACTATCATTCACTTCTATATTTCTTATTTCTTCCAACTCAACAAAACTTGAAGTATCTGCCAATGCGTTCATTTTTTGAAACACATCCAATTCGGAATAAGAGAGATAAAGTTTTTTAATTTCATCTTGATCAGAAACTCTCTCCAAATCAACCTTTTCAGCAAACGAAGGCATATAATACCCATCTTGACTTCTAAAGGAAGGCATCACTTTAGACATACTTGGAAGCATATCTTTAGCCCTATCTTCTATCTTATCCAGCAATCCTACATAAGCCAAATCTGGAAACAAAGTAATAAGTCTATATTCCATATATTCCTTGATAGGAACATTATTATTTCTTATGTATTCAGCCTCTTTGGTATCGTATTTATCTCGTGTACTATCCCATACACTTTCATATTCTCTAGTAAGTACATACAAAACTTCTGAAGGGAAAGACGGTATCAATGTAGTGTCCGCTTGTGGCACATTTTCTTCTACCACAACAGGAGCTTCCACCACCTTTTTTGTCTTACAAGAATAGAATATACTTACTATAGATAATAATATTATAATGTATATAGGTTTCATTAAAATTTATAACATTTAAGCACAAAAATAGTAAATAATTCCTAATTACTAATTAGCCTACAACGATTTTCTCCTCTCACTTATATAAATTTCCTAATTATTTACTACATTTGTAAGATATACAGAATAAACAATTATGAAGAAGAAAATCATATTTATCGCTAGCATACTTATTTATAGTTTAAACGCACTATCCACAACTTCAGATAAACACTTTGAACTATCAAAAAACTTAGAAATTTTTAATTCTTTATACAAATCTCTAAACATACATTATGTTGACACCATTCCTCTAAATAGAATGGTAAAAGCTGGCATAGATGGAATGCTAAGAAACATAGACCCATACACCGTATATATACCTGCAGAAAAAGAAGAAGATTTTGCTCTTTTAACCACAGGAGAATATGCAGGAGTTGGTGCTATTATTACTCAACGTGATAGCGCTATATACATTAATGAAGTATATGTAGATATGCCTGCATACAATGCTGGACTTCGTGCCGCAGACAAAATTGTTTCTGTTGATAAAACCAAATTAAAAAATCACACCACATCTCAAGTGAGTGAAATGCTTAGAGGTATTCCTGGTACAGAGGTAAAAGTAGGCATACTTCACCCAAATGAAACCAAGGTAAAATATTACAATATCACAAGAAAACAAATTTACATAAATCCTATTACATATTATAATGTAGTAGCAGATAGTATAGGATATATAAATTTGAGTTCTTTTACAGACGATTGTTCTTCTGAACTAAAAAAAGCATATCTAGAGCTAAAAGACAAAGGTATAAAAGGACTTATTATAGACCTAAGAAACAATGGTGGAGGTCTTCTAAGAGAAGCAATCAATATATGCAATTTCTTTTTACCTAAAGGTGAAGTGATTGTTTCTACAAAAGGTAAAATTGAGTCGGAGAACACCACATACAAAGCACACAGCAACCCTATCGACTTGAACATACCATTAATAATAATGGTAAATGACGAAAGCGCTTCTGCTTCAGAAATTGTGGCAGGCGCCATGCAAGATTTAGATCGTGCTGTGATTGTAGGAAGCAGAACATTTGGCAAAGGACTTGTGCAAGGAACATTTCCTGTGGCATACGATGGAAAACTAAAAGTAACTACTGCAAAATATTATACTCCTAGCGGTAGATGTATTCAAGCCATAAATTACACACAAAAAGACGGAGAAAAATCAGATATAATTCCAGACAGTCTTACCACAGAATTTAAAACAAAAGGAGGAAGAACTGTACGTGATGGTAGAGGTATTTCTCCTGATGTAACATACAAGTACCACAACGACAAAGATAGCCTTTCTCGTGCTTACCTTTGCTACGAATTGATGTTACAACACGTTTGCTTCGACTACGCAACAGAATTTAAAATTAAAAATCCTACTATTTCTAGTGTAAAAGATTTCTCTATAACAGATAGCATTTACGAAGACTTTACAAAATTTGCAATAAGCAAAAATTTTAAATATGAGAATCTATCAGAAAAGAAATTGAAAGAACTTATAGAAATTATAAAGAAAGAAAATTCATACGAAGAAAATAAAGAAATTCTAGATAGTCTAGAGAAAAAACTAAAACATAACACGGAAACAGAATTGAATAAATTCCGTAAAGAAGTAAGCGAAATGCTTTCTGCAGAAATTGTTAAACGTTATTATTTCTCTAAAGGCGAAGCTGAACAGTTTTTAAAAACAGATGAAGTGTTAGAATTAAGTATTGAAATCTTAAATGACCCAAAACGTTATAATGAAATCCTTCAAGGAAAATAATAGATTTTTACCTACCTCTGCCAAGGAAATGAAAGCCCTAGGTTGGGACTATGTAGATGTGGTTTTATTCTCGGGCGACGCTTACATAGACCATCCTTCTTTTGGAGCTGCTATTATAGCAAGAATGCTAGAAAAAGAAGGTTTTAGAGTAGCTGTAGTGCCACAGCCAAACTGGAAAGACGACTTACGCGACTTCAAAAAAATGGGCACTCCTCGCCTATTTTTTGCAGTTACTTCTGGTGCTATGGATTCAATGGTAAACCATTATACAGCAAACAAGCGTCTGCGCTCAAACGACGCATACACCCCAGAAGGCAAAGCTGGATTTCGTCCAGATTATGCTTGTAGCGTGTATTCAAAAATACTTAAAGACTTATACCCAAACGTACCTGTTGTAATTGGAGGCATTGAAGCTTCGCTTCGCAGATTTGGTCATTATGATTATTGGGCAGACAAATTAAAAGAAAGTATTCTTTTGGAAAGCAAAGCTGACATTTTAGTTTATGGAATGGCAGAAAAAACTATGGTAGAACTTGCTCATAAATTTAACAACAAAGCTTCTCTGCAAGAGATTTTAAGCACTCCTCAGATAGCATACCTCTCTAGCGTAAAGCCTGTAGACATAGAATTGAGCGCATTTGAAGAATGCCTGAAAGACAAAAGAAAACAGGCTATAAACTTCAAACTTGTAGAAGAAGAATCGAATAAATACCAATCTACACAGACTATTGGCCAACGTTTTGGCAAAAATATGGTGATTATGAATCCGCCATATCCACTTCTTACCACAGAAGAACTAGACGCCATCTACGATTTGCCATACACACGCAAAATACACCCTAGATACAAGGGTAAAACCATACCTGCATACGACATGATAAAACACTCTGTTACTATGCATAGAGGTTGTTTTGGAGGTTGTGCTTTCTGTACAATTTCTGCTCATCAAGGTAAATTTATAGTGTCTCGTTCTGCAGAATCTATACTAAAAGAAATAGAAAAAATAGCAGAAGAAGAGAGTTTCAAAGGTTATATAAGCGACCTTGGTGGTCCTTCTGCCAATATGTATCGCTTAGGAGGAAAAGACATAGAAATTTGCAAAAAATGCAAACGCCCTACCTGTCTTCACCCAAAAATTTGCCCAAATTTAAATACAGACCACAGCGAAGTATTGAAACTTTACTCTGCTGTGAGAAAACTTCCATTCATAAAAAAAGCATTTATTGGAAGCGGTATTAGATACGACCTTGCCACAGATCAATACCTAAAAGAAGTGGTAAAAAATCACGTATCTGGCAGACTTAAAGTAGCGCCTGAACACACAAATGATACAGTACTAAATCTAATGAGAAAGCCATCATTTAGTCTGTTTAAAGAATTTGACAAGAAGTTTAATAAATTCAACGAAGAGTTTAATCTAAACCAACAACTTATACCTTATTTTATTTCTTCTCACCCTGGTTGCAAACCAGAACACATGGCAGAACTTGCCATAGAAACAAAAAAGCTAAATTTCCGCCTAGAGCAAGTGCAAGACTTCACACCTACTCCATTTACTCTAGCCACAGAAATTTATTACACAGGAATTAATCCTTATACCATGGAGAAAGTCTATACCGCAAAAACTGCAGAGCAGAAAAACAGACAACGCAGTTTCTTCTTTTGGTACAAAGGAGAATATAAAGCAGAGATTAAACGTTTCCTTAAAGAAATAGGCAGAGTGGATTTGCTAAATCAATTAGGAATTAGGAGCGAAGCGAGTAATTAAAATTGACAAATATAAATGAGAAAAATTTTATTAATTATATCATTATTTATTTCGTTTACTGTTTCTGCAAGTTCACTTTCAGAAAATCTAAACACATATTTCACACAGTTAGATTTGTCTGAAAACGACAGTATCACTTATTCTATAAATGAAAAAATTAAACAAGAAGTGATGGAATTCGCCGAAACAGATTCCAATTTTTATAAAACTTCTTTAGGCTCAAATAGAATAGGAAGTGTAATTTCACCAGACAATAAACTAAAAATAATTTCTTGGAATTATAAACTAAAAGACAACTCTTATGCCTACGAAACTATAATAATTAAAAATTCTAACAAGAAAAAGCCTAAAGTAAAAGCATGGCAATTATCTTGTCCAAAAGCATTTAAACCTACTGATAATAAGAAATATAACTCAAAAAATTGGTATGGTTCACTATATTACAATATAATACCTTGGAAGGGAGATTATATTCTTCTAGGCTATTCTACATATAATAATATTTCTAAAGTTAAAGTAATAGAAGTGCTTAGTTTGGAAAAGAAACGTCCTACTTTTGGCGAAAAAGTTTTCAAAAAAGGAAATAAGACATTCTGCAGAATGGTATTTGAATATTCATATATGGCAAACATGAGTTTGGTTTACAACTCAGAAACTAAAGAATTTATATTTGACCACCTCTCACCAGAAGAACCATCAATGAAAGGCTTATACCAATATTATGGTCCTGATTTTAGTATAGATGTGTTACAAGAAAACAGAAAGTTTTGGGAGTATAAAGAGGATGTTGATAAGCGGAACAATTAAAATTTGTATAATAAATTTGGGCTACCTTAAATTTGTTTAAAGTAGCCCATTTTTGTTACATTTATATTTCATAGTTATAAATTTTTATAGTACATTTGCTAAGCATATTTAAAATACATAATAGAAACACTTACAAATAATTTCATTTTTATGAAAATTACATTTAAAATTAATTACCGCACAAGTTGGGGACAAAACTTGTTTGTGGTAGGTTCTGCTGAAGAGTTAGGCTCTAACATAAATGCAAAAGCCTTACCTATGAAGTATGAAGAAGATGGCAATTGGTCATTGGAAGTAGAAGTAAATTCTACAAAAAAATTCACCTATAATTATATTATCTTAAACGATAATAAAACATTCACAGGTGAGTACTTCACAGACAGATTATTCTCTGCAGTAGCAGGTAAAGACAACTACATTTTACACGACACTTGGAAAAGCAACGGAGAAGATAAAACTTTCTACTCTTCTGCATTCACAGAAGGTCTTATTTTAAGAACCTCAAAAGGCAAAAAACAAGCCGCAGTGAAAGCAGACAAAGTAATCCAATTTAGCATTAGCGCTCCTCGTGTAGAAGACGGACTTAGCATTGCTGTAGTTGGCAACTGCGACTCTCTAGGCAACTGGGATACAACAAATGCATTAGTTCTTTCTGATGCAGAATTTCCACTTTGGAAAGGTGCAACTGCCATTAGAGGCAACGAAGGAATTATTGAGTACAAATACGTTTTATATAACGCTAAAACAAAAACTGCAGTTTCTTGGGAATATGGTGACAACAGAACATTAAATCTGTTTGACATTGAAGAAAGTACTATTTACCAACGCAACGACGAAGTTTTCCGTTATAGCATCCCTGCATTTAAATGTGCTGGTGTTTCTATTCCTGTATTTTCACTACGTACACACAATAGCTTTGGTGTAGGTGAATTCTCAGACCTTAAACTGATGTCAGACTGGGCAAAGCTTACTGGTCAAAGAGTAATTCAAACACTTCCTATCACAGATACCACTCGTTTCAGAACAAATGCTGACTCATATCCATATAGCAGCATCACTGTGATGGCACTACACCCTATTTATATCAATATCTTTGAACTTGGCATCTTAAAAGACGAAGCTAAAATGCAAGAATTCTATGCTCTACAAAAAGAATTCAATGCTTCACCAACTGTAAAATACCAAGAAGTAACAGCTGCAAAATGGGAATACTTCAACCTTATCTACCAACAAGAAGGTGCTAAAGTATTGGCTTCTGCTGGATACAAAAAATTCTTATCAGAAAATAAAGAATGGTTGTATCCATACGCAGCATTCTGTTATTTAAGAGATAAATACAACAATTGCAACTTCCGCACATGGGACGACTTTAGTGTTTACAACAAAACTAAAGTAGGCAAATTGTTTACCGATGCAAAAACAAAAGAAGAAGTAAATCTTCACCTATATCTACAATACAATGCTCACCTACAACTTCTAGCAGCTACAGAATATGCAAAACAAAACAATGTAGTTGTGAAAGGCGATATTCCAATTGGTATTAGCCCAGAAAGTGTGGAAGCTTGGATGGAACCAGAATTGTTCAACCTTGATAGCCAAGCAGGTGCTCCACCAGATCCATTCTCAAAAACAGGTCAAAACTGGGGATTCCCAACATACAACTGGGAAGAAATGGAACGCGATGGTTACCTATGGTGGAAAAAACGCTTCCAAAAAATGGCAACATACTTCCAAGTTTATCGTATCGACCACGTGCTTGGTTTCTTTAGAATTTGGCGTATGAATGGCGGCGACGTACAAGGTCTTCTTGGCTACTTCGACCCTGCCCTTCCATTTACAGAAGACGAAATCAAAGGTTTTGGCACTTGGTTCGACTACCACAGAATGGTGAACCCATATATTCGTGAACACATGCTTTACGAAAAATTTGGCGACAGAGCTCCTGAAGTAATGAGCAGATACCTAGAACTAGTTACAGCTGGCTCATATCGCTTCAAAGAAGAATTTAAAACACAACGCCAACTAGAAAGCTATGCTAGAAACAATTCTGAAATTCTAGAGCTTAATAGTGCGTTCTACAACGAAATTCTAAGCCTATATTGCGAAGTATTATTTATCGAAGACCAAAAACAAAAAGGTAAATTCCACCCACGTATTGCGTTCCAAGATACATATTCATTCCGCGAACTAGACTGGGGTGCTAAAGACGCTTTAAATAGACTTTACAACCATTTCTTCTACGAACGTCACAACCAATTCTGGGCAGAACAAGCAATGAAGAAACTTCCTGCTCTACTTCGTGCTACAGACATGCTTGTGTGTGCAGAAGACCTAGGTATGATTCCTGCTTGCGTGCCAGACGTAATGAGAAATCTTTATATGCTGTCTCTAGAAATAGACCGTATGCCAAAAGACCCTACTCAAGAGTTTGTTTATATGGATGGCGTGCCTTATCTATCTGTTTGCACCACCTCTACACACGATATGTCTCCTATCCGCGGTTGGTGGAAAGAAGATATGGGCTTAACACAACGCTATTACAACCATATTTTAGGAGAATGGGGCGGCGCTCCAGAAGACTGTGAGCCATGGATTTGCGAAAAGATTCTAAATCGTCACTTATACTCTCCTGCTATGCTAGTAATCCTTCCATTCCAAGATTGGATTTCTATCGACGGCGAAAACAGAAGAGCAAACTGCGACGAAGAACGTATCAACATTCCTGCAGACCCTCACCACTTCTGGTGCTACAGAATGCACAAAAACGTAGAAGAGCTACTTGGTCTAACTGAGCTAAACGAAAAAATGCTTCAAATGACCATTTCTTCTGGCCGTTCTGTGAAAATGTAATAATATATTAAAGAGGTTGCTAAATAAGTCTTCCTCATAATGTTAGGAGTTGAATAAAAAGATGTAATTCAAGGCTTGCGAAGCCTGAGAAACCGGAGTTTACAGTAAATTCTGCGAGTTAGTGAGAGCAGAGTTAAGTTTACTTAAACTATGCCGAGCGTGAGCAGAATCGCCGCTAGGCAATGAGGATTTTGAAGGCAAGCGTAACGAAGAAGTACACTTTTTATTCAGCTCCTTGTTAAATATAATATAATGAAAGATATACTTACAAACCGTGGCAGTGTGCGCGACTATTTAGACAAAGAAGTATCAAACGAACTTTTGGAAGAATTGCTATCTGAGGCAGCACAATCGTCAAACACTGGCAATATGCAAACATATAGTGTGGTTGTTACACGCGAGGAGGAAATGAAAAAACGCCTTGCTCCCCTACACTTCAATCAACGTATGATAACTGGTGCTCCTGTGGTGCTAACATTTTGCGCAGACTACAATCTTTTTACTCGTTGGTGCAAAGAGCGTAATGCAGAGCCTGGATACGACAATTTCCTTTCTTTCTACTGCGCCACTATCGATGCAACTATTTGGGCACAAACATTTTGCGTAGCAGCAGAAGCAGCTGGACTTGGCATTTGCTATTTAGGTACAACCACCTACAATGCAGAAGAAATTGCAGAAGTATTGGGTCTGCCTTCACTGGTACTACCTGTAGTAACTATCACCGTGGGCTACCCTATAGAAACTCCAAAGGTATCAGACCGCTTGCCAATAAAATCACTTATTCACAACGAAAAGTACGAAGAAAAGAATGTAGATGAAGCATTTTCTGCAAAAGAAGCACTACCAGAAATGCAAAACTATGTGCGTGAAAACAACAAAGAAACCCTAGCACAAGTGTTCACCGACATTCGCTACACCAAAAAGAACAACGAGTTCTTTGGCAAGAAACTTTTGAAAACAATAAAAGCGAGTTTTTAAAAACTCGCTTTTTCTTTTTTTATCTATTATAGATTAATATATTGCTTTTTTACCTGCTAGTAGAGTGTTCTTCATCAATGAACAAATAGTCATTGGGCCTACTCCACCTGGTACTGGAGTGATGTATGAGCATTTGGGTGCTACTTCATCAAATTTCACGTCACCAGTAAGTTTGAAGCCAGATTTGGTGTTTGCGTTAGGCACGCGAGTGGTACCAACGTCAACAATCACAGCACCTTCTTTTACCATATCTGCAGTAACAAAGTTTGGTGAACCTAGAGCAGCAATAATAATGTCAGCTTTTAGGCATTGTTCTTTAAGGTCTTTGCTATAGCTGTGACAAACTGTTACTGTTGCATTGCCTGGATAAGCTTTTTGCATTAGAAGTTGAGCCACTGGTTTACCTACGATATTACTTCTACCAAGAACTACAACGTGTTTACCTGCTGTTTCAATATTGTAACGTTTAAGAAGTTCAAGAATACCTGCAGGAGTTGCAGAAACGAAAGCTGGAAGACCAATAGAAGTACGACCAACATTGATTGGGTGGAAACCATCCACGTCTTTCTTATAATCAATAGCTTCAATTACTTTTTGTTCTGAGATATGTTTTGGAAGTGGAAGTTGAACAATAAATCCGTCTACATCGTCGTCGTTGTTTAGTTCTTCGATGCGAGCAAGAAGTTCTGCTTCTGTTACATCGTCTTCGTAACGAATAAGTGTAGATTTAAAACCACATACTTCGCAAGCTTTACATTTTGCTGCTACATATGTTTCACTACCACCATCGTGACCTACAAGAATAGCCACAAGGTGTGGTTGTTTCTTGCCTTCGGCCAACATTTGTTTTACTTCTTCTGCGATTTCTAGCTTAATATCATCAGCAGTCTTCTTTCCGTCTATTAATATCATATAATTATTTGTTTTTTTAATTATTAATGCGAATATTAATTCCTAATTCCACATTATTCACTGACGTTCATCAGTACGTCCTAATTCCTAATTATCTTCTTATTTTTGGAAGTTTACCTCCACTATTTTGAACCATACGCATCATTTTGCGCATATCGTCAAATTGTTTAATAAGTCTATTCACCTCTTGAATATTTCTACCACTACCATTTGCAATACGTTGTTTACGTGAAGGGTTTAGGATTTGTGGGTTTGTACGTTCTTCTGGGGTCATAGACTGAATAATTGCCTCAATATGTTTGAAAGCATCATCCTTAATATCCACATCTTTAAGGGCCTTACCTACTCCAGGAATCATACCTAGAAGGTCTTTCATATTACCCATTTTTTTGATTTGTTGGATTTGATTAAGGAAGTCGTCGAAACCAAATTGGTTTTTAGCAATTTTCTTTGACAGTTTGCGAGCTTCTGCTTCGTCGTATTGCTCTTGAGCACGTTCTACGAAAGAAACTATATCACCCATACCCAAGATACGGTCTGCCATACGTGCTGGGTGGAATGCATCAATTGCTTCCATTTTTTCACCTATACCAACAAATTTGATAGGTTTGTTTACCACAGAACGAATAGAAAGAGCTGCACCACCACGAGTATCACCATCAAGTTTGGTAAGGATAACACCAGTGAAGTCTAGTCTATCGTTGAATTCTTTTGCAGTGTTTACAGCATCTTGACCTGTCATTGAGTCCACAACGAATAAGATTTCGTTTGGATTGATAGCTTCTTTCACTGCAGAAATCTCATTCATCATTTCTTCATCCACAGCAAGACGACCAGCTGTATCGACGATTACTACGTCGTTACCTTTCTTCTTAGCCTCTGCAATAGCATTTTTAGCAATGCTTACTACATCTTTGCTGTCGATTTCTGTGTAAACTGGCACATTGATTTGTTCGCCTAAAACTCTCAATTGCTCAATAGCAGCAGGACGATATACGTCGCAAGCTACCATCAGAGGATTTTTACCCTTCTTAGTTTTAAGCATATTGGCAAGTTTTCCGGTAAATGTAGTTTTACCAGAACCTTGAAGACCTGCCATCAAGATAATACTTGGTGAACCTTTAAGCTCTAGTTCGGTATGAGTACCACCCATAAGAGCAGCCAACTCGTCGTGAACTATCTTAACCATCAACTCGCTAGGTTTTACTGCGGTTAATACGTTCATACCAAGAGCCTTAGCTTTTACATCGTCTGTAAAAGTTTTAGCTGTTTTGTAGTTTACATCGGCTTCTAAAAGAGCTTTTCTTACGTCTTTTAGAGTTTCCGCCACGTTTATCTCGGTGATTTTACCTTCACCTTTTAGTATTTTAAATGAACGCTCCAGGCGCTCGCTAAGTGATTCAAACATAATTTATTTAATTAAAAATAACTAGAGCCGTCAAAACAATGAGTACATATCTTCTCCTTAGGAAGTCCTATCGCTTTCACAAGTGCATCAACTGTGTTGTAGCGAAGAGAAGTAAGACCAAATCTTTTGCGGATAAGCTCTACTAGTTGTTTGTGTTTTTCTGATGTTGGATCTACATATTCTTGTAGATTTTTGTCGTGAGCACCTTCAAGTTGCTCAATATAATAACGAGTGATTAACTCTAGGTCGTTTTGTGTTGATGAGAAATTTAGGTAACGACAAGAATAAATCATTGGTGGACAAGCTATACGCATGTGTATTTCTTTTGCACCGTAGTCGTACATCATGTCAACATTACCTTTAAGCTGGGTACCGCGTACGATAGAGTCATCTAAGAACACTACTTTTTTGTCTGTTAAGATTTCTCTATTAGGAAGTAGTTTCATTTTAGCAACTAGATTTCTCATTGATTGATTTGAAGGAGTGAAACTACGTGGCCAAGTTGGAGTATATTTAAGGATTGCACGTTTGTAAGGTACACCTTTACCTTTAGAATAACCTATTGCGTGACCAATACCTGAATCTGGAATACCACATACGAAATCTGGAGTAATTTCATCTGTTTCGCCTAATGCTTCGCCTAGTGAGTTGCGCACTTCTTCAACATTGATACCTTCGTAACTGCTACATGGGAAACCGAAATAAATCCAGAAGAATGAACAAACTTGCATTTTGTCGTTTGGTTTACGGATTTGTGTCCAACCGTCTGCTGTAAGTTTTATAATTTCGCCTGGTCCTACATAGTAGTCTATTGCGTAATCTAGGTTTGGGAAAGCAGTTGTTTCACTAGAAACAGCATATGCACCATCTTTTTTACCTATTATAATAGGAGAACGGCCAAGTTTGTCTCTTACTGCATAAACTCCATCTTCTCTTAAAATCAATAAAGAACAAGATCCTTTTATATGATTGAACATATTTTGGATACCTTCTTCAAGGGTCTTTCCTTCGTTGATTAATGTAGCAATAACTTCAGTTTGATTTGTTTTACCGGAACTCAATTCTGTGAAGTGATGACCTCTTTTAAGTAGTTCTGCCTCAAGTTCCACTAAATTGTCTAAACGAGCCACTGTTACAATGGCCATCTTTCCTAAGTGTGAGTGGATAATAATAGGTTGAGCATCGGTATCACTAATTACACCTATACCCGATGTGGCACCATCAAATTTGTGAAGTCCATCTTCAAATTTAGATCTAAAATAAGATCCTTCAATATTGTGAATGGAACGAACCATTCCCTTCTCTTTTGAATAAGTTGCCATCCCAGCTCTACGAGTACCAAGGTGTGAATTATAGTCTGTACCATAGAATAAATCTGCTACGCAATTATTCTTACTTATAGTTCCAAAAAAACCTCCCATAATTTTCAATGTTTAAGGCACAAAGTTACAATTTTTATCTTAAAAATAATGTAATAATTTAATATTTTTTAATGGGAAATGTAGTATAAAGATAAGAAAAAAGCGAAAACGTTTTTAAAAACATTTTCGCTTTAAGGGTGAAAGACGGGGCTCGAACCCGCGACACTCGGAACCACAATCCGATGCTCTGCCAACTGAGCTACAATCACCATTTATTTGTCAAATTTTCATTGACGGCACAAAGGTAAGTATTTTTTTTGAAAATACAAATGTTTTTTCAAAAAAAAAATAGGAATTTTGCGATTAAGCGAGAGCAATGATAAACTTGCTTAAGCATTGCAGAGCGAGAGTAAAATCAAGGACGTAGTCCTTAGTTAGGAATTTCACTTTTCTAAGTTCCCCATCAACTCCTCTACAAACTTATAACCCGGCTCTAGTTTCAAGGCCTCTAGGTAGTATTGTTTTGTGGTTTCGTAATCTTTTTTATTTTTATAAATATCGGCAATTGTTAGTATCAGGTTCATATAAAGCCAATTTTCTTTAAACAAGACTTCATCCTTCCTCATTATTTCCCTAGCTTTTTTATAATAAACTAAAGCCTTATCTTTTGAACCTCCAAATGCCTTTGGCATGTAATTCATTATATTTCCATACTGAATAAGAGCGAAATAATTGGTAGAATCTTGTTTCACTGCAGTTTCGCCATATTTCATACATTTCAATCCGATAAACGGAGCTTTAAAAGGAGTTATACCTATTTCATAAGCCACAAAAGCAGCATTATAAGCATTTGAAAGAGATGTTTTGCCCGACAATTGCACCAAATCTGACAAATTTTCCTTTGCAACCTCCAAATAATCATCCGCCTCATGTTTCATTGTCTTTTTCTTACTTATTGCCCACGCGATATACCCATATTGATACTCCAATAGTTGCCACCTGCTATCTACAGATAGATGATCTAACTCATTCTCATTCTGAAGACTATCTATTTTAGCCTTCCAGGTGGACATATCTTTTTCCACATAACATTTGTATATAATCTTACTTGTATTTTCTGCACTCACAGAAAAGAAAATCAAAGTAAATAGTATTAAAATATTAGTTCTCATATATTAAATAGGATCAACATCCACCACAGTGAACACTGTTGAATATTGTTTTTTAAGGTTTTCAATAGCAATATTTATTCTCTTTTTAGACTCCACCATTGATTGCCCCACAGGCAATTTTAACATAAGTTTCTGAATGTGAAGTTTTTGAACTTTTGAAACAGGAGGTTTATCTGGTCCTAATAATTGTTCTCCAAAACTAACAGAGAGTTCTTTCGACAATGCCATTACCGCTCTGTAACAAGTATTATAATCGTTGCATTTTACATAAATATTTATTATTCTAACAAATGGCGGATAACTAAACATTTGGCGAAGCATTACCTGTTTATCATAAAACAATGAATAATTGTTGTGAATAATAGCAGGCATGACAGCATGCTCTGTTTGTGCAGTTTGAATTAAAACCAAACCTCTTTTATTTCTACGTCCTGCCCTACCCGACACTTGTACCAAAAGTTGGAAAGCACGCTCATCTGAACGAAAATCTGGATAATTCAGCATATTGTCTGCATTTAGCACACCCACCAAACCCACATTGTCAAAATCTAAACCCTTGGCCACCATTTGAGTACCAACAAGAATCTTTATTTCTCCAGAAGAAAATGCCTTAAATATCTTGTCATAGGCATTTTTAGTTTGAGTAACATCAAAGTCTAAACGTCCTGCTTTATAATCTGGGAAACGCTCAGAAAGTTCTTCTAAGACTTTTTCTGTACCAAAACCTTTGTCTTTTATCTCTTCGTGTCCGCATTTTGGACAAGAAGTAGGCACAGGAACTCTATGACCACAGTAATGACAAGAAAGATAATTTTGAAATTTATGATAGGTTAAACTAACATCACAATGCGGACATTTTGGCACCCAAGCACATTGTTTACATTCTACATAAGAAGAAAATCCACGTCTGTTTTGAAATAGTATTACTTGTTCACCTCTTTGTAGGCACTCATTCATTTTTTCAATCAACAGCCATGAAAACATAGACTTCATTCTATTCTTTATGAATGCATCTTGTCTGTCTAAAACTATGATTTCAGGAAGCGCTACATTTCCATATCTTTCCTTTAGTTCCACCAATTTATACCTACCAACTTTTGAAAGATGATAAGATTCTACAGATGGCGTAGCTGACCCCATAAGAATTCCAATTTTCAACTTATGAGCAAGCATTAGGGCTACGTTCTTTGCATTATATCGTGGCGATGCATCCGTCTGTTTAAACGATGGTTCATGTTCCTCATCTACTATTATTAGTCTAAGATTTGTAAAAGGAAGAAACACGGCAGAACGCACACCTAAAACCACCTTAAACCTACCTCCTATCTCATTATAAATTTCTCCACGTTCGGCATCTGAAAGTTTTGAATGATAACTAATAAGCTCATCTCCAAATACTTGAGACAAACGGTCGGTAAGTTGAGTGGTGAGAGCAATTTCTGGCACTAAATATAGTACCTGACCACCCTGATTAATTACTTCTTGGATTAATTTTATATAGATTTCTGTTTTACCAGACGAAGTAACACCATGTAGAAGCACAGGTTTCCCTATAGAAAATCCTTCTTTTATTTCTTCAAACGCATGTTGTTGTGCTGTAGTTAAATCACTTAATGTTTTGGTAGATAGCGCTTGTTTTATCCTACTTTTTGTTTTATAATCCAATTCAAATACACCGTGTTTAACTAACGTATTAAATGCACTAAGACTTTGATTTTCTAATAAAGAAGATTTGAGAACATCTCCCAATTGGAGCAATTCTTCATACCTTTCTAAAATAGAAACCACTTGAGCAGATTTCCTTTTAAGTGGAATATCGTTTTTTAGAACATATGCATCTTTTAATTCTGTAAAAGTATTTTTAGAAAGAGCAGATGGCAATGCATTTTTCATTACATCAGACAAACTGCAGCAATAGTATTCTGCCACCCATTGCCAAAGTTCCAATTGATATTGCGAAACAATTGGTTCTGAATCTAAAACTTCTAAGATTTCTTTGTAGTTTATACCTTCTGCGGCTACGTTTGTAAACGACAATATTATACCAATATATTTTCTATTTTTACCTAGCGGTACCAGCACACGCATTCCTACAGAGATTTCGCTCTGCATTTCAAATGGAACTTTATAGGTGTAAACTCCCACATGTATAGGTAATATAATATTGGCATAAGCTTTCATAGGCAAGACGCAAAATTAATAAAAAAAATCCCTACCTTTGCAGAAAATTTACACAAAACATGCTTAACTTTATAAAAAATTGGTCATTGCCTTTTACTATGTGCCTAGGTGTATTGGCATACATTGTGGCTCATGCGCTACAACTGCCTATAGAGGTAAAGGAAGGTATCAATGGCGGCATAAAAATAGCACAACCAGCACTTCTTTTCTGCATGTTGTATATTTCGTTTTGTAAAATAGATTTCAAACAACTGCGTTTGAGACCTTGGCACGGATACCTACTATTAGTGCAGATTGGTATGATGGGACTGCTTTCTACAATTCTACACTTTATGCCACATAATAACTGGTTTATTATATTAGAATGTATGTTAGCATGCTTTATCTGCCCTACCGCTACAGCTTCTGTGGTTATTGTGGAAAAACTAAAAGGCAATCCTGCCACATTATTGATGTATAATATACTTATTAACATTTCTGTGGCATTAATTGTACCTGCATTTATTCCGCTTTTTGTTCAGAATGAGGTAGGTTTTACCGAAGCGTTCACTAGTATTATAAAACAAGTGTTCCCTGTGATTATGATTCCACTTATTTTGGCAAGACTAACCAACAGATTTTTGCCTAAATTGAGAGAGAAAATCATCAAAGTGAAGGATTTGGCTTTTTATTTATGGATGGTAGCATTGGCTCTAGCTATGGCTACAGCTTCTCGTGCATTTGCAAACACACAGATAGATTTATACACATTGTTGGGCATTATTGCAATAACTGCTAGTTCATGTGTTTTGCAATTTTTCGTAGGACGCCGCATAGGCAAACCATTTGGCGACCACATAAGTGCAGGTCAAGCATTGGGACAAAAAAACACAGTCTTCGTTATTTGGCTTGCCTACACCTTTATGGACCCAATATGCGCAGTAGCAGGAGGTTTCTACAGCATCTGGCACAACACAATAAACTCGATACAGTTGTATAGAAATTCTGCTAATTAGCGAGAGTAGAGCTTAAATATTTAAGGTATGCCGAACGCGAACTGAATCGCCGTTAGGCAATTAGGCAATTAGGAGTTTGCGATTCTCCAATACCTCTCGAGTTCCTCTTTTGAGAGGTTATTGTTCTTCGCTATTTTGTATAGTACGGTTTTATAGATATTTATTCACTATCATAGAGATATAGTCTGCATTAGGAATTCTTGCGCCAGTTTCCTTATCTATCATTGTGATGTCTTCTGCTAAATGAATATGAGAATCAAGGTCTGTATTTACTGGTCTTCCTTCTTCATCTCTATATAGACTTCCGTCGTCATTTAAGTCGAAACCTAAATTTGCTAAAGGTTCTACCTCAAATTCTCTGTCTGGATCAAAAAAGTTAATGTATATACCATCATCATTGCTATATCCGTTTAGTATATATTCTTCTACAAAATTATAGAGGTTTTCAAAGTTTATTTCTTTTGCATTCATAGTGTTATTATTTTAATGTTTACCTATCAGTTTTTATACCTCAACAAAGTTAACATTTTTCTATCATTTTAAGCAAAATCAAATAAATATTTTCAAATAAAGCCTCCCATTTTTACCACCAGGGAGGTATAGTGAGTGTGCAAAGATAAGGCACTACCTGTTTCTTTTTTGCTACAGGATGAAGAAAATGATATTTTAATCTCGCTTTCCTGGTAATCTATCTATAAAAGTATTTTTCACCATTGCATAAGCTCGCTGTGGGTCAAATTTATCAGCATCTGGACGAAGAAGTATGTCTGTATCATCAAGAAACTCAGGGTCTTGAAGTTTTAATTCCATATTTTGTACAAACTGCTTATATGTTGGAGCTTTATTTACCACAAAATCCATATACTTGTTGTAGCATTCAAGTGTTTTTTCGATGTCAATTTTACCATAATCCAATGCTACTTGCATATCAAAAAGGTCACGTCCTTTTTTACGTTGGTATAGTGCTCGCAACTTAGTAGCAACCAATTCGTCAAGACTATAAGTTGTAATCTCGCATTTCCCACTAAACCACTTATTGTTTACCTCAAATGGAACTTTATGAAATCCCATTATACTGAAATGCTCTTTACAATTTATTTCTACCTTTAAACGTATAGGTTGTACTGGAGGAATCTCAGATTCCAATCGAAAAACCATTGTATTATTGTGTCGCTTCGGTTTTATTACTTTATCTGGCATCCAACTTAACACTTCTCCTAATCTTAACAAAATAGGTTTAATTGGTCCAGGATTAATTTGTACTAAATCAATATCCTCACTATACCTTATTTGAGGTGAAAGATACAACTTATGTAGTGCTGTTCCTCCTCTAAACGCCAATTGCTCTTTTAAAAAGTTATCACTAAAAATATCTACTAATGCACGACTGATTATCAAATCTTGTTCAACCATTGCATAATCTGTCCATGGAACAAACTCATTCCAAGCCATTATCGAAGATCTATCTATCATAACTCATCTATTTCAATACCAATATTCATATTTACTCTCCATCTATTTTTCTCTGGGCTATCTGAGGCTGGATATTCTGTACTCATAAGAATATCATCTAAATAGCCTTTTTGTTTTTTCAATATATAATATAATTTATCTGCTTTGTCTTGTTCTAATAATATATACTCCAACAAGAAACCCAAGCGTTGCATCGTTGAAATATTTGTATATGGAAGAACTCTTTCCATTTTTGATATATCTATTATATCTACCAATTCTGCAAGTACAGTTGTAGCCCTTTGGAAACCGCCAATTTTTGTTGCAAATTGAATAATATCCACTGCGGTTAACTCCGCAGAAGAGTAGTTTATTCTTCCCATTTCTGCATTTCGGGTTTCTATAAGTTCACTAGGTATCTGCTGACGGTAATTCCAATCTATTAATGCATTTCTTTTTGAAATTCTAGCACGTGGACCTGTAGTAACTATTTGTGTCAACATTGCTCGTTGATGAGATGCCCCATAAATTGCCGCCGCAGAAAGTAACCCCACATAATAAGGCTTACCTATATACTCCATAAGTTCATTTATGTAGTAAGCAGGTGGAACCACTCCTTTTAATTTGTATTGTGTAGGGATTATTACATAAAACCCCTTATATACATTTTCTATTCTCTTTGACAATATAAGTCTAGCAATGTCTGTTTTCAAAGCTTTCTCTGAATGTCCTTGAAACACACATAAAATTTGTTGAAAAGAGAAAGTCGTCACCCCTCTCTTTTCTTGTTCATTTATCCAATCATTTAAACTCATATTCGGGGTTTTTATTGCAAAGGTAAGCATAATTTGCTTACCTTTGCAACTCTTTCCCCGATTTTTTTCACTTCTCAACAAATATTTTGAAATCTAGAAGAAATTAAACACATTCGCTAAATAGTACATTTTTTGGCAATACATTAGTATTATTGCCAAAAATGTACTAATTCAATTAGCACCCTTCGTAAGAAAAGCATACTATATTGGAAGTATTTTTTTGCCAAAGAGATGCATTCCACTAAAAACTAAACTCATTGTATGTTAAACATCCTTTTTCACGAAGTTCCATAAGCAGACGCCCCATAATATTTTTACCATAATATTCGTTTGTAGTAGCATCGAGAACTGCACCCCATAAGTCTGGTTTTTTACGGCGATTGCTTTCGTCTTCTACTATGTATTTACCTTCGCTTTCAGCCAATGCCATGCGAAACTCTTCTGAACTCTGGTATTTGTGATTTAGGCAAAAACGCATCACATCCACTGCAATTTCTCTCCAATCAGTTCTCTCCACACCACGTCTGGCAAATGCTTTTGCTTTCATTTTTAGTCCCATATTTGGCTTCAATTTGAGATATTCGGCACGTTCCGCTTCGTCGTTTAGGCGTATGTAATGGTAGAGTTGCTCCACACAGGCAAACTGCACCCCATTTATCAGCATTGGTGTTTTTGCAAAGTTGGACAGCACTCCCCACTCTGCCGCCGTGGTAGTGAAACCGATAGTTTGCTCTGCTGGGTATCTCTCTATTTTGTCATACTCTGGATAATGCATATCTTGTGTTTTATCTTTTATACATGCACATACATACCATCTACTATCATTCCTTTGCTTCCAAGGTAAGAGACTGAATGTGAAGCTGTTTTGCATGCATGAGTTAAACATGGGATTAAATTTTCTACCGTCATTTGAGCCATGGAAAGTATATCTTTTTCGCAAATATCTGCAATAAATTGGCTTGTGGTCCAATCTCCCGCACCCTCTGTATCTACTACATTATTGTTTTGAGGAGAACTTATTTTCACCCATCCTTGTCCGCAAAGATTGAACTCCAACCCTTCAGCACCCAAAGTGCAAATAAATAGTTGGGCACTATTTTCTACAAAACGTACATCAGCGCCATACCTTTGCAAATCTTCCTTTATTTTGATTCCTTGCTCCGATTCATCTAAATGCGCTATTGGAAATGTCTGCATTCCCAAATATGGCAGTATACACGCTACATTTCCGCAAGTGTTTCCCACACACTCTTCCACCACAGTTTCTGTAAATGCGTTTCTACGGCCATTTACAAAACCATCTGGATATTCTCGTACCACTATGGTATCTAATGCAAAATTTCCACTAAGTAAACAAGTCTTCATTGATTCATTAGTTTATTTAATTTATTATTACTTCCACCACATCTACAATTTTAATGTTGTTTTCGTTGAGAACGGCGCGATTTGTGGCGCCATCTGGTTTGTTTTGAGAATGAGGCCACACGAGAAATACTACTCCTATACTATCTAGAAATTTGGTAGCTGCACTTTCTGCATCGGCATCTGCCTTGCTTATCATTTTCTTTATTGTGGTGCGATTGCCTACAAGTAAGTTTCCAATGTATTTACGAAAATACTTGCCTGCAGACTTCGCTTCGTCTGGCAGAGGCTCTCCTATCGCCTTTTCGGCACGTAGGATAATATCTTTATTTACAAGTCTAGAAGAAAATATATGGTTGTCGTCTGTCAGTTGTGGCACTTCAACGGTGTAAACATAAGAACAATTCTTACCATTTGCTTTACTAGCCTTTGATGCATATAGTACGGCAGTTTCATAACTCGATGTTATGTAAATACCATGCCCAAATTTTGACTTACCCTCGCCTGTACCCAAATACGACAGCGAGAATTTATCAAAACTACAAGCACTCCCATGATAGAAAGTTTCTTTGTTCATTGTATTCAAAACAAACATTATTAAATTATTTCTACTGCACTCTCCGAAGAACCTGTTTTGGAATGTACACTTATTTGCACAGGAATGCTTTCGCGTATTTCTTCGCGGTGAGAAATAATACCCACTTGGCGTCCCACTTTGCTATGAAGAGACTTCAAGGTATTGATAGCACTTTGAAGTTCTTCACCACTAAGTGTACCAAAACCTTCGTCGATAAACAAAGTAGACACGCCTAAATGTTGGCCGAAATCGGCTAGTGCCAATGCCAATGCTAGCGACAACAAGAAAGACTCTCCACCAGAAAGTGTATCTGTGGCACGCATTGCATAACCATTGTATGCATCCTCTAGTTTCAAAATCAATGAACCTGGCACTATATGCAATTTGTATCTTTTGGCCATATTCTCTAGATGATGATTTGCGGCTGCCAACATTCCTTCTAGGAGAAAACCTTGTGCAATCTTAGATAATGTGTTGCCTTGTGCATCGCCATAAAGTGAATTGAATGCTTTCCATTTTTCATATTCTTCTTTAAGGGCGTCAATATGGGCTGTATCTTGCTTCTTTCTTCTTGCCTCGTCGTCTGTTTGTAGAGTTTTTGCTATTTCTCCTATTTGAATATTCAAGGTATCTCTCTCGTCATTGTACAGTTTTTTCTTTTCATTCAAAGATTGTTCTGTATCTTCGTCAGTAAGATTTGTTGGCTTTTTAGATAAGTGACCGGCAACATTCTCTTGCATTGTTTTAAGAGTTTTTTCTGCTGCAACGTATTTTGAACGCTGTGTTTCCACCTGCTTTCTATACTCACCTACGGTATTTTGAGTTATTTTGTTGAGCTTACCAAGATATTCTATGCTATATTCTTTGTGATCATTTATAAATTCATTTACCAAGGCACTTAATCTATTGTACTCTTTCTCTGCAGTAGCAAGTTTATCAGTTTCTGTTTTAAACTCGCTGTTTAGTTTTACCCATATTTGATGTAAATTATTTTTTTCAATAGGTGAAATACCTTCGATAGATGCCAAATCTGGTTTCAACTGTAACACAGACTCGCGTATGCTTTCTATATTTGAAAGCTCAGTATTGATTTCTTTTATCTGAGTATCTAATTTTGCAAGTTTATCATTATTGGTTTTATACTCACTCGCTTTACTTTTAAGGTAATTTATAAACTCAGTTGGATTACTTAAATCTAACTTCAAATTAAGAGAATCTGGAATTTTATCTGTGATAGATATGAGCAAAATATTTAGAGAGTTTTCAAGACCACCAATCTCCGTTGCTATAGTATCCAATCTTTCTTTTAAAGTATTAAGAGAGTTTTCGTTGGTTTGTTTATTTAGCTCAGCTTGAGATTTTTTTTCTTGCAAGTTGTTGTACAATTCTTGCGCAGCATCTCTATTTTTTTCCAACAACTCACCTTTTTCTATTGCTTCAGACGCTTTATTAATCAAGTATTCTATTTGATTAATAGATGCTTCTAAAAGAGTGTTGTCGCCCTCGGCAAGAGAAACTAAAGTATTGTATAGTTCTGTTCTATCAGAAGTTTTTTTATTAAGCGCATCGGTCTCACTTTTAATTGCTCCCTCAAGTGTTGCCACTTTATTTTTCGCAGTTTCAACTTTCTCTTTTTGAGCATTATATTCTGCTTCAATCTTTTTATATTGTTGGTCTAGAACCTCGTCTGTAAATTTTAGAGAAACCACTCTTTGACCACAAACAGGGCAAATGTTATCTTCTTCGTCTAAATGTTCTTTCAAAGTAGCACGAATGTCCTTTACCAAACCATCAATAGTTTGCGAACGTCTTTTGTGTTCTAGTTCCAAACGTTCCAACTCTTGCACCTCAGTTGCTAACACTTGCTTGCAAGACTCTAGTTTAACCGAATTTTCTTCGATATTTTTATTTGCCTGAGCTATTTCTTTGTCTCTTTCCTCTACCCTTTCTTTTTGGTTTTTAACTTTATCAAGAAGTTCTTTTCTTGCACGTTTTGCAGACAAATTACATTCATCTAGTTCTTTTTTATATGCTCCCAACTTTGCCTCTGCTTCTTCAAATTCTTTAACAGCCGCTTTCAAAGCTATAGAAGAAAGTATATTTTTTTCTTCTGCATCAGGCAAGTCTTTTGTTAGAATAGACTGTTTCTCTTGAATCTTTTTACTTAAATCATTTCGACTATTAACGTAGTTTTTTAGCTCAGCCTCAATGGTTTGAGCATTTTCGTATACAGATACATAATCTTTTTCTGCTTGTAGTAGAGCAGCAAGTTTGCTATGCTCCTGCTTATTTTCTGAAAGTTTCGTTTTCACAAACTCCACTCCACACATAGCTTCTTTGTATAAAAGTTCAAGCCCACCAATACATGTTGTTGCATTTACTTTATTTGTATATTGCCCCTCTGCATCTGACATATTTGCACGCACCTGAATTGTTTCTTCCCATTCACGCACCTGTTTCTCTTTGCCAAGAAAATCTTCTGAAGAAACTGCCGCTTTAGCTACTGTTAGTTCGTTTTGTGCTTCAGCTATATTTTTAGTATGAAGATTTTTATCTTGAAGCCAGTCAATTAAGTTTTGTACCTCTTCTACCTTGTCAGATTTATCTTTTACAGCAGTTTCAAGGTCTTTTTGTTGTTTTTCCAACTCATTTCTTTCCTCGTCACCTAGCACCACTATCTGCTGATTGTCTTTTGCAGCTTCCTTATATGCTTTCTCCACAGATAGAGTTTTATTATAGATAGCTATACCTATTTTTCTAAACTTATCTGTGCCAGAAATCTTTTCCAAAATCTCTGCTTTCTCATTCTCGCTACTCTTTAAAAACTTAGTAAATTCACCTTGTGCAAGCAATGTGGTACGACAAAACTGATTATAGTCTAAACCTACTTTCTGAGTTATAAATGTTTCTGTTTCGCTGTACTTTCTAGAATTATCAGCAGAAACCAATGTATTGCCATCTGCATCCAAAACAGCCCAAATTTGATTACTAATTTGAGTCGTCAATTGCGCTTTCTTACCTCTACGCACACTCCAATCTGCACAATAATCCACTCCATCATTTCCCACAAAATACAATTTAACAAACGCTTCTCCTGTATTTTGTCTCATAATATTTCTAGGGTCATTAGCTACAAGGCTATCGTTGTTGATTTCTTGTTTATTGCCACTACTTTTTTCTATACGAGGCACCTTGTTGTACAGAGCCAAACAAATAGCGTCAAGAATAGTTGTTTTACCTGAACCTGTTTTGCCTGTGATAAGGAAAAGGTCTGTATCTGCAAGTGGTTGTTTTGTAAAGTCAATTTCTGCATTCACAATAGATGCAATATTGTGAAGTTCTAGTTTTTTAATCTTCATTTTCTGTCTCCTCCATTGTTTTAAGAATTTCTGATAGCATATCTTTAAAATCGTCTTTAAATTCACTGTTTTTATGCGCAGCATATACCTTCATAATATCAATAGGCTCTATCTCTTGCAATTCTTGCATAGTAAGTGATTTTATCTGCTCAGAGCCGCCTGCTTTTGCTACTTCCACCTCACGTGTAGGATTTGTTTCTGCCCACATAGCTTGTTTGCCTTTAAGAGCGGCTTTTATTTGTTCTTCTGCATTAAAAGGTAATATTTCTGAAGTGCCAAGAAGTACGTTTAATCTAATATATGCCTTCTTATCACTAGGGAATTGCTTAAGTTCTTCCATCACATCAGACCATTTGGCAAACCCTTCGATAGGAATATTTACGAGCACGTTTACAGGTTTCACGTCCACCGTTTTTATCTCTGGCATAGCACCACGAGAGGCTATCTCAACCACACTAAAGGTATGTTCATAACCACTACGCACCTCGTCGAAACTCACAGGCACTGGCGAACCACTATATCTTGCTCTACCCTCACCAAATGTTTGAGCCTTGTGAATATGACCAAGCGCCACATAATCATAAAGTGTGCCAAGTTCTGTAATATTTGTACACTCAATGCCACCAATAAATCTATCTTCTTGTATCTTGTGGCCCACATAGTCGCAGTCTTTTATAGCAGCATGCCCAACATACACAATAGGCAAATCATCGTCAACATTTTCCCTTATATAGTTTTCAAGCGAAGAATAGAAACCTTCGTCCAAAAAACGTTCATTTGTGTATGGCACAGCAACTATAGCACCCTTCCCCTCTATTTTAATTAAATTAGAAGAGAAGTCTGACGAATCTATCTTACCCAACATTTTCACCCCAAGAGCATCCCAAGGAGTCTGATAAACTTCGTGACGAGAAGCACTATCATGGTTACCAGAAATACAAACAATCACCATTTCTGGATACACATTGTGAAGTTTAATAAGATAGTCTGAAAGAGATTTTTGAGCAATAGTATTAGGAGTGCTCACATCATAAATATCACCTGCTATAACCAAAACATCTGGTTTTTCGTTCTCAACTAGCACAGCCAATTGCTCCACCATGCTATCATTATCTTCCTTTCTGTCTAGATTGCACAAGACCTTGCCTATATGCCAATCGGAGGTATGTATTATCTTCATATCTTTATTTTTTGCAAATGTAACCCGCAACTACGCAATCTACTTGCACAGTTTGAAAATTTATTCATTCATATATTATTACCTAATTTTTTCACTCGTAAAATTAAAAATTTCAAAAGTTTCAAACAATTTCTTTAAAGGTTATTTATTAACAAATTTCAAACAATTTCTGAAAGGGTTATTAACAATTTTGCAAAGATATTACGCAGGGTGTATCATTTTTCAATACAGGTTTTAAATTTCTACATTTTTTCTTCATAATGTCGGTTAACCCACAGATTTTTCTTAAATTTGTATGCTGTAAAATTCACAAAGTATGTTACTCACAGAAGACGGTTCTACCACGCTATACAATGAGAAAATTGGGGAATATTATCATTCCACCCATGGAGCGATACAGGAAAGTATGCATATTTTCATAAAAGATGGGCTAAACGAATGTCACAAAGATGAGATTCACATACTTGAAATGGGATTTGGAACTGGTCTAAATGCACTTCTTACTCTACTTGAAGCAGAGAAAACAAACAAGAAAATTTACTACCACACAGTGGAACTCTACCCCATTAATACAGAGCAAGTAAAGAGTTTAAACTACGCAGAAATTCTTTGTCCAGAAAAAAAAGACATTTTGTTGAAACTTCATGAGGCAAAATGGGGCGAAAATTCAAAAATTTGCAGTAACTTTGAGATTGTAAAAATTCAGAGCGATTTTTGCTCTTTAGACCTAAAGGATTACAAGTTCGACGTGGTGTATTACGATGCGTTTTCACCCGAAAAACAACCAGAACTTTGGTCTTTAGAAATATTTGAAAAGATTTTTTCGCATTGCAACGCAGGAGCAATCCTCACCACCTATTGTGCCAAAGGATACGTACGCCGAAACTTGCAAGCCGCAGGCTTCACCGTACACCGCCTACCCGGCCCTCCCGGCAAACGCGAAAAACTGACCGCAGTAAGATATTGAATTTTATATTTAAAAATGAGATATCGTGATGAGCGGGAAAAGATTTTATGAGATTATTGGCGTTAAACAAAAGCGTTGTTTGAACGAAGTGAGTTTAGCTTTTGTAGTCAATAATAAATAAAATCCCGCGAAGAGCGTTACGCTCAATTTTTAATATATAAAATTTAAAATAGAATTAATAATTCAAATAACTTAAATATAATATCATGATAGTAAAACCATTTAAGGGTATTCGCCCACCAAAAGCACTTGTAAAACAAGTAGCTTCTCGTCCATACGACGTATTAAACTCTGAAGAAGCACGCGCAGAAGCAGAAGGTAACGAAAAATCACTTTACCACATCATTAAGCCAGAAATTGACTTCCCTGTAGGTACAGATGAACACGACGAAAGAGTTTATGCTAAAGCAGCAGAAAACTTCCAAAAATTCCAAGACAATGGTTGGTTGGTACAAGACGCAGAAGACAAATACTACGTTTATGCACAAACCATGAACGGCAGAACCCAATATGGTCTAGTAGTTTGCGCAGCAGTAGAAGACTACATGACAGGCAAAATCAAAAAACACGAGCTTACACGTAGAGACAAAGAAGAAGACCGTATGAAACACGTTCGTGTAAACAACGCAAACATCGAGCCTGTATTCTTCGCATTCCCACACCAAGACGAACTAGATGCTATCGTATCTAAAGTTGTAGCTGGCGAACCAGAATACGACTTCGTAGCACCAGACGGTTTCGGTCACCACTTCTGGGTAATCGACGACGCTGCTACCATTGCTCGCATCACAGAAATCTTCGCTGAATTCCCAGCAATGTATATCGCAGACGGTCACCACCGTAGTGCAGCAGCTGCCCTAGTAGGCGACGAAAAACGCAAACAAAACCCAAATCATGTTGGCGACGAAGAATACAACTACTTCCTAGCAGTTTGTTTCCCAGACAACCAACTAAATATTATTGACTACAACCGCGTAGTAAAAGACTTAAACGGACTTTCTGACGAAGAATTCCTAAAAGCACTAGAAGCAAACTTCGACGTGAAAGAAATGGGTGCAGAAATCTACAAACCAAACGCACTTCACAATTTCTCACTTTACCTAAGCGGTAAATGGTATTCTTTAACAGCAAAAGAAGGTACATACAACGACAACGACCCTATCGGCGTACTAGACGTAACAATCTCTTCAAACCTAATCCTAGACGAAATCTTAGGCATTAAGGACTTAAGAAGCGACAAACGTATCGACTTCGTTGGTGGTATCCGTGGTCTTGGCGAACTTAAAAAACGTGTTGACAGCGGCGAAATGAAAGTGGCTCTTGCTCTATATCCAGTTTCAATGAAACAACTTATCGACATAGCAGACACTGGCAACATCATGCCTCCAAAAACCACATGGTTTGAGCCAAAACTTCGCTCAGGATTAGTAATCCACAAACTTGTATAAGAGAGCGTTTCAAAAGGGTGCTTTTCTCGTTGCGCTCGTCTTCAAAATCATTGCCTAATGGCGATTCTGCTCGTGCTCGGCAAAGTTCAAATAAATTTGACTCTGCTCTCGCTTAATCGCAGAATTCGAGTACGTTAGTACACTCCGGTTTCTCAGACTTCGCGACGCCTAAAAATCCCACCTTTTGCATCCACTCTCTGTGGGTGCAAAAATATTGTGATTTAAAATAAAACAATGCACTATTATGAAAAGTCTAGTATCTATTTCAGATTGCAGTAAAGAATACATTTTACGCATATTAGATTTAGCAGAAAAGTTTGAACAAAACCCAAACAACAAACTGCTAGACGGCAAACTTGTTGCTACACTATTCTTTGAACCATCTACACGTACACGTCTAAGTTTTGAAACAGCAGTAAACAGACTAGGCGGTAGAGTAATTGGTTTCTCAGACGCAGCAACATCAAGTTCTTCAAAAGGCGAAACCCTTAAAGACACTATAAAAATGGTGAGCAACTACGCAGACCTTATCATTATGCGTCACCCAGTAGAAGGAGCAGCTCGCCTAGCATCAGAAGTTTCTTCTGTGCCAGTAATCAACGCAGGCGACGGTGCAAACCAACACCCTACTCAAACCATGCTAGACCTTTATTCTATCAAGAAAACACAAGGTACTCTAGAAGGATTAAACCTTAGTATGGTGGGCGACCTAAAATATGGCCGCACAGTGCACTCACTACTTATGGCAATGCGTTTCTTCAACCCAACATTCAACTTTGTTGCTCCAAAAGAACTTCGTATGCCAGAACAATATATAGACTATTGCCGCAAACACAATATCCCATTCAGAGAACTAGAAGACATGAATGAGATACTTAAAGAAACCGATATTCTGTATATGACTCGCGTGCAACAAGAACGTTTCACCGACCTTGTAGAATACGAAAAAGTGAAAAACACCTATACCCTACACAACAGCATGCTAGATGGTAGCAAGGAAAATCTTCGCATTCTTCATCCACTACCTCGTGTTAACGAGATTTCAGAAGATGTAGATGACAATCCAAAAGCATACTATTTTGAACAAGCTCGCAATGGGGTGTATGCGCGCCAAGCGGTTATCTGCGATATTTTAGGTTTAGTATAATTCGAATTAATTTAAATAGTAATTTTCACGTTGGACGCCTAGAAATTCCATATTTAAATTAACTCTCTAATATGAGAAAACATGAAAAAAGAATTAGTAGTACGAGCACTAGAAAATGGCACTGTAATAGACCATATTCCAGCCGACAAGTTATTTCAAATAGTAAACATACTACATCTAGACACCATGACAGACCAAATTACCATTGGTAACAACCTAGATAGTAGCAAGTTAGGCAAAAAAGGTGTTATTAAAATTTCTGGTAGATATATAGATCCACAAGAATTTAATAAAATTGCTTTAATCGCTCCACACGCTCGCATCAACATAATAAAAGACTACCAAGTAGTAGAGAAAAAAATATGTGAGATGCCAGACGAAGTATATGATGTTTTACACTGCGTAAACCCTATGTGTATCACAAACAAACAAAATGTTACCACACATTTCCATATTGTGAACAAAGAAGACCGCACCGTAAAATGCCACTATTGCGAAAGATACATTAAAGCAGAAGACTTAATTTTAAAATAATGCAAGAAAAAAATATTAGCCCTTCTGGCAAACTTCAATGGAAACCAGGCACACTTATCTACCCTCTACCTGCCTTAATGGTAAGTTGCGGAGAAAATGAAGCCGAATATAATATTCTTACAGTAAGTTGGACTGGAACAATATGTTCCGACCCAGCCATGTGTTATATCTCTGTGAGAAAGTCACGTCACTCATACGATATTATCAAACGTAGCGGTTGTTTTGTGCTAAACCTTACCACAGAAGATATGGCTTACGCAACTGACTGGTGCGGTGTGAGAAGTGGCAAAGACTACAACAAGTTTTCAGAAATGAAGCTTAGTGCAGAAAAGGCTCAAATGGTAAACGCTCCTATCATTAAAGAATCTCCATTAAATATAGAATGTGAAGTGGTAGAAATAAAAGAGTTAGGAACACACGATATGTTTATTGCAAAAGTAGTAAATATACAAGCCGACGCTAAATACATAAATCCAGAAACAGACGCATTCGACCTAGAGGCCGCTAAACTTTTGGCATATAGCCATGGTCAATATTATGGTTTAGGCCGTAAAATTGGAAAATTCGGCTGGTCTGTTCAAAAAAAGAAATAATATGAAAAAAGTATTTAGTTTAATCGCAGTTTTATTTATTGCAGTATCTGCATTCTGCCAAATCGACGCAAAGTCTGTTGAAATCTTAGACAAAATGTCTAATATTTACAAAAACTCTACAGGCACAGAACTTGGTTTAAAAATAGAATTAGAAGACGGTCAAAGTGGCACAGCAAATAGTATCAAAGGTACACTTAAGACAAAAGGAAATGCCTTTGTATTAGAAACTTCATTGGCAAATATGACATTTGATGGCAAATATCTTTATGTTTACAACAAACAAGCCAACGAAATTACTGTTTCTGCACCAGCTCCAGAAGAAGTTCAAGGAATAGACCCTACTTCTATCTTAGGTGGTTATAAAAAAGGTTATAAAGTAACAGCACCTGAGTTTAAAACCGAAGCTGGCAGAGAAATAGCTGTTGTAAGTCTTTTCCCAGAAGACATTGAAGACCCTTTCTTCAAAACAACAATCTCTGTAGATGCAAAAACATACGAACCAGTAGGCGTAAGCACACACAATAAAAATGGTATGATAAGTACCATTAATATCACCAAACTAAAAACAAACTTAAACTATACAGCAAAAGACTTGGAATTTGACCTAAACAAATATCCAAAAGCTATGCTTATAGACCTTAGATAAAATCTTATGAGCGTAATAAAATGTCTTATTTTAGGCACAGGTCCTGCCGGACTTACTGCCGCTATTTATGCCTCTAGAGCAGGTTTAAACCCTGTGGTTTACGAAGGCATTCAACCTGGTGGCCAACTTACCACCACTACCGATATTGAAAACTTCCCTGGTTATCCAGAAGGCACTTCAGGTGTAGAAATGATGGAAGACATCAGAAAACAAGCACTTCGTTTTGGCACAGAAATCCGCACAGGTATTGCCACAGAAGTAGATTTCTCTTGTTCTCCTAAAAAGGTGGTTATCGACGGTGAAAAAACTATTGAAGCACACACAGTAATTATTGCCACAGGCGCATCTGCAAAATACCTAGGACTTCCAGACGAAGCAAGACTTCGCGGTGCTGGCGTATCTGCTTGCGCTACATGCGATGGTTTCTTCTACAGAAAGAAAACTGTTGCTGTTGTAGGTGGTGGCGACACTGCATGTGAAGAAGCACTTTACCTTTCTACCCTATGCAAACAAGTTTATTTGATTGTACGTCGCGACGTGCTTCGTGCTTCTCAAGTAATGCAAGAAAGAGTGCTAAACAAAGAAAACATCACAGTACTTTTCAAACACCAAACCCTTGGTTTAACAGGAAAATTTGACCTAGATGGCGCAGACCTTGTGAAAAACAAAGGCGAAGGAAATGAAGAAAACGTACATATTGACATCGATGGTTTCTTCCTTGCTATTGGTCATGAGCCAAACTCAAAAGTGTTTGCAGACTATATTGAAACTGACGAACAAGGTTATATCGTAACTAAAAACAATTCTGCTCAAACTAGCGTAGAAGGTGTTTACGCAGCAGGCGACGTTGCCGACCCTATCTACCGCCAAGCAATCACCTCTGCTGGTAGCGGTTGCAAGGCTGCTATTGAGGCGGAACGTTATTTGCTGCACAATGGTTTAAAATAAGTCGAATTAGTTTAAAGGGTGACTTCTTCGTTGCGCTCGTCTTCGAAATCATTGCCTAATGGCGATTCTGCTCACGCTCGGCATAGTTCAAATAAATTTGACTCTGCTCTCGCTTAATCGCAGAATTCGAGTACCTCGTGTACACTCCGGTTTCTCAGACATCGCGACGCCTAAAATTCACTCCTTTAAACTAATTCTTATATATTACCAATCAATCTAAGAACAATGAACAATACCCCACACACAGAAATCACCCGCATCCATGCACTACAACAAGAATTTTTCGCAACACGTGCTACATACGACATAAAGTTTCGTAAAGCAATGCTGAAAAAACTTTATGCAGCACTTCTTAAATGGGAAAAACCACTAAGTGAAGCACTTTTCAAAGACCTTCATAAAAGTTATGAAGAAGCTTACCTTACAGAACTTAGCATAGTGCTTGGCGAGATTAAAAATCACATAAAACACGTGAGTTCATGGAGTAAAAAAAGATACATTAAAACTCCATTGAAGTTATTCCCTTCTAGCACATATCAAGTACAAGAACCACTTGGGAATAGCTTAATCATAGCACCTTGGAACTACCCTGTTCAACTATTATTAAACCCACTTGTTGGTGCTATTTCTGCTGGTTGCACAGCAATACTAAAACCTTCTCCATACGTGGAAACAGTTTCTACTGTGCTAGAGCAAATGATTAAAGAAACCTTCGACGAAAATTATATCGCAATAGTGCAAGGCAACAGAGAAGTAAATGGTCAACTACTAGAACTGAAATTTGATACAATCTTCTTCACGGGTAGTCCTTCACTAGGTAGAACTGTGATGACAGCAGCTGCCAAAAACCTTACTCCTGTGGTGTTGGAACTTGGCGGAAAGAGCCCTTGCATCATAGACGAAACTGCAAATATAGAAATGGCAGCTCGCCGTATTTCTTGGGGTAAAACATTAAACTCAGGTCAAACTTGCATTGCTCCAGACTATGTTTTAATACACAAAAGCCAAACAGAAGAGTTTGTAAAACGCTTTAAAGCAAACTTAACAAACATGCACGGAGAAAATGTGCAAAACAGCGCCCACTTTGTGCGAATGGTAAACATCAAAGAATTTAATCGTGTGTCTTCGTATCTAAAAGATGGCGAAATCTTGCTTGGTGGCAGAACTGACGAACAGGAAAGATTTATAGAACCTACCCTACTTAAAGTTACAGACTTTAGTACACCTGTAATGAACAATGAAATCTTTGGTCCCGTACTTCCTATTATAGAATTTGATGATAAAAGCGAGGCAATAAACTTTGTAAACTCTCGCCCAAAACCACTAGCCTTTTATTACTTTGGAGAAAAGAAAAATGGTTGGGAAGCAATTAAAAGATGCAGTTCTGGCGGTGCTTGCCTAAACGACACCATTATGCACATTGCCAATGAAAACTCACCATTTGGTGGCGTAGGAAATTCTGGTCTTGGTAGCTACCACGGCAAAGACAGCTTCACTGCGTTCTCACACAAACGCACCGTAGTCTACACCCCAACTTGGCTCGACGTTCCATTCCGCTACATGCCATACTCACTATTTAAGTATATCAAATTCTTACTATAAAATTAAAGAGGTTTTGTCAAAGACAAAACCTCTTTTTCTTTATAAGAGTTCATTTAAAGGAGATATTTTTAGGCTCTTATCTATTATCAACTTTCTCTAGTTGCATATCATGATTTTGCAATCTATACCAAGCCAAGTCTTCATACTTGGTGCCTGGGCGACCATAGTTTGCATATGGGTCTATGCTTATGCCACCACGAGGTAGGAATTTTCCTGTCACCTCTATGTATTTAGGGTCCATTAGTTTGATAAGGTCTTTCATAATGATGTTTACACAATCTTCGTGAAAGTCTCCCCTATTGCGAAAACTAAATAGGTATAGTTTTAGAGATTTGCTTTCCACCATTTTTTCGTCTGGAATATAACTGATATAAATGGTTGCAAAGTCTGGTTGAGATGTAATTGGGCAAAGACTTGTAAACTCAGGACAATTGAATTTTACGAAATAGTCGTTGCCTTTGTGTTTGTTCTCGAAATATTCTAGCACCTCTGGTGCATAGTCTGTTGGGTATTTTGTATTTGCTGAACCTAATAACATAATAAAAGTTAGGAGTTAGGAGTTAGGAGTTAGGAGTTTTAAATATTGTTCTAAACCTCTACGGCGAAGCGTACACGCAGGGCAATGACCACAACCATCACCTTGAACGCCGTTGTAACAAGTAAGAGTATTTTTTCTTATATAGTCTAGTTTACCCAATTTGTCGGCAAGTTCCCAAGTTTGCGCCTTGGTGAGCCACATAAGTGGAGTATGAATTACATAAGAATAATCCATCGACAAATTGAGAGTCACATTGAGAGATTTTATAAAGACATCACGACAATCTGGATAACCACTAAAGTCAGTCTCGCACACACCAGTTACTATGTGGCGAATGTCTTTACCCTTTGCAAGCACCGCAGCAAAAGTAAGGAAAAGCATATTTCTGCCTTCCACAAGACTATTTGGCGCAGTTTTACCATCAGGAATAGCCTCATCCACCTCTATATCACTTCTTGTAAGCGAATTTGGTGCCAACTGATTTAAAAGCGCCATATCTAAAATATGGTGTTCCAAACCAAGTTCACGTGCAATATTTTTAGCACATTCTATCTCTTTTGCATGGCGTTGACCATAGTCGAATGTTACCAAAATCACATCCTTAAACTGCTCAAGCGCCCAAAAAAGACAAGTGGTAGAGTCTTGTCCACCACTAAATACCACTATTGCCTTTTCTTCTTTTAAAATCTTCGACATAATGTATTAATTATTCAAAAGCCCCCATTTTAAGAGCATTAACTTCTTGTTCTGTTAAGTGACGCCAACGTCCACGAGGCAGGTTGTATTTGGTCAAACCTGCGAAATAAACTCTATCTAGTTTTTCAACTTTATAACCAAGATGTTCAAAAATTCTACGAACAATGCGGTTACGTCCAGAGTGAATTTCTATGCCTATTTCTTTACGTTTGCCGTCTTTTACATATTCAAGTTCGTCTGCTTGAATAAATCCATCTTCAAGTTGGAAACCTTTCAAGATTTTATCATAATCTTCTTTTTCAAGAGGTTTATCAATGCTCACTTGATAGATTTTCTTTTTCTCGAAACGTGGGTGTGTAAGTTTATCTGCAAGTTGTCCGTCATTTGTAAGTAGCAACACACCAGTAGTGTTACGGTCTAAACGACCAACAGGATAAATTCTTTCAGAACAAGCTCCACGTACTATGTCAAGCACTGTAATACGTCCACGAGGGTCTGTAACAGTAGTTACACAGTTTTTTGGTTTATTGAGTAAAACGTAAACTTTCTTCTCAGATTGTACAAGTTGGTCATGAAACATCACCTTGTCGGTTGGTTTCACCTTTGTGCCAAGTTCTGTTACTACTTGACCATTTACAGTAACTACACCTGCTTTAATATATACATCCGCATCCCTGCGTGAACAAACACCTGCATTAGACAATACTCTATTTAGGCGTATTGTTCCATCATTACTAATTTTCTTCTGCATTTCTTATTTTTTCTTCTAAAGCTTTTATTTTCTTTACTAATTCTACTTGGTCTTCCTTAAGTTTTTCTATGTTTTTAAGCAATTCTGCTACTAAAGGATTTTCTTCTTTAGATTTACCTGTGCTAAGGAAACCAATATTATTCTCTCGTGTTGCAATATTTGCACGATTTGCCTCGTATGCACGAATAAGTTTATCTCTTTCTTTTCTAATTACGTTGATAGATTTTTCTCCTTCTTGCGCTTTTGCTTTTGCTTCAAAGAAAGCATCGCAAGCAGAAACAAATCTCTTCCACAATTGATCAGACATCTTATTTGGCACAGCACCTATCTTCTTCCATTGTTTTTGAAGATTGATAAGTTTTTCTGTGGTTTCTTTCCACTTCTTGCTGTCTTTTAGAGCTTCTGCCTTTTCTATTAGCTCTTTTTTAGCCTTCACATTTTCAGCCAATTTATCTTTTGCAGATTTATAATACTCACTTTTTGCTTCAAAAAGAGCATCACAAGCAGCTCTAAAGCGTTCGTATATTTTAGTATTATTTTTCTTAGGAGCGAAACCTATTTTTTTCCACTCTGCCTGTATTTCAAATACTTTCTCTGTTACTTTATCCCATTCTTTATAAGAAGAGATTTTTGTTAAATCTATTGCTTCTATAGCCTCGCAAAGAGCAGTCTTTTTCTTAAGATTTTCTACTTCTTCTTCCTTTTTAGACTGATAATAAGCAGCATGCTTTTTATTTATCACATCTGAAGCATTTTTAAATCTATTCCAAATTTCTTCACGCATTTCACGAGGAACAGGACCCAACTCACGCCATTCAGAATGAAGATTTTGAAGTTTTTGGAAAGCAACATTCAATTGTTTTTCTTCTGCCAACTTTTCTGCAGCTTCGCATAAAGCAACTTTCGCCTCTATATTTTTCTTAAAATCATAATCTCTAAGTTCGTTGCTTATTTTTACATAATCATAGAACTTTTCCATTAAGATTTGATATTTCTTTACTAATTCGTTATACTTGTTTTTTGAAACTTCCCCAGCCTCTTTCCACGATTGTTGAAGCTCACGCACTTGTGGGAAAATTTTATCCACATCTTCTGGATTCTCTACCAACTCAGATAGTTTATCAAGGATAGATTTCTTTTTCTCGAATGCTTTTTCTTCCGCTTCAGCTGCTGTTTTAAGTTGCATAGCACGAGTTTGTTTATACTCTTCCAACAATTCCTTAAAACGTACTTCTTCTGGGCATTCAAAGTTCCAAGACTCTTCATCATTTCCAGCTTCGATCCATTGTTTTTTACTTTCGGCCATCAATACCTCTTTAGTTCTATAAAAAAGGCTTTTTAGACGAGTTACTTCTGCACGAGGGTCTTCCTCTTTAAGAGAGTTTTCAGTTTGAAGAATTATTTCTTCTAAACTAACGATTTTTTCTTGAGCTTCTTCCATAAGGCTAACAAATACTAAACACAATATGCAAATATAATGTTTTTATTGGATAAATACTATTTTTAATAAGATTTTTATGTTTTTTAGTGCCTCATATTTCTATATTCGGCAAAAAAATCGTAATATTGCATAATTTTTACAAAACATATTTTAATTTAATTTTTTTGAACATGAAAGTATTAAAATTCGGCGGAACATCCGTAGGTTCCGTAGAAAGCATTCAGAGAGTAAAGAAAATAGTTGATGCAATGGCGGAGCCTGCCATTGTGGTAGTATCAGCAGTGGGCGGAATCACAGATAAACTTATCGCCACCACCACGAAAGCAGTAACATCAGACACTACATACACCACAGATTTTGAAAATATCTGTAATATTCACAACACTATCATCGACGGAGTTGTACCTGCCGATAAACTTACCTCTGTGAAAGAACAAATAAATGTTCTTTTAGAAGAAGTAGGTACTATATTAAAAGGTGTAGAAGGTATTGAAAAAATATCTTCAAAAGATATGGACCTTGTGGTTAGTTATGGTGAAAGAATTTCTTCTATCATTGTAGCATCTGTTTTAAATGCTAAACATTGGAACTCATTAGAATTAATTAAAACAAATAAGGGTCTTAGAAAAAACATCCTAAACTCTACCCTTACATATTCTAATATAGAAAAAGCATACAACGGCGAAGAAAGAATAGTAATGGGTGGTTTCATATCATCAGACGTGGAATCTGGAGAAATTACAAACTTAGGTCGTGGAGGTTCAGACTACACAGCTGCTATTGTAGCAGGTGCACTTAATGCTGATGCATTAGAAATCTGGACAGACGTGGACGGTTTCCTAACAGCAGACCCTCGTATGGTTCGCAATGCTTACACTATTGAAGAACTTTCTTATATCGAAGCTGTAGAACTTTCAAACTTTGGTGCTAAAGTTATTTATCCACCTACTATTTACCCTGTTTACGAAAAGAATATTCCTTTATATATTAGAAACTCTTATAATCCAGAGTTTAAAGGAACTAAAATTTCTGGTCAAAAATCTACAGAAGGTAAAGCTATTAAAGGTATTTCTTCTATCAACGACACATGCCTAATCACTCTTCAAGGTATGGGTATGGTAGGAGTATCTGGCATTAGCTCTCGCACTTTCCAAGCATTGGCAAACCAAGGTATTAGCGTATTCCTAATTTCACAAGCATCTTCAGAAAACTCTACTACATTTGCTATTAGAAATGAAGAAGCAGAAATTGCAGTTCAAGCTCTTAAAGAAGAATTCAAAACAGAACTTGAAAACGGTGAAATTGGATCTATTGAACCAAAATGTGATTTGGCTACAGTGGCTATTGTTGGCGACAATATGCGTCACAACATGGGTCTAGCTGGCAAATTATTTGATACACTAGGCAGAAGCGGCATCAACATTATTGCTTGTGCCCAAGGTGCTTCTGAAACAAACATTTCATTTGTAATTAAACGTAAATATCTAACTAAAGCTCTTAACGTGTTACACGATGCATTCTTTTTAGCAGATTACCAAGTACTAAATATCTTTTTAGTAGGTACTGGTACTGTTGGCGGTAGTCTATTGGAACAAATAGAACACCAACAAGAAAAAATCCTTAAACAAAACAGTGTTAAACTTAATGTTGTAGGTATTACAGATATTAATGGTTCTGTATTTGATGAACATGGTATTGACCTTAAAAACTATCAAGAAATATTGAAAGAAAAAGGAACTCCTACAAAACCAGAAGATATTAAAAACAAGATTATTGAAATGAACTTGTTCAATTCTGTATTTGTGGATTGTACTGCTAGTGCAGCTATTTCTAGCCTATACCTAGATCTTCTTAAAAACAATATTTCTGTGGTTGCTGCAAATAAAACTGCAACTTCTGGTCCATACGCACTTTATGAAGAACTAAAAAATACAGCTCGTAAAAAAGGTATCAAATATCTATTTGAAACTAACGTAGGTGCTGGTCTTCCAATTATCAACACTATGAATAGCTTAATTAATAGTGGTGACCGTATTTTAAAAATAGAAGCTGTACTTTCTGGTACTCTTAACTATATCTTCAATACTATTAGCGAAACTATTCCATTCTCAAAAACTATTGAGATGGCAAAAGAAGCTCGCTTTGCAGAACCAGACCCACGTATCGACCTTAGCGGTACAGACGTGATTCGTAAAATTGTAATTCTTGCTCGCGAATCTGGTTATAAAGTAGAACAAGCAGACGTTAAGAAAAACTTATTTGTACCAGACAAATATTTTGAAGGAACATTAGAAGACTTCTGGGCAACCATCTCAGAACTAGATGCTGAGTTTGAAGAAAAACGCAAACAACTAGCTGCTGAAAACAAAAAATATCGTTTCGTGGCAACTATGAAAGAAGGTGTTTGTGAAGTAGGTCTTCAAGCAGTAAGTCCTTCTCACCCATTCTATGACCTAGAAGGTAGCAACAATATTGTTACCATCCAAACAGAACGCTACTTCAATGACCCAATGATTATTAAAGGTTATGGTGCAGGGGCTAGCGTTACTGCTGCAGGTGTGTTTGGTGACATTATGAGCATTGCAAATATCAGATAATGAAACGTTTTTCTGCCATAGTTTCTATAATCATACTTTTATGTTGTTGCACTCGCCAGGGTGCACAACTTCCATCAAACAAGACCAATGGTCCTTCTGAGAAGATGGATATGATGACATATAATAAACTATGTATGGAAGCAGAAATGGCAGAAATTCAATCATATCTAGATAGTTCTAATATAAAATTTGAAAAGTCAGACGCTGGATATTGGTATAGTGAAATCTGTACCAAGAATGGTGATAAAATCACAAACTCTAGTATCGTTTCCATATCTGGAAGTGTAGAAGTATTGGGCGGAACGCCTTGTTTAAACTGGACAGAAGACCAATGTCTTACTCTAAGATTGGGGAAACGTGACCATACTAAAGTACTAGATTTAGCATTAAAAGATAAATCTGTGGGAGATGAATTTTGGATCCTTTCACCATCCCAATTAGCTTATGGTCTAAAAGGAGTTAGTGGTTGTATCACCTCCAGAACGCCTGTTCTTTATAAAATAAAAGTATTAAAAAAGAATGAATAAACTTACTATTATAGGATTACTAGTTCTCACTCTTCTTTTTGGCGCATGCAAGACAGAAAACTATGCAAAAAAAAGAAAAGCAGAACAAAAGAAGTTTACAGAGTATAAGAATAATCGCAATCTAGAGCTTTCTACAGACTCTGCTTACTGTTTCTCACAACCTACTCCTTGGCCAGAAAATCTATATTTTGAAACTCATAGAGGCACATATATAAGATTAATTTCTAGAGAAGGAGAAAAAAGAGCTGCAGAAAATGGGAATACTATAATCTTAAGATACAGAGCATACGACCTAGATGGAGGTGAATACGGCAATAATATTCATAGCCGCGAAGGTTTTGTCTATGTTTATTCTCCAGATGGTTATACCCCAAGTATAGCTTTTATAGATGCAGCTTCTTGCATCAGACATGAAGATAAATTTGAAATGTTAGTAGATTCTAAAGTAGGAACTAAAGAACAAACAGAAGATGTGGTTACTACTAGAATCTTTATTGATGACACTACTATAACTAATTAATATGACTTTAATCAAATCTATTTCTGGAATCAGAGGAACCATAGGTGGTCCTGTAGGTGATGGACTTAGCCCTGTAGATGTTGTAAAATTCACATCAGCATACGCTAAAATCATTCGTAAAAGTTCACAAGTTAAAACAAATAAAATTGTGGTTGGTAGAGACGCACGTCTTTCTGGCCAAATGGTAGAAAAACTTGTAGTTGGTACTCTTATGGGTATGGGATTTGACGTTGTCAATATTGGCCTTGCTTCTACCCCTACCACAGAACTAGCAGTAACAATGGAAGGTGCTTGCGGAGGTATTATTCTTACAGCAAGTCACAACCCAAAACAATGGAATGCTCTAAAACTTCTAAATGAAAAAGGCGAATTTCTAAACAAAGAAGAAGGCGAAGAAGTACTTGCACTAGCAGAAAACGACGACTACGAATACGTAGAAGTAACAGAACTAGGTAAAGAAATAAACAAAGACTACACAGACAAACATATCGAGGCTGTTCTTGGACTTAAACTAGTTGATGTTGAAGCTATTAAGAATGCAAACTTCAAAGTAGCACTAGACTGCGTAAACTCTGTAGGTGGCATTATCTTGCCAAAACTTCTAAATGCACTTGGTGTAAGCACAGTAACTAGCCTTTATGGCGAACCTACTGGAGATTTCCAACACAACCCAGAACCACTAGAAAAGAACCTTCAAGACATCATGAATTTAATGGCTAAAGGCGAAAACGACGTGGCATTTGTTGTGGACCCAGACGTGGACCGTTTGGCTATCATCTCAGAAAACGGCGAAATGTTTGGCGAAGAATACACACTTGTTAGCGTAGCTGACTATGTACTTTCTCATACTCCAGGTAACACAGTTTCAAACTTAAGTTCTACACGTGCACTTAGCGATGTAACTCGCGCTCACGGTGGAAGTTATGAAGCAGCTGCAGTAGGTGAAGTAAACGTAGTAACCAAAATGAAAGCAACTAACGCTATCATTGGTGGTGAAGGCAATGGTGGAGTTATCTATCCAGAAAGCCACTACGGTAGAGATGCTCTTGTAGGTATTGCTCTATTCTTAAGCCACCTTGCTCACAAAAATATGAAGGTGTCTGAACTTAGAAAAACCTACCCAGCATACTATATTTCTAAACAAAAAATAGAACTTAGCCCTGCTATCGACGTAGATGCTATTCTAAAACAAGTGGAAGAAAAATTTGCATCAGAAAAAGTGAATACTATCGACGGTGTAAAAATTGACTTCCCAGAAAAATGGGTTCACTTAAGAAAATCTAATACAGAACCTATTATTCGTATTTATTCAGAAGCTAAATCTATGGAAGAGGCAGACGAATTAGGACAAGAAATTATAAACATAATTGAATCATTAGGATGAAACTAATCACTCCAAAAGGATATAAAAGCTCTTTAGACACATGGCAAACAGAAAGAGCTATAAAATATTTTAAAGATTTCTTCCAAAGCAATCTATCTGCAGAACTACGTTTAAGAAGAGTTACTGCTCCCCTATTTGTGCTTACAGGTATGGGCATCAACGACGACTTAAACGGTGTGGAAAGACCAGTAAGCTTCCCTATCAAGGACATGAATGGTGCTCAAGCAGAAGTGGTTCATTCACTTGCAAAATGGAAACGCATTACTCTAGCAGATTACAACACAGAAGCAGGATTTGGTCTATATACCGATATGAATGCAATCCGTGCCGACGAAGAACTAGACAACACTCACTCTCTTTACGTGGACCAATGGGATTGGGAAATGGTTATAGACGAAAGTGATCGTAACATAGAATACCTTAAAGAAGTGGTAAGAAGAATTTATGCTGTAATGGTGCGTAGCGAATATGCAGTATATGAAATGTTCCCAGAAATAAAACCACAACTTCCAAAGGATATTTTCATGATACATTCAGAAGAACTTCTTCAAATGTATCCAGATAAAACTGCTAAAGAAAGAGAAAACCTTATCACTAAAAAATACGGAGCTGTATTTATTATGGGTATTGGATGCAAACTTTCAAACGGCGAAAAACACGACGGCAGAGCTCCAGACTACGACGATTGGAGCACAGCAAATAGCGATGGTTTTGCAGGTCTAAATGGCGACATTCTAGTTTGGGACAACATACTAGACCAAGCTTTGGAACTTTCTTCTATGGGTATAAGAGTAAACAAAGAATCTCTTGAAAATCAACTAGCCCTAACAGGTCAAGAAGGGCGCAAACAATTCTATTACCACAAACGCCTTCTAGAAGGCAGCCTACCTCTTACTATGGGTGGTGGCATTGGTCAATCTCGTCTGTGTATGTTTATGCTTAGAAAAGCGCACGTTGGCGAAATCCAAGCTTCAATCTGGCCAGAAGAAATGAGAGAACAATGTAAAGCAAATGGCATTAATCTACTATAATTTTAAAGGCTGACTTAAGTCAGCCTTTAAAATTTACCCTTGGCTCCATAGTTTAATGGATAAAACAAAAGATTCCGGTTCTTTCGATGCGAGTTCGATTCTCGCTGGGGCCTCAAATTTATAAGACGAAACAGAGTTGTTTCATCCTCCATATTTTCCTAGCATATTCCTAATAGTGGTTGAAATGTTATCACGAAGCGACTGAGGTTCAAGCACTTCTATATCAGTACCATTGCTTAGGATTTCTGAAATAAAATCTCTTTCTATGCAAAGAAAATATGTAAAGATAGAGAAATCTTCACTTGTTTCCACTTCTTTTTGACTATGATGAAGAGGAAGAGAACGCAAAAATTTTGTGTATCTAGAACTCACTTTTAGTTTTACTAATTCAGGCTTATTGTCTTTGTGGATATATATGCCGTAATAGTTGTCCCAGTATGTAGCAGGAGTAATATCTATTTTAGGTGTGTTTTCTATGTTTGGAACAAGTTCCAATTCTATAATTCTGTCTAAAGCGTATATTCTAAGTGTATCTGTACCTTTTTGCAATAGTAAGTACCAACGTTGTTTATATTGCTTTAAACAAATTGGAAGACCACTTACAGATTCTTCGTGTATATCACCCTCGCCAAACTTTTTATATGTAAATGTTAGAGCAGAATTTTCTTTTATAGCAGTAGTTATTTCTAGCAAGAAATTCTTAGCAGATGGATTGTTTTCTGTAATAATTTTATCTCTAATAGAGATACTACTATTTAGAATATTGCTTATATGATAATTGTCTAACAACCACACACGCAAGTCGTTAGCTTTGTTTATTTTATCATTATCTTCTATATAATAACAATATTCTCCTTTTTTTTCACATTCTATGTTTATATCAAAAATTTCCTCAGCACATTCTTTCCATCTTACAAAGGTGCTTCTAGAGAGTTTTTTCCCATCGTAAAATGGAGACAATTCCCATTTCTTTTCTATTTCTTTTTGTGAAACACGTTTGTTGTGCAAAATGGTATCGAAAAGCCAAATGTAATGTGATAGTTTACTAGCCATAGATTAAAAATTCTTATAATCACAAATGTAAAAAAAGTTTTCTCAAAAAAGTTAAACAAATCAACCAAATCTCATTTTTTTTGACACTTTTGGCTGATTTGTTGATATTTATCAAAACTCCAAGCGGAAACCTTTTTGTTTTAGCTCTGAATATTTTTCGCGATTAAATCTGTACTTCACAGGAATACGACGAGCGGTGTTTGCGGCGCGGTGTTCAGCCTCTGCGAGAATGCCAAGTTTCAACATTTTATTGTAAAAATTGCGTCTGTCAAACTTCACGTCGAGAATGGCTTCGTAAAGGTTTTGAAGTTCTGTCATTGTAAAGATTTCTGGAAGCAAATCGAAACCAATTGGCTCAAAGCAGATTTTTCTTTTCAAATAGTTTAGCGCCTCACGCAATATGTGGTCGTGGTCGAAAGCAAGCGCAGGTATATCTTTGTAGGAAAACCATTTAGCTGAAGAGGCGTCGTCCCCACCCTGCACATCAGCAATTTTTACCAAAGCATAATGGGCCACAGTGATAACACGTTCGCGAGGGTCTCTATCCACTGCAGAAAAAGCCCCAAATTGCTCCACTTGCACATTGTCGAGCCCTGTTTCCTCTTTTAGTTCTCTGCGCGCACACTCCTCAAGTGTTTCATTGAGTTCTAAAAACCCTCCCGGAATAGCCCATTTACCCTTGAATGGGTCGATGCCACGCTGAATAAGTAGCACTTTTATGCTCACTCCGTCAAACCCAAAAATCACACAGTCTGCAGTAACCGCAGGGTGCGGATATTTATAACAGTATTTTTTTTCGTCCATAGTGTTAGTTGTTATATGCGTATTTTACACGCAAAGATATATAATATTTTTTATTTTGCAAAGAATAGTTCAAAAAAAAATAATTCCCGCCTTTGGCAAAGCGGGAATTACACTTTTTCAAGGGACTTTTTGAAAATCATGGCAATCTCACGCCTCTTGAAGCGACCAAAATGCGTTGCCATTGCTCAGCAGAAAGACGTATGTTGAGAGCCTCGATGCTACGGCGAATGCGGTCTAGATTGCCACTGCCGTTGATAGGAACAATGCCTGCAGGATGCTGCGCAATCCACGCAAATATCACCTTATCGATGCCGTCCACACCTATTTCGCAAGCCACGCGGTCGAGTTCTGCCACCACACGATGAGATTTTTCGCAATCTGGATGCACAAGTTTTCCCCAAGCTAAAGGCGAATACGCCATTGGACGAATGCGTTTTTCAAGCAAATAACTCAAATTGCCATTTTCCATGTGCTCCAAGCAATAAGGCGACACCTCTATCTGATTTGTGATGAGCGGCACATTGCAATAAGACTGAAGCATAGAAAAATCGTGCGCATAAAAATTTGACACACCAAAATGTAGCACCTTGCCTTCTGCATGCAGTTTGTCAAACGCACGTGCCACTTCCACTGGGTCGAGCAAATACGACGGACGATGCAGAAGCAGTAAATCGATGCGGTCTGTGCGCAAATTTTGTAGAGATTTTTCCACCTGCCCCACAATATAGTCGTGACTATAATCGTAGAACTGAATCTGCCTTTCAGGAAACTTGTCGCTCTGAATACAAATACCACACTTGGTAATGATTTTTATCTCATTTCTAAAAGCAGGGTCTAGCGCCAACGCATTGCCAACAAGCGACTCGCAAGTGTAATTGCCATAAATATCAGAATTGTCAAACGTGTCAATACCCATATCGGCAATAGTTTTCATCTGCTCAAGCAACTGTTCACTGCTTAGGTGCCAATCGTTGATGCGCATTTGCCCGTGCACCACCTGCGAAATAGAAAAATCTGGAGAAAGCGAAACCTGTTTCATACATTCAGAAGTTTTATCGTGTTCACAAATATAATATTTTTTTACAAGAAAAATGGTATTTCTCAGTGGTAGATGTTGTGGGAGTGTTGACAGAACAAATAGATACAGAACATGCACGTAACTATTGGAAAGTACTTAAACATCGCCTGAAAGAAGAAGGTTCTGAACCGGTTACATTTTGTAACCAGTTGAAACTACAAGCTGCAGACGGCAAAAAACGTTTAACCGATGTTGCTGATACAGAGGGTATTTTCCGTATTATCCAATCTATTCCATCACCAAAGGCAGAACCATTTAAAAGATGGATGGCACAAGTTGCCGCCCAAAGACTCGACCAATTGCAAGACCCAGAACTTTCTATCGACCAAGCGATTATGGATTATAAACGATTGGGATATTCAGATGCGTGGATAAACCAACGAATAAAATCTATAGAAGTAAGAAAAGAGTTAACAGACGAATGGGAAAGAACTGGCGTGAACAAAGGAGTAGAATACGCTTCACTAACTGATATAATTACCAAAGAATGGAGCGGACTCACCACAAAACAATACAAAAATCTGAAAGGATTAAAGAAAGAAAATTTGCGAGACAACATGACGAATCTGGAAATCGCATTTAATATCCTTGCAGAAGCCTCTGCCACAGAACTTTCTAAACAACGAAATCCCAATGGTTTCAACGAACAAAAGCCAATTGCCAAAGCAGGAGGAAGTGTTGCCAAAGCCGCAAGAAACCAACTAGAAGACCAGTTGGGCAGAACCATCATCTCCGATAAAAAAGCAAGTGATTACCTCCTACCCGATAAAGACGAGTAGAATACAAAATGTGCAGTCGTTGGCTGCACATTTTTTTGTCCACACTTCTCAAAACTACCTTTTTCTAAAAAAAAACTCCAACCTGTAGCAAAAAGTGACACACCCCACCCCTATTTTTGTAGCAGAAAATTATAAACTTTAAACAAAGGAGGACCAAACCATGTTTTTAGCAATCATTATTTTCATAGCACTTGTAGTCGAAGTATTAAAATACCTCACCGGCAGCAAAAGCAAAGATTTTTGGGGATGAAAATGAGATTATATAATTCAGGTTGAACATAAATTAAAGAAATAAACAGAACAAAATTCCCTTAAAGCACATAGAATCTCTAAAATTAATGTTATATTTGTTTATTACGTTGAATAATCATAAAAATCAAATATCATGAAAAGATTTACCACCCTTTATCAATTATCTAAAACACTACGTTTTGAATTGAAACCTATTGGCAAAACATTAGAAAACATCAAAAAGCATGGTCTTTTAGAACAAGATACACATCGCGCAGAAAGTTATGTTAAAGTAAAAGAAATCATTGATAAGTACCACAAAAATTTCATAGAAGAATGCCTTAACACCTTTGCCGATAGTTCTGGAAATTACGCAGAACAGAACGAAAACTTTATAAAACTTCTACAAGAGTTTTACACAAACTATATGTGTAAAACCAAGGACGAAACCCAACAAAAACTATTAACCGAATCACAAGGCAAATTAAGAAAGATTATTGCCAAATCATTTAATAATGAGAAATACAAACGATTATTTGGCGAAAAACTAATAAAAGAAGACTTAATCAGTTTTGTAAAAGATAATGTAGAAGATATTGCTTTAGTTCAAGAGTTTAAGGATTTCACCACATATTTTAATGGATTTAATGAGAATAGAAAGAATATGTATTCTGACAAAGCCAAGTCTACAGGTATTGCATATCGTTTAATACACGAAAACCTACCTAGGTTTATTGACAATATGCTTGTATTTGATAAAATAGCAAACTCTGAAATTTCTAATAATTTTACTGAATTATATAAAAATTTCGAGTCTATACTTAATGTGATAAAAATTTCTGAGATGTTTAAATTAGGTTACTTTAATATGGTATTAACTCAAACTCAGATTGATGCATATAATTACATTATAGGTGGTTTAAATGAATATATAAACTTATACAACCAACAACAAAAAGACAAACACAATCGCTTACCTAAACTAAAAGCACTTTACAAACAAATATTAAGTGATAGAAATTCTATTTCATGGTTATCAGAGCAATTTGAGGCCAATGAGAAAGGAGGAAAAGTTTTAGAAGCAATACAAAAAGCCTATAATGAAATAGAAGAAAAGATTCTGAACAATAATGAAAGAGAACTTTCTTTACCAAAACTTCTAAAATCAATTTCTAATTATGATTTAAATAGAATTTATATTCCTAATGATGCACAACTTACAAATATCTCTCAAAAGGTATATGGACACTGGAATATTATTTCTAAAGCATTGTTAGAAGATTTAAAACCTGCTAATCCCAAAAATAACAAAAAAGAATCTGATGAAAAATATGAAGAGCGTCTAAATAAAATCCTTAAATCACAATCTAGTTTTTCTATTAGAAAAATCACAGACTCTGTTCATAATACATATCCAGAGATAGAATCTTCTATTATTACATATTTTGAAAATATAGGAAAAATAGATAATGAAGAAGAAAACATTATCTATAAGATTACTAATTCTTACAACATTGCAAAAGATTTGCTAAACACCCCATATTTAGGGAATAATTTGTCACAAGACACTGTCAATGTTGAAAAAATTAAAAATCTGCTAGATGCAATTAAAGACCTACAGCATTTCATCAAACCACTATTAGGCAAAGGAGACGAGTCTGAAAAAGATGAAAAATTCTATGGTGAATTTACACCTTTATGGGATGAGTTAAACAACATTACCCCACTCTATAATATGGTACGCAACTATATGACTCGCAAACCATATTACACAGAGAAAATTAAACTTAACTTTGAAAACAAAGGAAATTTCTTAGGAGGTTGGGTTGATAGTAAAACAGAAAACTCAGATAACGGAACTCAATACGGAGGATACATTTTTAGAAAGAAGAATATACTAAAGGAATATGATTATTACCTTGGAGTTTCTTCAAATGTTCATTTGTTTAGGCGTGATACAATTATTGATAGTTCTGATATTAGTGAATATGAAAGACTTGATTACTACCAATTAAAATCTCAAACCATATACGGAGGAGCATACCAAGGTAATTATCAAGAAGAAAGCAGACAAATTATAAAAGCTATAGAAACTGCTATAAATGAGTTTGGTAATAATGAAATAAAAGCTAAAATAGAGAAAGAACAAGAAAAAAATAATCCTAGAACGAATACGGCAAAAGGATATCTTGGTTTCATAAAAGAAAATGATTTTCAAATATATAATATCATTATAAACACACAAAGTTTTAAAACTGCAAACCAACAATTAATTGACTCAATTAAAAACACTTTATACTCATTCAATAGAGTTCCCAAAGCACAAATACTTACAGAAAAAGAATATTCACTATTTTGCGACTTAATGAATGATATAGATGAATTAGTTAAAGAAAAAGTATTTAATTACATTCCTATAAGCAACAATGAATTTATAACTGCATTAGAGACAAGTATAAAACCAATGTACTTATTTAAAATCTCAAATAAAGATCTTTCATATGCAGATTCATTTGAAAAAGGAATTAGAAAATCTCGTGGGACAGAAAATCTTCATACACTATATTTTAAAGCATTAATGGAAGGAGAACAGAATATCATTGACATAGGTACTGGCAGCATATTCTATAGAAAGGGAGAACTTAAATACACTGAGGAAAAATTGAAAAATGGACATCATGCAGAAATTTTAAAAGATAAATTTCCATATCCAATTATCAAAGATAAACGTTATGTCTATGATAAATTCCTATTACATTTATCGATAGTTCAAAATTATAAATACCCCAAAGCAGATAAAGTTGATATAAATAATAAAGTAAGAGAATATATAAAAGAAAATAATAACCTTCACATCATCGGCATTGACCGTGGAGAACGTCATTTATTATACCTAACTGTTATAGATTTACAAGGAAATATTAAAGAGCAATATTCACTTAATGAAATCATTAACAACTACAATGGTAATACATACAAAACAAATTATCACGACCTACTTACAGACCGTGAAGAAAAGAGAAAGAAAGAACGACAAAGTTGGAAGTCTATAGAAAATATAAAAGATCTAAAAGAAGGATATCTAAGTCAAGTAATCCATAAAATCACCGAACTAATGGTAAAATACAATGCCATTCTAGTACTTGAAGATTTGAATAAAGCTTTTAAGGGTAGTCGTCAAAAAATCGAAGCCTCTGTATACCAGAAATTTGAAAAAATGTTGATTGACAAACTTAACTATCTTGTTGACAAGAAAAGACTACCAAAAGAAACTGGTGGTATTTTAAACGCACTTCAATTAAGTAATGATTTTAACCAAAACAACATTGATAAAAGTAAACAAAGTGGTTTCGTTTTCTATACACAAGCATGGAATACTAGCAAAATAGATCCAGTAACAGGATTTGTCAACTTATTTAATACTCATTACGAAACACGTGAAAAGGCAAAAGAATTCTTTAAAAAGTTTGATTCTATATATTACAATGCTGAAAAAGATTGGTTTGAATTTTCTTTTGACTATAACAATTTTACAACTAAAGCAGAAGGAACAAGAACAAATTGGACTCTATGCACATACGGCAAACGTATAGAAACATTCCGTGATGAAAAACAAAATTCACAATGGGCTAGCAATGAAATTAATCTAACAGAAAAGTTTAAATCATTCTTTGCAAAACATAATATTAAATTAAACGATTCATTGAAAGAAAGCATTGTAGCACAAGACTCTGCTGAGTTCTTTAAAGGCTTGTTTTCATTGTTAAAATTAACTCTACAACTACGTAACAGCGAGATAAACAGTGAGGTTGATTATTTACAATCTCCTGTCGCTGACAAAAATGGTGTATTCTTTAATAGTCAAGAATGTAATGATTCATTACCTCAAAATGCAGATGCTAATGGAGCTTACAACATCGCACGTAAAGGATTGTGGATTGTTAACCAGATAAAAAATAGCAGTGACGTATCTAAAGTGAAACTTGCCATTCCAAATAAAGAATGGTTACAATTTGCACAAGAGAAACCTTACCTTTTAAATGATTAGTGGAACATCCTATTGCCATATCAACACTAAATGATTTCATCTTCTGTCCGTATTCCATATACCTTCACAACTCGTATATGGAAACGGATGAAGAGTTATATCATGCTACGCCTCAAACAATAGGAAAGATTAGTCATTCTAGTATTGATAATAAAAGTAGTCATCAATCCTATGAAATATCATCATTACCAATTTACAGCGAGGAACTTGGTCTCTATGGCAAGATTGATATTTACAATCAAAAGACAAAACGACTCATTGAAAGGAAATACCAACTTAAGAATATTTTTATTGGACAAATTTACCAACTATGGGCACAATACTTTTGCTTAATTGAGATGGGATATGAAGTAAATGAAATTGCATTTTACGAGATATCAACCAATAAAATGCTTATACAAAACTTACCAACCCCATCAAATAAGGAAGAACTAAAAGTATTTATACAACAATATAGAAATTATGACCCAAATAGTGAAATAAGAACAAATACCAATAAGTGCCTACATTGTGTTTATTGTAATCTTTGCGATAAAACGATAACAGACAATGTTTACTAACAAAGACATAGAATTTAGGAGTATTTTTGTTATCAATTGTATTGAAAAACGAAATTTACGAGTTTCTAATGGAGAACTACTATTAGAAGAAGAAAAAGATAGTGTCAAAACCACACTTACTAAAATGCCTTTTCAGAAAATTCTTGCCTTATTTGTTGTAGGGCATATTACAATTACAACTGCACTCATTGATAAATGCAAGAAATACAACGTAACCCTGATTGTGGTAAAACCTAACTTAAGACCTGTTTTCTATTGGTCAAATATGGCAGAAGCAAATTATTTACTTAAAGAGAAACAATATAAGTTTGATAAAAATAACATTTCCATTGCTAAAGTTATAGTTGAAAATAAAATTAAAAACCAACTAAAACTGCTAGAAAAAACACGTAAATTTGACGAATCTACAAAAGTAGCCATCCAGATTTGTAAAGAAGCACTATCAGAGATAGAGAATATAGAAGATTATTACCAACTTATGGGTACCGAGGGATTTGCCGCAAAACATTTCTTTCAAGCATATTTTCAACAATACAATTGGAAGAAACGAATGCCCAGAGTTAAAACGGATTTTATAAATGCCACATTAGATATAGGATATACTATTCTTTTCAATTATATAGAATGCTTTGTTAGAATGTTTGGTTTTGATACTTATGTAGGTGTCTATCATCGTTTGTGGTTTAAGAGAAAATCTCTTATATGTGATTTAATGGAACCTTTTAGATGTATTATAGAAAACACTTTACGTAATGCACTTAATAGGAAACAGTGCAAAGAAAGTGATTTTAACATTGTAAAAAATGAATATATTTTAAAGAGAGAAAACAACATTGTTTACCAACAATTGTTCTTTAATGCACTCATCGAACATAAACAAGAGGTTTTTAAATACATACAAAAATATTATCGGGCATTTATGCAAGGACAATCAACTAAAAACATTCCTCAATTCATTATATAACATGTTAGTGATTAGCTATGACATATCAGATGATAAACTAAGAGCAAAATTTGCTAAAACATTAGTAAAGCAAGGCGCTATTAGATTGCAGTACTCTGTATACGAGGTTAATAATACCAAACGTGTATTAGATAATCTTAAAGTAAGATTAGACAACTTTTATGGTCCTAAACTAACAGGTAGCGATAGTGTTTTTATATTTGAGACAGACACAAAAAATGCTATAAAATACGGAAATGCAATACATAGAGATCAGGACATTGTATTTTTTTAATGCAAACCTAACTCTAAGAGTTCTTTGACATATTTGCAAACATCTCATTTAATGATAGTTATATAATTTTCATAAAATAAGGTGAGGGAAAATACTATTTAATATCAAAACTATAAATATTTGATATTAAATAAATTATTACTAAATTTGCACAAAATAGAGGCTACTCGCCTAATTAAATTTCTACTATTGTAGATAAATGTGGCGCACGAAATAAAAACTTAGGCTACTCGCCTAATTAAATTTCTACTATTGTAGATAAAGACTGGCGTTACACAAAAGAACAAAGGCTACTCGCCTAATTAAATTTCTACTATTGTAGATTATCTTTGAAATATCAGAAACAGTACATCCTGTATAAAACTCTGATATTTAATTAATTGCACAACTTTTTAGAAATTAAAAAAGAAGCTATTTTTGAATACAGAATCCCGCCAATCAGCGGGATTTATTGTTTTATTGACATATATACACTAACTTTCAAAAGAATTTAGTCTCTAATAATAGTAAAAAGAAATGTGGACAGTGAAGTAATTATCTTTTATTAGAATAAAATACGCCGGGGGTGACCTAGGCCACCCCCGGAACCACGTCTCCTATAAAGGATAACCTGGTAAATTTCTTTCTGCAAATATAAACTATAAAGTGTATTAAAAAACGCTACAGGTATAAAAATTATAGTTGATTAAAACAACTTTGAAATTGTGCCACAATTGTGGCACAATTAGATGCTAACCCCTACCGTATTTTTGAAGAAAATTCAAAAAAATTTTAAATTATACTACTATGAAAGAACAAAAGGAAGGAATTTATTGGGAAGTAATATTACATTTTATCAACTAATAAAACATTCTAAGAAAATGACAAAAATATGTGATAAAATTATTTGACATACCAATAATAAGTCTTAACTTCGTGGTGCGAAATTAATTCGATCATAAAACCAAGTAGTCCTCAATGCTTGGAGAATTTTATAGTAATTTTTAATTTTTTTCTATGTATCAAAATCAAGAACCAAATTTAAGTTCTTGCATAGTTCAAGAACCATTTGTAAGTTATTCAGCAAATCCACAAAAAGAATTTGATTGTATCCAAAAATTGGCAGAAGAGACAAAAGGTATAGTAATGCCAGGATTAAATAACAAATATATCAATGTGCTAAAAGTTGAGCCACACAACTTTAATAGTGAGAGACCACTCAAAGAGGCACAGCAATGGGCAGAAGACCATCTTGTAGGTAAATATAGTTCGTACACAGATTCAGAAGAATTTGAATATTACATTAGTAAAAATGCTATACAAAAGTACTTAAGTCCATCTGCAACACAAAAAAGTACTAATATAGCGATACACTTATCTGTATTAAAAGTATTACCTAAAATTATAAATGAAAGTATAGAGGTAGAAATTCATGCAAATTATACAAAAGTAGATAATTCACGTTCTATTAATAATCCGGTAGATAGATATGTATTAATACATCGTTTTTATGGCGCAATAATATTCCTTGATAATACTTATCGAGTTAAAACCACAATATATGAATACAGAGATGTTGATTATATTAGCAAACCTCATTCATTCGAGGTAATAAAAATAGAACTGTTTGACATTCAATCAAACAGTTCTACTTCGGCATCTAGTCACCCTAACTCACATGGAGGTTTAATCACTAGCGTTGCAAATATATTACAAAATATTGAGAAATCATACGATAAGGGAAAATTTTTGCTAGAAGAGTCAAAAAAAAGTGATGGTTGGATGTCAGTCTTTAAAAGAATGTAGTTCTTTTTGATTATTTTTTTACTACCTTAGTGGAAACTTATTGCACCATCAATAGATTTAAAACAAAAATCCTAAATACATAATTATGAGCACATTAGCAAGAGCCATAGAGATTGCAACTATAGCACATAAAGGGCAAACAGACAAAGCAGGAGAAGATTATATCAAACATCCACTACGTGTGATGAAGGCAGGTAAAACTGAAAATGAAAAAATAGTTGGAGTTCTGCATGATGTTGTAGAAGATACAGATTGGACTTTTGAGAAACTAGAAGAAGAGGGTTTTTCAGAAGAAATTATTAGTGCATTACGTTGTGTTACAAAACTTTCTGAAGATGAACCATATGAAGATTTTATATCTCGTGTAAAAACAAATCAACTAGCCATTGCAGTAAAAATTAACGACCTTACTGATAATATGGACATTCGTAGGTTGTCATCTCTTTCAAATAAAGATTTTAAACGTCTAGAGAAATACCACAAAGCATATAAGCAATTATTAAAATTAATATAGTAGGAAGAACAAAAATTACAATTTTATCAACCATATACCATTTACAAATTTCTTTTTAGTATATTTGCAAAAGGAGTTGTTTTAAAATAAGCACTAATGAAAAAAATTATTCTAGCATTATTGGCAATTATGGCATTTAACGTAGTTTTAAATGCTCAAGAAAGCATATCGTATATAAAGGATACTGGTTCGTGGCTTTATGTGTACAACGACAAGGGTAAAAAGGTTACTACCATGTCTAATAGTAGCAAAAAACTGCTTGGCTGGGGAAGTGACTTTTTTATTGTTGAAACTGGCTCGTGGTTCTATATTTATGATATGTACGGCAAGAAAATAAACGTTCTAAGCAATTCTAATGGCAGAATTGTTTCGGTATCTGCCAATACTTTTACAATGGAAAAAGGTTCATGGCTACACATTTATAGTCGCGAAGGCAAGAAAATTAAAACAATGTCAAAATAGACAACAATATAAAATACAAAGATTTAACTCATGAAAAAGACATTTATTTACTTAAGTATTATGGCAATAATGGCAAGTTGTGGCGTAGCAGAAACAGAGAAAGCACCTCAAACTCCTGTTGTGGCAAGTGAAACTATCCAACTGCAAACTCCTAGCAAACAAGGTGGTGCAAGTATAAATGAGGCACTTTGGAATCGCAAATCGTCTCGTGACTATGCCAACGAACCGCTTACGCTTGAAGAACTTTCTGGAGTGCTTTGGGCTGCTGCTGGTGTGAACCGTGAGGATGGTCACCTTACCGCTCCTTCTGCCCTTGCGCTATACCCTATTCAAACCTACGCTTTCCTAGAAAGTGGCGTTTATCTTTACGATGCTAAAACCAACACCCTAAATCGCAAAGTAGAGGGCGACTACCGCCATTTGGCTACACTTCAAGACTTTGCCAATACCGCTTCGCTAAACATTGCTTATATAGCAGACCTATCTGTGTACGAAGGCAAAAACATTGATGCAAACAAGGTGGCAGTACTTTGTGGCATGGATGCGGCTGGTTATGCAGAAAATGTAAACCTTTACACTGCAGCAAATGGTCTTAAATCTATTACTCGTGGCGGTGCTAAAGCAGAACAAATTTTAGAACTTTTGCAACTAGACCCATCTAGATACTCATTCACCCTTGCCCAAACCGTAGGAAAATGATAAAAATACTGTTTGTTTGCCTTGGCAATATTTGCCGTTCGGCTTGTGCCGAGGCTGTAATGAAGAAAAAAGTGCAAGAATTGGGCAGAGAAAAGGAGTTTTTCATAGACTCTGCCGGCATTCTTTCGTATCACGAGGGAGAAAGAGCCGATTATCGCATGCGTGAAGCTGGTTTTCAGCATGGCTACAATGTGGATAGCATTTCGCGTCCTGTAAAGACCGACGATTTTGAAAATTTTGACCTTATCATTGGCATGGACAACAGCAATATAGACGACCTCTACGACCGCGCTCCAGACGTGAAATCTACCAAAAAGATTCATCAAATGACGGAATATTGCACACGTCATACCGACGACCACGTGCCAGACCCCTACTACGGCGGTCGCGATGGTTTCTATCATGTAATAGAACTGCTAGAAGACGCCTGCGACGGACTGCTAAGTAAACTATAATAAGCCTATATTACCCCTAAAATCACTATACCATGAAAAACACATTTCTAACACTTGTTTCGCTTTTTCTTGTTGCCCTTGCAGGAAATGCTCAAGACAACTTCACTTGGGGCAATGCCAATGTGTATTTTGTAATTACAGACCGTTTTGCCAACGGCGACCCGTCGAACGACGTAAACTACGGACGCATCAACGACTACGGTAGCGAAAGGCTTAATGCTGCAACTTTTCATGGTGGGGATTTTAAAGGAATGACAGAAAAGGCCAAGCAAGGTTACTTTACAAACCTTGGCATAGACGTGGTTTGGATGACAGATGTGTACGAACAAATACACGGATGGATGACAGGTAGTGGTTCTATCAACGACTTTCCACACTATGGTTATCACGGATATTATCCGCTAGACTACACTCAAATAGACAAAAACTACGGCACTGTGGCAGAGTTTCGCGAACTTGTGGATTTGCTACACTCACAAGGCATTCGTGTGATGCTGGGCGCAAACATAAACAACCCTGGTTATCCTACTCTACTCGATGCTGTGCAATATGGCTTTGCCCAAACAGGTTTAACCGAAGAACAAGCAGCAGAGCATATAAAAACATGGAGCTACGACGAGTTTTATGCCAATCGCCTAAATTGGAAAGGTTGGTATGGCAGAGAATGGCTTCGTATGCCAGACGAAGGTTGGGACGAAAATCATCCACTTCAAGCCACACTTTTTGGCATGCCCGACTATAAAGACGAAAGCAACAATGCAGTAAAAATTCCTACATTCTTAAAAAACAAGTGGAAAAAAGAAGGCAAGAAAAACGACGCATGGACAAACCCATCTGCCTTGCCACTGCGCAAAGACCACAAGTGGAGCCCTGCAGAATATGTGATTGCATGGATTGCATCGTGGGTAGAAGAATTTGGTATTGACGGTGTGAGATGCGACATTGTGGAAAACACCCACACCTATCGTTGGAAACAACTTTCTGATGCTTGCAACGCTGCGCTAAACAAATGGCGTGCAAATCATCCAACAGACCCTGCGTCTAAATGGACAGATAGTTTCTATATGACAGGTGATTTTGACTGTGCAGGCATCGACTACAAAGCAGAATATGCAGATGCTGGATTTTCTTCTATGGTAAATTTCTATTTCCCAAAATCTGGCGATTTAGACGGCATTGTTTACACATGGCAAGCATACTCAGATAGTATTCAAAAATATCCAAATTGGCACGCATTCAGTTACCTAAACAACTCGTATAACCGCGATGCAAATATGGATAACATGATAAACTGCGCCACCACATTACTACTCACACCAGGCGTGGCACAAATTTTCTACGGCGACGAAACGCTTCGCCCAATGAGCGACGCAAAATACAATGTAGATGCCGCACAAGCATTTCGTTCCGACATGAATTGGGATTCTATCAACGAAACAGTGCTTCAACATTACCAAAAATTGGGAAAAATTCGCAAAGCCAACCCAGTAATTGGCACAGGCAAACAACGCATCATAGATACTCACACTTGCATAAGATACAACGAAAAAGACACGTTGGTAATAAGAGTAGCTGTAGATAGCGGCGAAAGCATCAACCTAGGTGGAGCATTTGCAGAAGGAAGTACTGTAACCGAACTTTACACTGGCCAAACAGCCACCGTAACCAACGGCAAAGTAACCTTCCCACTCATCCAAAATCATTTAGCGGTAATTAAGTAATTTACCCCTTTTCTACCTTAGATTTACTGTAGCTTACTATAATAACGCCCCCGAACACCATCACTGCTGCCAATACCTTTTGCCATGTAAGAGTATCCATGCCAATGCAGATACTTATTACAATGGCAATGATTGGTTGCATGTAGCTATACATACTCACCAGCGTAGGGCGAATGATTTTTTGCCCGAAAGGAATGAGTGTATAGGTAACAAATGTGGCACAAATGATAAGATATGCTAGTTCTGAAAGTTGCACAGTAGGCATAGACGCCCATTCGGCTGTAACGATTTCCTTTGCAGTAAAAGGGATAGTCATAGCAAACGAAAACAAGAATATCCACTTCATAAACGTAAATACCGAATATTTGCTAATAAGAGGCTTGAAAATGCCCAAATACAGCGAGAAACTAAGCGAGTTAATAATAAGCATCACAATGCCAAAAGCGTCGGTCTGAGCCACTCCGCCAGATGAAACATTGCTCACAATAAGGTAAATTATACCCAAGAAACTTATTACCACACCTCCTACCTTTTGCAGTGAGATAGGTTCTTTAAGCGCCACAGCCGCAATAAACATGGTGTATATAGGCGAAAGCGATGCCAACATAGAACAATCCATAGGTGTAATATGTGGAATTCCCTCCAAAAACGACAACTGACAAACAAGGAAACCAAGCACAGACGCCGCAAAGATTTTTAGATAATCTTTCTTTTCTACTTTTTCTTTTGGCATAAAAAACGAGATAAGCCAAAACAACGCTCCCGCTCCTATTGCTCTAAGGGTAAAAATAGAAAGTGGTGACAAAAACTCCCCACTAGTTAAATCTTTGCACACAATAATATTAAACCCAAAAATTGAGTACGCCACCAAGCACGCCAAATGCCCCAACAAATTACGATACGATTTCATTTGATTAATTTTTTTGCAAAATTACTCTTTTCCAAGAGAAATTTGCCACTTGAAGTAGAAAATTCTAATAATTTTTTATTGCTTTTGGAGCTAATGCCCACGGAACTGTATTTGTTCCAAATATGCAGATTTGGGCTGTTCCTGGTTTATAATCACCATACAAAACACCACCTATTACTATTTGTGTTGCTCCATCTCCAAATGCTTGCGCTACTACAGGACGCTCGCTTTTGGTTGGAGATTTTATTCCTACAGAAGCTAAATTGTATGCCACCCTACGAGAATATTTTATAGTATCGTTTCCTGTAATATGACTCTTTCCACTACCATTTATTACACGTAGTAAAGACTCATCACGGTAAACTATCTCCTGTATTCCATCTGAATTAAAATCAAACAAAGCAATGCCTGTTTGAGCCGACACATCCGTATGGCGAATAGTCCAAAACTCATACAGCACACCCTTTTTAGGGTGAAATTTATATGCAGACAGATATGTTTTATCTTTTAAACCTACTATTTCGTCGCTACCATCACCGTCGATATCGCCCACTGCAGGATAAGAAGACATTGGAAGTGCAGAATTTAAAATCAAAACCTCATCGTTTTTTACACTAAAAATAGAGAGTCTGCCTTGTGGGTCGCGCACAACCACCTCATCTGTGCCATCTCCATCTAGGTCTGCCGCTAGTGCACTACCATCTTTTTGCACTCCTCCAATGGTTTTATAAAGTGTTACACCGTTTGGCGCAGCCTTAGGGTTTACAGTAAATAGTTGATTTCCAGAGAGAAGGAATTTTTCTTCTATGTTATTTTTATTGCTTGAGCCAACATTATTAGAGCCATCATAAGAAGTATAAACCGTTGTTAAAGAGAAATTGGCCCCATCGTGTTGCAGATGTCTGCCGCTATTTGCATCGCCACCGCCAAATCCTATAAAGGTAAGAGAAAACGCATCAAACACTTCTGTGCCAACAAACACTTCTGGGCGACCATCATTATTAAAATCTGCTATGCGAGGAATGCCGTAAAGGTTGTTTTGAAGTGCCACAGATCGTTCTTCCTGTATATCATCAATTGAGTTGTATTTATAAAGGTACAAGTTTTTAGCATCAGCCGTGCCTGCCACTATGTAGATATGTCCTTGCAGTCTGCCTGCACCATCACGCACAGTAGTCATTGCCATTGGGCAAGCCGAATATCCAAAACTAGCACCTGGAGTGCCATATTTTTCACCAAAACCAATCACCTTTTGTTTGCCAAGCGACCCACCTTTTATAATCACTATCCTACCCTCATTGTCTCTATAATCGCTCTGAACAGTAGCCATTTCTGGCAGTCCATCTCCATCTAAATCACACACCAGCACAGTGTTCACCCCATTAAACTCCCCTACAGGAAAACTCCTGATCAAACGCATATCAAAAGAATTCTGAGCACATATTGTTCCCACAACCCCCAAAAATGCAATAATATGTAAAACAATTTTCCGCATTTGTTTACAAATATAAGAAATTTTATCTTTTGTAAAACAATAAAGGTGCAAATCATGTGATTTGCACCTTTATATATATTATTCAGTTATTTTAAAGGAGGGATTTTTAGGCGTCCCGAAGTCTGAGCAACCGAACCCTTTAAAATCACTGAATACGATTTATATCGTATGGTGTCTCTTGATATACAAAGTAATTCAGCCAGTTGGTAAACAAAAGGTTGGCATGGCTGCGCCAACGCACGATTGGCCCTTGAGCAGGATCGTCGTTTTTGTAATAGTTGTCTGGCACGTGAATGTCTAAACCTTTGTTTACGTCGCGTTTGTACTCGTCATCTAGGGTGTTTGGAGCGTACTCAGAGTGACCTGTGATAAAGAATTCTCTACCACCGCGCGCCATTACCATATACACACCAGCATCCTCAGATTCAGAAATAATCTTAATATCTGGCACTTTTTCTATATCTTCACGACTCACCTCTGTATGACGGCTATGTGGCACAAAAAACTCATCGTCAAAACCACGGAAGATAGCATTTGTCTTGTCTGAAACTGTATGTTTAAACACGCCAAACATCTTCTCGCTTAGCTCATATTTTGGCACACCATAAAAATGATAAAGACCAGCTTGTGCAGCCCAACAAATATAAAGAGTAGAAGTAACATTGTGACGAGCCCAGTCGAAAATGCTGGTAATCTCATCCCAATATGTAACATCCTCAAAATTAAACTTTTCCACAGGCGCACCTGTAATAATCATACCGTCGTACTTTGTATTTTTGATGCTATCAAAATCCTTATAAAACATTTGTAAGTGTTCTATAGGCGTGTTTTTCGAGGTATGACTTTTTAGTTTAATAAAATCTAGTTCTATTTGTAGTGGACTATTTGATAATAAACGTATTAAGTCTGTTTCTGTGGTAATTTTTATTGGCATCAGATTGACCACAGCAATTTTCAATGGGCGAATATCCTGTGTGGATGCTCGCTCATTGTCTATCACGAATATGCTTTCTTTCTTTAAAAGCTCTATTGCTGGTAATCTTTTCGGTAAGTTTAAAGGCATATTATGATTTTAACGCTTGTTCAATATCTGCAATAATATCTTCGGCATCTTCGATACCTACAGAGAAACGGATAAGGTCTGGTTGCACACCTGCTGCAATAAGCTGTTCGTCAGAAAGTTGACGGTGAGTGTGACTAGCTGGGTGAAGCACACAAGTGCGAGCATCTGCCACGTGAGTCACAATGCAAGCAAGTTTTAAGTTGTCCATGAAGCGAATAGACACGTCTCTACCACCTTTAAGACCAAAGGTAACCACACCACAAGACATACCGTTAGTAAATTGTTTTTGAGCTAGTTCATAATATTTGCTAGACTTCAAGCCACTATAATTCACCCAAGCCACTTTAGGGTTGTTTTCTAGGTATTCAGCCACTTTTTGAGCATTTTCGCAGTGACGAGGCACACGTAAATGCAAGGTTTCAAGTCCTAGATTCAACAAGAACGCATTTTCAGGAGACTGAATAGAACCAAGGTCTCTCATCAATTGCGCAGTAGCTTTAGTAATATAAGCACCTTTACCAAAAGCTTTGCTATAAGCAAGTCCGTGGTAAGAAGGGTCTGGTTCGGTCAAACCAGGGAATTTTTCTGCATGTGCTTCCCAGTCGAAATTGCCACTATCCACAATGCAACCACCCACTGCAGTAGCATGACCGTCCATGTATTTGGTAGTAGAGTGAATCACAATATCAGCACCAAACTCAATAGGACGACAGTTGATTGGTGTTGGGAAAGTATTGTCAACAATTAATGGAACACCATTTTTGTGCGCAATACGAGCAAATTTTTCAATATCAAGCACGCTAAGAGCAGGGTTTGCTATAGTTTCGCCAAAAAGCGCTTTGGTATTTGGGCGGAATGCCTCTTGAATTTCTTCTTCAGATGCATCTGGATTGATAAATGTACACTCAATACCTAGTTTTTTCATGGTCACAGCAAACAAGTTGAATGTGCCACCATAAATAGACGAAGAACTAATAAAGTGATCGCCAGCCTCACAAATATTAAAAATAGAATAGAAAGAAGCTGCTTGACCAGAAGAAGTAAGCATTGCTGCTACCCCACCTTCTAGTTCTGCTATTTTGTTTGCCACAGCGTCGTTTGTTGGGTTTTGAAGACGTGTGTAGAAATATCCACTTGCTTTTAGGTCGAACAAATCTGCCATTTGTTCGCTAGTTTCATATTTAAATGTTGTACTTTGGTAAATAGGTAACACACGTGGCTCACCTTTTTTAGGTTGCCAACCACCTTGTACACAGATTGTATTCAATTTTCTTGCCATAATTTATAAATTTTAAATTATACGTGTAGGGACATTGCGGCAATGTCCGAATATTAAACCACAAAGATAAGAATAAATTCTGAAAATTACTCGCTTCGCTCGTGATTTTTATTCGTGACTCGGCAATGCTTAAGCAAGCTTATCATTGCTCTCGCTACTCTAAAAATTCCTAACTCCTAACTTTTTTTATTTGCATAAATGAAAAAAAATGCTTACCTTTGCCCCGCTTTTAAAATATCGTGTGATGGGAATCGGACGCCAACACCTAAAAGCACTAATAATTGGTCCGAATTTGAGTAACACAAATTTATTTAAACACATGAAAACATTTGAATTAGAAGGCGCTCTAAGAGCAGACCTAGGAAAAAAAGCTGCTAAAGCTTTACGTTCTTCAGAAGCAATCCCATGCGTACTTTACGGTGGAAAAGAAAACGTTAACTTTACTGTAACTCAATCTGCAGTTCGTAAACTTATCTATTCTCCAAACATCTACGCTGTAAAACTTACTATCGACGGTAAAGTTTACAACGCTGTACTTAAAGACGCTCAATATCACCCAGTAAACGACAAAATTCTTCACTTAGACTTCCTAGAAGTAAACGAAGAAAAACCAATCGTATTCAGCGTTCCTGTTAAAACAGAAGGTCTTGCAGTTGGTGTACGTGCCGGTGGTAAACTTTCTCTAGTTCTTCGTAAACTAAAAGTTAAAGCTATCTACACTCAAATCCCAGAAATCTTAGTAGTAAACGTAGAAAACCTAGAACTAGGTAAAACTATTAAAGCTGGTGAACTTTCATACGAAGGCTTACAAATTATGAACAACAAGGATAACGTAGTTGTAGCTGTTCAATTGACACGTGCTGCACGTGGTGCTCAAGCTGCTGCTAATAAAAAATAATCCAAAATGAAATACTTAATTGTCGGTTTGGGCAACATTGGTCCTGAATACCACGAAACCCGCCACAATATAGGATTTATGATGTTAGACGCCTTCGCCAAGGCGTCTAATGTTTTTTTTACCGAAAAGCGTTACGGGGCTGTGGCAAAATGCAGGGTAAAAAATGCTGAACTTATATTGCTCAAACCAAATACATTTATGAACCTAAGTGGCAATGCCGTAAGACATTGGCTTGCCGAAGAAAAAATACCAGTAGAAAACCTACTTGTGCTAGTGGACGACCTTGCCCTACCCTTTGGATCATTGCGCTTAAAACCTAAAGGTAGCAGTGCAGGACACAATGGTCTTACCAATATTCAAAATCTTATTGGCACAGAAAAATACTCTCGCCTTAGATTTGGTATTGGCAACGATTTTCCAAAAGGCAAACAAGTAGATTATGTACTTGGCAAATTTTCTGACGAACAAATGTCTGCCATGCCAGAAAAACTAGAAACTTGTGGTGAGATAATCAAAAGTTTCTGCCTTGCAGGTGTGGAACGTACCATGAACCAATTTAACTCAAAATAATGAAATCTTTCAAGAATTTCCCTATCGTAAGAGTCTTGTTCAATTTTGGACTAATGCTATTAGTCTTTACCCTTTGCAGACTCGCTTTTTATTTGAGCAACTACAATTATTTCTCAGATTTGAACATAGGTGAAATTCTTAAGATTTTTTATGGCGGAGTAAAATTCGACATTTCTGCTCTTCTATATTTCAATGTACTTTACATTCTTTTGGCTTTGTTGCCGTTTAAATTTAGAGGGAGCAAAATCTACAACAAGATTTTAAAATGGGTTTACTTCATACCAAACTCAATTGCCCTATTTTTAAATTGTTCAGACATCACCTACTACCCATTTTCTCTACGCAGAACCACCTGCATGATTTTCAAAGAATTTGGAGGCGACAACAATATTGCACAAATCTTTGCTACCGCCATGGTAGACTATTGGTATATCACTCTGTTTTTTGTTGGCGTTATGGTGTCGTTGGTGTATTTGTATAAGGGAATTTATGCGAACACGCTGAGCAATAATATAAAATACTACACTTCGCACACACTAACACTCTGTATATCAATTTATTTCTGCATCATCGGCATTAGAGGCGGATTTGGTGTCACTACACGCCCTATTTCCATAGGAAACGCCACAGAATACTGCCGAAAACCATCGCAAGCAGCGCTAGTATTAAACACTCCATTCACCATGATTCACTCGCTCACCAAGCAACCATATCCAGAGGTGAATTACTTCAGCGAGGAAGAGGTGAAGGAGATATTTAGCCCTGTACATTTAACTCCTAACTGCCTAACGGCGACTTCTGGCTGCGCTCAGCATAGTTCAAGTAAACTTGACCCCATCACTTACAAAGAAACTCCTCACTCCTCACTCCTAACTCCTAACTATAATAACGTCTGCATTATTATTCTTGAGAGTTTCGCGAGCGAATACACAGGCGGTCTAGGTTATACTCCATTTCTAGATTCGCTCATGGCAGAAGGTTTGAGTTTCAAATATAGTTTTGCAAACGGCAAACAATCTATCGATGCTATGCCATCAGTTCTGTCTTCTATTCCAATGATGATAGAACCATTTACCACCACTGCCTACGCAAGCAACGACATCAATTCTATTGCCACATACCTAAAACCACACGGCTACCGAAGTGCATTTTTTCATGGTGCGCCAAACGGTTCTATTGGCATACAAGCGTTTATCAACAACGCTGGTTTCGACGAATATTACGGCTTAGACGAATATCCAAACAAGGAAGATTTCGACGGCACTTGGGCAATTTGGGACGAAGAATACCTGCAATATATGACCACTTGCTTAGACACAATTCCTCAGCCATTTGTGTCAGCTGTGTTTACTTCCACTTCACACCACCCTTTCCTTTATCCAGAAAGATACAAAGGAAATTTCAAAACTGGTCCGCACCCGATGTATGAGTGTATTGGTTATACCGACTATGCTTTGAAAAGATTTTTTGAAACTGCCAAAACAAAAGATTGGTACAAAAACACCCTGTTTGTGATTACAGCAGACCACACCTCTATTATCACAAATCCAGAATATCTAAACGCAAGAGGCATTTACGAAATTCCTATTATGTTTTATCATCCGTCCGACAGCACTCTTACTGGCGTGAGCAACGTGATGATGCAACAAATAGACATTCTGCCTTCTGTGCTTAGTTATCTTGGTTTCAAGGGCGACTATTTTGCTTTTGGCAAAGATATTTTCAATACTACAGATGCCGAGAACTATGTAATAAACTACTGTCCAGACGGTTATCAAATTTACAAAGATAGTCTGCTTTTGCAGTTCGATGGCGAAAAAGTTATTTCTGTATTTGACATGAAAAACGACAGAATGCTTGCAAACAATAAAATTGGAGAATATTCAGCACAAGATTCAATGGAGATGAAGTTGAAAGCATTTATCCAACAATACATGAATCGCATGCGCAAAAATAAAATTTGTATAGAAAATGAAGTTGATTAGAATAGACAAATGGCTTTGGACCATGAGGCTCTACAAAACCAGAAGTATAGCCACAGATGCTTGTAAAGCAGGTCGCATTTTGGTAAATAATATGCCTGTGAAACCATCGTTCTGTGTTTCCGAAGGTATGACTGTGCAGATAAAAAAGTCGCCAATAGTCTACACCTACCGCATTATCCAAATCACCGAAAACCGCGTAGGAGCAAAATTAGTTTCCGACTACATGATGAACATAACCCCAGCCGACCAATACAAACTTCTTGAACTCACTCGCATGACCGCCTCTGGCGAACGTGACCGCGGCACCGGCCGACCAACCAAAAAAGAACGCCGAGATATAGATGACTTTTTGGATGAGAATTTCTTTGAGCGTTAGACAGTGACGAAGAGTAAAGAAGATAGTTAGGAGTTAGGACGAGCGCAGCGAGTAATAACAAAATATTTTTAATCAAAATTTGTTTAGATGTTTGTTTTTAAGTATCTTTGAAGATTGACTTAACAAACCTATTAAAAAGGTTATCTTAATAACAAATACTATACAAATGAAAAAAATATTACTTGTTTTTGGAACACGTCCAGAGGCGATAAAAATGGCACCATTGGTGCATGAGTTTAAGAAATATCCAGAAGATTTTCAAACAATAGTTTGCGTAACAGGTCAACACAGAGAGATGTTGGACCAAGTGTTGGAATTATTCCAAATTGTCCCAGACTATGATTTGAACATCATGAAACCTAATCAAGATTTGTACGATGTAACAAGTCGTATTCTTTTGGGTATGCGTGACGTGCTTAAAGAGGTAAAACCAGATGTGGTGTTTGTACATGGTGACACTACCACCTCTACTGCATCAGCATTAGCTGCATTTTACCAACAAATTCCTGTTGCTCACGTAGAAGCTGGTTTAAGAACAGGTAATATCTACAGCCCATGGCCAGAAGAAATGAACCGTTTGATTACTGGTCGCATTGCAGCTTATAATTTCTCACCAACCCCACTTTCTAAACAAAATCTACTTAAAGAAAATGTGGAAGAAAGCACTATTACAGTAACTGGAAATACTGTGATTGATGCGCTTCAATGGGTGGTGAAAAAGATAGAATCTGAAACAGAATTAAGTTCTGCGCTTCAAGCAGAGTTGTTATCTATGGGTTACGATACCAATAGACTTGCTGATGGCAAACGTCTTGTTCTTATTACAGGCCACCGCAGAGAAAACTTTGGCGAAGGATTCCTAAATATTTGCCACGCAATCAAAACATTATCAGAACAATATCCTGATGTAGATTTTGTTTATCCAATGCACTTAAATCCAAATGTGCGCAAACCTGTAATGGAAATTTTGGGTGACAACGCAAGTAATATTTTCTTAATCGAGCCACTTCAATACCTTCAATTTGTGTACTTAATGGAGAAATCATATTTGATTTTAACCGATAGCGGTGGCGTACAAGAAGAAGCTCCTGGTTTAGGCAAGCCTGTATTAGTAATGCGAGACACTACAGAACGTCCAGAAGCAGTAGAAGCAGGTACTGTTTTACTTGTTGGAACCAATCGAGACAAAATTGAACAAGGTGTTTCAAACCTACTAGAAGACAAAACACTTTACACCAAAATGAGCGAAGCCATCAACCCATACGGCGACGGTCTTGCTTGCGGACGCATCATCGAAGTAATGAAAAAATAAAAAAATTATGATACCTAAAATTATACATTATTGTTGGTTTGGCAGAGGCAAAATGCCTGAGCTAGCAGAAAAATGCATTGCATCATGGAAGAAGTACCTTCCAGAGTATGAATTTAAACTTTGGAACGAAGATACATTTGATATAAATAGTGTTCCATACGTAAAAGAAGCGTACGAATCTCGTAAATTTGCTTTTGTAACAGATTATATCCGTCTTTGGGCATTGTACAACTATGGTGGCGTTTATATGGACACTGACGTAGAGATATTAAAACCACTAGATGAATTTCTAAAATTACCTGCATTTACCGGTTACGAAGCAAGTTCTGGCATGGCTCCAGTTACAGGACTTATGGCTAGCGCCCCTAAAGGTATTTGGGTTACAGAACAATTGGCATATTACGATGATAAACATTTTATCAATCCAGATGGCACACTTGATATGACTCCTAATACAGTTACCATTTCAGATATTATGGTAAAAAATGGTTTTGAAATAACTGGTAAATACGGTGTTTATAAAGATGATATGCACGTGTTCCCTGTAGATTATTTCTGTCCACTTACCAGCACTCGTGTACTTAAACTAACCAGTAACACCTGCTGTATTCACCATTTTGCAGGTTCATGGGTAGAACGCACTCGCTGGCAAAAATTTAAGAATTTTATTGCAAGAGACCTTATTGGTCCTAAAATAACAGATAAAATAGTTCAACTAAAAAGGAAACTTAAGAAGAAATAATAACAAAACCGACCCTACAGTGATTCAACTCTGATATGAACTCTTGTAGGGTCACTTTTTTTATACAACAATACTTACTCAAACAACCTCACACAACCATCTTCAATATCTTATCTATGGCTCGTACTATGAAGGTTGATTTGTATTTTTGGGTTTTGTGAAGGTAAAAGTGGAGAAGTTTGTGATACCATTTTCGTGGGTCATGCAGGTGGTAGGTTTCAAGAAAATCATTGTCCCAAATATCAAGTTTGGCTATAGCACTAAGATTTGCAGAATATCTTTCCAATATGTATTCGTCAAACCAAAATTTCTTTGACGTGGTATCTACTTCGTTCAATACACTAATATTCTCGTTATAATCAAAGAAATTGTCATTTATGGTAAACTCTTCCAGCTTTTTTATATATCGATAATTTCTAGACAAACTAATTACAGAACGTTTATTCATTTCAAAATCTACAAAACTGTAAAATCTACATTTACTTGCTACCCTATTCATATTTAAATATGCAAGGTGCAGTATTCTGAAATCATTTACATAATGTGTTTGCTGCGCCTCTATAGGATAAGGAATTCGCATTGAATGCATATTGCGAACATAATTGCCGTGAGGCTCTTTGCCATCGTCGTGAAACATCCAAGGATAGTAAACTGAGTCTCCGTAGTGTTTTTTGTTTGGAGAAATTTCAGCCCATTTAAACCAAAATACAGCACCAGGATTTGAGTTTAATATATTTTTCCAGTCGTCTGTGTTGGTATAATTTGCAGTAAAAATTTCATCAGCATCCAAACCAAATAGAACACAATCTCTTTTGTTTGCCACCTCTCGAGCCTTTGCCACAAGCATCGACTGGCGTTCTGCTTCATTAAAATCTGGATTGTTGTTGTCTATGAGAACGACTTTATCATATTGCTTATAAATATCTCTGCTACCATCAGTTGACATTTGGTCGGCAATAATTATAAAGTCTGCCCAAGTGGAAGTCGTTTTTAAAAATGCGTGTAATACCCATGCTTCGTTGCGCACAGGAGTCATTACTATAAGAAGAGGTCTAATCTTTTCCATAACTCTCCCCCTCCTATCAATCTAAAAATTCTAATTTGTTTCATAATTCTAATATTTAATTTGTTTATATTGGGATACAATCTCATTTATATCGCCAGTTGATTTTATTATTCCATTCTCCAGTAATACACCTGTTTTGCAGAGCGTTCCAACAGTTTCCATATTGTGACTTACAAAAAGTATTGTTACGCCGTGTTTGTTTATTTCTTTCAATTTATTCACAGCCTTACACGGAAACTCGCAATCGCCAATAGACAAAACTTCATCTACAACTAGTATGTCTGGGTTTAAATGTGCTGCCACAGCAAATCCCAAACGCACCATCATACCTTGAGAATAACGTTTCACAGGAGTATCAATATAAAGTTCACAACCAGAGAAATCTATAATCTCATCAAGCTTATGTTTTATATCATTTTTAGTCATACCCAAAATGGCACCATTCATGAAAATATTCTCACGACCTGTCAACTCATAATGAAAACCTGTTCCTATTTCTAGCAACGAACCTATTCTGCCATTCACATAGATATAACCTGTAGTCGGAACTACAATTTTTGACAACAACTTGAGCAACGTACTCTTTCCTGCACCATTTTTTCCAACTATTCCTACAACATCACCTTCTTCTATCTTGAAATCGATATCACGCAATGCCCAATAACAATCTATATCCTCAGCATACAAATTTCGCCTCCCTAAAACATTTACCATCCACCAATGACAGATATCTTTACCTAGTGTTTTGGTTGAAACTACACCAAGATGATATTTTTTACTAATATTATTAAATTCTATAGCTGTACACATATTTTTATCATTAAACAGTATCCATAAAATTTCTTTCTTTTTGATGAAACACAACAATGCCAAAGATCAATATTATCACCATAAAGAAGAAACTATAAAATAGCCAACTCCACCCTGCAAATTCTCCAACTCCAAAACAGCTATACCTAAATATTCTTACTATAGGAGTTATAGGATTTAAACTAATTATTGTATTTAAGTTTATGCCCAAAAACTCTCCATTTACCTGTGTTAAAGGATAAACTATTGGCGTAGCATACATCCATATCTGCACAATAAAAGAAAACAATACTTGCATATCACGATACTTTATTGTTATTGTTGATATAATAGTTCCAATGCCTAACGCTATTCCTGCTAGTATTAAAACCAACAAAGGCATCAACAATATATACCAGTTGGGATATAAATCTGTTCCAAAAAATACATAACAGAGATAGACTATGACAAATAAGAAAAACTGAATGCAAAAACGAAATAAATTGCTAAAAACTGCAGAAATTGGACATATCAGTCGAGGGAAATATACTTTACTAAAAAGATTTACATTTGTAGCAAAACTATTTGAAGTTTTGGTTAAACAATCTGCAAAATATTGCCACATACACACTCCTGATAGATAGAATAGTGGTTGTGGAATTCCCTCTGTGGGAATCTTTGCAATGCCACCAAAAACTACCATATACATTACCACTGTAATTGCAGGTTGTATTACATTCCACAATGGTCCTAAAATAGTTTGTTTATAGAGTGTAATTATGTCACGTTTAACAAACATCAATATTAAATCGCGATAAAGCCAGATTTCTTTTAAATTAAGTTCAAAGATTCTGTTTTTAGGTCCTATAACAGAAGCTGCCCTCATAACTAATTAAACAACTATAAACAAACCTATATCTTTACAACTCAGCTTTCCAAAGTCCGTGTAGATTGCAATATTCATACACAGCGATAGGATCATCCTTGCATGTGCAAACAATTGCTTCAGACTTATCGGTCAAATTTACAAGAATGCCACCTTTTTCACATTCTACATAAATAAATGCTACATGATGTTCTGGAAGCATTGGATGTGGCACACTACCCACCTCCACTTTTATCTTGCAACTATCTAGTCTATACACTACAGGCATATGTTTTAATATACTTGCATCTTCAGTATTAGGTTTAAGTTCCACCATTTTTTCTCCGCAGCACATCATTGGCACTTTAGAGTCCACCATTTTCATAACCACATTTCCACAGTGATTACATTTATAAAATTTTACTGCCATAATATTCTTTTTTTTATTTATACACTATTTATTGTTATTTTAAGGTAAAACAGGACGAATTGTTAGTCCAAAGATACGAGAACCACCAGTAATATTTTCTCCAGACTTATTTAACACTAATTGCATTGCTCTATCAGAATTTGCAGTCTCTAGCGTAGATGTCCAGTAATATCCATAATCTCCCACGTTTTTTTCTTCATTACTATAATAACCTACTGCTGGCATAAAAATAGATTCAAAATTTATCATTGAACGAAATTCACAACCAACTACACCATTTTTCTCTGTCCAAGTAAGAGAACAATGTCTTAATAATTCTTTCACTTCTTCTTCGGTTGGTATTCTCCATCTATCCTTCATATCTACTCGTGCTACATCATCACTTGGTTCCAACTGAGAAATATTGTCCACCGTTCCATATTCATCTATCAAACAATACTTTTGCAGTGTACCAGGAACACCTTCAGACCATTTATAATTGTCTAAATCATAATAATCTTTAGTTTCCTGCTCGCCCCACGCAAAATAATCGCCAGATTCATATGGATTTTTTGCACCTACATTACATGTTGCCCAACGAACAGAGAGCCCCAAATCTACAAACTCATATTCATCAACCACCACGGCAGGGCTTACAGATGCACTATCTAGAGTTGCAAAAGATATACTATCCACATTTGCTGCTACAAAGTTTGTTTGTTCACCATCTTTGGTATATACACAAAGATTCAATTGTGCCATGCACACATTATTAAGACATAATACTAAAACTATAAGAGGTATAATTTTTTTCATACACATTATTTTTTTATGAATTTAACATGAAACTTATCAGCAAATAAAATATAAGTACCTTTATTTAAAGAAGTTACATCCAATTCATTTCCCTTTTCACACAATAAACATTTGCCATTTAGGTCAAATACAGCTAAATTTGTTTCTTTTTCATCTACACCATTCACATAAATAGTATTAGAAACTGGATTAGGATAAATATACACATTAGGAACTTCCACATCTCCAACAGGTGTTGTCTCTGACGCAAATATTATTTTCTTATATTCACCTTCGCTATAACCACTTTTTGTAACTACAGCCATAGATCCCTCTGCATCATTTGCCACAACATCAATACGCTGAACATCTGAAAGAAGATAACTTGTTGCTTCATCATCTGCTGATATAGCAACGATACTACTCACTTCACTAGCGTCAATACTACTTGATAGCATCCAAGCTAGCAACCCTACTATTACTCTAGGATTCTTAAAAAATTGATAAAGATTGTACTCCATAATAATTATAATTTAAACAGTTTTTAAAAATTAATAAATCAAGACTTGGTCATTGATTTCGGTTCAAATATAATTTCAAAATAAAAATTGGGTAATTGCGATTTTATTAAAATTTTATTGCAAAATTATTACATACCTACAGAGTACGCCCCAAAGGTCTATGATATGCAGTTCTATGTTACAAATATTTTACAAACGATTGTTTTTGATTAAAATAGAATTAATATGGGCATAAAAAAAGAGACTCACTGTCAATTGAAGTGAGTCTCTAAATATTTTGTGAAACTTGTTTTAAAAGAGGAATTTCAAAGCGACAAAATTATCTTTTAAAATCCGCTTTTATCTCGCTCATTATAGATTCTTTCTATAATATCCACCACTTTCATACCTTCTAGAAGGTTGGTTGCAATAGCAGAACCAGCTTTTAGAGTGTCGATTACGTTTTTGATTACGAAGCCGTGATTTTGAGCTGCACCTTTGTATGCACCAAAGTCGTTTTCGTGAGTTGGTTCTGTAAGTTCTGGCATTTCGTAGTCTTGGATGTGGCAGTGAACTACGGTATCCATATATTGACCAGCTACTTTCACAGTACCTTTAGAACCAATGATTGTAACAGAACTTTCTAGGTTTTTGTCCCAAACTGATGTTGAATAGTTTAGTGAACCCATACCACCATTGATAAAGTCGAAATCTACACAACCGGTATCTTCAAACTCAATTAAGTCGCCGTGTGAGCAGTTTGCAAATTTACCACGGATATTGGTGATGTCACCAAATAGCCAGTAAAGCATATCCACATAGTGAGAGAATTGAGTGTAAAGTGTACCACCGTCTAGTTTGTTGGTGCCGTGCCAGCTACCACGTTGGTAGTAACGTTCGTCACGATTCCAGAATGCATCTACTTTTACGAAGTAGATTTCACCTAGGCGTTTTTCGCTAACAAGTTGTTTCAACCACGCCATTGGTGGAGAATAACGGTTTTGCATTACGCAGAATACTGAACGTGACATTTCAAGTGATTTGAACACGATTTTTTCTGCGTCAGCTTTGTTTAGCGCGATTGGTTTTTCTAGTACTACGTGTTTTTTAGCTTCCAATGCTTTAATAGCATATTCTGCGTGAAAACCGTTTAAGTTACAAATATTTACTACGTCGATGTCTTCGCGTTTTAAAAGTTCGTCATAGTCGTTGTAATAATCTTCTTTTATTTCTGGGTCTATTTTATCTTTTGGAAGCACATCGCATACTGCTACTAGGTTTGCACCTGGGTTTCTGCGAATCATTTCTGCATGGCGTTTGCCAATGTGTCCTAGACCTACTACTGCAAAATTTATCATAAATTAGATCTCTTTTACGTTTCCGTCTTTAAGTTGATATTTTTGTCCTGTTACTGGGCATGTTGCAAAACCTTCTTCGTCGAAATGAAGTTTTTGACCATTTTCGCTTACCCAACCAAGTTGGCGAGCAGGATTTCCTACCATTAAAGCGTAAGGTTTTACATTTTTAGTTACTACTGTACCAGCACCAATTAGTGCGTACTCACCTATCTCGTGGCCACAAACTATAGTTGCGTTAGCACCAATACTACAACCTTTGCGAAGGATGGTTGCACGGTATTCGTCTTTGCGGCTAACGTGGCTACGAGGGTTTAACACGTTAGTAAACACCATAGAAGGACCCATAAACACGTCGTCTTCTGCTATTACGCCTTCGTAAACAGACACGTTGTTTTGGATTTTCACGTTGTTGCCCAAGACCACTTTTGGAGAGATAACTACGTTTTGACCTATATTACAGTTTTCACCGATGGTACAATTGCTCATAATGTGGCTGAAGTGCCAGATTTTTGTACCGTTGCCTATTTGGCAACCTTCATCTACGTATGATGATTCATGTTTGAAAAAATTGCTCATTGTTGTTCAAATTTTTAAATAAAAGGAGAATTGCTTCTCCTTTCATATTATTTATTCACAAATTCTAATACAGATGATGTAATATAAGCAAGTTGTTCTTCATCAAGTTCTGTGTGCATTGGAAGTGAAAGAACACATTCCATTAGTTTTTCAGCCACAGGGAAGTCGCCTTTTTTGTAGCGAGGGTCTTGATATGCTTTTTGAAGGTGCAATGGCACTGGATAATAAATCATTGCTGGAATACCTTTTTCTTTTAAGTATTCTTGAAGACCATTTCTATCTACACCTTGAAGTTTTAGAGTATATTGGTGGAATACGTGAGTAGTAAAGTCTGATTTAATTGGAGTAACCAATTTGTCGCAAGAAGCGAATGCATTGTTGTAATATGCAGCAGCAGCCTGACGAGCAGCGATGTATTCATCTAAGTGACGAAGTTTCACGTCAAGAACAGCAGCTTGAATACTGTCTAAACGGCTGTTTACACCAATCATGTCGTGATAGTAACGAACAACCATACCGTGGTTTGCAATAGCACGCATTTTTGCTGCTAGTTCGTCGTCGTTTGTAAAGATTGCACCACCGTCACCATAGCAACCTAAGTTTTTAGATGGGAAGAATGAAGTACAACCAATGTTACCGATACAACCAGATTTTGCTTTGCTACCGTCTGCAAATGTATAATCTGCACCGATAGATTGGCAAGCGTCTTCTACAATGTATAAGTTATTTTCTTTTGCTAATTGTAGAAGTGCTTCCATATTTGCGTTTTGACCAAATAGGTGCACAGGAACAATAGCTTTTGTTTTTGGAGTAATAGCTCTGCGTACTGCTTCAATGTCGATGTTGAATGTATCTTCTTCTACGTCAACCACCACTGGAGTAAGACCAAGAAGAGCAACAACTTCTGCAGTAGCAATGAAAGTAAAGGTAGGAGTAATAACTTCGTCACCAGGTTTTAGACCAAGTGCCATAAGAGCAATTTGAAGTGCGTCTGTACCGTTCCCTGTTGGAATCACGTGTTTCACACCTAAATATGCTTCTAGGTTCTTTTGAAATTCATTTACTTTGCCACCTTTAATAAAGGTAGTGGTATCAATTACTTCTTGAATACCAGCATTTACATCTTCGCGGATTTTTTCGTATTGACTTTTTAAGTCAACCATTTGAATTTTTTTCATAAAATTTTGTTTATACGTTTGGTATTTAATTTGCCCCTTGGGGGCTTTGTTACAATTTTGTTACAAGGTTACAAATATATAAAAAAAGTTAGCAATTTGCAGTTATGAGTTAGGATTTTTTTTCAACAAATTAAAAATCAACTAACTCACACTGCGAGAGTTATTTTAGAGGAGGGATTTCTACAGATCCTCCAAATTTAAGAGTTTGTTTAAAGGAGGGATTTCTAGGCGTCCCGAAGTCCGAAAAACCGGAGTGTACACGTAGTACTCGAGGATTTTGAGGACGAGGGCAACAACGAAAGCACCCTTTAAACAAGCTCGTTAAAAGCCGATACTAAATCCCGCCGTTATAGTCCAATTCTCCCCCTGATAAAACTTAGGCGTAAATTTATCTAGATAACCTTGTGCATCGAGCCTGTTTTCACCTTCGATTGGTGTAGATGTAATATCGTGACCACGAGCGTTGTTGTATTCTAGGTTTACTACCGCGTAGGCATTAGGAAACACCTCGTAAGTAGCTTGTAATGAGACCAAATCGTTTTCCCAAACTATATCTTTTAAGATTGGTTGAGATAAAGTTTGTTTTGTATTACGACGTACATAATCATAATCGTTGCCTTTTTGGTCCTTGGTATAAGATAATTTAATATCTACTTTACGAATTGGTTTGTAACCAATGTAAGCATAAAATTGTTGAGCATTATCTCCTAAATAATGTCCTAAATTGTATGAATTTGAAGCCCAAGTAATGGCTTGAATAGAGTGTTTATAATTTAATGTATTGGTTCTGGTATATTCAAAACCATAACTTAGATTTTTAAGTGGCCAGTTTGAGACGTTAAAACCTGCTTTATATGAAATAAGGTTGTGTTCGTCGTTAGACAAACGTTTTGTGTTAAACTCGTCTATGAAAAACGAAGCATAAAGGTGCAGGTGCTTAATATTTCTAGAACTTATGGTAAAGAACATTTGTGAGTTTTGGTTTTCCACAGAAAGACCTTTTGTCATAAGGTGGTCTAGAGATTTAAAGAACGCAAAAGGTATAAAATACATTAGTTGCACATTGCGTTCGGCATAAATTATGGAGTTACCAAAGGAAATATTCAGTCTAGGAATTGGGGTAAACGTAAACATATTTGCCGCAATAAACTTGTTCATTGGTCTATAGTGGCGTTTTGAAGTATCTGTAGTATATGTTTCTTCTGTGTAATAATATGTGCTATCCACTAAATTACTTATCATCCAACCATGAATATAGTTGAATTCAAACCAATTGCATGGAGTTAGGTTTAGAGTAATCATAGGGAACGAAGGTGCACGACCAGAAATAATATTTGAACAATTGTAAGTTTCACCCCATTGAAGTTGGTCTTTTACCACACCTATGCTACCCCACCAATCATACACCTTAATACCACCTCTAAAATCACTAAAGTCTCCACCGTATGTGGCTTCTTTGTATTGAACACCAGGCAAGTTATTTAAAAATCCTGGTTGTGTAATACGTGCTCCACGCATTTTTTCTGAACTATTTGGAAAATATTCATCTCTCAGCTGATTACCATTATATGAATAGTCACGCAAATTTCCCCAAAGTGATACGTGCTTCACAATATCCATCTGAATATCAGCGCCATACCAACGTTTCATAATAAGTCCTTTTCTATTGGCAATCAAGTCCATACCAATAATAGGTCTCAAATGAAACTTGAAGTATTTATTTTGGAAAAGGAATTGTGGTTGAAGTAGCGAAAGGTCAAACGTCTTTTTATCTGTCCAATGCACATACGCCTTTGGCATAGTATCTAGTTCGTTGGCAAAGTCGCTCATAAAGAACTCCAAATCTGCAAGTTGTCTTTTATGCAAAAGACTATCTTTGCTCTTCGCTTCCTTTAGTGCAGACGCAATAGCATTTCTGTTATAAGGCTTAATAGCAGAATTTACATCTATCACACCATCTGTAGCTAGTTCATCTAAAAAGTCGTAAATTCTATAATACGACAAATTCTCTGGTATGTTTTGACCAAACACCACCCCAGAGAAAAATAAGGTTAATATAAGGATTAATAAATTTTTCTTCATTTTTTTCAATTCTATAGAGTGATTTTAGAAGAGCAAGTTCTAGGCATGCGAAGTATGAAAAAGCGGAGTTTACTAAGCGTAAATGAGCATTTTGAATACGAGCATAACGCCGAAATTGCCTTATAAAATCGCTCTAATGAGATCTTGCGCGCTTGAACACAATATTCACAAAAATCTTCCAAATATACACCACATCCGTTACAAACACTCCTCGCTTCTGACACATTCTTAAATAGTTAAGCTCAGATTGCTGAATCTCATCTAGAGTTTTAGGCATATCAGCATAGAAAGGAGGCAGAAGACCTGGCTTAAATTGCACACGAAGTTGTTGAAGTTCTTCACAATATAAGCTAAAATAATGCTTACTAAGCGGACGCACACCAACAAGTTTCATGTCACCTTTAAATAGGTTGATAAACATAGGAAGCTCGTCTATCCAATATTTTCTCATTAGGCGTCCCACTGTACTCACACGGATGTCGTGAGTAAATTTACCTCCCTCTTGAAGACCACATTTTTTGTAAATATACTCTTGAAGGAATTCAGAATATGGATACATGGTACGCATTTTGTAAAACTTAAACACTGTAGAGTTTTTGCCCACACGATTAAGCGAAATGATAGGTCCGTAACGACGTTTTTTTATCATAGGTGGTTCTTTCACTCTACGAGCCTTGAAGTATGTATATCTGTCTATTTTCTTTTCATCTACTACCTCAAAACCGCAATAATAAAGACGTCCATACACCTCGGTTTTAGAAAGTACCCTTCTTTTACCCTTTGTTATATCATAATATAAACGTTTGGTAATAAACAGTTTAGGAATAATACGTTTTACAATATAATAGAAAGTGTAAACAATCCAATTGATACCTTTTGGATATTTGCTAAGAATTTCTTTTTTAGTAACACTTTTTTGTTTAAAACAACCAATATAAATACCATTATCTGGAAGTTTTTCATTTATAGCAGAGAACATTTTGTTTATGCCTCTAATATTATTTAAGCTACGAACATTTATAATGGTATCGTATTTATAAGGAGTAGTTTCTTCAATATTGAAAATTTCTGTAGTTGCAAGCACTTTTGTGGTATTCATGTTAATACCCACTTTTTCTTCCATAAACTCAAAAGCACGCTCACCCATCCATTTCACCATTGCTTCTTTTCTGCTTTTATATGCCTCGTCAGAAATCACTTCAGGCTTAGTAATCAAAGACTTTGGTTCACGTTTTTCCACAGGACGCACATCGTCTTCTGGGTCTGAAGCATAAAGAATAGCAAAATATAATGATTGAACAATAAATATACAACCGAAAACACACAAACTAATTATCAAAAACACCAGCACAGAATAGTTCAACTGTGTAAAATAGATAATCGAAAATGTAATGGCATAAACAAGTACAGTAGTGTTAAAAGCTTTGTTTATTGAAGGAATATAACCTTGTTCTTTGATTGGCACCTTGTACCTACCCATAATGATTGCCACTAATATCCACGCTAGAGTAAAACATAGATATGGCAGAAAATATTTTTCGATAGGCTCTTGAGTGTGAAGGGGTGCTATCCAAATAACTAAAAAGAACGACACTAACAAGTTTACAATATCTCTCGTTAGCTGTGTAATAAAATTTAATGCTTTGTTAGACATAAATCCTATTCAATATTTATAAGATTCTAAAATTATCTTGTAAAGATATACAAAAAAATCATTACTTTTGTAAAAAAATATAAAAATATTATCGAAGATTTTAAAAACATAATAAAAGAGATTTTACCTGATGAGTGGGAAGCGTTTTTCGAGGCTCTAAACAAGGATATTCCCACTAGTGTAAGAATAAACGACAAAGTAGAACTTTGTCCCTCTAGCAATGTGGTACCGCATTGTAAATCAGGTTATTACTTGGATTCTCGTCCTGTTTTCACACTAGACCCAAGATTCCATGCTGGAGCATATTATGTGCAAGAAGCTGGTTCAATGTATTTAGAAAAAGTAATCGCAGAGCACATTAAAAACAATCAAATCGTTATCGACCTTTGTGCCGCACCAGGAGGTAAATCTACTCACCTTGCCAACCTCATCAGCAAAGATAGTTTACTTATTTGCAACGAGGCTATGCCTGCTAGGGCAAACATCCTTCACGAAAATATGTGCAAATGGGGCAGAAGCGAAGTAATGGTTTGCAACAATAGCGCCAAAGACTTTGGAAAACTAGGTGCTTTTGCCGACATAATTGTGGCAGACCTACCCTGCTCTGGCGAAGGTATGTTTAGAAAAGACGAGCAAGCTGTAAAAGATTGGTCACTAGAGGCCGTTGACCATTGCGCAGAGCGCCAACGCGAAATTGTTTCCGACGTGTGGGATGCGCTTAAAGAAGACGGCATTTTCATCTACAGCACATGTACGTTCAACCGTAAAGAAAACGAAGAAAACGTGCAATGGGTGTGCGAAGAATTGGGTGCAGAACTTATTGAAAGCAAGCATTTTTACTTCCATACCGATATGAGCGAAGGATTTTTCATAGCATCATTGAGAAAAACCTCATCTGCTCCAAATTTTAAAAATTTAAAATCAAAACCTAGCAAATATAACCAATACCAAGAGCTGCTACTTAATCCTGAGAATTGGGCAATCATTGAAAAAGGTTCAGAAATCATTGCCATTCCTCGCCTTTTTGAAGCAGAAATCTTGCATTTTGCAAGCAAACTTAGAGTATTGAAAATGGGAGTTAAACTAGGAGAAAAAGTTGAAAACAAAAAGAAAACACAATTTATCCCAGACACACAACTTGCTCTATGCAAGGATATTAACACAAATAATTGGGCAAGCGTAGAACTAGATAGACTCACCGCGCTTAAGTTTTTAAAATGCGAAAGCATTACACTTGCCGATGCCCCTATCGGATATGTTTTGGTAAAATACGATGGAGTAAATCTAGGTTGGGTAAAAAATATAGGAAACAGATGCAACAATCTCTACGAAGACATGTGGAGAATAAGAATGAATATACCAGAGGAATTATGCGCATTACCGTTTTAGGATCAGGCACATCTGGCGGAGTACCAGAAGTAACATGCAAATGTGACACTTGTCTTTCTACAGACCCAAAAGACAAAAGAATGAGAGCTTCTATTTTTGTAGAAGTAAAGGGGAAGAATATCCTAATAGACTGTGGTCCAGACTTTAGAAGCCAAGTTTTGCAAAATAATATAGACAAAATAGACTATATTTTGCTCACTCACGAACACTTCGACCACACATTTGGCCTTGGAGATCTACGCCCATTTGGCGACGTGCATATCTATGCAGAAAACAATGTTTGTGCCTCTGTGCGCCGCACATTTCCGTATTGCTTTGCAGAAGTAAAATACCCTGGCATTCCAAAACTTACCCTGCACGAAATCACAGAGAAACCATTTCTACTAGACGATATAGAAATCATTCCTATTAGATACATGCACGCAGCCCTACCTATTTTGGGCTATAGAATAGGAAACTTTGCCTATATCACCGACATTTCTAGCATCCAAGACGAAGAACTTGAAAAACTAAAAGGACTAGAAATTCTTATCGTAGATGCTCTGCGAAAAACACCACATTTTTCACACTTTAGCCTTGAGCAAGCCCAAGAATTTGCCGCTAAAATCCACCCAAAAACCACATACTTCACCCACATCTGCCACAGCCTCGGCCGCCATGCCGACGTAACCAAAGAACTACCTTTCGGCCAGTACCTCACCTACGACGGCATGAAGTTAGAAGTTAGAAGTTAGAAGTTAGGAGTTAGGAGTTCCGCGAGTAAGCGAGAGCAGAGCTAGGCGTAGGGACACTGCGTGCAGTGTCCGCAAAGACAAACCGCACTACACAGATTTATAGAAATCACGCCCATAGGGTGTGGCAATACATCTTTTTTTTGCACATCCTAATTAAATTTTGTATCTTTGTATATAGAAAAACAAAACTAGAGTATCCCCGACTACTCTGAGAAATATAAACACATTATTAATCTTTTTCAACATGAAAAATTACAATCCCAAAGATCTAAACACATCATTAGTAAGTGAACCATTCGTAAGTTTTTACTCTAGAAATCCTCAAAAAGAATTTGACCGCATCCAAAAACTTGCCGAAGAGACCAAAGGCATTGTCATGCCATATCTAAACGACAGCTACGTAACAGTACTACAAGTAGAACCACACGATTTTAATAGCGACAAACCACTTGTTGAAGCTCGTAAATGGGCAGAAGAAAATCTTATTGGTACTTATACTTCACATATTGGAAGACTTGACCAGTTTGATTACACTATTAGCAAGACCTCAATAAACAAATATGTAGACAAGACTTCAACAGATAAAAGCGAAAATATATTTATCCACTTATCTGTATTAAAAGTATTACCAGAAATCATAAATGAAAGTATAGAAGCAGAAATACATGCAGACTACACAAAATCATCAGAAGGACGTTCTATAATAAACCCTATTGATAAAACTGTATTAATTCATAGATTTTATGGTGCTATCAAATTTAATAATAATCTTTACAGAATAAAAACTACAATTAAGGAATTCCGTAATAGAAATAATTATAATAAACCATATACTTTTGAAGTAATAAAAATAGAGTTGCTTGATTCTGAGATATCAAACAACTCTAATTTGGTCCCTAGTGGTCCTAACTCGCAAGGAGGGTTGAGCACTAGGGTGGCAAATATACTACAAAATGTTGAAAAATCATACGATAAAGGCAAATTTCTTCTCGAAGAATCTAAAAAAAGCGATGGTTGGGACGCAATTTTCAGAAGATTCTAAATTCTAGAAGATTTCACCCCAAACCACCCTACATTTTGTTCCAAAATCTAGAATAATTAAAACTGCGTAATAACGTGTGTAGGGACACTGCGGCAGTGTCCGCAAAGATAAACCTCACTTAACGTATAAATCACACATCAGAGCGAAGCGAGTAATTGTAACACTTCTAAGTTAGCAATCTTTCACCCGAAACACAGTGGAGGGTGACATTGAGTTGTAACCCCGTCTCAGAAGACGAAGTCCGACGAGGCGGGGATAAAAGAGCACTCCCCTCCCACACCCGAGCAAAGCGAGGGTAACACCCATCCTCGCACGCACACCTATTCTCATTTGAGGTAATAAAAATAGAACTGCTTGATTTTATTGAATCAAACAGTTCTATCTCGACAGCTAATGATCCTAACTCACAAGGAGGACTGATTATTAACGTTGCAAATATACTACAAAATGTTGAAAAATCATCAAAATTTCAAAGGTTATATAGATAATTACTAACTTCTCCCCTTCACCAAGTAATCTTTTGCCAAATCACCGAACAAAACCGCGCCAAACCACCGAATAAAATAGTGCCATATTACCGAATAAATTGACGCCAAATTACCGAATTCTATATATCGCATCTAATCAGAATAATAATTTTGCAGATGAAAATCCCTCAATATATTCTTATATTTTTCTAATAGAACTCCATAAGAAGAATCATATGAAGTAATTTTCTCTAGAAACTTTACACATAGTTCTAAATAATATAGCTTAAAGTTTTTTCACTTATATTACGCGACATAAAATTACTATTCCTTTACTTTTAGCATTGATTTAAATAACTCTCTTCTTAATTTGAAGTTAATTTCTGCTTGATGAATCAAGTTATCACGATTTTCATTAGATAATTTTAGACTATACAATAATGCCTTTTCATAATCTAATCTACATTCAAATGCCTCATCAATTGTTTTTTCAGATATTTCTTGATTTAATCCTTTAGACCCTACAAATATAAACCGTACCACTTCATTAAATGAATTCTGATTCATTATTGCTGAAGCCAAATACTTAGCTGATTTCTCATTCTCCACCTCAGAATTATCAAAATAATATACTTTATTTCTCATATACATTATTACTTAGTTATCTACACTCTCCTTGAACAACTATTGCTGTTTCATTAACATTTATAATTGTAGCTATATCATTTAGAGAGCCCAAATATAATTCTAATGGTTTTTTATCAGCCTTTTCAATAAAATATCTAATCTCTTGTTGTTTATCATATGAATTTCGTTTCCAGAAAGGAGTAAGAATTTTTTCTTCTGATATTTTATCGGGGTCATAATATCTAATTATTTTATTTCCATGATACAGCAAATTATTCTTCTCACAAGCTAGTTTAAATCTTTTATTAAACTCATAAACATTGAAAATAACAACTGCATATGCTTCTTCATCTGAGGTAAAATTTCTTAATTTTCGCAAATCAATTTTCATTCTAGTTGAATCACTTTCTTTATCATATTCTATCCTATGAATCAAACTATCATGTACTGGATTAATATTATTTATGTGCCACATACAAAATAGTTTCTCAGAATCTAGATTTTCTCGAAAGTCACCAACTTTTCCATTCTTTATACACATTGCACCTTCATATTCATCACCTATCTCTTCATTTTCATTGGTTCTAAAAAACTCAGTAGAATTCATATAAACTTTACCGTCATTAAGAAGTGATTGCATGTGATCTTTTTCACCTATTTTAATCAGAATATGACATATAGGTTGTTTATCATTACTTAACTTCATCTCAAGTCCTTCTTTAACTGTTTTTGTAACTAAATCTAATAAATCGTTCATATATTTTTGATCTTGTAAATTAAATTTTATACACATATATTAATAAATTTTAACTTATACAAATATAATGAATATTTATTCATTTACAAGATAAATTAAGAAAAAATTTATCCACAATCAAACACTTTCTTCGATGATTTTTATTTCGGCATCGGTTAGCTTATAGAATTGGTACATAGTTGGCTGCGTTCGGCATAGCCTACTATCGTAGGTTTATTTATTTCTTTTAACCAAACAAACTCAAATAAATTTGCTCTTGTCTGGTTAAAAGAAACAAATACCTCAATAAATTGAGGCTCTGCTCTCACTTGCACAACTATTCCAACGTATATGTCACGCCCACATACACTTTCCAGCCGGCTACAGGGCCGTAAATCATGGTAGCGTCGAAGTCGTTAGACCAAGGGTCTGCGGCAGAGATGATAGGATTTTTTTGAGTATAGTTTGTCATATTTTCTGCACCAGCATACAGAGAAATATTGTTTTTGAAATTTTTGGTCACTTGTGCAAGCAAAATATGATGTGGCTCATAATAGTTTTCCCAAAGAGGATTTTCCTCATCTGCAAGTGGCATACGTCCACCACCGTTTATTTGCCAAGTAAAGTCAAACTGCCAATCATATTTTTGAGTCTTATAAGAAGCAGTTACCAGACCTTTATGAGCAGAAAGCAGAGCCTTCTCTCTAAGCACACCACCAGTTGTGTTCATCACATTGCTATATTTGTAGGCCGCAGTAATAGTAAAGCCTGTGAAAGCCTCCATAGTTGCCTCAATTTGAGCATTGTGAGAATAGTTTAGCGCCCCATTTGAGTTGTAAAACAACACTTTATGTGGGTCTGCATCCATATCTGCCACAATTTGGTTCATAAAGTGAGTATAATAGTAATCACCCTTCAAACTCAAAGTTCTATTTCCAATAGGAATATCACCTTGAATGCTAATACCAGTGTTCCAAGCATCCTCCAAACGCAAATCATCTGCCACCACCATTTCGCGAGAAGAAGCCATCAAGTTGTTGTTTTCTGCATAAATATAAGGAGTTCTATATCCTTTTCCTGCAGACACTCTCACAACCAATTCTTCTATTGGCATATATTTAAAGTGAAGTCTTGGAGTGTAATAAAAACCAAATTTTGTGCTATAATCTGCTCTCAAGCCTGCCAAAAGCACATATTTGTCATCCACATTTAGTGTATATTCCACAAATGCCCCAGGCACAATGTTTGTAGTTTTCACAGGGTTGCCAAGTATCATTTCATCAAGAAAATCTGCAGTCACCCCTATTCCAGCCTTCATATTGTGCATATTGCTATCTTCTGTTAGGTTTGACAAATAAATCAAATTCCCATAAAAATTGCCTTGCTGAGCATTATATATTTTCTTACCATAATGACTATCATGTTTATGATAAATACCTTGGAAAATAAATGCCAAAGAGCCCTCTTTTTCGTGGTCTGTTTCCCAAGCATTTTTAGAAAACGCCTCCGCACGAATAGCTTCTATGCCTATTGTATAAGGATTTGCTACATCATCAGGCAATTGACCAGCAGTACGTTTTTCATACAGCGCATTCACACCCCATTGACCTTTATACTCATGAGAATCATAGTTCCATCTATTCATCAAATGATATTCTTCCATAAGTGGTCCATCAAGAAATGTATCATGGTTTCCATCCTCTTTTCTGATAGTTTCGTTTGCCACATGGCCCAACACCATAGTAGAAAGATGGTCGTTTATCTTCCAAGCACCATCCATATTTAGTTCCAATCTAGAAGAAGAATTTCCCATAAAATTCACAGAAAACTTAGGAGAATTTTGTGGTTTTTTATAGTCGATACTTATTTGTCCTGCAATACCCTCTGCACCAGAAGACACAGAAGATGTTCCTTTTGAAATAGAAATAGCATTAAGCCAAGTGCCAGGCACATAACTTAGTCCATAAAGCGTAGCTAAACCACTAAAATTTGGCATATTTTCTGTAAGCATTTGCACGTATGTGCCAGAAAGCCCTAGAAGTTTTATTTGTTTTGCTCCAGTTGCTGCGTCTGTGCTATTAACATCTACAGAAGCATTTGTTTCAAAACTCTCAGACAGGTTGCAACAAGCCGCTCTACATAGCTCACCTACAGTGATTTTTTGCACCTGACCAACTGTCATTTTAGAATCCATAGTAGAACGCACACCACCTACATTTACCTCGTCTAGTTCACCTTCCATTTGGACACTTAGAGAGTCTAAAAACCACTCCAAATCTTCATCATGATGCTCAGTTTCAGTATGTTCGTGATGATGATGACCATCGCAGTCATGTCCATGTTCATGAGCCCAAAGAGCCACATTACACAATAATAAAGATAAAATTAAAGATATTTTTTTCATAAATTTTTAAGTTTAGTAATACATTATTTTATAAATAGAAACAGTTCTAATATGGGCACAACAATGCCCAAGAAAATAATGCATCCGCTAAATTATAAGAGTAGCATACAACTCAAGATATGCCAAATAAAGAGAAGTAAATATTACAAGAGGAATAAAATATGAAGTCTGATTTCCTCTACATTCCACGCAAGAGCATGAATCCACAGCCACATGAACATCTGTTTCCTCATGACAACATTTATGTTCACAAGAAACAAAGTTATACTCATTATTCCCACACATCACGGATTTAGAATGCTCGTGAGAGTGATGATTATGTATATGTTCACAACTATGGCACATTTGTTAACTTTTTGGACTGCAAATATACAACTTTTTCTCGAAAATTTTACTACCTTTGACCTCTAATTTAAGAATATGGCTAACGAAAACAAAAATACACGTTCATATAATAGTTCTAAAAAAGGGCCTGAACTAGGTAAGGTTCCAGAAAAACTCATTAAAGAACAGCTTAAGCTACCTCCTCAAGCAGTAGAAACAGAGAGAGGTTTGCTAAATGTATTATTAACTCACGAGCATGCATTCGACGAGGTTTGTCAGCAGTTGATGCCAGAGGTTTTTTACCTTAAAACACACCAATATATATACGAAGCCATCTCAGAGCTATCACTTGCTCAAAAGTCTATAGATGCTATCACTGTAGCCGAACAACTTAAGAAAAACGGCAAATTTGAAGAAGTTGGTGGATATGAATACCTTGCAGAACTTACAGACATAGGTTCATCTGCTGTAAGTCTAGAGCAATATGCTGATATTATATACGATAAATTCCTTGCCAGAGATCTTATACGCATTGCTTCTTCTGTAGAAAATCAAGCATTCAACGATGGCACAGACATAAAAAACCTTATGGAATATGCAGAAGGTCAAATGTTTGAGCTCAACCAAAGACGTGTAAAGAAAGAAGTTACCAAGGTAAAAGACGTTCTTAATGAAGTTGTTGACCGCATTCGTGCTGCGAAACAAAACGAAGGAGGTTTCACTGGATTAAGAACAAGCTTCGACAAACTAGACGAATATACCAACGGTTGGCAACCTTCTACACTTAATATTATAGCAGCCCGCCCTGCCATGGGTAAAACAGCATTCGTGCTTTCTATGGCAAAAAACATGGCTATAGACTACAACTCACCAGTAGCTATATTCTCTCTGGAAATGTCAAACCAAGAATTAGTACAACGTTTAGTCATAAACGTATCAGAAATTCCTGGTGAAAAAATCAAGAAGGGCGACCTTTCAAATGCAGAATGGAAACAACTTCAGACTAGAATAGAATGCCTAGAGAGTGCACCTATTTATATAGATGACACAGCGAATATGTCTATTTCAGAGCTTTGCTCTAAAGCAAGAAGACTTAGTTCCGAACGTGGCATTAAATGTATCATCATCGACTACCTTCAACTTATGAACGCAAGTGGAATGAGTTATGGTAGCCGTGAGCAAGAAGTAAGTATCATTTCACGTTCGCTTAAAGGTCTTGCCAAGGAGTTAAATATTCCAGTCATTGCCCTTTCACAGCTAAACCGTGGTGTAGAACAACGTTCTCGCGACGACAAGACCCCACAACTTTCAGACCTTCGTGAATCTGGTGCCATAGAGCAAGACGCCGACATGGTAGTATTCATTCACCGTCCAGAATATTATGGCATTACCACAGACAAAGACGGAAACTCAAACGAGGGTGTAGCAGAAATCATTATTGCAAAACACCGTAGTGGTTCTGTAGGTACTGTAAGACTTCGATTCACCAAAGAACTTATCAAGTTCTCAAACATCGATTTATCTAGAAACAACAATAATATGGACTTTGGTTCTAGAAACAATAACACAATAGAACAACACTCAAGTTCTTCTGCAACATACGCAAGCGTCAATATTCCGCAAGCAGACTCAGAAGATCCATTTTAAATTTTAAATATATGAAGATTTTATTATTGGCAGACGAAGCCATAGCACAAGGAGCATTAGACGGCGGACTTTCTGCTGTGTACGCATATCCAGGTACACCTTCAACAGAAATCACCGAATATATCCAAAAAACAAACAAAGAAGTTCATAGCAGATGGTCAACCAACGAAAAAACTGCTATGGAAGAGGCTGTAGGTATGTCTTTCGTAGGAAAGAGATCTATGGTGTGTATGAAACACGTAGGTATGAATGTAGCTGCAGATGCGTTTATGAACATGGCAGTTACTGGCGTAAACGGTGGTATCTTAGTAGTAGCAGCAGACGACCCTTCTATGCACTCTTCACAAAACGAACAAGACTCTCGTTATTATGGTAAATTTGCACTTATCCCAGTGCTTGAACCATCAAATCAACAAGAGGCTTACGACATGGCATACGAAGGCATGGAACTTTCTGAAAAACTAGGTCGCCCAGTAATGCTTAGAATCACTACCCGACTTGCTCACTCACGTTCTAGCATCACACGCAGAGAGCCAAAACCACAAAACGTTCTTAAGTTCCCTAGCATCGAACGTCAGTTTATTTTATTGCCAGCGAATGCTAAAAAACGTTACGCAGACTTACTTGCTTCGCAAGCAGTATATAAAGAAAGCTCAGAAAATTCTGTATACAACCAATATATAGATGCCGACAACAAAAAATTGGGCATTATTGCATGTGGCATCTCATACAATTACCTAATGGAAAACTATCCAGAAGGTTGCCCATACCCTATTTTAAAAATAGGTCAATACCCTCTTCCTCCAAAACAAGTTTTCAAACTTATGGAAGAATGTGAAGAGATATTAGTGCTAGAAGAAGGCTACCCACTAATCGAAGAATTGATTAAAGGTTACACCTCAAAAGGACTAAAAATACATGGTCGTCTAGACGGCACACTAAACCGCCAAGGCGAACTAAACCCAGACCTTGTAGCAAAAGCATTAGGTCTAAAAACAGAGTTCAACACCACTATTCCAGAAGTGGTACAAATGCGTCCACCAGCACTATGTATGGGTTGCGGACACAGAGATATGTACGAAGCACTAAACGCTGTAATGGAAGAATACCCACAAGGCAAAGTATTTAGCGACATAGGTTGCTACACACTTGGAGCACTACCTCCATTTAAAGCAATCGACTCTTGCCTAGACATGGGCGCTTCTATCACCATGGCAAAAGGTGCAGCCGACGGAGGTTTATTCCCATCAGTAGCAGTAATCGGCGACTCTACCTTCACCCACTCTGGCATGACAGGTCTTCTAGATGCAGTAAACGAAAACACCAACATTACAGTGGTAATCTCAGACAACGAAACCACAGCCATGACTGGCGGTCAAGACTCTGCTGGCACAGGCAAACTAGAAGCCATCTGCGCAGGCTTAGGTGTAGCACCAGAACACATTAGAGTGCTTGTTCCACTTAAGAAAAACTTTGAAGAAATGAAACAAGTAATCCGTGAAGAAATTGAATACAACGGAGTATCTGTTATCATTCCACGTCGTGAATGCTTACAAACCCTAAAACGTAAGAAAGTTAGGAGTTAGGAGTTAGGAGTTAGAAGTTAAAAACTCCAATGAATAAATGAACGAACAAACAAATAAACGAATATACTGATGAACACAAATATAATATTATCAGGTGTAGGCGGTCAAGGTATTCTATCTATTGCCGCAGTTATAGGTAAAGCTGCTCTAAACAACGATTTGTATATTAAACAATCTGAAGTGCACGGCATGAGCCAACGTGGAGGCGACGTTCAGTCAAACCTTCGCATTAGCGACTCACCTATTTACTCAGACCTTATTCCACTAAAAGGTGCCGACCTTATTCTATCATTAGAACCAATGGAAGCCCTTAGATACCTTCCATTCCTTAAAGAAGACGGTTGGATTGTTACTAGCAGTGTAAACTTTGTAAACATTCCAAACTATCCAGATGCAGAAGAAATCTTAAACGAGATAAGAAAACACAAGAACCACGTTCTTATCGACGTAGATGCACTTGCAAAAGAAGCAGGTTCACTTCGTACATCAAATATGGTTCTTCTTGGTGCAGCCCTACCATATCTAGGACTTCCAAAAGAGTACATCGAACAAGGCGTTAAAGACCTTTTCGCATCAAAAGGCGAAGAAATTATCAATTTAAATCTAAAAGCACTTAATATAGTTAGGAGTTAGGAGTTAGAAGTTAAAAAAATATAGCTATTAAGAGCACCCGTTAGGGTGCAATTGAGTTGTAACCCCGTCTCAGAGGACGGAGTCCAGCGAGGCGGGGACATTAAGAAAATACTAAAACACAAAATAACATGTTAGAAAAAATTTTAGCAATCTCAGGAAAACCAGGATTATATAAATTAATTTCTGGTAGCAAAAGAATGGTAGTAGTAGAATCATTATTAGACGGCAAACGTATTCCTGCCTACACTACAGACCGAGTAATTTCACTTTCAGACATCGCAATGTACACAGAAGAAACTGAAGTTCCATTAAACGAAGTATTCATGAACATTCAAAAATTATACGGAGAAAACCCAGTTGACGTAGATTATAAGAAAGCTTCTGAAAAAGAATTACACGATTTCATGGCAAAAGCGCTTCCAGAATACGACAGAGAACGCGTTCACAACAGCGATATCAAAAAATTAATTCAATGGTATAACCTACTATTAAAGAATGGTTTAACCGATTTTGCGGAAAAAGACGAAGAAAAAAGTGAAGAAAATGCATAATTTTTTTCTCTAAAAATTTGCAAGATTCAAAAACTTGTCATATCTTTGCATCGCAATTGAGAAACAAACACTCTTCCTTAGCTCAGTCGGTTAGAGCATCTGACTGTTAATCAGAGGGTCCTTGGTTCAAGTCCAAGAGGAAGAGCAAAGAAAAAACCTTCAGCAAAAGCTGAAGGTTTTTCATTTTATATCCACTTTTTATCCTCTCTACCTAAATAATCTATATTAAACTTTGTTTTCTAAGTTTTTATTTTTAACTTTGTGAATTAATTTTAACCAAAAACTGCATATTTATGAAAGGTATCGTTTTAGCAGGTGGTTCAGGTACACGTTTATACCCTATCACCAAAAGTATTTCTAAACAAATCATTCCGGTTTACGACAAACCTATGATTTACTATCCTATCTCTATCCTACTTCTAGCAGGAATCAAAGAAATACTTATCATCTCAACACCACAAGATATTCATTTATACGAAAATCTTTTAGGAGACGGTTCTCAACTAGGTGTACATTTTGAATACGCTATCCAACCTTCTCCAGACGGTCTTGCACAAGCATTCCTTATTGGCGAAGAATTTATTGGCAACGACAGCGTAGCAATGGTACTAGGCGACAATATTTTCTACGGATACACACTTTCAAATATGCTTAAAGAAGCAGCCAACCTAAAAGACGGCGCTACAGTATTTGGCTACTACGTAAACGACCCAGAACGTTACGGCGTAGCAGAATTCGACGAAAATGGCAAAGTTCTTTCACTAGAAGAAAAACCATTAAAACCAAAATCAAATTATGCAGTAACAGGTCTTTATTTCTACGGCAACGACGTGGTAGAAAAAGCAAAATCTCTAAAACCATCTGCTCGTGGAGAACTTGAAATCACAGACCTAAACAAACTTTACCTAGCAGAAGGTAAACTAAACGTTAAACAACTAGGTCGCGGAGTGGCATGGTTAGACACAGGCACACACGACAGCCTTCTAGAAGCATCAAACTTCATTGCTACCATCCAAGGTCGTCAAGGTCTTCAAGTAGCTTGTCTAGAAGAAATCGTTTATAAATACGGCTACATCACACGCGAACAACTATTAGCCCTAGCAGAACCACTTAAGAAAAACTACTACGGCCAATACCTAATCAAAATTGCAGACGAACCATTTATATATTAGTTAGGAGTTAGGACGAGTTGATGAACGAAGTGAATAATTTTGCGAGTAAGCGAGAGCAGAGTCAAACTTGTTTGAACTATGCCGAGCGGGAGCAAAATCGCCATTAGGCAATTAGGAATTATTAATTTCAAATAAATAATCATCGTGGAAATAATTGAAACAGGCATAGAAGGTTTACTTATTATTAAACCTAAGATTTTCGGAGATAGTCGCGGATATTTCTGTGAAACATACAACAAAAAACGCTATCAAGACGCTGGTATTATGCAAGAATTTTGCCAAGACAACCTTTCTTGCTCTACATACGGAGTCATTCGTGGTCTTCACTACCAACTACACCCAGAAAGTCAATCAAAACTAGTTTCTGTGGTAGAAGGTAAAGTTTTCGACGTAGCAGTAGATTTACGCAAAGACTCTCCTACCTTCGGTAAATGGCATGGTGTTATCCTAGACGCAGAAAGCAAAACCCAATTCCTTATTCCACAAGGATTTGCACATGGTTTTTCAGTTCTTAGCGAAAGAGCCGTATTTACCTACAAATGCGACAATCTTTACAACCCTTCATTAGAAGGAGGCATCCGTCTAGACGACCCAGACTTAAACATCGACTGGATGATACCTGTAGAAAAACGCATCATCTCAGAAAAAGATACAAAACATCCATTTTTAAAAGATATCATCACAAACTTTTAAATTATGAAAAATATTCTTGTTACAGGAGCCTACGGCCAATTAGGAAACGAAGTTCGCATTTTATCTGCAAACTATCCTGAGTACAACTTTTTGTTTACTGATGTTGACAGCCTAGATATCACAGACAAAAATGAATTAATCGACTTCGTTACAGGCAACGACATTCGTTATATTATAAACTGTGCAGCATACACAGCTGTGGACAAAGCAGAAGACGACGCAGAACTTTGCGAAAAGATAAATGCCACAGCAGTCAAAAACCTAGGTCTTGCAGCCGCAGAAGCTGGAACAGGAATTATTCACGTATCTACAGACTATGTTTTCGATGGCACATCTTGCCGTCCATACACAGAAGATATGCCTACAAAACCATGCTCTGTATATGGCAAAACCAAACTAAAAGGAGAAAAAAATCTTCTAAAAGCATGTCCAAATGCCATTATTATTCGCACAGCATGGCTTTACTCTCCATTTGGCAACAACTTCGTTAAAACAATGATTAAACTAGGTTCAGAAAGAGAATCGCTAAACGTAATCTTCGACCAAGTAGGCACTCCTACATACGCTCTAGACCTTGCAGACGCTATTCTTAAAGCAATGGACCAAACAATCGACACCGATCACGAAAAAGGCGGAGTTTACCACTTTAGCAACGAAGGTGTTTGCAGTTGGTACGATTTCACAATCAAAATCCACGAGATTGCAGGCATTAAAACATGCAAAGTAAACCCTATAGAAACCAAAGACTACCCTACCAAGGCTGCACGTCCACACTATAGTGTTTTAAATAAATCAAAAATCAAACAAACCTTTAACATTAGTATTCCTCATTGGGAAGAGTCTTTAAAAAATTGCATTAAAGAACTTAGCGAGCAAGAATAATGACAGAATACACCTATATATTAAATTCTGCAGATCCTGTTGTCTTTTACGGAGTAAACAATTCAAACATTCGTTTACTTAAAGTTCTATTCCCTAAAATCAAAATTATGGCACGTGGCAACACCATCAAAGCCACTGGCGATGAAGTCTCACTTGCCGATTTTGACGAAAAGATAGTACTTTTAGAAAAACACGCCACAGAATTTAATGATTTAAACGAAACTGTCATTACAGATATTGTTAAAGGTAAAATAAAAGAAGAAGCAAAACCAAACAACCTAATCCTACACGGACTAAACGGCAAACCTATCACTGCCCGCACAGCAAATCAAGAACAATTGCTTGCCGACTTTGATAAAAACGACCTAATGTTTGCCACAGGCCCTGCAGGTTCAGGTAAAACATACACAGCTATCGCCTTGGCGGTTAGGGCATTAAAAAACAAACAAGTAAGAAAAATTATTCTTTCACGCCCAGCAGTAGAAGCCGGAGAAAAACTAGGTTTCCTACCTGGCGACATGAAAGACAAGATTGATCCATATCTTCAACCGCTATACGATGCACTAGAAGACATGATTCCACCATTTAAATTAAGAGAGTATCTAGAAACTCACGTTATACAGATAGCACCTCTTGCATTTATGCGTGGACGTACACTTAGCGATGCTGTCATTATTCTAGACGAAGCACAAAACACTACTCCTCAACAGATTAAGATGTTTCTCACCCGTCTAGGATTCAACTCAAAAATGATAGTCACAGGCGACATGACACAGATAGACCTACCAGCAACACAACAATCTGGTCTTATCCATGCTATGCGCACCCTAAAAAACGTAAAAGGCATCTCATTCATTGAGTTCAACAAAAAAGACATCATCCGCCACAAACTCGTCTCACGCATCGTCGAAGCTTATGACAATTTGGAGCAGCGAGAGCAGAACTAAGCTTGCTTAAGTTATGCCGAGTCGCGACAAATTGGTACGTAGCGATAGCGGAGTACACGAATTAGATAGGGAGAAAAAACTCCTAACTCCTAATTCCTAATTCCTAACTTAAATAAAACGACATATGAACGCATTAACATCTACAAACTTTAATTTTAAAGGACAAACAAACGTATATCACGGCAAAGTACGTGACGTTTACAGCATCGGCAACGATATTTTAGTAATGATTGCAACAGACAGAATCTCTGCATTCGACGTTGTATTACCAGAAGGTATTCCTTATAAAGGACAAATGCTAAATCAAATTGCTGCTAAATTCCTAGACGCAACATCAGACATCGTTCCAAACTGGAAACTTGCAACCCCAGACGAAATGGTTACAATCGGTCGCCGTTGCGAAGGCTACCCAGTAGAAATGATTGTTCGTGGTTACCTTTGCGGTAGCGCATGGAGAGCATACAAAAATGGCGTAAGAGAAATTTGCGGCGTAAAAATTCCAGACGGAATGCGCGAAAACCAAAAATTTGAAACACCAATCATCACCCCTACCACCAAAGCAGAAATTGGCAAACACGACGAAGACATTTCTAAAGAAGAAATCATCGCACAAGGTCTAGTTTCAAAAGAAGAATACGAAAAACTAGAAAAATACACCCTTGCCCTATTCCAACGTGGTTCAGAAATCGCAGCAAAACGTGGTCTTATCCTCGTAGATACCAAATACGAATTTGGTAAATACAACGGTGAAATCTACCTAATGGACGAAATTCACACACCAGACTCTTCACGTTATTTCTATGCAGAAGGTTACGAAGAACGTTTTGAAAAAGGCGAAGCACAAAAACAACTTTCTAAAGAATTTGTTCGCGAATGGTTAATGGAAAATGGTTTCCAAGGCAAAGAAGGCCAACAAGTACCAGAAATGACTCCAGAAATTGTGGAAGGAATTACAAATCGCTACATTGAATTATTCGAAAACATCACTGGCGAGAAATTTGAAAAAGCAAACACAGAAAACATTGCCTCAAGAATTGAAAAAAATATTTCAGATTATTTAAAATAAATTTCCAAAACAATTATAACATAAAAGCGACAGATTGTCGCTTTTTTTATTAATAATCTGAAAATTTATTAAATTTAAAGTACAATATAAAAGAAATATTTAGTAACTTTGAACGTTTTTAAATAAAAGTTATGACTAAAATAATTGGTTCTATCACACAAGTCATTGGTCCAGTGGTCGATGTTTACTTTGAAGAAGGAGGCGACAACCTTCCTAAAATACACGATGCATTAGAAATTACACGTCCAAATGGCCAAAAATTAATCATTGAGTGTCAGCAACATACAGGCGAAAACACCATTCGTACCATCGCTATGGATTCTACAGATGGTTTGGTGCGTGGTATGAAAGTAACACCTAAAGGTACTCCTATTTCTGTACCTATCGGTGAACAAATCAAAGGTCGTCTTCTAAACGTTACCGGCGACGCTATCGACGGTATGGACGCACTTACACGTGCAGAAGAATACCCAATCCACAGAATGCCTCCTGCATACGAAGACTTAGCCACATCAAAAGAAATCCTATACACAGGTATTAAAGTTATTGACCTTTTAGCACCATATCTAAAAGGTGGTAAAATTGGTCTATTCGGTGGTGCAGGTGTAGGTAAAACCGTGTTAATCATGGAGCTTATCAACAATATTGCAAAAGGTTACAATGGTTACTCTGTATTTGCAGGTGTTGGTGAACGTACCCGTGAAGGTAACGACTTACTTCGTGAAATGCTAGAAGCTGGCGTTATCAACTACGGTGAAGAATTTAAAGAAAGCATGGGAAAAGGTGACTGGGACCTTTCTAAAGTAGATAAAGAAGCTCTAGGAAAATCTCAAGCTACACTAGTATTCGGTCAAATGAACGAACCTCCAGGCGCACGTGCATCAGTAGCACTTACAGGTCTTACTGTGGCAGAATCATTCCGTGACAACAATAAATCAGGCAAAGACGGCAATGACGTATTGCTATTTATCGACAATATTTTCCGTTTCACTCAAGCAGGTTCTGAGGTATCAGCACTTCTAGGTCGTATGCCATCAGCTGTAGGTTACCAACCTACTCTAGCATCTGAAATGGGTCTTATGCAAGAACGTATTACTTCTACAAAAAATGGTTCAATCACCTCTGTACAAGCTATCTACGTACCTGCCGACGACTTAACCGACCCTGCTCCAGCAACCACATTCAGCCACTTAGACGCAACCACCGTGTTGAGCCGTAAGATTGCTGAGCTAGGTATCTATCCAGCGGTGGACCCACTAGACTCTACATCACGCATTCTAGATCCTAACGTTGTAGGAGAAAAACACTACAACACAGCAATGCGAGTTGTTGAGCTTCTTCAAAGATACCAATCGCTTCAAGATATTATTGCAATTCTTGGTATGGAAGAGTTATCAGACGCAGATAAACTTGTTGTACACCGTGCACGTCGTGTTCAACGTTTCTTATCACAACCATTCCACGTTGCAGAACAATTTACAGGTCTTAAAGGTGTGTTGGTTCCAATCGAAGAAACAATCCGTGGTTTCAATATGATTATGGATGGTGAATGCGACCAATATCCAGAAGCAGCATTCAACCTTGTTGGTTCTATCGACGATGCTATTGCAAAAGGCGAACAATTATTAAAAGAAAGTAATCAATAATGAACGTTTCTATTCTTTCACCGCTAAAAAGTCTATTCCAAGGAGAGGCAACATCAGTCAATCTCCCAGGAAAAGTAGGTGCGTTTACAATTTTAGAAAACCACGCTCCTATTGTTTCTACACTAGACAAGGGCGTCATTACTATCACCAATAAAGACGAAGTATCTGAGATAGAAATAGTTAGTGGATTTGTAGAAGTTCACGACAATGAAATTACCATTTGCGTAGAGCAAAAATAAAATGAAAACTAAAGCATTAATAATCTTCTCTGCACTAATAATATTGGAGCTACTATATTATGTAGTACACCAATTCGTTATGGGAGAACCTTATCTAAATGCATATATTCTTATTCCAGTGTTTTTCACACTTACAGAAGGCGCATTTGTAGTTATGTCATCTGTAAAATGGACTGGAAAAATGGTAAACATGTGGTTTTTCATACACAAAGTAAGTAAATTACTTGCCACAATCTTGCTTATCGCATTAGTATTATTTGCCATCCCAGAAGTAGGAATAGCATTTTTTGTTAGATTATTGATAACATATTTCACATTCTTAATAATAGAAACCATCATAGGTGTGCGTTCAACAAAAAAGTAAACGCCTAAAAAATGGTCTAAACAATAAGATGAAAAAAATTAAATACATATTAATCTGTGTCTTAATGGCGTTTTCTGTAAATCTATTTGCAGAAAACACCGAACATGCAGCAGAAGCACACGAAGAGGCAAACGAAAAATTCGATGCTGGTAGTTTTATTTTTGGCCACATTGGTGACTCATACGAATTCCACATTTCAGAATACAATGGTCATCCTATTTCAGTGCCACTACCTGTTATTGTATATAGTAGCGAACGTGGATGGTTCTGTTTCTCTTCATCAAGAGTTGCCCACGGACACGAATACGAAGGTTGGTTTATTGCAGAAGGCGGTAGCTACGACGGCAAAATCGTAGAACTTAACGCTGCTGGAGAGCAAGTTAAACCATTCGACCTTTCTATTACCAAAAACGTATTTGCTCTATTGCTTTCTTGTATAATACTTATTGCTATCTTCGTTCCTATGGCAAATAGATACAAGAAAAAACCACTTGGAGTGCCTTGTACAAAAGATAATATCTTTGAGTTTGTTATAAATTATGTAGAAGACGACGTTATCAAACCAGCACTAGGCAAGAATTACCTAAAATTCTCACCATATCTGCTTACAGCGTTCTTCTTCATTCTTATAAACAACCTTATGGGGCTTATTCCTATTTTCCCATTTGGCGCAAACCTAACAGGTAATATCTCAGTTACCCTTGTATTAGCATTGTTTACATACCTAATAACCAATATATTCGGTACAAAAGAATACTATAAAGAAATTTTCTGGCCAGAAGTTCCAGTATTTCTTAAAGCTCCACTTCCATTAATGCCACTTATCGAGATAATAGGTACACTTACCAAGCCTATCGCTCTTATGATTCGTCTTTTTGCAAATATATTTGCAGGACACATGATTATCTTGGTATTAATGTCACTTATTTTCATATTTGCAGGCCTTATGGGTGTAGCAGTTGGAGCAGGAGTTTCTGTCGTATCAGTAGCATTCTCAGTATTTATGTATTTCCTTGAATTACTTGTAGCATTCATTCAAGCATACGTATTTACCATGCTATCAGCTATATTCATAGGCATGTCACAAGTGGAACATCATCATTAGAATTCTTGTGCAAATGAGAGCAATGATAAGCTTGCTTAATCATTGCCGAGTGCAGCCAAGAATCATGAGCGAAGCGAATAATTAAACAAATTATTAACACTTAAATATTTTATATTATGTTATTACTTATTCTTCAAGCTGCTTTAGAAGGTGCAGCATTAGCAAAATTTGGCGCAAGTATAGGCGCTGCTATCGCAATTTTAGGTGCTGGTTTAGGCATTGGCCGTATTGGTCAAGCTGCTATGGAAGCTATTTCACGTCAACCAGAAGCTGCTGGTGACATCCGTTCTAGTATGATTATTGCTGCAGCTCTTATCGAAGGTGTAACTCTATTCGCCATCATTATTTGTGCTTTAGCAATCTTATTCTAATAACCCTAATGGAGTTGAATAAGAAGAATACTTTTAATTCAACTCCATATTAAAAACAGAGATTATGAACTTATTCCTCCCAGACGCAGGGCTCGTTGTATGGATGCTTATAGCATTCTCGCTAGTATTTTTTGTATTAGCTAAATTCGCATGGCCTACTATATTATCTTCTATTAAAGAAAGAGAAGAGCATATAGCAGAGTCACTAAAAAAAGCAGACGAAGCTACTCAAGCATTAGAAGGCCTAGAATTAAAAGGAAAAGAAATCATAGCACAAGCACAAGCACAGCAAATGGCATTGGTAAAAGACACAAAAGCTCTTACCGATAAAATGATTGCTGATGCAAAAATCGAAGCTAAAAAACAAGCAGACCAAATTATCTCAGATGCTCAAGCTAAAATCTTAAAAGATAAAGAAAGCGCTATCTTAGAAATCAGAAAAGAAGTTGCACAATTATCTATTAGCATCGCAGAAAAAGTTCTATTAAAAGAACTTTCAGATAAAAAAGCTCAAAATGCTTATATAGAAACTTTATTAAAAGAAAACAAAAGTCTTTCGTAAAAGATGAACAACGGTAAAATTTCTATACGATATGCTAAGGCTCTACTTTCTAGTGCTAAAGAAGCTAAAGTAGAAGAACAAGTGTACTCAGAAATGACTACACTAGAGAATGCTTTTGCACAAATTCAACTACTTAAGCAAGCTATGACAAACCCTACCCTTACAAAAGAAGAAAAGATTAAATTACTAAATTCTGTTTTCAACAACAAGGCTAGTAAATTAACCCAAGGCTTTATCAATCTTGTGGTAGAAAATGGTAGAGAAGACTATTTTCACAGAATTGCACTTAGCTTCCAAGAACTGTATAGAAAAGATAAAAATATAGTGGTAACCCACCTTACCACAGCTATAGAATTGGACGAACCACTTAAAAAGAAAATCATCAATTCTGTAGAAGAGCAAGAAAATTCTAAGGTAGAACTTAGAACAGAAGTAAATCCAGATATAATAGGTGGTTATATTTTGGATATAGATGGAAAGCGTCTAGACGCAAGTATTATTAGACAATTATCAAAACTTTATAAATATGCCGGACATTAAAGCAAGCGAAATCTCAAGCGTGTTGCAAATGCAACTAGACGGGTTTAAAAATAAACTTGAATTTGAGGAAATAGGCAAAGTCCTTCAAGTGAGCGACGGTGTGGCTCGTGTTTTCGGATTAAACCAAGTTCAATCAAACGAGCTTGTAGAATTTGAAAATGGAACCATGGGCGTAGTATTAAACCTTGAAGAAGATAATGTGGGTGTGGTACTTTTAGGCCCTACTCAAGAAATTAAAGAAGGTTTTACAGTACGCAGAACAGGTCGTATCGCCTCTATTAAAGCAGGTGAAGGCATGTTAGGCCGTGTTATCAATATGCTAGGCGAACCTCTAGATGGCAAAGGTCCTATCCAAGGAGAAACCTTTGAAATGCCATTAGAAAGAAAAGCCCCTGGTGTGATCTTCCGTCAACCAGTAAAAGAACCACTTCAAACAGGTATTAAAGCTATTGATGCTATGATTCCTATTGGTCGTGGCCAACGTGAGCTTATTATTGGTGACCGTCAAACAGGTAAAACAGCTATTGCAATAGACACCATTATCAACCAAAAAGAAAACTTCAAAAAAGGTGAACCTATATATTGTATTTATGTAGGTATTGGTCAAAAAGGTTCTACTATTGCAAATCTAGTTCAAACACTAGAAGAAAATGGAGCAATGGAATACACCATCGTAGTATCAGCAACAGCATCAGACCCTGCTGCTATGCAGTTCTACGCACCATATGCAGGTGTTGCTATTGCAGAATATTTCCGCGACACAGGTCGTCACGCACTTATTATTTACGATGACCTTTCAAAACAAGCAGTAGCATACCGTGAAGTATCGCTTATCCTTCGTCGTCCACCAGGTCGTGAAGCATATCCAGGTGATATCTTCTACCTACACTCACGTCTGCTAGAACGTGCGGCTAAAGTTATCAACAACGATACCGTAGCAAGTCAAATGAACGATTTACCAGAATCACTTAAAGGTAAAGTGAAAGGTGGCGGTTCAATTACTGCCCTACCAATCATTGAAACTCAAGCAGGTGACGTGTCAGCATATATTCCAACCAACGTAATTTCTATTACCGACGGTCAAATTTTCTTGGAATCAAACCTATTCAATTCAGGTATTCGTCCAGCAATCAACGTAGGTATTTCAGTATCTCGTGTAGGTGGTTCTGCGCAAATCAAGTCTATGAAAAAAGTAGCAGGTACACTTAAACTAGACCAAGCTCAATACCGTGAACTAGAAGCATTCTCAAAATTCGGAGCCGAAATTGATGCAGCAACTAAATCTATCCTAGATAAAGGCGCGAAGAACGTAGAAATTCTTAAACAAGGTAGATATTCGCCACTTCCAACAGAGCATCAAGTTGCAATTATCTACTGCGGTACAAAAGGTTTACTTGCAGACGTGCCAACAGAAAAAGTTTCTGAATTTGAGAAAAGATTCTTAGAACTTCTAGAACTTAAACACAAAGAAACTGTACTTAATCCTCTTAGAGATGGAGTAATTAACGATGAAATTACAAACATCATCACAGAAGAGGCAAAACTATTAGCAAATCAATATAAGAACTAATTATGGCTTCTTTAAAAGAAATACGAGCTAGAATTGCATCTGTTAGTTCCACACAAAAACTGACATCTGCCATGAAAATGGTGTCAGCTGCTAAACTTCACAAATCTGAAGAAGCAACACTAAAATTTGTTCCATATAAGAACAAATTAAGTGACATGCTATCTCAGTATTTATCATCTGTTGATAAAGAAAAAGTTAATATTATACTTGCAGAAAAACGTGAAGTTAAAAAAGTGGCTATCATCTGTATTTCTTCATGCACAGGTTTATGTGGCACATTTAACTCTAACATAAATAAATTATTAGAAAAAACATTAAAAGAGTATTCTCACCTAGATGATAAAGACATTCTTATCTACCCTATTGGTAAGAAAATTTCAGATTATGTTAGAAAAACAAATCGTATTTCACAATGTAGTATAGACGAATTATCTGCAAAACCAACATACGAAGATGCAATAAACTTTATATCTCCACTTGTTGAAAAATTCCAAAACAAGGAAATAGATAAAATAGTTTTATTATATAATCATCATAAAAATGCAGGAGTTCAAGTTCCTACATCAGAAACATACTTACCATTAGAAACTATAGATACTAAATCAAGCAATAAATCATATCTATATTTTACAGAACCAGATATAGACACATTTATAAATACATTAGTCCCAATGGTAGTACGCATGAAATTCTATGCTGCAGTAATAGATTCAAACACAGCTGAACATGGAGCACGTACCACTGCTATGCAAATAGCATCTGAAAATGCGAACAAAATGTTGGAATCAATCACACAACAATACAACAGAGCTCGTCAAGAAGTTATCACAAACGAACTTTTAGATATTGTTGGCGGTGCAGAAGCATTAAGAAATTAAACAAACACTACAATCAATACAGGAAATTGCACATTTTTCAAAAAAATGTGCAATTTTTGTGTTTTATGTGAAGAAATATCCTTATCTTTGTACGATAATTAAATTAGAATTATATTATGAAAGTAACTAGACTTTTTGATCTTCTAGATCACTACAAAGAAACATTCCCCGACAAAGAAGTTGCATTATCATGCAAAAGAGAGGGTAAATGGATTAATTATTCAGTAAACCAATATGTAGAACAAGCAAACTACGTAAGTTCTGCATTATTAAAATTAGGTGTTAAGAAAGATGATAAAATAGCAATTATTAGTTCAAATCGCCCAGAATACAATATCCTAGATATGGGTATCATGCAAATTGGTGCAATCACAGTACCTATCTACCCTACTATTAGCGAAGCGGACTACAACTACATTCTAAACCACGCAGAAGTAAAATACGTATTCTCAGAAGGTGAAGAACTACTTAGAAAAATCGAGCACATTCTTCCTACAGTTCCTACACTAAAAGGTATTTACACATTCGTTGACCGTGGTCGTCACCACTATCTTTCTCAATTGTTAGAAGAAGGAAAAGCAAATCTAGACTTAGAAGCAATCGCAAAAGCTAAAGCTGAAGTTACACCTGAAGATGTATGTTGTATTATTTACACATCAGGTACCACAGGTCAACCAAAAGGTGTTATGCACAGACACCGCAATATTGTTAGTCAAGTAATGGCTGCATACGATATTCCATCAGACCAATGTCATAGAGCATTAAGTTTCCTTCCTATGTGTCACGCATATGAAAAAATGCTTCTATATCTATATCAATATAGAGGAATCTCTATTTACTACGCAGAAAACATGGGTACTATCGTTGACAACATCAAAGAAGTAGACCCAAATATTATGACATGCGTTCCTCGTCTTCTAGAAAAAATCTACGACAAACTATATGCTTCTGGTAAAAAATTACCTTACGCACAAAAAGTTATCTATTATTGGGCTCTAAACTTAGCGCTTAAATATCAAATTGAAGGAAGAAGTGCTGCATACAATGCAAAACTAAAACTTGCAGACAAACTTATCTACAAAAAATGGCGTGAAGCAATCGGTGGCACATGGGACATCGTTATCTCAGGAGGTTCTGCAATCCGTCCAGAAATTGCATCATTCTTCTCAGCTATTGGCATGCCAGTGTTTGAAGGTTATGGTCTTACAGAAACTTCTCCTGTAATTAGTGTACACAACCGTGAACCTAAAGGTAGAAAAATAGGCACAGTAGGTCGTCCACTAGCAGGTATTGAAGTAAAAGTTAATCCAGAAACTAGCGAACTTCTTTGCCGTGGCCACAACATTATGAAAGGTTACTACAAAGCTCCAGACCTAACAGCAGAAGCTATTGACGCAGACGGTTGGTTCCACACTGGTGACACTGCAAAAATTGACGAAAACGGACACATCACTATCACTGGTCGTATCAAGAGTATCTTCAAAACATCTATGGGAAAATACATCAACCCATTCCTAATTGAAGAAAAAATGGCTCAATCTCCATTCATTGACAATATTATGGTAGTAGGTGAAAACCAAAAATTTGCAGCAGCTATTATTTCTCCAAATGCGCAATATCTGAAATCTTGGGCTCAAATTCACAAAATTGAGTTTAAAAACATTGAAGATTTAATCACAAACTCAGAAGTTATTGCAAGATTTAGAAAAGAAGTAAACAAATACAACGTAGAGTTAGGTGACTACGAAAAAATTAAGAAATTTGACATCGTTCCAGAAGAATGGTCACAAAAGAACGGCCTTCTAACTCCTACCCTAAAAGTGAAACGTAATAAAGCAATGGAATTCTACAAAGAAAACATTGATAAACTATTCGCTTAATAGTATTAACCAACAAAAAAACTGCTAACCCTCACGGATTAGCAGTTTTTTTATGCTCGTATAAATTATTTAGAAAGTTTATTAACTGGAGCAAATTCACCTTTATCATTTCTTTTAAATACCTTATATCCAATTGTAGTAATTAAAATACTAATAATAGGACTTAAGTAACAGAAGAAACAATATGGGAAATAAGCAAAAGTAGATACACCTAAAATAGTAGAGTGTGTCATACCACAAGTACTCCAAGGCACAAGAGGTGATGTTACAGTAGCACCATCTTCTAGCGAACGGCTCAACAATCTATTTTCATATCCATTCTTTTCATATACATCTTTAAACAAGTTTGATGTAAGAATGATACTTAAATATTGGTCTGCAGTAGTAACATTCAAGAAAAATCCTGTTGCAATAGTTGTTCCCACAAGTGGACCACGTTTTGTAATCAATCTTCTGCAATAGTCTGTCATCACATCTACAAGACCGCAAGCTTTCATACATGCTCCAAAAGTCATCGCACATAAAACCAACCACACTGTATGAAGCATACCTTCCATACCTCCAGTAGAAATAAGGTCTGCCAATAATGCATGATCGGATTGCAAAGCAGTAGAACCAAACAATGTAATCATTGCTCCCTTAAATAAATCTTCAGAACCTGCAATTTCATAAATTGCTTCTTGTTGGAAAATAACAGCAACTATTATTGCAGCTATAGTAGATAAAAACAATGTAATAATTGGAGGGAATTTCTTAGCAATCAAAATTGCAGTAAATACAGGCACTAAAAGAAGCCATGGTGAAATTAAGAATCTCTCATCAAGTTTCATTGCTAATTCTTCTGGAGACACACCACCCTCGTCTACGTGCAAGAAACCAATCACCGCAAAAATTATTAAAGTAATTAATAAAGAAGGTACTGTAGTGATAGTCATATACTTAATATGCTCAAAAAGAGGAGTGCCAGAAGAAGATGATGCTACAACTGTTGTATCTGAAAGTGGAGACATTTTATCACCAAAATAAGCACCAGAAATAATTGCGCCAGCTACTAAAGCTGCATTATAATCATGTGCCTGACCAATACCAATAAGAGCAACACCCACTGTAGCAATTGTAGTCCAAGAACTACCAATTACCAATGATACTACAGCACATAAAACACAAGTTGCAAATAAAAATATCGAAGGGTGTACAATTTGCAAACCATAATAAATTAATGTAGGTACTACACCACTTATCATCCAGGCACCGCCAAGTGCACCTATTATTAATAAAATAATTACCGCAGAAGCAACACCACCAACACTATCCTTAATAGCAGCTTCATATTCTTCCCAAGGTTTCTTATAAAAAACAGTACCTATGAAAATACATAAAAAAGAAGTAATTAATAATGAGATTTGGCTACCACCCCCTAAAGAATCTACACCAAATGTCTTAATAGTAAAATAAAGCATCATTACCAAAAAGACAATGATACCTACAGCCACTATAAGTGACGGCTTTCTTGTTTTTGAAGTCATTATAAATTTAAATTTTAAGTTAGCGACACAAATTTACAAAAAATTAACAATAAAATAAAGTTTTATTACACTATAATAAGACAAATATTACCGAAAACTAGAATATATCTCACGAGAATTGAAAAATTAAGATCTAATATATTAGTGTACACAAATATTGAGTTCTAGAGAAGTGTAAGATATACATTGTAGACATATTGTTGAGTCAAAGCGGGCACAAAAAAAAAAGAAGCTTGCAATTATTATTGCAAGCTTCTCTGAAAAACGGCAGCTACCTACTCTCCCACAATATGCAGTACCATCGGCGCAATTGGGCTTAACTTCTCTGTTCGAAATGGGAAGAGGTGGAACCCCAACGCTA
>JAZQZD010000003.1:0-33945 GCA_045633865.1 Candidatus Enterocola sp.
ATTAGTATTTAGTAATAGTTAAACGGCGCAGTCGAAGCAGGGACAACAGAGAGAGCAGAGACAGCAGGGAGAATTATTGATACTCGAGTTTCGTTGTTGTCTCTGTTGTCCCTGTTGTCTCAAAAATCAATTTTCTGCCCAAAATTTTCAGCGCACTTTTCTTACCATTCATCCGCTGAAAATGACCACTCGTCGGGGAGTTTTTTTCTATATGTTGAAAGAATTGATGAAAATTAGCACCGAAATTATTTTGTAATTTATTGAAAATGATATATCTTGCGCCGCATTTTTGCGTTATGTGAGATGGCGTATTCTTGATTGAAACCGAGAATACAGCGTGTGTGATTGATATAAATAGCTAATTATAAACAATTTAAATATTAAATTTTAACTTAAAATGAGAAAGCAAACAATCTTTAATGAGGAGTATGTTGCTCCTGAGTTTGAGGTCATCTCAACAGTGGTTGAGGCTGGCTTCGCGCTCTCTACAGGCATCGCAGATGCTGAGGAGGACAACTTTGGTGATTTCTAAAAACTATTGCAACTATGAAGAATCTATTTAAGAAATTGATGCTTGTTGCAGTAGCTGCAATGGCATTCACTGCTTGTTCACAGGACGTTAACGAGGTGAACAAGGTTGAGAAGGTAACTCGTTATGAGTTCACAGCAGAGATCGCTGACGACACTCGTTCTGGCTTCGCTGAGAAGGAGGAGGGCGCAACAGCTTACAAGTCTGAGTGGTTTGGTAATGAGACTATTAAGGTTTTCGTTACTAACTACAATGGCTATAATGTTGAGACTACAGCTCCTATTAACGCAAAGGGTCAGTTTACTCTTGAGTTGGAGAACGCTCCTGAGTCATTCTTCGTTACAGTTGTATCTCCTGCTGAGTCTTGGGCAAGCGAGTATACTGCTAATATCCCAGCAGAGCAGACTCCACTTGCAAACTCTGTAGATCCTTTAGCTCATATTCTAATGGCGCAGAATGTCTATGTTACTAACGGCTCTGCTGATGCTGCTAAAATGGATCACCAGGTTGCTTACGGTAAGATGACTGTAAATGGTGTAGATTTCGATATCGACCACGTTGTAGTTGACCTTAAGGGTTCTTACTATAATAATCCTCGTGAGTTGTCTTACACTATCAATGCAGATAATGTAGAAAACAACACATTCTGGTTTGCTACAGAGCCTATCGATGTTGCTGAGTTCACCGTTACAGCATACGACGCTGAGGGTAACGCAGTTGCTAAGACTGTTGACGTAGCAGAGGCTGGCAAGACAATGTCATTCGCTTACGGTCGTGTTGGTACATTCTCTGTTTCTGGTCTTGAGGTGCCTGCTGTTCCTGCATTTAGCAGAGCGTATAAATCAGGCAATTCCTATACCGACTTTTATTTGTATTTCGAAGATGATGTGCTAGGAGTTCTTAAATTGAATCCTAGTGCAATGGCAAATCCAAACTGGGAAATGATATTGGGTACTTACAACATTGGATATAATTATGCTGGAAATCCTTTCTTCTATCCTGGACAATATTCTACTTACAAGGGTACATATTTGAACAGTGGTGTAGTATCATTCTCTGCTGTAGATGGTCAGTACCTTGTCGAGTTCACAGATATCGCGGATGAAAATGGTAAAGTAGTTCTTGAGAGAGCTATGTATAAGGGCACTATTGAAGGCTTGAATATTCCAGATTCACGCACTCAGCTTGCAACTCCTAATGCGACTGCAACCGTTGATGGTAATGTAATCACAATCTCTTGGAATGAAGTAACTGGTGCAGATGAGTATTATGTGTCTTGTACTACTGGTGGTTTGGATGCTATCACAACTGCTGAGACATCTGTAACTATCGAGGCTGAATATAGTACAAAGTACGATTTCTCGATTAAAGCTGTGGCATTTGATTCAAATCCTGATTATAAGACATCTGGAGTTTACAATTTCTCAGTAACTACAGGTAAGGATCCTAATGCAGTAATTCCAGAGTTTACGACAATAAAATACATTGGAACAGAGGTTACTTATGCATCTTATAATGAGTATTGTCATGTATTTGAGTTGACAAATTCTGATAATTATAAGATGAATTTGTATGTTGGTTCATATCAGTCATCATCTACACATATTGAGGTAGGTTCTTATCACTATGAGGGTAAGGAGAATTTGGGCTATGAAAGAACACAGTGGGGATTCCAGGCAAAAGTTTGGACAACTGATGGTTACTTGGGCTCGGCAAATTCTAACAGTTCTATGATTGTTGAAAAATCTGGTGATATTTACAACATTGACTTTACTCTTATAATGGATGGAAAAACTCATTTCTTTGTTTGCAATGCTGCAATTGGCGGTAATGAGCCAGACCCAACTCCAGATCCAGAACCAGAACCAGACCCAGATCCAGAATATCCAAAAACTATTACTGTTAAAGTAGCATGTGCTTGGGATGCTTGCAATATCTGGGCATGGTATGCAGACGGAAGTGGTAATGTATATACTGAATGGCCAGGTGAAGCAATGACAAAAGGTGAAGATGGTTTCTATGCTATTGATATGACTATTGAATCACCAGTATACTTCAAAGTTAATGCAGGTCTAGGCAAAACAGAATCTGACAACTACATGACAGAACTTTCTGAATCTACATGCTTCAATATGGATGGTTTAGCATTGGTTGTAAATGAAGATTGCGAATATGAAGAACCAATTGAAATAGAACCTTATTATGGTATCCGTGGTCTTGTTTCTTGGGAAATGGCTGATGATATTAAACTAACAGAAGATGCTGATAAAGCAGAATGGTATATTACTAATGTAAAAGTAGATGGTACTCAAGAATTTAAAGTAGTTTATGTAGATAAAACAGGTGCAGCTACTTGGTTTGGTTCTGAAGCAGTTGAACTTCAAGAAGGTTTAGTAAATAATGGTACAGATAATATTATCTTGGCTGCAGGTAAATATGATATTTACTTCAAAGCTAACGATGGTATGATGTGGATTCAATTCTCTGCAGAAACTCCAACCGACGTAGAAGACGCTGCTGCTGAATTAATCTATGCAATTGATGGTACAATTATTGCTCCAGCTCCATTTGCTATCATCGACCTATCTGGTAAAGATGTAACAAATGCTAATGGTTCACTACAAGGTACTTACATCGTTAAAACTCTAAATAGTGCAACTAAAATTTCAGTTAAATAATTGAAATAGCATACTATAAAATAAGAATTGCTCGGGTATTATTACTCGAGCAATTTTTTTATTTTAACCCTCATAGAGTTTTTTCTTTTTAATAGGCTGTATCCGTAAACACGCCCGTAGGGTGTGACACTTAAGTTGTAGGCAGGTGTTAAATGAGGGCGCAGCCCGAATGCAACGCCTGTGTAGTGATTAATAACATAATGCACCCCCGTAGGGTGGTGCGTCTTAATTCATATGATATTCAACGAGCCCTTCTAACGGGTCTTGACTAATGCGCCCAATTCTGAAGTTGTGTTTTACCGATAGGTCTTTTAATATATCTGCAAAATAATAAGCAATAGACCCTGTGAAATTTACCGCATATTTTTCTGTAGGATATTGTTTCACGTTTCTTGCGATGAAACTTTCTAGCGCACCATATACCATATTATACATTTCTGGCACAGCAATGTGTTTTGAAATAAATGGTCCAAATGAAGCTAAAAAGCGGTTTGGTAGGGGAGCGCGATACACTTTTTCAATCACGTCCATCATATTGTAGCCGTATGTTTGGACGAAGTCTTCTTTTACAGCCTCTGGCAATTGATTTTTAAAAATATTGCCCATAAGAAGTTTGCCAAGCACAGCACCACTGCCTTCGTCGCCAAGAATAAAACCAAGTGCTGGCACATTCCAACTGATCTTGTCGTTTTCATAAAGGCATGAGTTTGAACCAGTTCCAAGAATGCACGCAATGCCACTTTGGTGACCGCAAAGACCACGTGCTGCACCTAATAGGTCTGATGCAATTTCCACTTTAATATCGCCAAAAACACTCTGAATTGCAGTTCTCACCACGTTTATTTTCTCTTCGTTGGCACAACCTGCACCGTAGAAATATACCTCTGTAATAGTTTCTGTAATGTTTGATGTCAGGTTCTCGGTCCCTGAGCCTGTCGAAGGGTTTGATAAGCTAGGTACCAACTGTGTGCGCAAGGTATTTTCTATTTGCGCGCTATCCATAAAAATAGGATTTATGCCATCGGTTTTGATTACATTATTTGGATTTTCCACCACCGCCCACGCCGTTTTGGTAGAACCACTATCTGCTATAAGTTTCATAAGTGTTTTTTGCTTGGATTATGGAAATTTATGCTTTACTTTTTAAATCTTCGTAAAACTTAATATGTGCAGATTCTTGATAAGGAGTTAACCATAAAAAACCGATGCCCAATGTAAGTATAGATAAAAGTACCCAACCGAAGAAACTTAAATCTAATAAGAATAACTGCATTTTGTGACCTTGCATCATCTTTATACTTCTTTGAATGCATTCTTCTGCAGAAAGTTCTTCGTTGTCAATGCTGATATATGAAGCCATAGCATATGAATATCCTTTAATAATGCCAGGGATAATCAATAAAATAGTCCAAAGCATAACATATAGACAAATTAAACCCATTACTGGTACGGCTCTAGAGTATTTCTTTTTTAAATTTGTTAGGTATTCAGAAAATTCAATCTTTTTACCCTTACGAGAAAGTGCTAATAAATGTATTTTAAAAATGTAAACTAAAGGGAAAAAAAGTAGTAAATTAGCTACTAATGTAGTTATTCCGTTGTATTCTGTTGGAATAAAAAAGGCAAATGATGTTTGGACTATACATTCCAAGATGAACATAAAAAGTGAAATAACAATTACACTTGACCAGTTTCCTTTCAATAACTCTAATGCTGCTTTTCTGTACTCAAAATTTTGTTTCATAGTTTAGTTTTTTTAATGATGGTGCAAAATTACAAAAAAAGATTGATAGTACTATCAATTAACTCTTTATGATATTTTCATCTAGATAAATATCTAATTCACTCCAAAAATATCACAAAATTGTTGATTGTATTCCACAAATTATGTATAAAATTGTTGATTTTAATCAACAGTTTTGTTATATTTGCAAGGTAAATAGTTTTTGTTATGGAAAAATTATATAATTCGTTCAAGATAAAATTAGGCGATGTTAGTACTGATTATGTAAGAGATATGCATGATAAGATAGAATGGGATGCTCGTATGGTGGCCATTCTTGGTGCTAGAGGTGTAGGTAAATCTACGCTGATTTTACAACATATAAAATTGTATGAAGATTTATCTACAACCTTATATGTTTCTGCAGATGATATCTGGTTTGCTACACATACGTTAGTTGAATTGGCAGATACTTTTTATAAGTCTGGTGGAAAGGTTTTGTATATTGACGAAGTGCATAAATATAAAAATTGGTCCACAGAACTCAAAAACATTTATGATACTTATGCTAAACTTAGAGTTGTTTATACAGGTTCTTCAATCTTAGATTTGCAAAAAGGTGGAGCGGATTTAAGTAGAAGAAAACTTGAATATAAAATGCATGGATTGTCGTTTCGTGAATATTTAGGAATTAAATATGGTTGGAAAATATCAATATTTACATTGGATGAAATTCTTTCTCATAAGGTAAAAGTTGATATTCCAGATTTTCGACCTGTTGGTTTGTTTAAAGATTATTTAAAAGAAGGATATTATCCTTATTTTCAGGAAAAAGGCTATTTTATAAGACTTAAAAGTGTTATTAATAGAATATTAGAAGAAGATATTCCTCAGTTTGCAGAACTGTCTGCTAGTTCTGTGGCAAAACTTAAAAAATTGCTTTACATTATAGCGCAAAGTGTTCCGTTTAAACCTAATTATTCAAAAATAGGTAGAGATTTAGATTTGTATAGAACAACGGTGTCTGATTTGTTTCAGCTATTAGATAAGGCAGAATTAATAAATTTGCTTGAAGATGAAACGCAAGGAATTAGTTCATTGGCAAAGGTGGATAAGGTTTATTTGAATAATCCTAATATTTCTTATGCATTGTCTGAGAATGAACCAGAAATTGGTAATGTTCGTGAAACTATATTTTTTGCTTTAACTAGTGTGTTGTATAATGTTTATTCCTCTAAGGTGTCAGATTTTAAAATAAATGAATATACCTTTGAGGTAGGTGGAAAAAACAAAAAACAGAAACAAATACAAGGAATAGAAAATGCCTTTGTAGTAAAAGATGATATAGAATCAGGTTACCTAAATGTCATCCCTCTTTGGGAATTTGGTCTGTTGTATTGAAATAAAATCTTGATTTATGGCAAAACAAAACACTGCTTTGTTGTTGAGTCGATATATTTGGTTGATTGATACCATATCGTCGGCAGGATATATTACACGCGACGAGATAGACAGACGTTGGTCTCGTTCTGCGTTGAGTGAAGGAGAAAGTGAAATTCCTGAGCGCACTTTTCATCGCTATAAAGATGCGATACAAGAACTTTTTCAAATAGAAATTGCTTATAGCAAAACAAAAGGGTATTATATTGAAAATACTGATGATATACAGAAAAATGAGTTGCGTAAGTGGCTTGTAAGTACTTTTTCTGTCAATAATCTTATCAATGAGGGATTAAATTTGCGTAAACACATTGGTTTTGAACCAATTCCATCGGGTCAACAATACCTTACAACCATATTGGAGGCTATCAGGGATAGGGTAAAACTAAGAGTGAAGCATCAAGGATTTTTTAAGGATGAACCACATTGTTTTACCATTGCGCCTTATTGCTTAAAGGTGTTTAAACAGCGTTGGTATGTTTTGGCATCGTCGGAATATCCAGATGGAAGATTGTTGGTTTATGGTTTGGATAGGATTTTGGAAATAGAAAGAACAGATGATTCTTATACTATACCTGATGATTTTAGTGTTGATGAGTATTTTGGTTCTTATTATGGTGTAGCTGCACCTTTAGGGGCAAAACCAGAATTGGTGCAATTAAAAATTGATGCGTCTCAAGTAAAATATTTTCGTTCATTACCTCTTCATTCTTCTCAAAGAGAGATAGAAACCACCGAAGAGTATTCTATATTCGAATTTTTCTTAGTACCCACCTATGAATTAATGAAAGAAATCTTTGCCAATGGGCAACATATTGAAGTGCTTACTCCGCAATCACTTAGAAATGAAATCTTAGATAGACTAATGGGGATGTGTAATAGGTATGGAGTTGGGTGAAAATGTTTTGCCAACGGGCAACATATATTTTATAACACTGCCGTAATTTGGCAGAAAGATGTAGTTTATTTGTAAATGAATTCAAACTGATATCAAAAAGAGTTTGTGATGAGGTAGGAATAACAATTATTTTTCTAAATTATACAATAAAATCAACCAAATGAAACTAAAAGACATTTTGCCTCCAATTAATGTAGATGATGATTGGGGAAGGAGTTACAAAGAATATATTCCTAGATTTATTCAATATGCAAAAGATAGAAAACATATCAAAGAATGGGATTCTATCGATAGAAATCATTTCTTGAGGTCAGTAAATTGTGTTTCTTCATTGAGACAAGGAAATTTTTATCATAATGAACGTGAAATAATTCAGAATTCATGGGATGAATTTATTAAACCTTTGGAAGTAATAGTTACTAACCCAGATAAATTCTGTAAAGATGAATGTTATGAGATAGTACATGCTATAAAGCGTCTTATAAATTCTAATAAACCATCTGCTTCGTTACGATTTTTAGCGTCATTTCAACCTTCACAATTATGTACTATTGTTTCCGTGCATTATTTAGATGAATTATATTATAATTTACAAAAAGTTGGTATTGATTTGCCAAATTATGGTGGAGATACGATTATGAAGAGTAATTATATTCAATCATTTATTAAAGAAAATTATCCTGAGGTAGATGTATTAGACTTAGGAACCTATCCATGGAGAATAAATGATTTGTTGAAAAATAATTTTGTTAGGAACTCAATCTCTAATAATAAAGATACTGTTACTGCTAATATTTGTAAAGTTGAAGATCTATTTAAAATGACTTTGACCATCCCTCCGTATCAGCGTCCATATAGATGGGATAAAAAGAATGTAAAGCAATTATTGGATGATATTATAAATAGTAAGAATGATGGAAAACAGAGGTATCGTATAGGTAGTGTTATACTTTATAAAAATGAGTCTGAAAACTATGAGATAGTAGATGGTCAGCAACGTATTACTACATTGTTACTTTTGGCGAAAATTTGTGGAAATCAAAATAATTTATTAGATAAATTAGAGTATAGGAATTTAGAATCTAGACATAATATTGTAAACAATTATGGTTATATAGAAGAGTGGATTAAGGAACATTATCAAGATACAGCAAATATCTATTGGGAGTATGTAGAAAATAATTGTGAATTTGTTGTAGTAGTAGTTAATGATTTATCAGAAGCGTTTCAAATGTTTGATTCACAGAATGGAAGAGGTAAGGAATTGGAAAGTTATAACCTACTTAAGGCTTATCATATCCGTGCTATGGAACAGGATTCATATGAGGTTAAAGTAGCATGTGATAAACGCTGGGAGGCAGCCACAATGTATGATGCAACACCTACAATTGATAACGATCCAAATATTGATATATTGCGACAGATTTTTGACGAACAACTTTATCGTGGTCGTATTTGGTCAAAAGGGAAAGAAGTTCATAAATTTAAAAAGTCTGATATAGATGAATTTAAAGGTTTTACAATAGACAAAAATCATAGTATAGATTTCCCGTTTCAGAATCCATATCTGTTACAATACTTAACAGCTAAGTTCTATAATAATATTTTAGCAGGAACAACAGCAGTTAAAACTCGTTTTAAAAATGGTGATAATGAAAATATAGATCCATTTGTTAATATTACACAACAGATTGTAAATGGAAAAGCTTTCTTTGATTATGTGGAAACTTATGTTGAGATTTATAAACAGTTATTTATTAATTTGAAAGGTTATCAATTAAAAGAATTTAAAGAGTTTTACTATAAATATTGTCTCAATTATGATGGACAATTAGAGGATGCAGAAAGCAATGGATGTTTTAACCCCATTGGATATGCAAATCGTTCTGGAGATAGTTATTTGAGGGAGGTATATAAGACTACTGTTTTACTATTATTTGATAAATTCGGGGAAAGAGGATTGAATAAATACTATAAAGTTTTATATAAATTGATTTATAGTGAACGGTTGATAAATAGTCAAGTAAGACGTGATTCTGTTGCTAAATTACCTATAGAATATATTTCCATAATAAATCAGGCACAGAATTTGGCAGATCTTGTGGACTTAGAAGAAATGTGGATGAAGAAGAAAATTAAATGTGAGCAGAGAGTAGAAATGAATGATACAAAAGGTATTGAAAATATAAAGTCGTTGTTTAAATAATATATAAATTTTATATGGAAAATTTAGGAAAGAAAATTAGCGAGATTTTTGATGCTAATAATAAATATATAATACCTCTATATCAACGTAATTATTCTTGGAGGAAAGACCAAATAGAGGCGCTTATTCAGGATATTTATGAGGCTTGCGAACAAAATCCTGAAGGTAATTACTATATAGGTAGTTTGGTCGTGTTGCGCCGTTATAATGGAGACTATGAGGTGATAGATGGTCAGCAAAGACTTACAACACTCTCTTTGTTAACAAAAATTTTAGGGATAACAAATTCTCCTATATTGTATTATGAATCTCGTCCTGAGGTAGAAGAGTTTTTTAATGAGTTTTATCAATCGCAAGTTGGAATATGTAAGACTCAAAAACCACAGACTTTTTATTTGCGTGAAGCGATAGAATCTATAAAACTCGCGGAATTTATAGATAAAGATGAGAAACGTATTTCATTTGAGGAGTGGAGTAGTAAGATAAAGAATTATCTTGCTAATAATGTGATTCTAGTTAAAGTGGAAATACCAGAAGATACAGATGTGGCAAGCTATTTTGAGATAATGAATAATCGTGGTGAACAACTCCAAAAACATGAAATCCTTAAAGCGAGGTTGATGAATGTATTAGATTCCAAATATCACTCTGAGTTTAATCTTATTTGGACAGCATGTTCAAATATGGATATGCCAATCCAACAATGTTTTAATGTTGATGATAGAAAAAAATATTTTGGTGATGAATATCAGGATTTTACATTTAAAAATTTTAATAACAGTAGTAGTGTTGTTTACTCAGACAATCATTGTTCAATAAATGAAATTATAAAAGCTAAAGATAATATTCCACCTGCTTCTGAAAAAGAAGATAAAAATAAAAAGGATAATAATATAAGTTCTATAATTGACTTCCCAAACTTCTTGATGCATATTTTAAAGTTGTTTGCAAAGCAAAAAGGGAAAGATGTTAGATTAAATGAAAAATATATGTTGAATTGTGCAACAGATGTATTTGGAAAAACACCTGAATGGCGCGATGTAGAAGAATTTATAAAATTACTTTTCAAAGTTAGAACTTTATTTGATAGATATGTAGTTAAAACAAGAAATGGAGAATCAGAAGAAGATTTTACCTGGGAATTGAATAGACCACAAAAATATACTTATGATAATAAAACTTATGTAAAATATGAACTATCAACTTTTGATGATTCTTTACAAGCACAAATGATTAAGGCGCAATCAATGTTACAAGTGACTTACCGTCAACGTATATATAAGAATTGGTTACAAGAGATTCTTCGCTTTTTGAATGACCAACAATGTAAACTTTCAGAGATAACAGGAGAAGAAATGCTAAAATGTCTTCATGAGTATATGGTAAGTCAATATAGCAATTTAGGAATAAATCTAGGAAATAGTGAAGAAGATATGTACAAAGAAGGCGAACATACTCCACATTTTCTGTTAAATTTTATTGATTATTTATATTGGTTGAAGGATTTTAAATCAACAGACTCAAAGTTAGAGAATTTCCAGTTTCGTTATTGGAATTCAGTGGAGCATCATTTGGCAAGAAAATATGCAAAAGATATTTGTAACATAGATGAAGATACTGTTAACTGTTTAGGTAACTTATTCTTAATTAGCAAAAACACAAATTCTAGATTGAATGATAGAAGTGTTGGCGAGAAAATAGGTAGGTATAAAGAATCAAATTTGGGGGCTAATAGACAGATTATTTATTCAAAAGGTCCTAATTGGAATGAAGAAGAAATAATAAAGCATTATAATGAACTAGTAGAATTATTAAACAATCAACAGGATATTTTAGGTATGTCTTGATGATTTTGATAAATACACTATACTTTATGATACTATGGTAATGTGACTTCTGGTGTCTAAAAGTCCTTTCCCCTTCAAAAACTGTTGATTTAAATCAGCAGTTTTTTTTGTTTATTTTTATACACTGACACAATATGGCTGAGATGGGGTTTATCTTTGCAGAAGAGTGAAATATATTTATTAACAACTAAATTTTAAATGATATGCAAAAAATTATTATTACCCTCGTAACTTTTTTTGTTGCTATGCAATTGGGAGCAGCAACTTATACTATTGTGTCACAAAATAATGATACCATTCGTTTGTATTCAAATGAATTGGTGGAATCTCTGAAATCACTAATTCCTAAGGCTGATTTAGAAAGAAAAGATAAGTACCGACTAATTGAAAAAAATGATGAAGGTAAAAGCAGTCTTATATTTGTGGAATTTACTCATGTATTGGACAAAATGTTTATCTGTTATGAAACAGACATGATAAATGCTGGACTTTGGAATGTGAAAGCTTATAGTTTTGACGATGTTTATAATTCTGTTAGAAGAGAGAATGCGATTTTATTGAAAGGAGAATTATTGGGAATGAAAATAGAAATATACCAAAGACCACTGAATTTTAAGGATATTGTCAGCATAGATGGATTTGAGTTTCCTTCGCCAATTAAAATCAATTTGTATGAAACAAATATAGCTCAAGGTTTACGAAGTCAGAAAATAGAGAGAAATAAGGAACTAAGTCAATTGGGATTGACGGAAGACGATATAACAGAAACAAGAGATAAGATTAACGAATGTTTTATAGCTTATCTTCTTGTTAGTGAGAAATTTAATTCGTCAGAAGACAAAGCACTAATCAAGGGATTATGTAACAACGAAGTAGTAATGTCGCTTACTAAAAAATACAATAATGCTCAACTTAAATTCCTTTCAAATGGTTATGATACTCAACTAAAAAGGTATGAGAAATACTAATTCTTTATGGTAGAATCTAAATAAATGGAAAATAGTACAAACCTGTAGCAAAAAATGATACAGGTTTGTTTTTATTTTGCACTTTGAAAATTATAATATTATGGCAGTACAGAAAAGAATAGAAAGTTTACTTTCTGAAATTAGTAAAGGTTTATACGAGAAGGAGCATTTGTTGGCACTAGGGGTACTTTGTGCGGTAGCTGGTGAAAGTTATTTCTTATTGGGACTTCCTGGCACGGCAAAGAGTGAGGTGTCTAGAAGATTGAAATTGATTTTTAAAGATGCAACTTCTTTTGAGTACTTAATGTCTCGTTTTTCTACGCCCGATGAGATATTTGGTCCTGTAAGTATCAAGAAACTTAAGGATAATGACACTTACGAACGTCAGGTAGAAGGTTATTTACCATCGGCAGACGTGGTTTTTTTAGACGAAATCTGGAAGGCTGGTCCTGCTATTCAGAATTCATTGCTTACTGTGCTCAATGAAAAGATTTTTACTAATGGGAATACAAAAATTTCTCTGCCAATGAAGCTTCTTGTGGCTGCAAGTAATGAAATTCCAGAAGAAGGGTCAGGATTGGAGGCAATTTGGGACCGCTTTATTTTGAGGGTGATTTCTGAGTCGGTAAAAGACGAAAATAACTTTTACAAAATGCTTCGTGGTGAACAAAATGAACCTATCAATATATCTAAAAACTTACTCATTACAGAAAAAGTTTTTTCACAGTGGCAAAACGAAATATCGAAGGTAACATTGCCAGATGATATTATGCTTTATATAACGCAACTCAGAAAATTATTCTCACAAAATAAAGAGAATAATATTTATGTATCAGACCGTAGGTGGGTGAAAATAAGCAAATTACTCAGAACTTCTGCGTTTTTAAATGATAGAAAGTCTGTTGATTGGTCAGATCTTATTTTGCTACGCCATTGCCTATGGAATCAAGTGCAAGAAATTCCATTGATTACTACTGCTATTCTTTCTGCTAAAGTTTATAAAGAAACTAAAGAGTTTGAGTCTATTGTGGAACAATTAAACACAATAAAACAACGACGCATTTGGGTAGATCCACTATCAAAAGGAAGAAAAAACACAGAGGCGGAGCGTGTAAAATCTTTCTTGTCTAAGACCGAAGACGATATCAGTGTATTGGAAGGAAAGATACTCACTGGTTTAAATCAGTTTCGCAAAGGCGATAATATATTTGTGAGTCAAGAGGACATAAATTTAATAGACGCATATATGTCTGATTTCAACGCTAAAATGGAAAAAATAGAGGATACTATTTATGAACAAAAAAAGCGTTTCCCATAAAGAATCTTCGCTAAAGTGGTACGAAGACCAAATTAATAAGATGTTTAGTTCACAGAGTGTGCCGTACAAGTTGCCGTATTTGTACGATTACCCATTGTGGCCATTTGTGCAGTATTGGGTAGATGTGGCAAAAGAATCTAAACATGCGGATCAACCACTCTTTGGTGCAGTTGTTACCAATATGTTGGTGGAAATACTTGATGAGGTTTATGATGTGGTAGAAGAGTCGTTGCTTCATGATAAACGCGAAATACTATATCATAAATTGTGTAGGGAATGCATATCAGCGAATGATATAAAATCTATTTGGTCCGACATGGCTTGCTTCTTAAGGTGGCATTGTTATAGTGAAAATATGTTGGATGTTTTGTTTTACGACGAAAGAATATATTCTAGCGATGACGCAGAAGATATTAAGAGGATATTTTATGAATTTATGAGTAAGTGGACAGAACTTCTCAATAATAAAGTTTATGCTAAGGTTTCTAAAATTGTCAATGAAAAAGAGTTTGAAGAACCTGAAGAATTTAATGACGATGAAGATGCTGATTTTTGGGGTGACGATTTTGATGAAACAGATGATTATGAACAGCAAAAAAGAAAGATTAGCAAGTTAAACGTATTATCAGATGTTGAAATCTTTGATAATGGATTTGAAAAATTACTAGACGCAGGTATTTATAAAAAACATGAGGGTTTAATAACAGAAATAGTAAATCTTCTTGGCAGAACTGCGAGTGAGAATACATTCAAGTCGAAGATGGAGGCTATGTTGCAATACACATATCCGTCACCACCTTTTGAGGATATAGATGGTGTGACCTCTGGCAATAGAATTATGGATATGCTTCCCACTGAGTTTTCATATTTTGCAGAGCCTGCCACTGAAATTTTGTTTTATCAACGCTTTGCTAGCAAACAGTTGCAACAATTTTCGTCTTTTCCAAAGGAAATGAAAATGAGTACACAACAATCATCTGCAAACGTGAAAGGTCCAATTATAATTTCCATTGATACTAGTGGTTCTATGTATGGTAAACCAATGGAATTTGCAAAATGGGTAGTGACAAAGGTGTATGAAATAGCAAAAATAACAAAGCGACCGCTTTATGTGATTAACTTTTCTGTAAATTCGAGAACATTAGATTTAAGTAGTGAAGATGGGCAAGATAAGTTGATGCATTTTTTAAAGAATTGTCTTTCAGGAGGTTCTGATGGACACGAAATGATTAAAGAAATATTATGCCAACTAGATACTGAAACCTATAGATATGCAGATTCACTGATAGTGAGTGATTTTCAATTCTCTTCTCTTAATGAAGAATTAGAAGAAAGAGTAGTGAAGGCACAAAATAACGGAGCTAAATTCTATGGGTTATATACAGACACAGGAAACAAATATTCATACCCCGGTGGTAACTATTCATATAATGAACTATTAGACAAAATTTGGCAGGTGAGATTGTGATTTTTTATTAGTGCGCAGAAAAACTGCGTAGTGTGGATGTATTTTTGCAGAAAATTTGATTTAAAAAGTTAGATGAAGTTAATTGAAAATTATGATGTAAAGATTTTCACAGACAATGTGGAGCCTGTAAATGAGATTGTAAATGAGCCTCTATATCATTTTTTCAAGGAAACTTTCTAAGGAAGATAGTTGTTTCAGCAAACTTTTTAGATTTTGTAAGAAATGTGAGCAGTTTTTCTGCGTTATTTCTCGTAAAAAAATCGTACATTTGGAGTTGTTTTTAAGGTATGCTAAAACGATTCTCAATTATACTTGTAATCCTTTGTTTATTAGGCTTTTCTGCATTGGCGAAGCCTACAAAGGTGCGTAAGTTGCCGCTTAAAAAATTTTCATATCATACCACCGTTATCAACAATGTGTTAAATGAGTATAAGGTGGAGTCGATTGTGATAGATGGCAAGAAATGCACAGTGGAGATTAGCGAGCACCTTTCAAACATTCCGATGAACGATAGCATTGTGGCGGATATTTATGATTCGCTGCGTGCGCAACTTCCGCCTTCATATTCTCAATATAAACTTAGCATTGTAAGCCGAAAACATCCTATTGAGGCGTTTATTCCAAACTATCTTCGTAAAAAAAGTGATGTAGATAAATCTCGTTTCTTGCCTTATAAGACTGGGCAAGTGGCACTTACACATTTGTCAAATCCTTGGAAACCATCTCAAGGTTTACTAAATAGAAACATTGCTTTGTGGAATAGCCATGGGCTTTATTATGATAAAAACAACGATAAAATTCGTTGGCAACGCCCAGCACTTTTTGGTACAGTAGAAGATATGCTGAGCACGCAAATAGTGCTAAATTATTTGCTTCCAATGCTTCGAAATGCTGGTGCTGAGGTGTATATGCCTCGCGAAAGGGATTGGCATAGCGAGGGTGTGGAGTTAGGGACTTCGACAGGCTCAGTCACCGCCCTTCGACAAGTTAAGGGACCGCAGGGACAGGGCTCAGTGACCGAAAAGACCTTCAAAGGTCGCGTTACCCATCCAGATACTTATTGGGTGCGAGTGGCATATCCAACTGGATGCAAAGCAACAAAACTTCAATGCGAAGTGAAGCACGGAGGTGTTACAACAAAGTACCAAATTAATACTACAATTGGTGGCGATACTTGGCTATACTTAGACCCACTTTATATAAAAGACAGCATTGAAGTGCGTTTCTACAACGAGGCAGACAAAAAACAATGGGATATGACTCGTGTGCATGTGGGCGGTGGTTGTAGTGTGTTAAACGACAACTTGCCAGCCTTTGTGGATGCTGCTGTGTATTATTTACGTCAGTTTGGGGCTCCAGATAGCATTATTTACAACCAAAAACCAGACAAAGACAACGATTATTACGACGACCTTTATGGCAGAGCCAAATGGACCAATTATTTGAGCGGTGGCTCGCAAGTAAATCCAGATTATCCTGGAGTGGGTATTCCGTTGGATTTATCCCTTGCTGTGCATACAGATGCAGGGGTAGGTACACCAGATAGTATTATCGGCACTTTGCTAGTTTGTACTTCAGACTCTCTGGCACCAACAGGTTATAACCAACTCACCAACAACGACTTTGCAAACTATGCGTTGAAACAAATAGTAGAAGATTTGCGTTCTACTTTTAAAATAGAATGGCCTTCACGTGGCATTTGGCATCGCAGTTATGTAGAAACTCGCATTCCAGCCGTGCCATCGCTTATTATAGAATTGCTTTCGCACCAAAATTTTGCCGATATGAGTTATGCGCATCACCCAGCATTTCAGTTTACTGTGGCGAGGGCAATTTACAAGGCATCACTTCGTTACCTTTCAGAAATGTACGGCACGGGATATGTGGTGCAACCCTTGCCAATTACTACATTTTCTGCTATGCTGAAAAAAGATTCTGTGCAACTAAGTTGGAAGCCAGTAGCAGATAAACTAGAGGAATCTGCTTATCCAACGGCTTATAAAGTTTACACACGAAAGGAGGACGGCAGTTTCGACAATGGAGTGCTTGTAAAAGGAACGTCTTGCATGCTTCCAATAGAAAAAGATGTGCTTTATCGTTATAAAATTACGGCACTAAATCAAGGTGGCGAAAGTTTTCCTTCGGAAGAATTGTCGGTGTGTCAACTTTCTGATGCAAAAGGTGAAGCATTGATTATAAATGGTTTTGATAGAGTAGCATCTCCTCACTATTTTGTAACAGAAACAGAGGCAGGCTTTAAACATGATTTGGATTATGGCGTGCCTTATCATTACGATTTGTCTTTTGTGGGGGAACAATACGAGTTTAAACAAGGAGTTCCATACAGAAACGACAACAACCCAGGAACTGGAGCGTCGGCAAGAGATACAGCTGCTGTGATTCAAGGAAATACGTTCGATTATCCTTACATTCACGGCAAGGCACTACGTGAAAATGGGTATTCGTTTTCATCTTGTAGTAAAAATGCTATTGAAAACCTAAATAACTACGACGTGGTTGACCTTGTCCTTGGCGAACAATGTGATACACCACTCTTTGAATTGTATCCAACCAATTTACAACAAGCACTTTTTGAATATGTTCAGCAGAAAAAACATAGACTTATCATAACAGGTGCTTATGTGGCTTCGTCTGAAAAATCTGATGTATTTATGCAGAAAGGTTTGCGTTATAAACTATTGCAAGATTTTGCTACACAAAATGGTTTGTTATATGCAGAATCTCAGAAAATGTTTTATAACCTGCAAATTTGGCCAAATAAAAAACAATATTTTGTACAAAATGTGGAAGCAATTTTGCCAGAAGATAAAAAAGGAGAAATAATTTTACGATATGCTGATACCAACTTGCCTGCAGCAATATCTGTTGGCAAAAAAACAAAAACTGTGGTAGCAGGATTTCCATTTGAGTGCGTTGTAGGAGACGAAGCACGCAGATGTTTAATGAAATTGTTAATAGAAGAATAAATAAAATATTTACATTATGAGTTGCAATATTCCTAAATCAGACAAGAAAAGAGTGGTAATTGTAGGTGGCGGCTTTGGTGGCTTAAAACTAGCTCAAAAACTAAAAAAGTCTAATTATCAGGTAGTTTTGGTAGATAAAAATAATTATCATCAATTCCCTCCACTTATTTATCAGGTGGCATCATCTGGTATTGAGCCAAGTAGTATTGCGTTCCCTTTTAGACGTATTTTCCAACGTAGAAAAGATTTTTATTTCCGTTTGGCAAGTGTGCTTAGCATTATGCCAGAAGAAAAAATCATTCAAACTTCTATTGGCAAACTTTCATACGATTATCTAGTGCTAGCCGCAGGTACAACTACAAATTTCTTTGGAAATAAAGACATAGAACAAGAGTCTATTCCAATGAAGAATCTTTCAGAGTCTATGGGTTTGCGCAACGCATTGCTAGACAATTTTGAACGTGCTCTTACTTGTGCCTCAGAAAAAGAACGCCAAGAATTGCTTAATGTAGTAATTGTTGGAGGCGGTGCAACAGGTGTGGAAGTGGCAGGTGCTTTGTCTGAAATGAAAAATTTTGTGATTCCAAAAGATTATCCAGACCTAAAAAGCAGTTTGATGAATATTTATCTTATAGAGTCACAAGACAGATTGTTGGCTGCAATGAGTGAAAAATCATCTGCAAACGTGCTTAAATATCTACGCACAATGGGTGTCAACGTGTTGTTGAACAAACTCGTTACAGACTACAAAGACAATACCGTTTATATGAACGATGGTAGCACAATTGCTACTCGCACATTTATCTGGGTAACAGGTGTCACTGCTCAAAAAATAGATAAGATGCCAACAGAAAGCATCGGTAGGGGCGCTAGATTCTTGGTAAATGAGTTTAATCAAGTGCAAGGAATGAAAGATGTTTATAGCATCGGCGACCAATGTATAATGCCAAATGTAGACCCAAATTGGCAAAACGGACATCCACAACTTGCTCAAGTGGCTATCCAACAAGGTGCTCTTTTGGCTAAAAACTTAAAAAGACTAGATAAAGGCGAAGACATGAAACCATTTCGTTATAAAAACCTTGGAACAATGGCTACAGTGGGTAGAAACAAGGCTGTGGCAGAGTTTGCAGGAATAAAAATGGGCGGATTCTTTGCATGGCTTATGTGGCTAGTTGTTCACCTTCGTTCTATTCTAGGAGTAAAAAATAAATTTATTGTATTCTTCAATTGGATGATAAATTACTTTAGTTATGGTCAGTCTTTAAGACTAATTATGTATGCTAAAAAAGCAAAAGTGGTGAAAGACCGTGAAGAATTCCTTACAAAAACTCATAATAAATAAACTATGAATAAAATTACTGCCGTTATTTTGCAACAAGATGAAGCGTTGCAACAAACATTTATAAATGCTGGTGCAGAAAAGTGCGTTGTGCTTGGAAAAAACATTGGTGATGCTTCGTTGCTACCATTGTTGCAAGGTTTGGATACTGAATATGCCTTGTTGTATATGAAAACATCGCCAATTGAGTTGTCTAAAGCATCTTTGAAAAGATTTGTTTCAGTAGCAAATGATACGAGTGCATCGATGGTTTATTCAAACTATTATCAAGTAATGAACGGTGAAACCAGCGTAGTGCCAACTATTGAGTATCAACTAGGTAGCGTGCGCGATGATTTCAATTTTGGTTCACTTGTGCTAGTAAGAGTAGAGGATGTGCGTGCTGTAAGCATTGCAGAATATGAGTTTGCTACTTGGTATGCAATTCGTTTGGCTTTATCAAATTTAGGAGAATTGGTTCACATTGATGAGGTGCTTTACACCGAAATGGAAGAAGATACTCGCAAAAGTGGTGAAAAACAATTTGACTATGTAAATCCTCGCAATCGTGCAGTGCAAATTGAAATGGAAAAGGCTTTCACCGCCTATTTAAAGGAAACAGGAGCGTATTTAGAACCTAAATTTAAAGATGTTGACTTCTCTGGAGTGGCATTTGAAAATGAGGCATCTGTGATTATTCCAGTGCGTAACCGTGTGAAAACTGTGGCTGATGCGGTGCGTTCGGCTTTAAATCAAAAAACTTCGTTCCCATTCAATGTAATTGTAATAGACAATCATTCTACAGACGGCACAACAGAGTTGTTGCGTGAAATTGCAGAGCAAGATTCTCGACTAGTGCATATTGTGCCAGAATCTACAAAACTTGGCATTGGTGGTTGTTGGATGGAGGGTGTAAACAATCCTGCTTGCGGTAAGTTTGCAGTGCAACTAGATAGCGACGACCTTTACGATGGCGACAACGTGCTACAACAAATAGTTGACGAGTTTTATGCGCAAAATTGCGCTATGCTTATTGGTTCTTATACAATGACAAACTTCAACCTGGAAGTCCTACCTCCTGGGCTTATAGACCACGCGGAATGGACTCCAGACAATGGACGCAACAATGCGCTTCGCATAAATGGTTTGGGTGCTCCTCGTGCATTTTTCACTCCGCTACTTCGTGAATATGGTGTGCCAAACGTTAGTTATGGGGAAGATTATGCCCTTGGACTTCGTTTCTCACGCGAATACCAAATTGGTCGCATATACAACTCGCTTTACCTTTGCCGCCGCTGGGAAGGCAACTCAGATGCAGCCCTTGCCATCGACAAAGTAAACGCCAACAACTTTTACAAAGACAAACTCCGCACCTTCGAAATGGCGGCACGTATGCAATTGACAAGTACAAATGAATAATTTAATTGTTAGTTATTTCTTTAAGGTACGGTCGGCGCACCGACCTATCCCTCCCACGACGTTCCGTCGCGGGCCCCTCCCGTTCACGAGACCACGGGCGGTCACGCCTCAGAAATAAACTAACAATTAATCATCGACTAAACAACTAAACATTTAAATGAAAAAAATAATATCAATTGTAATTTTAATCTTATTGGTTGTAGCGAGTGGAGTAGGTTACTACTTCTACAAGGTGTTTTTAGGTCCAAATATCAATGCCAATCCTGAGTCGGCTACGTATAAATATCTTTACGTGAAGCCAAATGATACGTGGAACGATGTAGTTGCTCAGCTAGATAGCAGTGGTTGGGTAAGTTCTGTGAAGGATTTGCAGACTTGCATTGAGTATTTAGAAAAAGAAGCTCCTGAGTGTGGAAAGTACGACCTTGAACCAAATCTTGGCAATAGAAATTTTGTAAACAGACTTGCGTACGGGCTTAGTAACAAGGCAAAACTTCAACTGAAAATGACTCGTTACACCCCTTGGGTGGCACGCAATCTATCACGTCAGTTGCCAATAGACTCAGCTTCGCTTGCCGATCAATTTTTAGCAGATACGCTTTTGCGCAAATACGGATTGACAAAGGAAAGTTCGTTAGCACTTTTTGTGCGTATTGATACAGCAGTGCAATGGTGTTTAACTCCAAAAGAGGTGGAAACTGTGGTGCTAGATGCTCGTGAACGTTTTTGGAACGAGGAGCGTAGAGCAAAAGCGCGCAAAACAGGGCTGAATTTGAAGGATATTCATATTTTGGCTTCTATAGTGGAAGAGGAAACCAACAATGCCGAAGACCGCCGCATGGTAGCAGGTGTTTATCTTAATCGTTTAAAGAAACGTATGCCTTTACAAGCTTGTCCTACAGCACGTTATGCCACAGGCGATTTCTCGCTTAATCGTATTTTAAAGAAACATACCAAGATAGATTCGCCTTACAATACCTATAAATATGCAGGTCTGCCTCCTGGTCCAATCCGCATTCCAAGTGCAAAAGCCATAGATGCAGTACTAGATTTTGTACCACACAAATACCTTTATTTCTGTGCGAAAGCAGACTTCTCTGGCACTCACAACTATGCTACTACATTCAGCGAACACTCTCGCAATGCCCGTGCATACCAAAAAGCGCTAAACAAAAGAATCAGAGAACAAAGAATGAAGAAATAGAATTCATTAAAAAAAACTCAATCCGCATTTGGTCTAAACAGCCATGTGCGGATTTTTTTGTAAAAGTAAAAAAATGAATAGAAAAGGAACAAAAAGTTCTTTTTTTATTGAAATATTTACTATATTTGCACAAGAGTTCTAAAAATCTTAAATTTTGAGTATGGATAGATTGATTAGAAGTTTTGGCAATATACCAATAACAAGTTCAATTATTGAGTCTTTGTATGATGACTTAAAGTCAACTGATAAGAAAGTATTAAGGTTGGAAAATCAAGGATATATCATTAGATTGAAGAGGGGACTTTATGTGGTAAATCCAAAATATTCTGGCGTGACACTTTCAAGCGAACTTATAGCAAATCATCTTTATGCTCCGTCTTATATTTCTATGTCGTCTGCATTGAGGTATTATGGATTGATACCCGAAACAGTGTATGCAAATCAGTCAATGACTATAAAGCATGCTCGTAAATTTCCAACTCCAATAGGAGATTTTGATTATAAGTATATTTCAAAGGAGGCTTTTCATATTGGTGTGAGGAGTGTTAATAGAGATGGTTATGCGTTTCTTATTGCATCACCAGAGAAAGCTTTGTGCGATTTGGTTGCGAATTCTACAAAAGTAAATTTGCGCTACCAAAAAGAGGTGGAAATATACTTAGAAGAAGATATTCGTATGGATATGGATGAATTTTACAAACTTGATGCAAGTATTTTTGAAGAATATATTAAAGTAGGTAAAAAAGCCGATTCAATAAAAACCATATTAAATTTCTTAAGAAAATGAAGAATGAAATATTTGATAGTATGTTGTCTCAGTATGACTTGACAACCGAACAAAACAAAAAGAATGCCATCTTTGAAGTAAATCAACAGATAATTTTAGCAGGACTATATGCTGGTGGATTTTTTAATGAAGCCACCTTTTACGGAGGTACTTGTCTAAGAATTTTTCATGGGTTACAACGATTTAGCGAAGATATGGATTTCTCGCTATTAACTCAAAACGAAAATTTTGACTTTAAAAAGTATTTCCCAGATATAATTAATGCCTTTGCTTTGGTTGGAAGAGAGGTGGAGATAAAGAAAAAAGATAAAAAGAATTTCGGAAAAGTAGAATCTGCTTTTCTAAAGGATAATACCGATGTCTTTGATATTACTTTTCAAACAGAAAAATCAATAAAGATAAAAATAGAGGTTGATACTTGTCCTCCGCTAAACTTTAAGACTGAACAAAAGCTACTTTTGCAACCACATTCATTTATGACTCGATGCATGACATTGCCAGATTTGTTTGCAGGTAAAATGCACGCATTGGTATATAGAGCATGGAAAAATAGGGTAAAAGGTCGTGATTGGTACGATTTTGAGTGGTATGTGCGTCATAATGTGTCATTGGATTTTACACATTTGGCAGAACGTTGTAAGCAGTTTAATGGGGAGGAAGTTACGATAGAAACATTTAAAGAAAAACTTATAGAACGTCTTTCTGCTGCTGATATTAAGCAGGTAAAGGAAGATGTCTTGCCATTTGTTCGCAACCCTAAAGAATTAGACATTTGGTCTAACGATTACTTTGTGCAGTTAGCCAATATGATAAAAATTGAGTAGGAGTTTTAATAATAGCAATTAGTGTTTTTTTTTGTATCTGATATTTAGAAATATTAATATAGTTTAAAATAAAACATAAATTTTTCTTGTATTATAATAAAAAATACATAACTTTGTTACGTTGATATATTAACAAACATTTTATTTTTAAGAAAGTGTTTTTCGCACATCCTTTATAGAAAATGTGGTAGTTTTCGGAGTAGAAGGATAAACGATAAGCACACATTTCTGTATGTCTATGCGGGTATGCATTTTTGCATACCCCTATCATACGGGTGTGAGACTTTTACGTTTATTTCTACTCGGGTTTTACCACAACCTTCTATAAAATAAACGAAAATCAGTCTCACACTTTTTTGTATATTAACTTTCTATATGGGGCTGGTAGAAAATAAAATTTATTAATTATGGCATATTACGAGGTTTCATACAAAGTTGGTAATACCTATAGTATGAGAGGTTTTAACATGGACTATCCTTCAGAATCATTAGCAAAAGAACTTCTTCTACGTCAAAATTCTGTTCCTAGAAATAGAGCAGATGAGATTATTATTACTAACATAAAATTGAGATAATAAATGAAAGGTGCTATTTAAATAATATATAGCACCTTCTTTATTAAACGTTTTCATTATTAATATTATGAGTTTAATTCCTTGTCAATGTTGTGGAAGAGAATTTCCACCTACTAACTGGTCTTGGTATGTTTGTGATAAATGTGGATATAGAATTTGTTTGCATTGTCTAACAAAGCATAAAGGGAGGTATTCTTATGGTGGTTCTAAGTGTAGTCAATGTATGCATGGTTTTCTTCGACTTAAACAATAGTATTTTAATTTAGATAAATATGTATGAGTATGAAAAATAATTCAAGAGTGAAACTTTTTAAGTTTTTAACTATAATATCTGTTTTAATATTTCTACTGTCTTACATTTGTATAAGAAATATTAGTTACGAAAATCCTTTAAATGATATTTTTTGGGGATTTCTTATAATTTCAATAGTAGGGACTGTGATTTTTAGCATATTATGGGCTGCATATTCTCAAAATGAAGAGGAGGCAAGAAATGAAGAATTAGAAGAGAGTGTTAAGAAACAACAGGAGCAGAAAAGATTAGAGATTAAACAAGCATATGATAGTGTTATAGATATTTGGCCTCATTATGAAGAGGTAAAGATAGGTTTGTTGCAACTCTATACAAATGAGGATACTGAAGAATCAGATTCTTTAAATTTTATAGCACAAGTTTCTTTGTTGTACATGGATCAATCTAGATGGATATTATCTATAGTGGGCAATTCTGAACGTGAATTTATTGTGCAGAGAGAGGATAATTTTCTGAAATATGAAGATGGAACTATGAAAGTATTATTAAATAAAGATGAAATACTTGGTCTAAAAAATGAGGAAAAGTGCTTTTCTATTAATTTGAATCAGAATAATAAAGATATTAAGTATATAAATTCAGTAATATCAGGTAAAAAAATAACTACGATAAGAATTGAAGATGTAGATAAAACAAAGGTATATTTTGACAAAAGTCAATACTTAGAAAGAAATAAATATCATTTTACAATTACGTTAGATGGTTTTAAATGCGATGAAATCAATTTTCCTAAGAAATTTATAGATGACTTTTTTGAGAAACATAATGGGGAAGAAAATATTTGGTGTAATCAGATGTATTATGATCTGTATATCTCAGATAAACTACCGCATTTTATTGATGAAAATGGCTGGATTTTAGTTGATTATTTTGAGGAATTTATGAGATATGTAAGGACATATAAATGGACTAATGAAAAATACTACAAATGTAATACAGATTATGAAATTGAAGATTGGCTTTCTCAAATAAATTTAGGTACGTATGAGGTATTTGAGATGTTTAGAAATTACGAGATAAATAAAAATATAGATTTAAGACCATTAACTATAAAGGATAATATAATAGTATTTAAGCATAAGTCTTATAAAATTATAGAAGGTAAAGAATTTGACAAACTTAATGCTAGTGTTCATCTGGCTATGAATTCAGGAACATTGTTAGAATCAAGTGAAGCGAAAAAAATGTTACCTAATATAGCACGAGCAATGGCTAATGTTGAATATGAAGAATATTATAAAACTAATTCAGTCAATTTTTGTGTTACACGATATAACAATAATCAAATTTATATTAGTGTTATGGGTAAGAATTTTATAGAAATAGAAAATTAGGCAATATTGATATAGATAGAGTAATTTTAGAATTACTCTATCTTGTTGAATGGTAGATAATTACAAGTGTTATTACTGACTATTTTTAGCAATGTTAACGATTTATTTGTATTGTAAATAAGGAACACTTGATGTTTTGCTAGCAAAACATCATCCCCTCGCTCCCGCGGGGATCCTTGCAAATAAAATTTTAGAACATATAACATACGTTGTATGTTCTTTTTTATTATCATACCCACAGTCAACAAGCAAGCTTGTGCCTTGTGGGCTGACAATAAAAAAAACAGCAAGTAAACTTGCTGTTTCGTTCTAAAATTTTATTTGCGGAAGCTGGGGGATTCGAACCCCCGGAACGGTTGCCCGTTCGTCAGTTTAGCAAACTGGTGGTTTAAGCCACTCACCCAAACTTCCTTTGCTCAAAAGCGATGCAAAAATAGTAAAATGATTTGATATACTAAAATTTTTTAGCACAAAAATCTAATAAATTTTAATATTAATTTTAGAGGAGGGATTTTTTTGGATTGAGCAGTCCGAGCAACCGGAGTTTACTGTGACGTAAATGAGGATTGTGAGGACAAGCATGACTAAAAAAGTACCCTATAAAATAAATATTTTTTAATCAAATGTAAAATCACATCCCTTACGAGGGTCGCAACGTTTATTCTTTTTTGTGCGGATATGTGTTTTGTTGCTACCTACCCATTGTTTAGGAATTTTGTAAGTAACAGAAAGACAGAGTGTTGCGTAGCAGTCTGGCATGAATTTTTCTGGAACTATGGCATCCAAATCATCGGTTAAGGTAAATTTCCAAGTGGCATCTAAACCAATTGACCAATCACTACCCACACTCCATGCTACACCTGTTCCGATAGGAAAACTAGCATGAATGCCTACATCTTTGCCTGTGGCGTGTGCATCATACAAGAAACATCCAACACCACCAAAAAGATATGCTCTCTCTGGTACAAAACTTCCCATGTTGTTTTCTCTACGTTGTCCTCTGTCTATGAAATAGTTGAATACCACTTGTGCGCTAATGTCGCCTGCGTGAAGACCGTCGAATTCGGTCACTGAGCTTGTCGACGTATTGATGACCGAAGGGAATAACGTGCCCGAAGTAGTGCCTGAAACGCTACCCGAAGGCTTGTATCTCAAATACGCATAACTCAATTCACCCCTCAATCCCAATCGTGGCATAAAATAATAGGTGTAGGACAAATTTGCGGCTCCACCAATGTTGCCAGGAAGGTCAAATACAGGGTAAGAAGCACCGATGCCAAGAGTGATATGTTGGTTACTATTATTTCCCAAACGCACCTTTTTCAGTTGGGCAAAAGCGCTAAATGATAGCGAGATACAAACGATAAGTGTGATAATCTTTTTCATAGCGGATGCAAAGTTAATGATTTTTTTAATTAAATTTGCATTCAAATTTTTGTAACCCCTATGAACAATGATTTTATAATAGATGAAAGTACTGCTCTTATCCTTGAAGGTGGGGGTATGAGAGGTACTTTTACTAGTGGTGTTTTAGACAATTTTTTAGATAAAGGGATAGATTTTCCATTTACTGTGGCTGTGAGTGCAGGTGCTTGCAATGGACTTTCTTATATGTCAAGACAACGTGGCAGAGCTCGCAGAAGCAACATCGACCTTTATGAAAAATATAGATATGTTGGTCTGAAATACCTTTTCACTCAACGTAATATAATGGACTTTAAACTTCTGTTTGAGACTTTTCCAAACGAAATTTGTCCATACGACTACGATACCTATTTTGCTCGTAAAGAACGTTTTATAATGGTTACCACAAACTGCTTAACAGGTGAGCCATGTTATATAGACGAGAAAACATCGCCAGATAGGGTGATAGAAGTTGTGAAAGCTTCTAGTAGTTTGCCTTTTGCCGCACCTATGGTAACAATTGATGGCATTCCAATGCTAGATGGCGGTATCTCCGACTCTATACCTGTGCAATACGCAATGAATCAAGGATTTAAAAAGTTTGTTATTGTTCTTACAAGAAATAAAGATTATAGAAAGGATGAAAAAAATAATCCTTTAGCATCGTTGTTTTATAGGAAATATCCAAAACTTCAAGAGGCTATAAAATCTCGTGCAAGAGTTTATAATGAAACATTGGATTTGATAGACAAATTGGAGCAAGAGGGTAGAGCGCTTGTAATTCGTCCAGAAAAACCACTTAAGGTGAGTAGAATTGAAAAGGATATTAATAAACTCATAGAACTTTATAATGAAGGATATGAAATTGTTAATCAGTTTGGAGTTAGGAATTTTGCGAGTAAGTGAGAGCAATGATAAGCTTGCTTAAGCATTGCCGAACGAGAGCAAAATCATGAGCGTAGCGAATAATTAGGAGTTGCGTCTGTAATGATGTTTATCTACATATCAATAAATTGTAATATTTTTGTAATACCAAACTTGTATATGCAATGAATATGCAATAGATTTGCAGGAAATATGAATAATACTGCAAAAATTTTGCATATTCGTATTTTTTAATGTATTTTTGTGACTTTAATATAGAAATAATAATCATTAATAATTATAAAAGATGAAAATAGAAGCGTTGGAAGATGTAACAGTCCGCTTTAGTGGCGACTCAGGCGACGGTATGCAGCTTGCTGGTAATATTTTTTCTACCATTTCAGCTACTGCCGGAAACGACATTAGTACTTTCCCAGATTATCCTGCAGACATCCGTGCCCCACAAGGTACTTTAACTGGTGTGTCAGGTTTCCAAGTACACATTGGTTCAGACAAAGTTTTAACTCCTGGTGACAAATGCGATGTTCTTATCGCTATGAACCCAGCAGCGTTGAAAACTCAGTATAAATTCTGTTCTTCACGTTCAATTATCATTGTAGATACTGACTCTTTCCAAGAATCAGACCTTAAAAAAGCACTTTTCACTACTGATAATCCATTTGAAGAACTAAATATCAAAAATACAGTAGTAGAAGCGCCTATTTCTAGCATGTGTAAAGAAGCGCTTAAAGATTCAGGTTTAGACAACAAATCTATCCTACGCTGTAAAAATATGTTTGCTCTAGGTTTAGTTTGTTGGTTATTCAACAGAAACCTTGCAAACGCAGAAGAAATGCTTCGCGAAAAATTCGCTAAAAAACCAGAAATCGCTGCAGCTAACATTAAAGTGTTAAACGCTGGTTACGATTATGGTCACAATATTCATGCTTCTGTGAGCACTACTTACACAGTAGATAGCAAAGCTACTAAAGAAGCAGGTAAATATATGGATATCAATGGTAACAAGGCTACTGCATACGGCTTCATCGCTGCTGCAGAAAAAGCAGGTCTTCGTCTTTACCTAGGTTCTTATCCTATTACTCCTGCAACTGACGTGCTTCACGAACTTTCAAAACACAAATCACTTGGCGTGGTTACAGTACAAGCTGAAGATGAAATCGCAGGTTGTGCTTCTGCAGTAGGTGCAGCATTTGCTGGTGCATTGGCAGTAACATCTACTTCAGGTCCTGGTGTTTGTTTGAAAAGTGAAGCGATGAACTTAGCTGTTATTGCTGAGCTTCCACTAGTTATTTTAAATGTTCAACGCGGTGGTCCTTCAACAGGTCTTCCTACAAAATCTGAGCAAACAGACCTTCTTCAAGCTCTTTATGGCCGTAACGGCGAAAGCCCAATGCCAGTAATTGCAGCAAAATCTCCAGCAGATTGCTTCGATGCAGCATTTATGGCTTGTAAAATAGCTGTTGAACACATGACTCCAGTGGTTCTTTTAACAGACGCATTCATCGCAAATGGTTCTGCTGCATGGAAACTTCCAGAACTTGCTGAATATCCAGCAATTACAGCTCCATTTGTAACAGCAGATATGATGGGTAAATGGACTCCATTTATGCGCAACGAAGAAACAGGTTCTCGTTATTGGGCAATCCCTGGTACAGAAGGTTTCGCACACCGTATTGGTGGTCTAGAAAAGAGCAATGAAACAGGTGCTATTTCTACAGAACCAGAAAACCACCATAAAATGACTATCCTACGTCAAGAAAAAGTGGAAAAAATCCAAGTTCCTGATGTAGAAGTTGAAGGTGCAGAAGATGCAGAACTTCTAGTAGTAGGTTTCGGTGGCACATACGGTCACTTACGTTCTGCTGTAGATGAGATGAATAAAGCAGGTAAAAAAGTTGCTTTAGCTCACTTCACTTATATCAATCCACTTCCAAAAAATGCTGCAGAAGTGCTTCGTAAATACAAAAAAGTAGTTGTAGCAGAACAAAATATGGGACAATTTGCAATGTACTTACGTTCTAAAGTGGAAGGTGTTCATTTCAATCAATTCAACCAAGTGAAAGGTCAACCATTTGTGGTTAATGAACTAGTTGAAGCATTTACAAACCTATTAAACGAGTAAAAAGATGTCAGAATATACAGCAAAAGATTATAAAACTGGACAACCACGTTGGTGCCCAGGATGTGGTGACCATGCATTCTTAAATTCTTTACACAAAGCTATGGCTACCCTTGGTGTTCCTCCACACGAAATCGCAGTGATTTCAGGTATCGGATGTTCATCTCGTCTACCATATTATATGAATACATACGGTATGCACACTATTCATGGTCGTGCAGCTGCTATTGCTACAGGTGTGAAAGTTGCAAATCCAGAACTTACCGTTTGGCAAATCTCTGGTGATGGTGACGGCTTAGCAATTGGTGGTAACCACTTTATCCACGCTCTACGTAGAAATATCGACCTAAATATGATTCTTTTAAACAACCGTATTTATGGTTTAACAAAAGGTCAATATTCTCCTACATCTGCTCGTGGTTTCGTAAGTAAATCTTCTCCATACGGTACTGTAGAAGACCCATTCCGCCCTGCAGAACTTTGCTTCGGTGCTCGTGGTCGTTTCTTCGCTCGTTGTGTGGCAGTAGATTTAAAAGGTACTGAAGATGTGCTTGTAAAAGCAGCTCGTCACAAAGGTGCTTCTGTAGTAGAAGTATTACAAAACTGTGTTATCTTCAACAACGGTACTCACGACAGCCTTGCAACATCAGATCTACGTGCTAAAAACGCAATTTATCTAGAACACGGCAAACCAATGATTTTCGGTGAAAACCGCGAACTTGGTCTTATGCAAGAAGGTTTTGGTCTAAAAGTAGTGAAAATTGGTGAAAACGGTATAACCGAAAAAGATATTCTAGTTCACGATGCTCACTGCATGGACAACACCCTTCAACTTAAGCTTGCTCTTATGGAAGGTCCAGACTTCCCAGTTGCTCTAGGTGTTATCCGCGACGTAGAAGCTCCTACCTACAACGACGCAGTTTATGCTCAAGTAGAAGAAGTTTCTACCAAGAAAAATTATCATAATTTTGCGGAGTTGTTAGAAACTAACGAAACCTGGGAGATAAAGTAAATCACTCTCTAGAAATAGGTATAAAAATAAAAAAACGAAATTGAGAAATCAATTTCGTTTTTTTTATATTAAACTCCAAATTATATCCAATTACTTATTCGATTCATCGCTTCAATAGTATTCTCGCGGGAGTTGAAGCCGGTTAGGCGGAAGTAGCCTTCACCCATTTGGCCGAAGCCAGCACCTGGGGTACAAACCACATTTATATCATATAGCAGTTCTTGGAAATACTTCCATGAAGTGGTGTGGTGAGGAGTTTTTACCCACACGTGAGGAGAGTTTACGCCACCATACACGGTGAAACCACATTTGGTAAGTTCTTCTCTTATTATTTTTGCATTGGTTAGGTAATATGAAACCATATCTTTCACCTCTTGCATGCCCTCTGGCGAATAAAGTGCTTCTGCACCTTTTTGAATAATGTATGAAGTACCGTTATAATAAGTGGTGTTGCGTTGCCACCAAAGCTTGTTCACTTCAATCGCATTACCATAAAGGGTGAAACCAATAATTTCGTGAGGCACTACTGTGTATGAGCATCTTAATCCAGTGAAACCTGCAGTTTTAGAGTAGCTTCGTATTTCAATAGCACATTTTTTTGCACCCTTTATTTCATAAATAGAGTGGGGAACGTTCTTTTCTGTAATATAAGAGAAATATGCACCATCGTATATGATAATTGCATGATTTTCAAGTGCATAGTCCACCCATTTTTTTAGTTCAGTTTTTGTTAGAGCAATGCCGGTAGGGTTGTTTGGATAACATAGATAGATAATGTCAACCTTTTCCTTTGGAAGTTCTGGCACAAAATTGTTTTTTGAAGAACAAGGAATGTAAACAATATTACTCCAAAGATTGTTGTCTGTAAGGTAACCAGAACGACCGCCCATTATGGCTGCATTTTCGTAAACGGGATAAACTGGGTCTGTAATACCTATAATATTATCTCTACCAAAAATGTGACCGATATTGCCTACGTCAGACTTAGACCCATCGCTAATAAAAATTTCGTCAGCACTCAAGGTTACACCACGAGGGGAATAGTCGTGCTTAATAATGCAGTTTTTAAGGAAATTGTAACCAGTTTCAGGACCGTAACCCTTAAAAGTTTTTGGGTCTGACAATTCTTCTACTGCACTTTTCATTGCCTTTAGCGCAGAGGCTGGAATAGGTTGTGAAACATCGCCCAACCCCAAACTAATCACGTTAGCTTTAGGATTGATTATCTTGTGAGCATTAACCTTTTGTTGTATTTCATTAAAGAAATAATACTCCGGAAGTTTCAAATAGTTTTCATTTATTAGTGCCATTGCAGAAAAATACACGCAAATTTAAAGAAAAATGAACTATTTTAAAAGAGAAAGTATATATTTTCATAAAAATAACGTAATTTTGTAGCTGAAGAACATAAAAATCGATGTTTTTAACTAAAACTAATAAAGAACAATTATGAAAAAAGCTTATGTATTCCCTGGTCAGGGTGCTCAATTCGTAGGAATGGGTAAGGATATGTATGAGAACTCTGAATTAGCAAAAGAACTTTTTGAAAAAGCTAACGAAGTATTAGGTTTCCGTATCACAGATTTAATGTTTGATGGTACAGACGAAGACCTACGTCAAACTAAAGTAACTCAACCAGCAGTATTTTTACATTCTGTAATTTTGACTAAAACCAATGCTGATAAATTCACCCCAAGTATGGTTGCAGGTCACTCATTGGGTGAGTTTTCTGCTCTTGTGGCAGCTGGCGCTTTAGACTTTGAAGATGGTCTAAAATTAGTATCAAAACGTGCAATGGCTATGCAAAAAGCATGCGAAGCAGCTCCTTCTACTATGGCAGCAATCATTGGTCTTGCAGACGAAGTAGTTGAAGAAGTTTGTGCATCTATCGAAGGTGTAGTAGTGCCTGCAAACTACAACTGCCCAGGACAATTAGTTATTTCAGGTACTCAGGAGGCTATCGACATTGCTTGCGAAAAACTTACAGAAGCAGGTGCTCTTCGTGCTATTAAACTTTCTGTTGGTGGTGCGTTCCACTCTCCACTTATGGACCCAGCAAGAGAAGAACTAGCAGCAGCTATTGAACAAACCACATTTAAAACTCCTATTTGCCCAGTTTACCAAAACGTAAGCACAAAAGGTGAAACCGACCCAGAAGTAATTAAGAAAAACTTAGTTGCTCAACTTACCGCTCCTGTAAAATGGACACAATCTGTACAAAATATGATTGCAGACGGTGCAGAACAAGTAGTTGAATGCGGTCCTGGTACTGTGCTTCAAGGTTTAATGAGAAAAATCAACAAAGCAGTAAAAGGTATCTCAATCGAAAACTTAGAGTTGTAATACTCCCATATAACAGAAAACCTCAGTTCTAACGATGATGTGACCCCCAAAAGTTGGACGGTTAACATTATTAAGAGGCAACTTTAGATTGGTATAAAGCTCGGTATTTTACCGGGCTTTTTCCATTTAGCCTCAACTTAATTCTATCGTTATTATAATATCGTATATACTTCACAAGTTCCTTCTTGAACTGTTCTATACAGTCCCATTCTTGAACGTATAGTAATTCAGATTTCATAAGACCAAAAAAGTTCTCCATCATAGCATTATCAAGACAGTTTCCCTTGCGAGACATACTTTGTATGATGTACTTATCTTTAAGCATCTTCTGATACCTTAGATG
>JAZQZD010000004.1:0-155072 GCA_045633865.1 Candidatus Enterocola sp.
AACATTTTCCTCTGGAGTTTCTGGCTCTTCTGGAGTTTCTGGTTCTCCTGTACCCTCCAAAGTTGTAAACTCTTTTACATCGCCCAATAGTATTTGCAAATTGTTTAGCATCACATAGGCGCGGTAATAATACTTGGTTTCAGCTTTTAAGTCGGTAACTTCTACTTTAAACTCGTTACCTATCAATACCAAACCATTTTTTGATGGTGCTGTATAATCAACAAGATCTTCTGCCTTGGTAGAATACATCACACCAAATACAATTTCCTCGTAGTCTATAATATCTACATTTACCATACCTTTAAGTGTAGCAGAGGTAGCGGTAATGTTTTCTGCCGCACCTGTTTCTACCTTAGAAGGCGTATCTGGTGTTGGAGGAGTTGGAGGTTCTTTTTCCTCGCAACCCACCAATGCCACCGCAAATAAAAAGCTTATTAAATAAAGTATTTTTTTCATGATATTATTTCTTTATCTTGATTATTCGTAAAAGTCAAATTTATACTCCATTTGGGTATTTGGTAGTTTATATGTTTCTGTTGCGTAATCTACCCGAGTAGTATATTCCGCAACTTTAGTGCAAGCCAATTTGTCTATACATGTACCAGACTCCCTATATTCTCCATCTTGTGCATAATGGTGAACATAAATACCACATGTCAATTGAGCTAAATATATAAAGTCTCCATCTTTATAGTTTTTTACTTTTGCTCTAAATTTTGGTTTATCGTACCCAATTAGGTTACAGTCACTTGTTTTCTTTCCTTCTGATATGTAATACTTATAACCTGTTTCATCGTGAGTGGTTGACGTACCATATTCCACAGAAAAGTCAAAAGAAATGCCATAATATGAATTATAAATGACAGCATCTGAGGTTATTTTCTTACCCAACACATCAGCTTCTACAGTGAATGTATCATAATACTTATCACCATAAGCTAAATCTGTTCCTTTAATCACTACATTTGTACTACCTTCAGTGAAGGTATGGTAATTTTTGGTTTTAGGAGTACATTTACTATATTTAATCAAATCTTCAAGAGGAGTATAATCTTTAATATTTGATTTAAAACTAGACTCATTGATAGTAGTTCTTTTGCCTGGGTAACCGTAAATGGTTGAAATTGTTGGATTATAAGATGCTGGGATTACGTGAACCTTACCAGTCCAACCTTTCCCATCGCAATTAGCCTGTAATGTATAGTCACCTTTTGAAGAACTAGAAACATATAATTTATAAACATCACCTACTTTTTTAACTTGTACGTTTGAGTTGTCTGATGTAAAGGTCACATTATTAGCAAGGCTGGCATCTGCTGGAGATACAGAAACGGTAAATTCTATATCTTGACCACTTCCGTATGCTGTTTCTGCATAGTCCGTAGCAGAAGAAGGTGCCCAAAAGCAATAATAACCACTTATACTTTTTACATTAGATGAGACAGAAATACTTTTTACTGCTACCTTAGTTATTTTAATTTGTTGTGTTTTTACCACACCGTTGCTTTCTGCTGTTACGGTAACATAGCCTGCTTGGTCTTTTGCGGTAAGGGTGCAAGTACCAGTGTTTTTATTAACAGAAATAGAAGCTAAAGAAGTGTTGTCTATAGACCATTTAATATCACCATAGGAAGCTCCACTTGGCTCTAAGTTTTTGATTGAAAGGGTAATAGATTTATTAATTGCAACTTCTTTGGCAGATGCGCTCAACTCAAATCCTGTAATTGGAGGAAACTCGCTCACAGTAATGGTAGATGTGCCTACAACACCATCCACTTTTGCAGAAATAGTAGCAGAGCCTAAACCTTTGGCTGTAACGATACCGTTTTCATCTACACTCGCCACACTGCTATTTGAACTACTCCAAGTTATTTCTGGATATGTTACTTCGGCAGGAGTTGTAAAAACCTTCAACAGACAAGTATCGTTTAACACCAAGGTTTTAGAAGTAGGATTTATTGCTACAGTTTGTGGTTTAACATATAACACCTTCACTTGTGCCGAAGCACTTTTGCCATCTACAGTAACTGTAATAGTTGCAGAACCATCGCCTTTACCTGTAACTATACCTGTTTCTGCATCTACTTCCACAATACTTGGATTTGAACTGCTCCATGTGCGTTTTGGTTGGCTAATATCTACAGGAGTAGTAGTTGCGGTAAGTTGCAAAGTGGTATTCAAGCCTACTTCTGGATTTTTTTGGTCGATAACCACCTTTTCGGCATGAATCATTTTTACACTGATGTTTATTTCTTTTTTAACATCACCTCCTCTTACCACAATAGTGGTTTCACCCTCGCCTTTTGGAGTAATAATTACTTGTTTGCCATCACGTTTGGCTTCGGCAATAGATTTATCTTTTGAACTTACTGTGATACCTTCTGCACCTACAGTAGATGGTTTTATATCGGTAATATCTACACTAACGGCATTGTCTCCGTATGGAACATCCAACACCTCTGGCAAAGCCTCGCCATTGTATTTCAGATTAAATTTGGTAATCACCGCTTTTAAAACTTCTACCTCTATAGAAGCACTTTTACCATGTACTGTAGCAGTAACTGTGGTATGGCCTTCTTTTACACCTGTTACTGACCCCCACTCGCTTACAGTGGCAATGGTCTCGTCTGCACTGGTAAAATAAACCGTAGCCGTATCGCCCACTTGCTCTGGCAAAATAGTATAGTAAAGATACTTGCTTTCGCCTACAGGCAGTTCAATAGAAGTATCATCAAAGGTGATACTTTCTGCAAGTGGAAAAATGTCTTCTTTTTTACATGCTATCACAGCTACTAGCAAGCAAACAAGAAATGGAATAATCTTTTTCATAATATCAAAAAATTAAAACAAGAGTGACGGTGGTTTTTGCTCATCCCCCCTCACTCTTGTATGTTATTTAATACGTTTATAGACTAGAAATAATAGTGTAGTGAGATGTTTACACCGATATTTTCTGTGCCATACAATAAATATGTGCTTCCTGGGCTTATAAGGTCGTTGTATTGAGCCACTGCACCATTATATTTATCATATCCTTCGTAAATGGTATAGGTTTGTGGTTGGAATGCCACCATAATAGGGGTAAGTTCTACGGTTGCGCCTATTGAAACGTTTTTCATAAAGAACCACTCTAAACCTAAGTTTGCATAGATACCAATACCATGGCTAACACCTACATTGTATTGTTTTACAGGACGACCATAGTCCATCCATGTACAACCACTTGAAGCAAATTCGTTGATATTTTTGTCGATTTTTTCCATTGTGGTTGGATGTTGGTTGGCTTCGGTGATTTGGTTGCCGTATGCGAAATTTACTTCGCCACCACCAAATGAATACATCAAACCAAAACCACCTACAAAGCGTAAGTTTTTACCTGCATTGAACTCTAGACCTGCGGTAATACCACCACCTTTATAGTCCAACTTCACTGCATCAGCTACTTGAGCTTCAGACATAGGGTTTAAAGCCATAGCTTTGTCGTCATTTACATATTCACGATAGTTTACATAGCCACCGCTAAAACCAATGCTAGCTTTGAACGCCATGTGTTCTTTTGCTTGGTATTTGTACGAAATAGACACCATTGGTTGTTGTGCTAAAATGTACATTTGATTTGGTTTAGATTCTGCATTTTTTATAATACCATCTTCAGTTTCTGTGCCATACAAAAATTGACCTACACTAGAAAATGAAGCGGCACTACCACCTTGGGCAGCTGCTACTGGGTTAAAATTGACACCGATGGCACTGCTTCCCACTTCTGGTGTATAGACTTTAGCCTCTTTTTCTGTTTGTGCCATGACACCCATAGACAAGGCGCATAATAGCGAAACAGTTATTACTTTTATCTTGTTCATAATAATACTCTTTAAATGTTGATAAAAACAGATTCGCTATTAAGGATTGAAGTGATATGGGTCGTTGGTTGCACCTACTCTTTTGCCAATTAGGTCCACGTAAACAGTTTCACCATATGTAAGTGTAGGATTTGCTTCGCCTTTGTAGGTAAGCATTACTTTTTTAACGTCTGCATCGTCTAGTTTTACCTCAGCATCGTAGTTATCTTGTTGGAACATACAAGTTGCTTTGCAAGATGCTTTTTTACCTGCTGCCACTGGAATGCTTGCTTCAAATTTACCACCTTTAAGAGCTGCTGTAACAATCATAACATTGCCAGTTGCCTTTCCGTCGGCACCCAATTCTGTTACCTCGATGGTTACATTGGCTTTGCCTTCAAAAAGAGCATTGCCCTCTGGAGTCATGGTATCATCAAGTTTTGAATAATATACATAGCCTGCAAGGGTTGTACCTTTTAAGTCGCTAGTTTCTAGCGCTGTTGGTTCTACTTTTTCGCAAGATGCGAATCCCATTAACATAGCTGCAAGAGCAGCAAAAAAACTTAACTTTTTCATTTTTTTATTTATTTTATTGATTAATATTATTCTAAACACAAAAAGTCGCTATCCTGCATATTTACAGAACAGCGACTTTATATAAAATCACAGCAAACATTACATACGCGGCGCGCAATGTATGTATGTATGTATGTATGTATGTATGAACTAGATACTAGCTCATGCATAGAAAAACCATTGTTGATATGTAATAAATTGTTACGCATACGTTGCAAATGTAACAAATATTGATGGTTTTTACAAATTATTAAGAAAATATTTTACTAAACAGACGACACGGACATAGCACGCTATGTCCCTACACATAGATAATATAAAAAGGAACTGACCTTTGAGTTAAGTCAGTTCCTTTAGTATTAGAAAATTTAGATTTAAATCTTATTTTTTTATCCAAACGTATTGAGAAAGTGGTTCAACAGTAACTTTGTTTACGCCTGCTTTCACTTTAGTTGTTTTGTTTTTAGATTTTACACCTTTAATATTAATAGCTTCAGATGTACCTACTAGTTGCCATTTACCTTTTGGTAGTTCAACGTTTTCAAAGTCGATAGGTTCGTGACCAGCGTTGATAAGAACTAGTACTTTGTCGTCAACTAGGTAACCAAGTGAGCTTTCTGGCTCTGGAAGGAACCATTTGTAATAGCCTTCTGGTACTGCTTCACCTTGACGGAATACTTTACCATATTCAGATTTACGGAATGTATTCCAACCACGCCAGAATTTGTACATATTGTCGTAGTCGTTGAAGTTTGTACCTGTTGGTTTTTGACCAACTTGTTCCCAAACAAATGTGTTTGCAGTACGGTGGTTGTAGGTGTCACGATATCCGTGCATATAAGCATTGTAACCTGCTTTTGTGGTACGAACTTCTTCACGAAGTGGAGCGTGTGCTTTACTACGCATAATTTCAGAACCACCGTGAGTTACGATAGGTCCAAGTGTGGTGTAAAGAAGTGTAACAGCAATTTTGTATTCGTTTTCGTATACAGAGTCGCGACCATCAAAGTTGCGGCCAAATTGGTCTGCTAGAGCAAAGTTGTCGTGAATATCTAGATAAGAAATACCGCTGTTTGGATTTTTGTCGTCTTTGCAAGTACATGTTAAACCACGCATAACGCCTTCACGTTCGCTGTATTTACCACCAGCCCAACCACGGTCGTTTTTAGGATCTTCTAGTTGGAATACAGGACCTTTGTATGAGCTACGAGAATCATCTTGGAAATAGCAAATTGGAGAATCTTCTTTGTACCAGTCCCAATCTGGATTTGCTTCGTAGTCTGGGTCATTTGATGCAATCCATGGCTCGCCATAAACAATTTTATCACGACCAATAGCATCCCAGAATGCTGTTAAAGTTTGTTGGTCCATTTGACCAGCAATGTCAACACGTACACCATCGATACCAAATTCATCGATGAAATATTTTACTTGGTCAATTAACCAACGTTGAGTCATAGGACGGTTTTCTGTTTTCACTTCATTACCATAAGCACCAATGTGTTCAAAGTTTTTGGTACGATAGTAGTATTGTTTGTCAAAACCGTTGAAGTTGAATAAGAATTGTTTACCATCCATATCTTCTGCAGTATGGTTTGGCACAATGTCGATAATCACTGCAATACCTTTGTCGTGGAATGCTTGTACAAGGTCGCGCATATCGTCACGTTCTGAACCAAGTTCTGAACCTTTTACACGATAGCGAGATTCTACAGCCATTGCAAATGATGTACGATAACCCCATTGATAGTTTTCGTGAGCTATACCTTGCTCAATCATATATGGGTCGTCTTTGAATGATTCGTACCAGTCATCTGTTGGGAAGTGAAGGTATTCTTGTACAGGCATTAAGTGAACTACGTTGATGCCAAGGTCAACTAAATAATCGAAACCTACTTTTTCTCCTCTAGAATTTTTAAGACCAGGAGTAATCATACCACGGATAGTACCTTTTAAACTATCTGGTAATGGTAAGTTGTCGGTAAAGTCTTGTACGTGTACTTCGTATGAAATTACATCTTCCATTTTAGGAACACCGCCTTTTAGAGGAGTAGCAGCTTTTGTGCGATGCCAAATACGGCATTTGCCAAATGTATCGTCGCTTACACGAGCATATGGGTCGTTGATATGAACAGGTTTGGTTTCATAGAAGAAGTTACCTGGGTCTGTAGAACCATGTACTGTAAAGTCGTAGTAAACACCATGCAAATCTTCGTTGATAATTGTTTCCCAAACACCGTCTTGGTCAACAGTCATATCGAATGTTTGATATGCTTCTGTGTCATTTGCACCTTTGTAAAGGTATAGTTTAACTTGCTCTGCACGTGGAGCGAATACACGAATTGATGTAATACCATTATCTATATTCGCACCCAATTCTTTGGTAGAATATACTTCACGGAACCAACCGTCGTATGAACATACTGCTCTTAGTTTTTGTGAAGGAATTTCTAGGTAATAAACACGACGAATATCAAGATCTTTTTCTGGAACAATAAGAGTAGTGGTAGATTCGTTTGGAAGTACGCCTACTACTTTAATCTCATTTCCTTGAGCATCTTTAATGATGTAATCTGCAGGGTTGAAAGAACGTTTTACACCAGAAATGTTAGCCCAAATAAGGTTGCTTTTTCTGATTTCTGCAGTAAGACCTGCTACTACACGGTCCATTTCGTAGATAAGGTTGCCACCTTTTACGTTTGGAGATTGGTCTGTTGGGTCTAGCCATTGACCATCATTGTTGATGCGGAATTTGAAACCTGTGTTTGGTTTAATCACGCTTTCGTCAACATTGTCGAAAGTAAGCATCCATTGTTCGCCTACTTTTTTAAGTTCCCACTCTCCTACTTCTGTAGAAGCGTCCCAACCACGGAAATCACCTGTTACGAACACGCGTTCTGGACGCACTCCGTAGATGTTTTCGTCGAAGATGAAGGTTACTTTATCACTAAAGATAGCATAACCTCGTTTGGCTTGGTCACCAGTGTAAGATTGAGCAAATACGCTCACTAGCGAAGCCATTGCCAAGAAGACAATTAAACTGATTTTTTTCATAAATTGATTATTGTAGTTAATGATAATATTCACAAAAGACAAATTTAAGTATTTTGATTGAGAAACACAAAATATTTTGCCTTATAGATACAAAAAAGGCTAACCTTTGTAGTTAGCCTCCTATTTTTGGGTAAAAATTAATTAAGTTTTATACCTGAATCTGTTAAAGAAATCAGTCTTTTTTTGTACAACTCACCTACTGCTTTTTTGTAAGTTTTCTTACTCATTCCGCATACTTCGTAGATAAGCTCTGCTGGAGATTTGTCGGTGGTAGGAAGTGAGCCGCCTGACTTTTTAATTAGTTCAAGAAGTTTACCCGCTTCACCTTCTATTGCTTCGTAGCCAGAGCGACGCATACGCACATCAATTTTACCGTCTGGACGAATTTTTGAAATATAAGCAGTAAGATTGTCGCCAATATTTATTTTAGAGAATACCTCATTTTTGTAAATAAGACCGGTGTAACGTTTATTTATAAGCACTTTATAACCAAGTTCTGTTTCTGATGCCACAAGCACGTTTACCTCATCGCCCTCTGAGATTTCAGAAAAATCTTGCTTTTCGGTATATCTTTCCCATTTTGCTGAAGCAACCACACGTTTGGTTTTATTGTCTAGATATACATAAACCAACACTTTTTGACCTGTGTGCAGAGAAACTGTTTGCTCGCTATATGGCACAAGTAGGTCTTTCATAATACCCCACTCTAGAAACGCTCCCACAGATGCTATAGATTTCACTTGCATAAACGCAAAGTCTCCAACAACAGCAAGTGGTTCTGATGTGGTGGCAATTGGGCGGTCTTCACCGTCGGTATACACGAAAACATTTAGATAATCGCCAATTTGTGCATTATCTGGTACGTAACGGTTTGGAAGCAGGATTTCGCCCATTTCCTCGCCATCGAGATATAAACCAAACGCTACGCGTTTTACTACTTGTAAGGTATTAAAAGATCCTATCATATTCTTAAAATTACTCGCTTCGCTCGGACGCACACCCTATGGGCGTGCCACTTTATTATTGTTTTATATACAGGCGTTATCGCTAACGCTCAACACCTGCCTACAACAGAAGAAAAACCCTCTACGAGGGTTATAAAAGTACCATTTAAACTCGCTCTACTAAAACTCCGAGGTGAAATGGAATCTAATATTTTTAAAATCTGCTTGTGCCATTTGAAGGACGTAGTTTGAGTCCGCTAGGAACACGTCGCGACCTTCTTTGTCTTTGGCCATGTATTGATATTTACGCTTTTTAAAGTTTTCAAGTTCGGCAGGGTCGTCGCTTTCAATCCAGCATGCTTTGTAAAGGTTTACAGGTTCCCATTTACATTGAGCGCCGTATTCGTGAAGCAAGCGATATTGGATTACTTCAAATTGAAGTTGACCTACAGTACCGATAATCTTACGACCATTGAATTGGTTTGTAAATAGCTGAGCAACCCCCTCGTCCATAAGTTGGTCAATACCTTTTTGAAGTTGTTTTTGCTTCATTGGGTCGGCATTTTCAATGTATTTAAACATTTCTGGAGAGAAGCTAGGAAGACCTTTGAAGTGGATTTCCTCGCCAGAGGTAAGGCTATCGCCAATTTTGAAGTTGCCAGTATCTGGAAGACCTACAATATCACCTGCGTATGCTTCATCTACAGTTTCCTTCTTTTGAGCCATGAAACATGTAGGAGCAGAGAATTTCATCATTTTGCCATGACGAATATGTTTGTAGTTTACGTTTCGTTCAAATTTACCTGAGCAAATCTTCACGAAAGCAATACAACTACGGTGATTTGGGTCCATATTGGCGTGAATTTTAAAGACAAAACCAGAGAAACCTTTTTCGTATGGGTCCACTGTGCGTTCAAGAGTTTCAATAGGACGTGGAGATGGTGCTATTTCCACGAAACAATCTAGAAGTTCCTTCACACCGAAGGTATTTAACGCACTACCAAAGAATACTGGAGCCAGGTCGCCCGCAAGGTATTCATTTACATCAAATTCAGAATAAACACCTTCTATAAGTTCTAGGTCTTCACGAAGTTTTGCAGCATCGGTATCACCTACATAGTTTTCCAACTCCTCACTATTTAGGTCTATCTCTACAGTTTCTGTAACAACTTGTTTATTAGGAGTATATAGATTTAAACTTTCTTGGTGAATATTGTAAACACCTTTAAAGCCCACACCACCATTAATAGGCCAGCTAAGTGGACGCACGCGTATGCCAAGTTCAGACTCAACTTCGTCTAGCAAGTCGAATGGGTCTTTACCCTCGCGGTCCATTTTGTTGATAAACACCATCACAGGGGTTTTACGCATACGACAAACTTGCATAAGTTTACGAGTTTGTGTTTCCACACCTTTTGCAGAGTCTATCACAATGATAACACTATCCACAGCAGTAAGTGTACGGAATGTATCTTCAGCGAAGTCTTGGTGACCTGGGGTATCTAGAATGTTGATTTTATAATCTTTGTATTCAAAACCCATTACAGAAGTTGCCACAGAAATACCACGTTGTTTTTCAATTTCCATCCAGTCTGATGTGGCGGTCTTCTTAATTTTGTTTGACTTCACAGCACCAGCTATGTGAATAGCACCACCGAAAAGAAGTAATTTTTCGGTAAGTGTAGTTTTACCCGCATCGGGGTGTGATATAATCGCAAATGTACGGCGGCGTTTTATTTCTTCTTGCATTGTTTTTTGTTTAGTTGTTTCGCAGAGTCGGGCACTTCGACAAGCTCAGTGACCGACATTTGCTTAGGCGTTTAGTCTACAATTTTTAAGATTGTATTTTAAAGGAGGGAGTTTAAGGCGTCCCGAAGTCTGAGAAACCGGAGTTTACTAAACGTAAATGAGGATTTCGAAGACGAGGGCAACGTAAAAATCACCCTTTAAAATCAATCTACTTTATATGGAAAATAATCTAATATCGCACTCTCTGCAATTGACACAATAGTGTAATCGTAAAGAGTATCTTTAAGACCTTCACGAAGACGTGCAAGAGCGGTGTCGATAGTGTCGGCATGCACAAGCATAAGTTGTGGAGTTTTCTTTTCCACACCCTTTTCTTCGTCTAGAGTGATGATATTTATCTTACAATTGAACCATCTGTCGTATGCATCCACTTCTGAAGTGAAAATTTCGATAATTCTAGAACGTTTAATATTTGTAATAGTGTACTCACCTGAAATATATTGACATAGAGTCTCTAAAATACGAGTTTCAGCCTCAGTATATGTAAGACCATCTACTAAATATGATTCGTTCACTTTTTTTGTTTTTCCGTCGATAGTTTTTTCGTAACGGATTTTACATTCATACCAATTTGCCATAATATTTTATCTTACTGGAAGGTTAATTACTTGTCCTATTTTTAATACTTTAAGATTCTTACCTGGGTTTGCCTTTCTAATAGCAGCCACTGTAGTGCCTTTTTTCTTTGCAATATCCCAAAGGTTGTCTCCTGAACGTATTTTATATGTGGTTTGAAGCACCACTGCTGTTTCCATGCGTTTTGCATATTTTTCCTTTTCATACTCAAGGATAGAATCTTTTGCCGCGATAAAATCCAAGGTATCGTTCACAGGGAAAACTATTGCGCAAGGCTTTTTATGAGCTGGAATAATATCCAATTTGTATTGTGGATTTAGTTTTCTAAGTTGTTCCACTGTGATAGGCATATTTGCTGCAATTTGTTCAAAATGCATTCTATCAGAGACCATTACAGTATCCACTAGCACTGGCATTTTAGACTCTGAAGGACAAATATTGTACACTTCAGTGGCATATTCCATTGCATAATTCACTGCAATGAACGCTGGCACATAACCACGTGTCTCACGAGGTAAATAATTGTAAATTGCCCAATAATCTGTGCCTTTATTTGCTCTCTTTATTGCTTTGTTTACGTTGCCGGGACCACAGTTGTATGCTGCAATTACCAAAAGCCAATCGTTGTAAATGCTATAAAGATCTTTAAGGTATTTCACAGCAGCTTTTGTAGATTTTATCACGTCGCAACGCTCATCTACCAAACTATTTATCTCTAATCCATAAAGTTTGCCTGTATATGGCATAAATTGCCAAAGTCCCATTGCACCCACTTTAGAACGAGCAGTAGGATTCAGCGCAGACTCTATCACAGGAAGATATTTCAATTCCATTGGAAGTCCTTCTGCAAGCAACTCACGCTCAAAAATAGGGAAATAGTATTGTGAAAGCCCCAAAAGTTTTGAAAGATTCTTTGGATAACGATGCACATATGAATCAATGTAAGAGCGAACTACCTGATTGTAAGAAAGTTCCATTTCCGCAGGTATCTCAGACATTCTTTGTACATATTCCTCTTTAGAAAGTGGTTCTTTTACAGGATTGTTGAAACAAGAGTCTGTAAAGGTAACTTCACTATACCAATTTACAAATTTTTCTTCTATAATAGACTCAAAAGCAGCTCTTTCTAGAGAATCCACTGTAAGAGTATCCACGAATGACTCAACTACTAAACTATCATTTTGAGCATTTAAAACAGCATTAGAAAACCCTAACGCTGCTATCAATATATAAATTTTCTTCATTAAAATTTCAATTTACAACTTAAACCTACAGAAGAATCCTGTTCATATGTAGAACTAGGTGCTATGACAGTAGGCGTTACCTCCAACGACAAATCTGGGCTAATGTCATAATCAAACATTTGTGCATCTACATACGCATCTACAATTGATAATAAATACAACACAGCGGTAGCAATGATACACAAATCTCTGTTTCTTCTATAATTATCTAACTTCGTTTTTATTGTTCTTGTATAATAATCTCTATTTGAACCATCTATAACAGTACCAGGAGGCAATAGATATTCAAAATAATTGCTATTAGGATCTTTATCTAGTAAGTCAACATAGCCTTTTTTATAGTCCACATACATCCTATCATTCCATGTAATACCATAAGCCAAGCCCATCGCACCACCATATATAATAGGTACTTTCCAATATTGTCTGTTATATATCTGTCCTAAACCAGGGACCACAGCTGCCAGCCAAACAGATTTCTGAGCATCAGGCTTAAACGTTGAAGTTGAGACATAATTTTCTATAGTTTCAACAGTATCAGTTTGATACACTATATGCACATCATCTCCATTATCTAAAGAATAGATAGAATCATTCTGAACAGAAGCGGCATTAATATTTATAGAAATAAAAAATGCTATGAAAAATAATATGTAGGCTAATCTACTTCTCAATTTTTCAAAGAATCTATTACCATTAAAATGTTTTCTAGTTCCTCATCTGAAGAGAAAACAAGAGAAATTTTACCTTTACCTTTATCGTTTCTATCCACCTTCACTTTTGCACCGAAGATATTAGAAAGGCGGTCTGCTATTTGAGAATATGCCTTTTGAAGTTCTGGGTCTGCAGGTTTCTTTCCTTGTGAAGACACACCACCTTCTTCGTTCAATTGCCTTACAAGTTCTTCTACTTTTCTCACAGAATAACCCTTTGCCACTACTTCTTCGTAAAGCTTAATCATCTTGGTTGGGTCTTGCACATTGATTAATGCACGAGCGTGACCCATATCTATTTCTTTTTTGGTAAGACCAAGTTGAATTTCTGCAGGAAGTTTTAAAAGACGAAGATAATTTGCCACAGTAGCACGTTTTTTACCCACTCTATCGCTAAGTTTTTCTTGAGTAAATTTATATTCGTCTAGCAAACGTTGGTATGTAAGTGCAATTTCAATAGCATTAAGGTCTTCACGTTGGATGTTTTCCACCAACGCCATTTCCATCATTGTTTCGTCAGAAACACGTTTGATATATGCAGGTATTTTTGTTAAGCCAGCTATTTTAGAAGCTCTAAAACGGCGTTCACCTGCAATAATCATATATTTGTCTGGACCTATTTCACGTATTGTAATTGGTTGAACCACACCAAGTTCTGCAATAGATGCAGCAAGTTCTTGAAGTGCTTCTTCGTTGAAGTTTGTACGAGGTTGGTCTGGATTTGCCTCTATTTTAGATATTTCCACTTCATCTATAGAAGAAGACCCACTAGTTTGTACTGTAGGTTGCACATCTATTAAGGCTCCTAAACCTCTACCCAATGCAGATTTCTTTTCCATTAATTGTTTCTATTTATAACTTCTTGAGCTAATGATAAATAATTTTTAGCACCTGTAGACTCCGCATCATACATAAGTACAGGCACACCATGACTTGGAGATTCGCTAAGTTTAATATTTCTTTGAATCACTGTTTTAAACACCATATCTTGGAAGTGATTTTTCACCTCATCGTAAACCTGACGAGCAAGTCTCAAACGAGAATCATACATTGTAAGTAGGAAACCTTCTATTTCCAATGCAGGATTTAATCTACCTTTAATAATTTTGATTGTAACAAGTAGTTTTGAGATACCTTCTAGAGCATAATATTCTGCTTGCACAGGAATAATGACAGAATCTGCTGCAGTGAGACAGTTTACCGTAATAAGTCCAAGAGAAGGCGAACAGTCTATTAAAATATAGTCATATTTATCTTTTTGTGAAGACAAAATATTCTTTAAATATTCCTCTCTGTTTTCCAATTTCAACATCTCTATTTCTGCACCAACTAAATCTATATGAGAAGGAATAATATCAAGATTTTCTATTTCTGTTTTCTTAATAGCTTGTTCTACAGGCAAATTATTAATCAAACATTCATAGATGCTTTCTTTTATACTAGTGATATCTATATTTAAACCAGAAGAAGCATTTGCCTGTGGATCGGCATCCACCAACAATACTTTTTTATCCATAACAGCCAATGAAGCTGCTAAATTGACAGCGGTAGTAGTTTTACCTACACCACCCTTCTGATTTGCTAATGCTATAATTTTTCCCATACTACAAAAATATTTTTGCAAAAGTAATAAAAAAAAGGAATGTTTAAGGAGTAAAAGTACTATAAAAAATTAATTTTCTAAAAGAAAAATGCTATTTTTGCACTCTCATTTTATTAACTAGCTAATTAATAAACCAATATATCATGGTAGAAAAAATAAATAACCTATTAGAGGAAATAAAAAATCTAACAGCAAGTAGCAAAGAAGAGGTAGAACGCCTAAGAATACAGTATTTGAGTAAAAAAGGTATATTAAACGATTTGTTTAATGACTTTAAAAACGTAGCTAACGAAGAAAAACGTACTGTAGGTCAATTACTTAACGAGCTTAAAAATACCGCACAAGAGAAAATCAATTCTCTAAAAGATAGTTTTGAAAGCGGCGACCAAGGCGAACAAATCGACCTTTCTCGTAGTGCTTCAGACTTCAATTTAGGCACACGTCACCCACTTTCACTTGTGAAAAACGAGATTATCGACATTTTCTCACGCATAGGTTTCACAGTAGCAGAAGGTCCAGAAATTGAAGACGATTGGCACGTGTTTGGTGCGCTAAACTTCCCACCAGAGCACCCTGCGCGCGACATGCAAGATACTTTCTTCATTGAGAAAAATCCAGACATTCTACTTAGAACTCACACTTCTAGCGTGCAATCTCGCGTAATGACAAGCCAAGAGCCTCCTATCCGTGTGCTTTGCCCAGGTAGAGTGTATAGAAACGAAGCAATTTCTTATCGTGCTCACTGTTTCTTCCACCAAGTAGAAGGTTTATACATAGACAAAAACGTATCATTTGCAGACCTAAAACAAGCACTTTTATATTTCGCAAAAGAAATGTTTGGCGAAGAAACACAAATTCGTCTTCGTCCATCATACTTCCCATTCACCGAACCAAGTGCAGAAATGGATATTTCATGTAATTTATGTGGCGGTAAAGGTTGTCCTTTCTGTAAACACACTGGTTGGGTAGAAATTTTAGGTTGTGGTATGGTTGACCCTAATGTTTTAGAAGAATGTGGTATTGATTCTAAAGTTTATACTGGTTATGCATTCGGTATGGGTGTGGAACGTATTGCCAACCTTAAATACCAATGTAAAGACTTACGTATGTTCTCAGAAAACGACCTACGTTTCCTAAAACAATTTGAATCAGCCCTTTAATCATGAAAGAATTTAAAAAGGTAATTATAAATGCTATCGGCGAAGACCTAGAAGACGCTAGCTTTATTCCGCTAATGTCGGAAGGCGACGCCGAAAACCATTCTAAATCTATAAAAAACGACACGGAAATAGACATTCTTCCACTTAGGAATACTGTGCTATTTCCTGGCGTGATTATGCCTATTGCCGTGGGCAGAAAATCTTCGTTGAAACTTATTAGAGAAAACCACAAAAAAGGAAATCTAATAGGTTGCGTGGCGCAAAAAGACAAAAATGTAGATGCTCCAAAATTTGAAGACCTACACGAAGTGGGTACCACTGCAAATATCTTGAAGATACTTGAAATGCCAGATGGCAACACCACTGTAATTGTTCAAGGCAAACAAACATTTCAACTTACTAGCATCATTGAAGACAAAAAAGGTTACCTAACAGGTATAATTAGTCCTAGAAAGAGTAATCAAAAATACGAAAAGAATCCTAGCAAAAACTTTAAAGCACTTATCGAGGCTATTAAAGACCTTGCTATGAGAATTATTCGTATGTCTGGCAATGTGCAACAAGACGTGCTATTTGCACTCAAAAATATAGAAGGCAATGGTTATATCGTAAACTTTATTGCCGCAAATGTAGGTCTTGAAAAAGACGACCGTCAAACAATTCTAGAAATTGAAGACCTAGAAGAACGTGCGTCTGAACTACTTAAAAAGCTAAGTACTATGAGCCAAATGCTTGAGATAAAGTCTTCTATCCAATCTCAGGCTATGGAAAACATAGACAAGCAACAACGTGAATACTTCCTACAACAACAAATTAAAACTATTCAAAAAGAGTTGGGCGGAAGTATTTCTGAACAAGACCTAAAACAAATAAAAGAAAAAGCTGCTAAAAAGAAATGGTCTGCAGAAGTGAAAGAAGCAGTTGAAAAACAAATTCAAAAACTTGAAGCACTTTCACCTCATTCTCCAGACTATTCTGTGCAAAACAATTATGTTCAAACCTTGGTAGATTTGCCTTGGAATGAATATACAAAGGACAATTTCAACCTAAAACGTGCAGAAAAAGTTTTAAACAGAGACCATTTTGGCCTAGATGACGTAAAAGAAAGAATTATTGAGCACCTTGCTGTGCTAAAACTTAAAGGTAGTCTTCACTCACCTATTATCTGTCTTTACGGCCCTCCTGGGGTGGGTAAAACCTCTTTAGGTAAATCTATTGCGGAAGCATTGGGCAGAAAATATGCTCGTATTTCGCTAGGTGGTCTTCACGACGAATCTGAAATTAGAGGTCACCGCCGCACATATATCGGTGCAATGCCAGGACGCATTATCCAAAATTTACTTAAAGTGGGCAGTGCAAACCCAGTTTTCATTTTAGACGAGATAGACAAAGTAGGCAACGACTATAAAGGCGACCCAGAATCTGCATTGCTAGAAGTGCTAGACCCTGAGCAAAATAGTGCGTTCCACGACAACTTTATAGATATGGACTTCGACCTTTCAAACGTGATGTTCATAGCTACAGCCAATTCGCTAAGCACTATTTCTAAACCACTTCTAGACCGTATGGAACTTATCAACATAAGTGGCTATATAGTAGAAGAAAAAATAGAAATTGCTCACAAATATCTTATTCCAAAGCAATTAGAAAACCATGGTTTAGACGAAAACGTGATTTCTATACCTAAAAAGACTATTCGTGCTATCATAGAACAATATACACGTGAATCTGGTGTGCGTGCTTTAGACAAAACTATTGCAAAAATTGCTCGTAAAGCAGCCAAAAAACGTGCTCTTGACGAAAACTTTACAGATACCCTACAAGAAAGTTCTCTTTACGAATATTTAGGCCTTGCCCCATTTAGCAAAGACGAACAAGACGACAAAGAAGAAGTAGGTATTGTAACTGGCCTTGCATGGACTTCTGTGGGCGGAGAAATTCTTCAAATTGAAACAAGCATTTGCAAATCTAAAGCAGGCAAACTTATCTTGACAGGCAACTTGGGCGATGTAATGAAAGAATCTGCTACTCTTGGGCTTCAATACATAAGAGCTCACGCAGAAGAATTTGGCATAAGCGAAGACTTCTTTGAGGACAAAAATATTCATATTCACGTGCCAGAAGGCGCTATTCCAAAAGATGGTCCATCGGCAGGTGTTACTATGGCTACTAGCCTACTTTCTGCTATTACAGGTAGAAAAGTGCGCAAACACATTGCTATGACTGGAGAGATCACCCTTCACGGAAAAGTGCTTCCTGTAGGTGGTATCAAAGAAAAAATCCTAGCAGCTAAACGTTCTGGCGTCACAGACATTATTTTATGTAAGGAAAACCAAAAAAACATAGAAGATATTAAACCTATCTATGTAAAAGGTGTCAAATTTCATTATGTAAAAGACCTTAAAGAGGTGTTTGCGTTAGCGTTAAAATGAAATTAAAATATACAATATACCTTCTAATATTTTCAACCTTTTCGTTGGTGGCACAAATTAACACCCAACGACTGTTGGACATTGGCAGAAACGCCCTGTATTTCGAAGACTATATTGTTGCAATACAAAACTTCAACCAAGTAATAAAAGCAAAACCATATTTGACAGAGCCCTATTTATTTAGGGCTTTTGCCAAATTGAATCTAGAAGACTACTACGGCGCCATTTCCGACTGCGATGCCGCACTAGAAATCAACCCTTTCCTACCAAAAGTTTATTATTGTAGAGGCTATGCCTATAGACAACTCGGAGAACTAGAAAAATCTACCGAAGACTTCAAAAAATCTCTAGAATTCGACCCTAACAACATAAACACAGGTTGTCTTATGATAGAAAATATGATAAGACAAGAAAAAACAGACGAAGCCCTACTAGCGTGTGAAAATCTGATTCAAGAATACCCAGGGCACGTAAACACATATATTTTAAGGTCACAAATCTACCTTGCCCAACAAGACACCACCCTAGCCCTTATGGACTTGGATAGTGCCATTGTTCACAACAAGTTTGCCGACCTACCATACGCCATTAGAGGTATGGTAAAATACTCTCAAAAAGACTACAACAGTGCACTTGAAGACCTAAACAGCGCCATAAGACTCAATCTTTTTAGAGCAGATTATTTTGGCAACAGAGCCATCATTAAGATGAACTTAAACGACCTTCGTGGCTCAATGCAAGACTTCGACCAAGCCATAGAAATGGACAATAAAAACTCAAATAATTATTTTAATAGGGCACTTTTAAGAGCACAAGTTGGCGACGAGAACAGAGCATTGGAAGACCTAAACACCTGCATTGCATTAGACAGCAAAAACTACAATGCATACCTTCAACGTGCATTATTGGAATACAAATTGGGAGAATATAAAAAGTCTATAGAAGATTTTTCGCTTATTCTAGATGTGTATCCAGACTTTGTGCCTGCATATTATGGCAGAAGTGAAGTTTACAAAAAGATAAGACAAACCACCAATGCCAACAAAGACATTTATACCGCTAGAAAAATAGAAGACGAAATCAAAAGTGGCAAACGCAAACCAAAAACTGCGCAAGAGAAAGAAATTGAGCCTACAAAAGAAGCAAGAGCTATTGTGCACAATCTAAACACAGAAATCAAAGACAAATATAAGAGCGAGATTAGAGGTCAAGTACAATACAACGACATTGATATAGAACCACTTCCAAACTTTGTGATTGGCATGCCAAAGGTTGATAGCCCTATCCTAGCCAAACGTTGGCACAATGCAGACCTAGACAGATACAACCAAAACCACAACACAAATCTGCAGTTTTGCATCAAAAACAACATAGAAGTGGAAGATTTTACCAGCACTATAGCAGATTTTGATTCACTAATTGCATCAAAAAGTCTTTCTATTGCATATTTCAATCGTGGCAACGCCCGCCTAAAAGAAATAGAAAATCTTTCTGCCGAGCTAAAAGACAATGCATATCTAGACTATCAAGCAGCCATAAACGACTTCACCAAGGCCTATCAAACAGATAGTTCACTTATTTATGCCCTTTACAATATTGGTTACATACATCTGCTAGAGAAAAATTTCAAAAAAGCCATCGAAGTGTTTAACCAACTGATAGAAATAAACCCCGACTTTGCCGAATGCTACTACAACCGTGGGCTTATTTACATCTTCCAAAACAACATAGAACAAGGCAGAGAAGACCTATCCAAAGCCGGCGAACTCGGCATCCACGGCGCCTACAACATTTTAAGAAGATATGCGCAGTGAGAATTAGTTAGGAATTAGGAGTTAGGAGTTAGGAGTTTTTTTTTATATAATTTGAAAAATTCCTAATTATTTTTATTATATTTGCAGAGTTTAAGCAATTATTTTTTTATAAACATAAATAAAACAACAAAACGGTATGATTTATTCTCATGAAGTAGAACACATGTGTGTTGTGAAAAAAGGTCCTAACCACGGTCCTGCCCCAATCCCAGAAGAAGGAAAATGGGTAAAATCTAAAGAAATTAAAGATATTTCTGGTCTTACACACGGTATCGGTTGGTGTGCTCCTCAACAAGGTGCTTGTAAACTTACTCTAAACGTAAAAGAAGGTATCATTGAAGAAGCATTAGTAGAAACTATTGGTTGCTCTGGTATGACTCACTCAGCTGCTATGGCTGCAGAAATCCTTCCAGGTAAAACTTTACTAGAAGCTCTTAACACTGACCTTGTGTGCGACGCTATTAATACTGCAATGCGTGAATTATTCCTACAAATCGTTTACGGACGTACACAATCTGCTTTCTCAGAAGGTGGTCTTGTAATCGGTGCTGGTCTTGAAGACTTAGGAAAAGGCTTACGTTCTCAAGTAGGTACAATGTTCTCTACCAAAGCTAAAGGTGTTCGTTACCTAGAAATGGCTGAAGGTTATGTTACAAAAATCGCTTTAGACTGTGATGACGAAGTTTGTGGTTACCAATTCGTACGTCTAGGTGTGATGATGGAACAAATCAAAAAAGGCGTTGATGCAAACGAAGCTCTTAAAAAAGCTACTGCTACATACGGTCGCTTCACTGAAGAACAAGGCGCAGTTAAATTTATTGATCCACGTATTGACTAATTAAAAGGAGAAACAAATTATGATGAGAGAAGTAAAATTCGAAAGCCAAAATCGTCGTGAGGCTCAAATCTTAAAAGCATTAAACTCATACGGCATAGCTTCTATTGAAGAAGCAAACCAAATTTGTGACCAATATGGTCTAGACCCATATCTAGAATGCGAACAAACTCAAAACATCTGTTTTGAAAACGCAAAATGGGCTTATGTAGTTGGTGCTGCTATCGCTATCAAAAAAGGTTGCAAAAATGCTGCTGACGCTGCAGAAGCAATCGGTGAAGGTCTTCAAGCATTCTGTATCCCTGGTTCAGTTGCAGACGACCGTAAAGTAGGTTTAGGTCACGGTAACCTAGCTGCTCGTCTTCTTCGTGAAGAAACACAATGTTTCGCATTCTTAGCAGGTCACGAATCTTTCGCTGCTGCTGAAGGTGCTATCAAAATTGCTGAAATGGCAAACAAAGTACGTAAAAATCCTCTACGTGTTATCCTAAACGGTCTTGGTAAAGACGCTGCTATGATTATTTCACGTATCAACGGTTTCACATACGTTCAAACAGAATTTGACTATGCTACAGGTGAACTTAACGTAGTTAAAACTAAAGCTTACTCAAACGGTCCACGTGCTAAAGTAAACTGCTATGGTGCTGACGACGTTCGCGAAGGTGTAGCTGTAATGTGGAAAGAAGGCGTTGACGTATCTATCACAGGTAACTCAACAAACCCTACTCGTTTCCAACACCCAGTAGCTGGTACATACAAAAAAGAACGTGTACTTGCTGACAAACCATACTTCTCAGTAGCTTCTGGTGGTGGTACAGGTCGTACTCTTCACCCAGACAACATGGCTGCTGGTCCTGCTTCTTACGGTATGACTGACACATTAGGTCGTATGCACTCTGATGCTCAGTTCGCTGGCTCTTCTTCAGTTCCTGCACACGTAGAAATGATGGGCTTCTTAGGTATGGGTAACAACCCAATGGTAGGTGCTACTGTAGCAGTTGCTGTAGGCGTTGCTGAAGCACTAAATAAATAATTCCCGCCCCTCTTATAAAACGAAAGGCTCTCAATATTGAGAGCCTTTTTATGTTATATTGATCTGAATATCTAATTAATATTTTTGGTGCACCAACAACGGCATCACCATATTAGAAAGATTGTAAGGAGAGTTTTTATTCTCCCAAATCTAGCAGAGGTTCTCGCTTAATGCCTTTGTTGTAGCGAAGTTTTATCTTGAAAATTTCATAGATGTAAAATTCATCTTCTGCAAAATTACCTTCATCATCGCAGGCAATACAAGGAAGGAAAAACTTTATCTTCAACACATTCTTTTTCTCGACAACCTCATCTATAATATAACAAAAAGTGTCATGATAAGACCATATATTGTATGCAAGTTTTTTTGCCTCTTCGTAACTTTTTACCGTGTAATAATGGTAATTTCTTTTAGCCTTTTCTTTATCTGTTTTTAAGAATCTACCCTTACTATTTCTTCTAAATAAACCTTTAGGGAAATAACCTCTCGAGGTTACACTAGCAGGAATAACAGTTGATTTACATCCAAAGAGCAATTTATTTGTAGCCGTTTCAATAATTGCATTACAACCCTCACGAGAATCGTATTTAGGATTACTCTCTTCCACCACTATTTTCTCTAATGCAGTGCAATCGTCAAAAGCAAAGCTACTAATATTTATTACGGTAGCAGGAATCACCACCTCATATAAATTACTACATCCTGTAAAATCCCATCCAGATATCTCTGTTGTTTCCTCTGGAATTACACATACACCATCTTTTATTTCAAAATCTGCCATAATGCTATTAATATTTATTACTTTCAAATATAGAAATTTTTACCCAAAAATTAAAACCTCAACAGCACACAAAAACTCAGAAAAGTTGGTTCTTTTTGACTCTTTTTAAACAATACTAGTATTACTAGTTTCCTATATTTAGGATTTTTATGATTCTAATTATTTACCTCCCCCAATATTTTTGGCTCTTTTTGGCTCTTTTTAATGAAATAGGCAAAATATTATATACTTTTGTACTATGGCAGTAAAAACAGATTCACAGGAAATTATAGCTCTTAGATTAGCTGTAGAAAAACGTTTCGGTCGTCAAGTGAAAAGTCGAGCAGACTTTATTATACTAGCTGATGACATTGAACGTATTACAAATGAACACATATCAGAAAACACACTTCGTAGACTTTGGGGACGCATTTCAGGCTACGAAACTGTTTTCACACGCACATTGGATGTTATTTGTAAATACATTGGTCATGAACATTGGAATTTATATTGTAAATTTCTTAAAGACGATTCTAATAGAGAATCTGAAATAATAAGAGATGGAATGACTATAAGCGTAGAAGATTTAATGCCAGGCGACAGAATACGTATCGGTTGGCTACCAGACAGAATCTGTATAATAGAATACGTGGGCGGACGTACTTTTAAAACAATAGATGCTGTAAACGCCACACTACAAACTGGCGACACCTTTGAATGTAGCATAATGATAAAAGGCTTCCCTCTTTTTGTTGACAACCTAGTCCACGGTGGAGAACACTGCGACCGCTACTCTATCGGCATGCAAAATGGCATCACAATATTGGAAAGGATATAATTAGAATAAAAAGAAATCACCGCTCCATATTGAACAAACCAATTAGGAGCGGTGATTTTTTATGTAAAGTATACAGTATTAAAATGTAAATATCATTTTTACACCTTGTACAAAGATATTAACCCAAGTACCAATTGTACCTAACCACCACATAACATTATATCCTGAAGTGTAATACTCAGCTTTTGTTACAACGCCATCAACAAACCAGCTTCTGATAATACTTCCTACAGAGAACGTACCATGCCAAATACCAGAGAAAAAACCATACTCTTCACCTAGTTGTGGACCTACATCACAAACACTACATACAAACCATGAAGCCAATACCAAACCAAGGCTCCATAATACTACGCCTAATAAAAATTTTACTATAGCCATAAATTTAAATTAAAAGTTAAAAAATATTTGATAAATAATAATTATTTTTTAAATTTAATTTCTACTAGAAATTAATTTGTAATAAAGTAGTTGCTCTTATTGTTCTAGTGTTACTGATTCACACTTAACTCCATCATAAATAACAATAAAAGATTTTCCTGTCACTTTTTCTTTCACACGTGTAGCAACTTTAGAATCACTTGCTTGTATTTGTAATTTTTCAAGAACATACATATCAACAGTTTCCATATTTTCAAAATCTACAACAATTTGGTCAACAGGAAGCTCCAATATTTGAGCAATTTGTTCCTTCACGTATCCATCAGAAGGTCTAGATAAAAGAAAATCACAAGAGGTAAGGACAAGACCTACAATCAAAAAAACAAATAATTTTTTCATGATAATAAAATATTAAGTTAAAAATAAAATTATTTTAAGGATCCAACGAAAAATACACGAACAGTTTGTCCTGAAGATAATACCCAATTAAAAGCAGAAAAGAAAGGAGCGTACCCATTAACCATGTTTGCACGAGTAGCTAAAAAAGCCTGTTCTTCTATAGGAAGATTAGGATAAATATCTTTAGTTGCATTTGACAAATCTTTTATCATTTCATCATACCCAAGTTTGGCATTATATGGAAGAGTTACGTATGAAAATCTTCCACCATCAAAAAACTTTGAATAGAAGACATAAGTAACATCATTGAAACCTTTCATAGGAACAATAGAATAACTATACTCCATACCTTGCTTAAATTCATAAAATTTTAGACTATCAAATTCCAACCCGTTAATAGTCCCCAAATGCAATCGCGTCATGAGATAATCTACCCTAAATTCATCAAGTGTATCATTTAAACCCCACACTGCTACTTCTGAAACTTTATGTGTATCATAAAAATCTAATAAATATATACGTTCATTAACACCTATTTCTTTTTCAAATAGTTCCCTATCAGTTTCACTTAAATTAAAAAACATTACATCATACTCTTTCTCTTTTGAGTCTGAACAAGATACAGCTAAAACTGCTAGCATTAAAATAAAAAAAATCTTTTTCATATTATATATTTTTTTAGTTAAACATTGAAAATTTTTTAATTACAAATATAGAAAATTTTAGACATAAATATCAGTTCTTTTTTGGTCCTAGTTCATAATTATTAAATTTAATGTTTATATCCATTTATAATATTTTATAAGCATCACGTCAGATATAAGAACAAAACAATGGCCCTTTTATATTTTTTTGATTTGCTATTTAGAAATGTAAAATGTAATTTTGTGATGTCTTCTAATTAGAAAACTCAGATTTGTAAAAGTATATGCATAGCACACCTTATATAATAGAAAGCACCATAAGTGAAAGCAGAATATTTGTTCTGCACAAGGCAAGACGTGGCACTAAGTATGTGATACTTAAAACTACTCGCATAAAAGATGCTATGTTTACAGAGATTTTGCGTCGCGAGTATGAGATTGGAATGACACTTTCTCATGCCTCGGTAGTTTCTACCATTGCCTTTGAAGAAGACACTCCTGTAGGGGCTGCGATAGTATTGGAATATATTGATGGAATTACACTTAGAGAGTACTTGTTGGTCAATTCTAGCCCATCCACAAGCTCAGAGTCCGAAAGAAAGCATATTTTGCACGATATATTAGACGGCATCGACTACCTACATCACCGTGGCATTCTGCACAATGATATTAAGCCAGACAACATTATTATAAACAAGCTAGGCAAAGCTAGAATTATAGATTTTGGACTATCGTACAGTTATGACAGCATTTATAGTGGTGTTATTGGTGGATCAGAGGGATATTCTGCACCAGAGATTTTAAGTGGCAAAGGCCATGCTGGAGCAGCATCAGACATTTACTCTCTTGGGCTTATTCTCAGAGAAATTTTCCCAAATAGATACAAAAAAATTGCTAAAAAATGCACCCAAACAGCACCTTCATTACGCTACCAAAACATTAGCGAACTCAAAAGAGCTATACTTTTAGCCGACAGTAAACCTTACATTATTGGATGCACTATTGCCATAGCTATTATTGCATTTTTTGCCTTGCTACCTACAGCAAAAGAAATACAAACTGTACACCAAGAAGCCGATTACAAAGCAGAAGCTACTAGCTTTTTAGATTCTGCATACCAAACTACATTAGATCGTATAGAAAAACTTCCGTATAAGGAAACTGCAACTGGTGCCAAAGATTTTTACTTAAAGTATTATAACGACAATTACATTACCATACCGCAAGAAAAACGCTCAGCCTTCGATGAAGTGCTGAGCGAGCAAATTGTTGTTTTAGATTCTATTTCAAAAGACCTTCCCACCTTATTAGACCTACCAATAGAGATGTTGGAACCTATCTACCAAGAGGTGGTACAGTGGGGGAAGTAAAAAATCTATTCTTTAGCTTTGATTTTATCTTAGTTAATTAATATTATTCTACTTCTTTCTTATTTCCGAGAATTTTTATTATAGATATTATTATAGCTATAGGACCGAGTAACATAAGCGTAATCTCTAGTATTATACCTATTATTAAATAGATCATAGATACTGGAGCAAATACAGAACCCAATACTGCTATTGCAACACCTATCAAAGAATAAACAACAATAGGTGCTATACGCTTATTAGACGATTCTTTAGATTTTTCATCTATAATTGCTGTACTTCCAGGTTCTTCTCGTTCTGGCAGAAACATTGCAGCTATTGTTCCCTCGCCCAAAAATAAAATTATCCCCATAACTATTGTTGTAACAATAAACATATATGGATTATTTTGTAAAAAATCCCAATTTTGCCACATATAGTGATGACCAAATGCCGCTAAACCCATAAAGGCTACAAATAATACTTTACTAAACGAAATATATTTCATAATATAACACGGTTACCTATACACCGCAAGGTTTTTATTAAACAATTTCTATTATAAGTCTTCGATTTATTTCTGAGTTTTAGCTCTATTTTACATCTGCACGGAATACTATACGTACTTTTTGACCTGAAGATAATTCATAATTAAAAGCTTTAAAGAATGGATTTCTTGTTTGAAGTGAAAGAAATCCCCAAGCTGCTTGCTCATTAATAGGTATATCCGGATAAGTAGATTTAGCCAAATTTGACATAGACTTTATAAGTTCATCATTACCTTGCTTATTTTCAAAAGGAAAGGTGAAATATGATACTTCCTCTTTTGGAAGATTTATATAACAAGCACACGCTTCTTTACCTGAAACTTTCATAGGAATAATAGAATATATAAAGTAAAATTCACTCTTACTTTGATAATACTTTGGAGTTTCAATTTCTGAAGCATTAATACTAGCATAAATAGCATTCATTGACATATTATCTATTTTAGAATCTGTTAATGAATCATTTAAAGCGTAGACAAATATATACTCATTATGTGAGATTTTATGAGTATCATAATAGTCTTCTCCTAAACATACAGTATCTAAAACAGCAGATATTTCTTCTTGAAATAATTGTTGATCAGTTTCACTTAATTTCACAAACATTACATTATAGTCTTCAGAACTAGAACTAGAACTAGAACAAGAAACTGCTATAACTGTTACCATTAAAATAAAAAGAATCTTTATTTTTTTCATGAAACTTAATACAATAAGGTTTTTTATCATAATAATTAAATTTAATGAGTTAATAAAATAGGTTGATATATATTCACATTTTAAAATACAAATTAACAAAATCTATTTCAGAAAACGTTTGCTCTTTTTGGCCCTAATTTGGTCCTTTTGGGACATAATAAAACCTAGAAAGTTTTTTGTATTGTTTTTTCGCTTATTTTTTTACAAACCAAGTTTCGTAAAACATTCTTCTTAACAACTTCAAAACGGTCTATTGTTTTGATCCATTCTGGTATATCGCTATTTATCCAACCCATAACTACAATTAATGATGTATGTATAGAAGTAACTCTATCTATATTCCAACAAATAGATTCATTATGAAAAATCCTATTTCTAAACCTTCTAATATTATTTAATGGAGCAGAAATATTCTTACGTTTTCTTTCGTTCTTAGGCATATATGGGAAAGCTTTCCTTAAAGATTTCCATAAAATCCTTTCATATTCACTATTCAACAACGACACCCAAAAACCTAAAGTAAGTTCTGCTATTACCTTAGAAGGAGTAATAATTTCAGACCTATTAGAAATTTGTTTCTTAGCCTGCGAAACGTATGAATATAAACCTTCTAAATCTTTTGTAGATGTAAATATTTCATACCAATCATCTTTACCAGTCATATTCTTAAGTTCTCTACTTAATGCATTTCTTAATGCAACTTCAAAGACAGACAAACTAGGATAAAATGATTCTGCTAGTTCTATATTACAGCAATAATGTGTAAGAGCCTTATTTTCATCGGAATGTAGTTTAAAATACCTCTCCATTCTTTTTGATGAAAAAACTTTTTCGTAAAAATCTTTGTTATATTTCATAAAATTTATATTTTTGCAGTGCAGTCCCGGTAGTTCCTCTCCCAGATATTAAATGCTGGTGAAGAATCCGGGTTTTTTTGTGCCTATTTGAAACCTAAAGGATTGTGCTTTGTTTGCAACGCATCATTGCCTGATGTTAATTTTTTACTCATTACGATTAAAAATTAAGATTAATAATTCTAGTTAATAATAGATGTTATACGCATGAGGTTTGCGCTACACATCTACGTTAATTGTGTAGGGACACAGCAGCTGTGTCCGTGATGCAATAACTATTCACAAAATGTAACCAAGAGCTAACTCCTGCTTGAGGTACAAGAGTTTCTACAAAGATATGATTTTTATGAGAAATACTCAGCTGTTTTATTAAAATTATTTTAGAAAAAAGTTGACAATACTTCAGACAACTAAGGTGTGAGCGACCAGTTTAATCAATTCACAAAAAAACTCCCATGAGTATTTAACTGCACGGGAGTATAAATGTCTTTTTTATTTATTGTTGAATTTAAATCAAGTATCAGTTTTCTACATTGGTCTACTTGCTAATCTTATACGATATAAATACCCTTGTCTTTCTATTGTAGTAAAATTAAACATAAAATCAAGAATATTACGATCGGCCATAGCACAAATAAGCATAAAATATGCATTTTCTTCTTTTGTTTTAAATGCTTGATCACCAATACTCTTTATAAAATTGTCTAATTTATCTTTCTTAAAAATTGATGCAAAAGCCATTTTATCATCAAAATTTCTATGACTTGCATAAACAAAAATATTGTCTTCTCCAACATCTTCTAGTATCATATTTATGTCTTTAGTTTCTATTGTAAGATTAAAAACTTTACTTGTATCCACCTTTGAAAGGTCATAAAGACCACTCAATGCTTTCACAAGTTCTAAATCACACGCAATAATCTTTTTTTCATCCTCATTCTCAGCTATAGGAGCTGACATAAAACGCAGTTCTTCTACTGAAGCATCTCCTACTAACAAATACTTTTCTTCATCTGTTAAATCGCTGAAATTGTAAGGATTTAGAACGACATCACATCCCACCAATACTAATGATAAAAAAGACAAAATAAGAAGTAATCTGATTTTTAAAAATTTCATAACATAATACGGTTACCTATACACCATAAGGTTTAAATAATTAAATTAATACGTTTAAAAGGAATATTAATGCTATAATAAAATATATTTAAGTTGTTTTTTAAGCGTAGCCACACACTTTTAATGTTATTATAATTATTGCAGTTAATATTAGGCCTGGAACAGCTACCATTAACAAAGGTCTAAGGAAATTTTCTTTGAAATATTTTTTAAAAGCAAGTTTACGTTCAATAAGACCCCAATTTATATAATTTAGGCCATGTTTTTTGCACCAAAAGTATCTTTTTATTTCTTCCCACATAATAAATATTTTTATAGATGTAAATTTTAATATTTAACTTGCACATAATATAGAAATGTGTCACCAATTTTTAAGAATAAACTACACAAATTAACAAAAAAAGTTTCAAAATACTTTGGCTCTTTTTGAGCCTAATTTGGTCCTAATTTGATTTTTAATGATTAAGAATTATCGCAGAATACAGAAAATAAGTAAAATCACGGCAAATACCAACAAATTCATTGCAGTCTTGCCAAGAAGGGGATTTAATTGAGCGCCAAAAGATTTTCTTAACTGACGCCAAGTATTGATATGCAATATTATGTATAATATAGGAGTAATAAGAGTCCAAACAGGCAAACTTAACCACAAAGGCAACATAAGAAGCATGCCTAATATGCCAAAGTTTAGGTAAACACACCCCATAGTTTTTCTGCCAAAAATAACTACTGTGGTACGTTTATTCACAGCGGCATCGTCTTCCATATCTCGGTAGTTGTTCACTATCAATACATTAGCCGCCAAAAGCCCGATAGTAATAGAAGTTGGCAAAACAAATTGTAGTCCCTCCCAACTTCCTGTTTGCAAAAAACAAGTAAACACCACTGGGACCACTCCAAAGAACAAAACAACTGCCATATCACCCAAACCATGATGCGAAAGCGGATAAGGACCTGTACTATAAGCCAATGCAAATAGCATGATAACCACACCCACAATCACAAGCCACCAAGGACCATAAAAAAGCATCATACAACCTACCACACCTGCCATCGCCAAAGTAACAAAAGTAGCTATTTTCATCGCTTTAGGAGAAATCTCACCCTCAGTTACTCCTCTACGAAATCCTTCTCTACCTTTTTTATCCACTCCGTTTTTGAAATCGTAATATTCGTTGCCAAAATTGGAAGCAATTTGAGCGAGCATCGCAAAATGCACGCACAACACAGCAGGCACTGCATTAAATTCACCTAAAAACACAGCACACGCTATCCCTGCTATCACGCCCGCCAAACTCACAGGCAGCGTTCTAAGTCTCATTGCTTCTATCCAGGCCTTTATCATAGTCTATTTTTTAGCTACATACATACGACATATTCCCAATGTGAGCGAAGTATGATCCACCTGAGCAAAACCAGCAGACTTCAACATAGGAATAAATTTTTCTAGACTAGGGAAACGCAAAACAGAAGCAGGAAGATACTCGTATGCTCCCCTATCTCCAGAAATCATACCACCAATTGCAGGTAAAATTTTTAAGAAATATAGTTTATAACACCAACGAATAAAAGCATTAGATGGCACAGAAAGTTCCAATATAACCAACTTTCCACCAGGAGTTAACACCCTACACATTTGACTTAAGCCTAGTTCTAAATGCTCAAAATTTCTCACACCAAAGCCTACTGAAATACGATCGAAAGTATTATCAGCATAAGGCAAATCTTCACAATCTGCTACTAAAAGTTCTGCAGAAACACCTGCTTTCTTTATTTTTTCTCTGCCCACAGCCATCATTCCCTCAGAAATATCCACTCCAATCACCTCGCTACCTTTTGCCACTTTTTGAGCAATTTCAATGGTAAAATCGGCTGTTCCGCACGCCACATCAAGCACCTTTAGCGGTTCTTGCGTATCAACCAAATTTCGCACAGCTTTTTTTCTCCAACCTTTATCAATATTTAAAGAAAGAATATGATTAAGTTTATCGTAATCTGGAGCTATATTGTCAAACAATTTTCTTACGCCTTCTTTTTTTGCCATAATTATTTAAGTTTTTGTCTAATAAAATACACGTATGTAAGCAGAATTACATTCATAAGCAGTGCATAAATAATAGCAGGAAGCGCCATCTCACCACTGTTGAATATAAAAGGAGAAGAAGCAATCGCAATGGCTTGAGCCGCATTTTGCATACCCACTTCTATTACAATTGTTCTTCTTACTGCATCATTAAATTTACCTATTCTAGAAATACCCGAACTACAAAGCATAGCCACAAGAATAAGACCTGCCGCAGAAAGTCCAAGCACTGCAAAATTTTCTATTATTTCACTTTTATATTGATAAAAAAACACCAAAGCCAATATCATTAGCGCAGGGAAAGCCACTTTACTCAACACTTTTTTCACTTTTTCTGCAGCGACAGAGAAATAATGTTTAAACAAACCACCTATCAACATTGGCACAAAAATAAGTACAAGATTTTGTACAAGTAATTTTCCGATAGGCAGATTTATCTCTACCCCAGCCATATCCGAAACACTCACCGACACAAATTCCATAATAATTGGTAGCGTAAACAAGGTAATAATGCTACTTAATGCTGTAAGGGTAACCGACAACGCAACATCACCTTTGGCAAGCATAGAAAATACATTTGATGAACTTCCGCCCGGGCAACAAGAGACCAACATAAGTCCCATAAAATATATTGGAGGGAGTTGTAGCACCCAAGCCACACCAAAAGCAACAACTGGAAGAACTACGATCTGCCCTATTAGACCAAGCAACACGGCTTTGGGGTTTTTGGCTATATCTGCAAATGCTTTTCTGCTTAAATCAATGCCTAAAAGAAACATCAAAACAATGAGAATAGGCATTACTATCCAAATAGTGTTCATACAATAAAATTAAAATATTCTACATTTTCCACCTCATTTTTATGTGCGAAATGCCGTCGAGCATAAAGGTTTTCAAAAAAAGGCAGATCCGTAAGGTCTGCCTTCATTATAAGAAATTCAAAATGAATTATATCATCTCAATCACAGCGTCAACTGCTTCGTCGATGCCGTTAGGGTTTTTACCACCAGCAGAAGCCATGAAAGGTTGGCCACCGCCACCACCTTGGATGAATTTAGCAGCTTCGCGCACCATATTTCCAGCGTGGAAACCTGCATCAACCATTGGTTTGCTTAAGAAGACTGTTAAGTTTGGTTTACCTTCGTAAACATTACCAATTACAAGCATAAATTTCACTTCAGCAAATTTACCTTTAAATAAAGGAAGCAATGCTTTGTGCATATCTGGGTTTTCGTTGCTTGTAACGCGGATTACTTTCACACCACGAATATCTTCTGCACGTTGGATAAGAGCATCGCGCATTTGAAGAGCACGTTGTTGAATATAGTTTTCAACCTCCTTCTTCATGTTTTGGTTATCTGCGATAAGACGTTGAGCAGCCACTAGAAGGTCTGGAGCGTTGTTAAACATTTCTCTGAACGAGGTAATGGTGTTTTGCATATCATAAACCATAAGTTCTGCTTGCTCTGCAGTAACAGCCTCGATACGGCGAATACCTGCAGCAATAGAACTTTCAGATACAATCTTGAATTGACCAATATTGCCAGTAGAAGAAGCGTGAGTACCACCACAAAGTTCTACAGATTTGTCGTAACAGATAACACGTACTTTGTCACCATATTTTTCACCAAATAGTGCCATAGCACCTAGTTTTTTAGCCTCATCGATAGGCATTTCTCTGTGTTCTACAAGAGAAACATTTTGGCGAATTTTCTTGTTAACTGCCTTTTCTACAGCCACAATTTCTTCACGAGTAAGTTTTTGGAAGTGAGAGAAGTCGAAACGTAGCACTTTTGGAGACACAAAAGAACCTTTTTGTTCCACGTGTGTACCAAGTAGGTCTCTCAATGCTTCGTGAAGCAAGTGAGTAGCAGTGTGGTTTGCCTCACTAGCTGCTCTGTTTTCTTTATTAATCTTAGCCACAAATGTAGCAGCAGGATTTTCTGGAAGTTCGTTCAAGATATGAACAGGAAGGTTGTTTTCACGTTTGGTGTCGATAACAACGATTTTTTCGTTAGCATTTTCAAGCACACCAGAGTCACCTACCTGACCACCCATTTCTGCATAGAAAGGAGTAACAGAAAGCACTACTTGGAAGTAAGATTTATTCTTTTGAGTTACTTTTCTATAACGTAAAATTTGAGTTTCAGCCTCAGTTTCGTCGTAACCAACGAAAGTAGTTTCACCTTCTGCAAGCACTACCCAGTCGCCAGTTTCCACCGCAGCAGCATTACGAGCACGGTCTTTTTGTTTTTGCATTTCTACATTGAAATCGTCATGATTTACAGTTAAACCATTTTCTTTCAAAATAAGTTCTGTTAAGTCCAATGGGAAACCGTAAGTATCATAAAGTGTAAACGCATCTACACCGCTAATTTCTGTGCTACCAACCTTTTTAGTATCGTTCATTACTTTATCAAGCAAACGAATACCTGTTTCAAGGGTACGTAGGAATGTATCTTCTTCTTCTTTAATTACTTTTTCGATAAGAGTTTTTTGAGCCACAAGTTCTGGATAAGCCTCACCCATATTGTCGATAAGTGCAGGGATAAGTTTGTACATAAATGCAGAACGTTGACCCATAAATGTGTAACCATAACGCACAGCACGACGAAGGATACGACGAATAACATAACCAGCTTTTGCATTTGAAGGAAGTTGACCATCAGTAATAGCAAAAGCAATAGTTCTAATATGGTCTGCAACTACACGCATTGCCACATCTACTTTAGAATCTTTGCCATATTCACAAGAGCAAACATTGCCAATAGCTGAAATAAGTGGTTGGAACACGTCAGTGTCATAGTTTGAAGTTTTGCCTTGCACAGCCATACACAAACGTTCAAATCCCATACCGGTGTCAATCACTTTGTTTGGAAGAGATTCCAAAGAACCATCTGCTTTGCGGTTGTATTGCATAAACACGTTGTTCCAGATTTCAATCACTTGTGGGTGGTCGCCGTTTACTAACGATTTACCGCTCACAGCAGCACGTTCGCTATCTGGACGTAAGTCGATGTGAATTTCAGAACAAGGACCACAAGGACCTGTATCGCCCATTTCCCAGAAGTTATCTTTTTTGTTACCGTTGATAATACGGTCAACGTCAATGTATTTTGCCCAAATTTCAGCAGCTTCGTCGTCGCGACCAAGACCTTCTGCCTCAGCACCTTCAAACACAGTTACATAAAGGCGGTCTTTATCAAGTTTCAACACTTCTGTTAGGTATTCCCATGCCCATTCAATAGCCTCAGCTTTGAAATAGTCACCAAAACTCCAGTTACCTAACATTTCAAACATAGTGTGGTGATATGTATCGTGACCTACTTCTTCAAGGTCGTTGTGTTTACCACTTACACGAAGACATTTCTGAGAATCCGCGGCTCGAGAAAATACTATAGGGTCATTACCCAAAATAATGTTTTTAAACTGGTTCATACCAGCATTGGTAAACATAAGTGTTGGGTCATCTTTAATAACCATAGGTGCAGAAGGAACAATCTTATGTCCCTTAGACGCAAAGAAGTCTAAAAACGATTGGCGGATTTGTTTAGAAGTCATCATGTTATATATTTTTATTTAATTAAGGTGCAAAGATAATAAAAATTTTAACATCAGTTTATTTCTATTTTAAAAAATTATCCTTACATTTGCAAACGATTTCAAGTAAAATAAAATATCATTTAACTAAGACTTATTTTTTAATGAGGGATTTTTAGGCGTCCCGAAGTGTGAACATCCGGAGTTTACTAGCGTAAATGAGGAATGCGAACACTAGGGCAACGACAAAAGCACCATTAAAAAAAAGTCGCAAAAAATTAAACGCCTATAAGAACACCGTTACCCTAATAATATTAAAGGTCAGAACCTAATGGTAACATTAAAATCTATGTCTGATGAACAATTAATAAAATTGTTTACAGATGGGAATAATAGGGCGTTTGATACTCTTTTACTTCGTTATAAGGGTTTCCTTTATTCACATATTTTTTCTATAACTAAAGACTACGACGAGAGTAATGATATTCTCCAAGAGGCGTATATACGCATGATTAATAGTCTAAAACAAAAATTCTACATAGAAAATGGTAGATTTAAATTTTGGGCTTTGCGTATCGCACATAATATTGCCATTGATACTATAAGAGAAAGTAAGAATGGTGATATAAAATGCTCGTGTTCAGAGGAATTTTCATCTATTGTTCCAACAGATTATTACGATAATAATATAGAGGATGAGATGGTGGAAAAACAAATAAAAAAACAAGTTTATATTATTTATAAAAGTCTGCCTAAAGCACAAAGACATATTGTGCGAATGAGATATTACAACAACATGAGTTTCAAGGAAATATCTAGTATTACAGGAGAAAGTATAAATACTTCATTGGGACGTATGCGTTACGCAATACTTAATATGAGAAAAATGGCAAACGAAAGAAAATCTTTAATCTGTGCCTAAAAAAATGAATAAAATTCATATCTTTGCGTAAAATTTTATAATATGAGCACAATTATCTCTCCTTCATTATTATCTGCAAACTTCTATAATCTAGAAGAAGATATTCAAATGATAAACAACAGTGAAGCCGATTGGCTGCACATCGATGTTATGGACGGTGTTTTTGTTCCAAACATTTCATTTGGTTTTCCTGTTATAGAATCTATCCAAAGCAAGTGCAACAAACCACTAGATGTGCATTTGATGATTGTAGAACCAGATAAATATGTAGAACGCTTTGCAAAAGCTGGAGCAGCCATAATCAATGTTCATTACGAAGCTTGCACTCACCTACACAGAACTATACAAAACATTAAAGCACAAGGTGTTAAAGCAGCTGTTACACTAAACCCTCACACTCCTGTTTGCTTACTAGAAGACATTATCGCAGATCTAGATATGGTACTTCTAATGTCTGTAAACCCTGGCTACGGCGGTCAAAAATTCATTCCTCAAACTGTAGAAAAAGTACATGCACTTAAAGCAATGATAGAAAGAAAAAATCTTTCTACTATTATCGAGGTAGATGGTGGCGTAAACCTACAAACAGGTCAAGAATTGATTTCTGCAGGTGCAGACGCATTAGTAGCAGGAAACTTCGTATTCAAATCTGAAAATCCTTTAGAAACTATTGCAGAACTTAAAAAACTAAGAAAATAAGAAACATTGCTTACTCCCATCAAAATCTTACATCAAATACCTTTCTTACGACTTCTTACGTTTCTAATTTTAGGTATTGCGCTAGCATCTATAAAAACTGATGTTAATTTAGGACTAATATTTATAATCATAACATTGATTATAAGTTTAATATGCACATGGTTACCACCTAACAAATCATATTATAAAGGGATGGTAATCATGTTTTCTATTATTACCCTAGGCTACTTTGCCGTTAATATAGAGAAACCTTTCAAAGAGGATATAAACATAATAGAAAGCCTAGCACAAGATGCAAACTCACATTTTGCAGATATATTCACAAAACACTTAGACACAAACTCATCCGCACTTTGCAAAGCACTCTGCATAGCAGATAAATCTGAACTAAGCTCAGATATAAAAAAGGACTTTTCAAGAGCAGGAGCCTCTCATATTTTAGCTGTAAGTGGAATGCATGTAGGTATCATATTCACAGCAATATCTACTCTAATAGGACTAATATCAAAAAGCAGAAAATTTCAACTTTTCGGCAGTATTATTGCTATTTGTTTTTTGTGGTTTTATGCCTTTATCTGCGGTCTTCAGCCCTCTATTATAAGGGCTTGCACTATGTTTAGCGTGCCTATCATTGCAAAAATTTTAAACAGAGACAATATTTCTTTTAATAGTTTGCTATTCACCGCTTTCTGTATGCTTATTTATGACTACACATATCTTTTCAATCTAGGGTTCCAACTAAGTTTCCTTGCGGTAGCAGGCATTTTACTATTTCAAGAGAAGATTTTCAATATTTTTTCATTGCAAAACAAAATTTTAATTTGGATTTGGAGCCTCACAAGCGTATCTATCGCGGCACAAATCACCACCCTACCCCTTACAATTTATTATTTTCACAACATACCTATTTTATCGCTATTGTCAAACCTTATCGTAGTGCCAATTGCCACACTTTTGATATACTTTTCAGGTGGTTTATTTACCTTTCAACTTTCTTCACTTAGCAAATTTATCTCCTTTATTATAAACAAGTTAAGTAGCGCATTAAACTCCACTATAGAAAACTTTTCGCATCTTGAGTATGCCACTATAGGAAACATCAACATAAGCATTTTTGAAGTAATTTTAATATACCTTATTATATTACAAACAAGGGTATATATTTCCTCAAAAAAGCCTCTTCATCTAATGGTAATCCTATCACTTTTCATTTTATTTTTAGCATACGACATTATCTACTTGTTATTTATGTAATTTTTCGCTAACTTTGCGAACTTAAAATAATTAGGAATTAGGAATCGCTAGTAGTAAAACTCCTAACCCCTAACTCCTAACTCCAAACTTTATATAGTATGTTAAGAATTGCAGTACAAGCCAAAGGTCGACTTCACGAAGAAACCATGACCATGCTAGAAGAATCTAGCATAAAAATGGATTTAGGCAAACGCCTTTTATTAGTTTCATCAAAATCATTTCCAGTAGAAATTTTATTCCTACGCGACGACGATATTCCACAAGCAGTAGCAACTGGCATTGCAGACGTTGGTATCGTAGGCGAAAATGAATTCGTAGAAAAAGGCGAAGACGCAAACATTATTCGTCGCCTAGACTTCAGCAAATGTCGTCTATCATTAGCTATCCCAAAAGAAGTAGATTACAAAGGACTAGAATGGTTCCAAGGCAAAAAAATTGCTACCTCATATCCAAACATCCTTAAAAATTTCCTTAAGGAAAACAATATTAGTGCAGACGTACACGTGATTACAGGTTCTGTAGAAATTGCTCCTAGCATCAAACTTGCAGACTGTATTTTCGACATTGTTAGCTCAGGTGGCACACTAGTAACCAACAACTTAAAAGAAGTAGAAGTTGTAATGAAATCTGAAGCACTTATGATTGGCAACAAAAACCTAAGTGCAGAAAAACAAGAAATCCTTGATGAACTTCTATTCCGTTTCAACTCATACAAAAATGCCGAAGGCAAAAAATACATCATCCTAAACGTGCCAAACGACAAAATCAATGATGTATGCGAAATTCTTCCTGGTATGAAGTCTCCAACTATTACTCCACTAGTAAAAGAAGGTTGGTCTTCTATGCACTCAGTTATTTCTGAAAAAACATTCTGGGAAATTATTTCAAAACTTAAAGCACTAGGTGCAGAAGGCATTTTAGTAATTCCTATTGAAAAAATGATTTTATAATATTGTCCCGCAAGGTATGAACATTATAATAAATCCAGATAGAAAAGATTGGCAAAGTCTTCTTAAAAGACCTCAGCACGACACATCTTCACTAAACGAAATCGTAAGCTCTGTGCTAAACGAAATTAGAAATGAAGGTGATGAAGCTGTGCGTCGCTACGAACTAAAGTTCGACAAAGCAGACTTAAAAGAGCTAGCAGTGAGCGAAGCAGAAATAGCTGAAGCAGAAGCACTTGTTTCTGACGAACTAAAATCTGCTCTTCAAACAGCAGCTGCAAACATAAGAAAGTTTCACGAGGCACAAAAACGCGAACTTCCTAAAATTGAAACCTACCCAGGAGTAGTTTGCTACCAAAAAGCTGTTGCTATAGAAAAAGTTGGACTTTATGTACCAGGCGGTACTGCCCCACTTTTCTCTACAGTGCTTATGCTTGCCATTCCTGCCGACATTGCAGGTTGTAAAGAAATAGTACTTTGTACTCCTCCAAATGCAGAAGGCAAAGTAAACCCAACTATTCTTTACGCAGCAAAAATATCTGGAGTGAAAAAGATATTTAAAATAGGTGGTATTCAAGCAATTGGAGCCATGGCATACGGCACAGAAAGTGTTCCTAAAGTTTACAAAATCTTTGGTCCAGGCAACCAATTTGTAATGGCAGCAAAACAACTTGTTAGCATTAAAGATGCCGCTATTGACATGCCTGCAGGACCTTCAGAAGTAGCTGTAATTGCAGACAACTCTGCCGATCCAAATGCAGTGGCAGCTGATATGCTTTCTCAAGCAGAACACGGCAAAGATAGCCAATCAATCGTGTTCACAGACGATGCCGAATATGCAAAAGAGATAGAAAAAGCAGTAGAAGAACAAATAAAAATGTCACCAAGACAAGAGTACATTCTTTCTTCTATAGAGCATAGCAAGATTTTCGTACTTAACAATATGGACGAAATCATAGAAATGTCTAACGACTATGCTCCAGAGCACCTTATTATATCTTGCAGAAATTATGCAGAAGTTGCAGAAAAGGTTACAAATGCAGGTTCTGTATTTATGGGTTATTACACCCCTGAAAGTGCTGGAGACTACGCTTCTGGCACCAACCACACCCTACCAACAAGTGGTTATGCAAAAGCATATAGTGGCGTAAACCTAGATAGTTATCTTAAAAAGATTACCTTCCAAGAAATTACAAAAGAAGGTCTTGAAAAACTAGGTCCAACTATTGAAATAATGGCAGAAAATGAGCTACTTATGGCACATAAATATGCAGTAAGTATTCGAAATGTTAAAAAATAAATATTTTTACATTTAATATTTGTTTTTTTAATCTAGAATACATACATTTGTCAAATAAAAATTAAGAACATACTTTAAAATTAAATTATTATGGAACAATTAGTTAAAGAACTAGAAGCAAAAATGGCAGAATTTGCAAAAAACGCAAATGACCAAGTAGAAAAAGGAAACAAAGCTGCTGGTACACGCGCTCGCAAAGCCTCATTAGAAATTGAAAAACTAATGAAACAATTCCGCAAACAATCTATCGAGGCAGCAAAATAATTGCAAATTCAATAGAGAATATAAAGAGACCGAAACTTACGTTTCGGTTTTTTTATTACTAACTACGGACTACGTCCGTGATTTTTGGCGGCACCTCGGCAAATTAAGTAAACTTATTTGCGCTCGGTTTGCACAAAAATTTGTATCTTTGCATTCCGAATTAAATTAAGATTATGATAGCAGTTTCAAATTTAGCCATTCAGTTTGGCAAACGTACACTTTTTCAAGATGTTAACTTAAAATTCACAGCAGGCAACTGCTATGGTATCATTGGTGCTAATGGTGCAGGTAAATCAACCTTCCTTAGAATGCTTAGCGGCGACCTAGAACCTACTCGTGGTACTATAGTTTTTGGGCCAAACGAACGTCTGTCTGTGTTAAAACAAGACCACTTTGAGTTTGATGAGTTTACAGTTCTAGATACTGTAATGATGGGTCACGAAAAACTTTGGGCTGTAAAAAATGAGAAAGATGAAATCTATGCAAAAGAAGATTTCACAGAAGAAGATGGTATCCGTGCTTCTGAACTTGAAGAAATGTTCGCAGAAATGGACGGTTGGAATGCAGAAAGCGACGCTGCTTCTCTTTTAAGTAGCTTAGGTATCAAAGAAGCTTCTCACTATACTCTTATGAAAGAGATGAGTGGTAAAGAAAAAGTGCGTATCCTACTAGCACGTGCTTTATTTGGTAAACCAGACAACTTGCTTCTTGACGAGCCTACCAACGACTTGGACATCGACACTATTGCATGGCTTGAAAATTATTTAGCAAACTACGAAAACACAGTACTAGTTGTATCTCACGACCGTCACTTCCTAGACGCAGTAAGTACTCACACCATAGATATAGACTACGGTAAAGTTCAACAATTTGCCGGCAACTATAGCTTCTGGTACGAATCTAGCCAACTTGCTCTACGTCAACAACAAATGCAAAACAAAAAAGCAGAAGAAAAACGTAAAGAGCTTGAAGAATTCATCCGTCGCTTTAGTGCCAACGTGGCTAAATCTAAACAAGCTACTAGCCGTAGAAAAATGCTTGAAAAACTTAACATTGAAGAAATCCAACCTTCTACACGTAAATACCCAGGCATTATCTTCACTCCAGAACGTGAACCAGGCAACATGGTATTAGAAGTAAAAGGTCTTTCTAAAACACTTGAAGACGGCACTGTTTTATTTAAAGACGTAAACTTCAATGTGGAAAAAGGTGATAAAATTGCGTTTATTTCTCGCGATCCACGTGCTATGACTGCTTTATTCGAAATTATCAATGGCAATATGAAAGCAGACAGTGGCACATACAATTGGGGTATCACCATTACACACGCATACCTTCCACTAGACAACTCTGAGTTCTTCAACACAGACCTTAAATTGGTAGATTGGCTAGCACAATTCTCTCCAGATACCACAGAATCATTTGTTCGTGGTTACCTAGGCAGAATGCTATTTGCTGGCGAAGAAATCTACAAAAAAGCAAGTGTACTTTCAGGGGGCGAAAAAATGCGTTGTATGATTTCTCGCATGATGCTTAAAAATGCTAACGTGATGGTATTAGACTCACCAGCCAACCACCTTGACCTTGAATCTATCCAAGCATTCAACAACTCACTTCAAGGTTTCAAAGGTAATGTACTAATGTCTTCTCACGACCACGCATTCATCCAAACAGTATGTAATCGTATTATAGAACTTACTCCAAACGGTATTATCGATAAAGTAATGGAATACGATGATTACTTAGACGATGCAAATGTTAAGGCAGCACAAGAAAGAATGTACGCTCAACAATAAAATGTTTCAAAAACATTTCAACACATTGATATTCTCAAAAAAGTGTATTAAAAAAATTAACATATAGTTAATATAGGAAAAAATCGGCTATCCATAGCCGATTTTTTTGTATATTTGCATTTATGTAATATATAATACCCCGTATATATGAATAAAAAAGCTCAAAAAGGAGGAATCACATATAATGTTTTTAAATGCTATTTAAGATTCCTGCACGACAAGATTTTTTATCGTAAGACGTATAAAATCAATGCTGATAATATTCCAAGTAACACTACACCTACTATTATCGTTTCAAACCACCAAAACTGTTTGAACGACCCTTTAGGAGTATTATTCACATTCCGCGACCGTAAACCAAATTTCATTACAAGAGCAGACGTATTTGCATTACACCCAATTGCAAATAAATTTTTGCGTTCTATTGGTTTACTTCCAGCTTTCAGACTAGACTTTGAAGGCGAAGCTGCCCTTCAAAACAACGAAGACACATTTAATATTACAAAGCAAGCCATATTAGATGGTGGTACCGTAATGATGTATCCAGAGGCTGGTCACCAAACAAAACGTTGGCTCGGTTTCTTCTCTATGGCATACATTCGTATGGCATTTGAAGCTGCAGAAAAAAGCAATTTTGAAACTGAAATTTTCATCTTGCCATCTTGCAACCACTACAGCAATTATTTTGGTATCCAAAATGATTTTATGGTAAAATTTGGCACTCCTATTTCGTTAAAACCATATTACGAATTATACAAAACTAAACCTCGTACTGTTCAACGTCAGATTAATGCATTAGTTCGCAAGCAAATCGAAGACCTAATGCTAAACATCACGGACTTAGACAATTACGAAGCGATAGACTTTATTCGTGAAAACTTCCGCAACGAATATGCTGCTAAAAAAGGAATGCCTTGTGGCGAACTTCCAGAACAACTTTTAGTAGATAAAGCACTAGTTGCAGACCTTGATAAGAAAAAAGAAGAAAATCCAGAAGAGATTGCTAAACTTTATGCTACTGCCACCGCCCTAAAAGCAGAAGCAGAAGAAAAACACATCAAAGTAGAAGCACTAGAAAAACAACCTTCTTGGATTAAAAATATCCTTGCTACACTTGGCATGGTTATTTTGTTCCCAATGTGGATAAACTCACTATGGCCAAACCTTTTCTTGTGGTTGATAGGCCGTTCATTTACATTCCGCAAAGAAGACCCAATGTGGGAAGGCACATTTATGTTTGCCATAAATGCGCTATTCTTAATACCTATTTTCTATATCAGTACATTTATCTGTACAGGTATTTATAGCACATGGTGGGCAGCAATTTGTTTTATTCTACTTGCTCCACTTTATACCCTATTGGCATGGTATTACACCCGTTGGGCAAAAAGGATATTTAAAAACTTCAGTGCATTATTTATGAAAGGTAATGCTACATGGAACAATATGAAAGCAAACTATTCTGAAATTAAAGACTTTATAAATACAAAATTATGAAAAGAGTTGTAATTACTGGTATGGGTATTTACTCATGCCTTGGCAATGGCCTAGATGCAGTTAGAGATTCGCTTTACAATGGCGTTTCTGGTATTGTTTTTGACCAAGTTCGTAAAGACATGGGATTCCGTTCTGCGCTTACCGCTAAACTTGAAGTACCTGAACTAAAAGGTATCCTTAGCAGAAGCCAACGTGTTTACATGCCAGAACAAGCAAAATATGCATACGTAGCCACAGCAGAAGCATTGAAAAATGCTGGTGTTGATCAAGACTATCTTGACTCTCACGAAGTAGGTTTAATGTATGGTAATGACAGTAGTGCAGAACCAGTTTACAAAAGCATTCAAACTATGCTTGATAAAAAAGACACTACCTTAGTAGGTTCTGGAGCAATCTTCCAATCAATGAACTCTACTGTTACTATGAGCCTTTCTTGTATCTTTAGACTAAAAGGTATGAACCTAACAGTTTCTGGTGCTTGTGCATCTGGTTCACACGCTATTGGTTTAGGTGCAATGCTTATCCGCAATGGTCTTCAAGAAATGGTAGTTTGTGGTGGTGCTCAAGAAGTAAACCCATATGCTGTAGGTAGCTTCGACGGTATTAGCGCATTCTCTACTCGTGAAAGCGACCCAACAAAAGCTTCTCGTCCATTCGACCGCGACCGCGATGGTCTAGTACCTGGTGGTGGAGCTGCTACAGTTATCATCGAAAGCTATGAATCTGCAGTAAAACGTGGTGCTCCTATCCTAGCAGAAATCTTAAGCTACGGTTTCTCTTCAAATGGTGACCACATCTCTGTGCCAAACGTAGATGGTCCTAGCCGTTCTCTTCAAATGGCTATCAAACAAGCTGGTATCAATATCAACGAAATCGGTTATATCAACGCTCACGCAACATCTACCCCTGTAGGTGACCGCAACGAAGCAAAAGCTATTTACAATGTATTTGGCGATTCTTGCCCAGAAGTAACTTCTACAAAAGCTATGACAGGTCACGAAATGTGGATGGCTGGTGCTTCTGAAGTTATCTACTCTATGCTTATGATGAAAAATGGCTTTATCGCTCCAAACATCAACTTCGAAAACCCAGATGAAGATTCAGCAAAATTAAACATTCCTGCTAAACGCATCGAAAAGAAATTTGACACATTCTTATCAAACTCATTCGGATTTGGTGGTACAAACTCAACCCTAATCGTAAGAAACCTGTAATGAGTTAGGAGTTAGAAGTTCCAAAACTATATACATATAAAAAAACAAACAATTAATAATATACTTTTAACATTTAATATTTAATAATTATGGAAAAAGCAGAATTAATAGAAAGAATCAACGAAGTTCTAATTGAAGAATTTGAAGTTGAAGCAGACGTAATCACTCCTGATGCAGACATTAAATCTACATTAGAGTTAGACTCTCTTAGCTTAGTAGATATGGTAGCTCTTATCGAAAGCGAATTTAAAGTAAAAATCAAAGGTACTGAAATCGCTCAACTAAAAACCTTTGGTCTTCTTTACGATTACATTTGGGATAATATCGAAAAATAATGGAAAAACAACCTCTGTTTAAAGGCGAAGAAATATTTGAACTAATTCCACAACGTGCTCCAATCGTTATGGTAGATACCTTGTACGAAGCAGATGACATGAGTGGAAAAACTGGTTTAACAATTTCTAGCGACAATATTTTTTGCAGAGATAGCTACATGCAAGAGCCAGGGCTGATAGAGCATATTGCTCAATCAGCTGCAGCTTTTGCTGGTTATAAAACCTTTAAAGCAGGACTTCCTCCAAAACTTGGTTTTATAGGCGAAATCAAAAAATGCAAAATCAGCACTTTACCTAAAGCTGGTGAAACTCTAGTTACAAACCTTAAAGTCTTAGGTGAAGCTATAGGTATCACTTTGGTATCTGCAGAAACTTCTGTTGGCGACAACGTTATTGTGTCTTGCCAAATGAAAATATTTATACAAGAATAATTTTTATGGACACCCCAAAATTGACAAACACCATAAAAAAGAAAATCTCTTTTTATGAAGTAGATGCTATTCACATGGTGTGGCATGGAAACTATGTAAAATTTCTAGAAGATGGACGCGAAGCCTTTGGCGAAGAGTTTGGTCTATCATATTTGAAAATTTTTAATAGTGGATATTTTGCCCCTATCGTAGATCTACACATTAAATACAAAAAAACTGCATCAATGGGAGATGTTTTAATAGTAGAAACCACATACGTGCCTTCTAACTCTGCCAAATTGATGTTTGACTATAAAATTACAAGAGAAAGTGACGGTGCCACTATTCTAACAGCATCCACAACACAACTTTTCGTCACTAAACAAGGAGAATTTGAGATTACAGTTCCAGAGTTTATTAGAGAATGGCGCAAAGAAAACAATTTATAAAAATGGGAATCAATAATTATTTCAACATATTAAAATCAGAAATTTCAGAAGGAAAAGGTTTATTCTCTTTAGAATTAAATCCAGATTGTGAAGTTTACAAAGGTCACTTTCCAGAAAAACCTATTTCTCCGGGAGTATGCAACATATACATGATAAAATTATGTACAGAGAAAGTTGTAGGTAAAAATCTTTTACTTAACAATTTGAAACAATGCAGACTTACCGCACTTGTTACTCCTACAGAGAGTCCTCTTCTAGAACTTAGTGTTTCTACCACAGCAATAGATGAAAATAATTATAAAGTAGAAGCTAAGTTATATAAAGATGAAACAACCTTCATGGAATTAAAAGCTGAAATGCAATGTCTAAAATAACTATAGCTATTTATAGATTCTTCAAGAAAAAACCAATACTCCTGTATCTAACCATGATATTGAGTACTTTGGTTTTTGCTTTCTTCGGACTACAAATTAAATACGAAGAAGATATATCTAAACTATTGCCATCTGGCAATATTGGCACTAGCCAACAACTAGTATTCACCAACTTAAAAGTAAAAGATAAGGTTTTCATTACTTTCTCAAATAAAGACGGGAAAGTAAATACAGATAGCCTTATCGCAGCTTGTGATGCCTTTACAGACTCACTACTGGCTCACGACAAAGACTCATTGATTGATAATATTTTATATCGACTAGACGAGGAGCTGCTATTTAGCGGTGTAGAATATTTATACGCAAACCTGCCACTTTTCTTAGACGAAAACGACTATAAAGCATTTGATAGTGTTTTCACCGCAGCGAATCTAGAAGAACAAATGGCAGAAAACTATGCAGACCTAGAATCTGCAGCTGGAAACTATACATACGAGCTTATCCAGCAAGACCCTGCCCGACTACGCTATATACTTAAAAATAAAGCGTCAGAATTTAGCAAAGCACTAGGAAGCAATTATAAAATCATAGATGGACACTTTTTCACACCAGATTCCACTATGGTGATTACCTTCCTTTCTCCAAACTTTACAGGATTCGACTCTAAAACAGGCACTTATCTTGTAGAGCAAATAGAAAAAGAAAGAGAAGTACTTTCAGAAAATTTCTCAGACGTAGAAGTTTTATTCCACGGAGCACCAATTCAGAGTGTATTCAACTCACGCCAAATAAAAGAAGACCTGCTTCTTACTATGGGTATATCACTACTGCTTGCATGCGGTCTTATTTGGCTTTGTTTCAAAAATAAATCTACCCTACTTTTCCTACTTTTACCAGTAGGTTATGGTATGCTATTTGCTCTTTTCTGCTTATACTTTATGCAGGGAATCATTTCTCTTATGGCCATGGGTATAGGTGCAATAGTACTAGGTGTTGCATTGAGTTATTGCCTACACGTACTTACACATTACAAATATGTAAACGACCCAGAAAAAGTACTTAGAGAACAAACCAAACCTGTTATTTTAGGTAGTATCACCACTATTGGTGCATTTATGGGACTTCTGTTTACAGACTCAGACCTGCTTAAAGACTTTGGTCTTTTTGCTACATTTGCACTTATAGGTACAACATTTTTCTGTTTAATATTCCTACCACAATTCTTTAGTACAGAGAATAATAAACACTCAGAAAAAGCATTCAAAATACTAGAAAAGATAAACACCTATCCATTTGAAGACAAAAAATGGTTGGTATTTTCACTTATCGCGATTTCTATTATTTGCTTCTTTACATCTAGAAATGTTGAATTTGATACCAATCTGAAAAATATTGGTTACAACGACCCTAACGTGGTACGTTCCACTCAGCTACTAAATGAGAAAACAAACCATGGCAATGCTTCACTTTATTTTGCAGTAAGTGCAAACAACCTAGACTCTGCTCTTGTTTACAACAAAGAGTTTAGCGAGCACTTATCTCTACTAAAAGAACAAGGCATTGTGAAAAACTGTGGCAACTCATCTCTTATCCTGAGTAGCACAGCTGAAATGAACGAAAAAGTTCAATTGTGGAAAAACTATTGGACTCCTGCCAAAATAAAAGAGGTAAAAAGAAATATCACTAAAAGCGGAGAAAAATATGGTTTCACAGAAGAACTTTTCGAACCATTCTTCACTCTTATCGAATCTGATATTGAGCCAACAAGCATACTTGAAGCAGACTTTATTCCAGAAGGATTGAAATCTAATTGGGTTGAAAACACTGATGGCAACTACTTGGTATTCACCCCAGTACAAATAAGTCCAGACAATATTTACAAAACTTGCGATAGTATTTTGACCTACGAAAAAGCTGTAGTGATAGAACCTTTCTACTACACTCAAGACATGGTTAAAACACTAAACGACAACTTTAATATCATTCTTGGTATTTCGTCTGCATTTGTGCTATTGGTACTTTTAATTTCACTAAAAAGCATAGTACTTTCTATTATATCATTCATTCCTATGGGACTAAGTTGGTATATAGTTCAAGGCATTATGGCAATATTTGGTATTCAGTTCAACCTTATAAATATTATAGTTTCATCATTTATTTTTGGTGTTGGTGTGGACTATAGCATCTTTATCATGGACGGACTTCTAGGCGGAACACGTGAAAAAGGTCGTTTGCTAATGCAACATAAGACAGCCATTTTCCTATCTGCCGTGGTACTTATAGTGAGCATATCATCACTGATGTTTGCCACTCACCCTGCAATCGCATCTATTGGTCTAACAACTCTAATAGGTATGAGTGCCACACTACTTCTTTCTTATTGTTTGCAACCATTTATTTTCAACTTACTGAAGAAAAGTAGTGTTTTCCAAAAAATAATTATGAAACATAATAAAACTTTCAAACCAGAACAGGATGAAATTTGATGTTGTAATTATAGGGAGTGGTCTAGGCGGCCTACAATGCGGATACATTTTATCAAAAAATGGTATGAATGTATGCGTGCTAGAACGTGGAGCCGTTATAGGCGGTTGTCTTCAGTCTTTTAAACGTAAAGGACAATTGTTCGACACAGGTTTCCACTATGTTGGAGGTTTAGACGAAGGTCAACCACTTCATAGACTTTTCTCCTATATGGGTCTTATGGCCCTACCTTGGAAGAAAATGGACCCACTTTTCGACGAAGTGAGAATAAACGACAAGTCTTACTTTTTTGCCCAAGGACACGACGAATTTATAAAATGTCTTGCTGACGAATTTCCACACCAAAAAGAGGAACTTAAACGCTATACAGAGTTCCTAAAACAAGTGGGCATTCATATATTTGATAGTTTTAAACCTAAAAATGCAACAGAATTCTACACCACTTCATTATTTAGCCAATCTGCTAAAAACTTTTTAGAAGAGACTATATCAGATCCTATTCTAAGACAAGTTTTAACAGGTTGTTCACTAAAAATGGACCTTCACGAAAATATACCACTTTACACCTTTGCACAAATAAACAACTCATTTATACAAAGTGCTTGGCGTATTGATAGCGGAGGTGGTTCGGCTGTGGCGAACTCACTAGCAGACTCTATCATTAAAAATGGAGGTGTAGTAAGGACTAAGGCTGAAGTAACCGAACTAATAGAAGAAAACGGTGCTATCACAAAAGTAGTAATTAATGGCGAGGAGATAATAGAAGCAGACTGGGTAATATCAAATGCTCACCCTACCCGCACTATTGAATTAGTAAAAAACAGCGAAGTTATTAGAAAGGTTTTTAGAAGAAGAATGGACAATATGCAGAACTCATTCGGCATGTTCACAGCTAATATTATTCTGAAACCAAATGCTGTTGCACACCTAAATAGAAATCAGTACATCTATAAAAATGCAGACCAATGGAACTATACTCCTGGCAAAACAGACAGAGTATTAGTAAGTTATTACAACAACTCAAACAACAATGGTTTTGCAGACCAAATAGATTTGCTCACCCCAATGCTTTGGGAAGAAGTAGAAGAATGGGCAAACAAGCCTATCGGCAAACGTGGTGAAGACTACGTGGCTATGAAAAACAACAAAACTCATGAGTGTATAGAACTAGCTTCTAGCATAATAAATGGTTTGGAAGACTCTGTTGACACATTCTACACCAGCACACCTATTTCTTATATGACATATACCAATACCATCAATGGTACTGCATACGGCATTAAGAAAGACTATACAAACACCATGATGACAATACTTTCTGCAAGAACTCCAGTGAAAAATCTGCTTCTTACAGGTGAAAACTTAAACCTTCATGGCATTTTAGGTGTCTCTATGACGTCTTGCATGACCTGCGCAGAAATCATCGGAATGGAGAAAATTAGTGAGGCGTTAAAAATTAATTAAAACACACATAAATACTAAAAATATGAAATACGCATTAGTAACTGGCGGAAGCCGCGGAATCGGAAAAGCTGTTAGTATAAAACTAGCAGAAATGGGATATAAAGTAGTAATTAACTATGCTTCTAACGAAGAACAAGCAAACAACACATTAGCTGCTATTCGTGAACTTGGTGGCGACGGCGAACTACTTAAATTCGACGTTTCAAACACAGAAGAATGTGCAGAAGTATTAGCAAAATGGCAAGAAGAACACCCTAACGAATACATCGAAGTTTTAGTAAACAATGCAGGTATTCGCAGAGACAACTTAATGGTTTTCGTTGAACCAGAAGATTGGTTTGGAGTATTAAATACAAACCTAAGTTCATTCTACAATGTAACACGTCCTCTACTTACCAAAATGCTAAGAAAGAAAAATGGTCGCATCATCAATATGGCGTCACTTTCTGGTATTAAAGGTCTTCCAGGACAAACCAACTATTCTGCAGCTAAAGGTGGCTTAATTGCTGCAACCAAAGCTCTTGCACAAGAAGTTGCTAAAAAGAAAGTAACTGTAAATGCAGTTGCTCCTGGATTTATTAAAACAGACATGGTTGACGGTCTAGACGAAGCTGGTCTTACAGCACAAATCCCAGCAGGACGTTTTGGCGAAGCTAGAGAAGTAGCAGAACTTGTAGGTTTCCTTGCTTCTGAAAATGCTGCATACATCAACGGTGAAGTTATTTCTATCAACGGTGCACTTTATACCTAATATTATGATAAAGAAAATTATTTTATGGGTTGCCCTATGTGTTCTTTCAACTAGTGCTACCCTAGCAAACGATAAAGTTATAGCGGATTTAAAAGCTAACGCCCCAGAACAAGTTAGTTGCCAATTTGAGCAACAAAAGTTCCTTAAAGGCATGGCAAATCCTGTTATTTCAAAAGGGGTATTACTTTACCAACCACAAAACTTTGGTATGTACTATAGCCAACCAGAAGGTGATTACCTACAAATCACTCCAAACTCTTTTGTAATGCAAACTAGAGGCAAGGTTCGCAATCACAATATTAAAGCAGGTAGCCCAATGCTAACTCTTAAAAACACTCTTGTGATGTGTATGGCAGGTGATGTGCAAGGAGTTGCAAATGAAAACGGAGCTACACTAAGCTACGCAAACAATGGTGGCCATGAATTTACACTTACAAAAGACCTTAAAAAAGGAGAAAAAGGATATTCTAAAATAGTTTTAGTTTATGACCCACAGTCATACGTTTTAACTAAGATAACCATGGTGGAAGGCAATGGAAATTATACCATTTATACCCTAACCCAACATGACACTAAACAAAAAATAGATTTTCAATTATATAAAAAGTAAATTTGTTAATTTATAGTGATATAAAACGTTTAAAACGGCATTTCGATGCCGTTTTTTTTGTGCATTATTGTAGAATTAGTTACCTTTGTAAATTGTAAAAAAATGCAAAAAATCTCATTACTATGAAAAAATATACATTCTTATTACTTGGTTTAATACTTTCGTTAAATCTACTAAATGCAGCAGATGTAAATCATCCTGCTCAGACCATCTGCGAAACTGACGCAAAACCAACATTTCAAACAACCAATACTAATGGTGATAAATATACATGGTATCACAAACAAGCTGACGGCTCATGGAAAAAAGTAAGTGACGGTTCAAGTAAATATACTCCAACTCTTGCCGGCGAATACAAGTGTGAAGTTGAAAAGAGTGGAACAACAGAAGATACTGGTAATTTAATTACAGAAGGAAGCTTTGCAAAAAGCTGTAGTAACACTGTAAATTATAACACCGTTGACAATAGTCAAGGCAATCATGTTAGATACCAATTACTAAATCTAACTTGTACTGTTAATGATTATACTAATCCAGGTTTTACAACCATAGTAAAAAATGCAAAAGATGCAAAAAAAACATTCTTTTCAGACATAACTTCAGCATCAGATAAAGGAGAGTATTTTCTTGTTTGCGACGGTTCTGCTAGTTCTGGTGTAAGAATTTGGGAAGCTCGCGACATTTCACTAAAAGCAGGTGTTGAATACCAATTTAGTTGTATGGTTGCAAATGTTGACGTAAACACTGCATCAAATGGGGCTAATTCAATTTCAAACCTAGAATTTAGAATTGAATATGATGGAAATTATGGTGATGGTGATTTATTAATGGCATTCAAGGCTCCGAGTACACCAGGGACGTGGGAACCTCAATCAACTACCTTTACACCTGATAGAGATCTAGACTACTGCCACATACATATTCGTAACCATAATACCTTATCAGCAGGTAACGACTTCGCATTAGATGACATTTATTTCGGTACAGTAATTACCACCACAGGAACTAAAGACAACGAATTCTTTGAACTAAAAATAGATTCAAAGCCTACTATTACAATGCCTACAATAGCCGACCCATGTCCTAATACTTCTGTTGAAATTAAACCAACAGTATTAAAGGTTGGTAGCAGTCCTAAATACACATGGTCTGGAGATGCAACAGGAAATCTAATTAACACAACAATTACATCTGCATCAAATGTAAATGGCATAAAGAAATGTTCTCTACGAGTAGACAATGGTAAATGTTATACTACAGCAGACATTACTATCAAAACAAAAGACTGCGGAATTGAAAAACCAATACCACACCCAGTACAAGAGGCATGTCCAGGAGTAGAAGTAGAACTTACATGTACCACATCTATAACAGGTGCACAATCTGTTAAATGGGAACATAATTCATCTAGTGGTCAGTCTGCCAAAGTGAATGCTGGGCCAAATATTGGTGACAAAAAAGATTTTAAATGTACAATTGTAAAAATAGAAGGTGCTAATACCGTTACTTACATAGAAACATTTTCTATTTTAACAATAAATTGTACCTCAGAAGAAACAGAAACACACGATTTAAGTGATTGTCCTAAACAAGAAGTTACACTTACCTGTACTACTACTGCAGATGCTACCAAAGATGCTATTGTGTGGTCGCATGATGCTACTCTTAAAAGTACAACTGCAAAAGTAAAAACTAAAGACACTCCTGCAGCAGAAGGTACTCCAAATACACCTGACACTTACACTTGTACCATTACAAAGGTAAATGATAAAGGCGAAACATTTATCTACACAGAAACATTTAATGTTACCACAAAGAATGATTGTGTAGGAGAAAATAAAGAAAAAGAAGAACTTACAATTGGTAGTTCTGTTACAATTCAGAGTGATTATTGGAATACTACTGGTGCAATATTTGAATGGTACAAGGTAGTAGATGGAGTAAATACCCCAGTACCTGGAGACGCTGATAATCCTGGCAAACTTACATTTAAAGCTAATGAATCTATAACATACTTCTGTATCACTACCCTTCCTAATGGTTATGTTTACACAGAAACTCGCGTAATTGAGGTGCATAATGATACAGAAAAGGATGTATATATCTGTTACAACGATGATTTTAGTGTCACCGCTACTACAAAAGACGCTTCTGAGTATAAATGGTACGATACTACCAACGATACAAAAGTGTTATCTGAGATTGAAACTTTAGAAATAAAAGAACTAAAACAAAACACCTCATATATTTGTAGAATTATAGGAGCCGATAAAATTACAAAAATAACAGAGACATATCATGTGAAGGTAAATCCTTTACCAGAATTTAATGTAGAGGTAAAAGTAGCAAATGTTACTGTAGATATCACAAATGGTAGTGCTCCATATGAATTATCATTAAGCAATGGCACTACAAGCACAGCTACTACAAAAGAATATACATACGAAGACTTAGTAGAAGACACATACACATTGACTATAACAGACAAAAATAAATGTGTTTACTCTAACGAATTCACCGTAAGCATTCCAAAATTGGAACCTATGAAGTTCTTCTCTCCAAACAACGACAACTTAAATGACTTATGGTTGGTACATGGAATAGAGACTGCACCAAATGCATATATTAGAATATACGACCGCCATTCTAAACTTCTTTACCAATGCAAAGGTTCTGAATTCCAAGGTTGGGACGGAAAATACGAAACAAAAGACATGGTTCAAGATGATTACTGGTATGTAATCTCAGTTCCTGAAACAGAAGAGACACTAAGTGGTCACTTTACATTGAAGAGATAATACCACACACATAAAAGAGAAGAGGTTGACCGCAGTCAACCTCTTCTCTTTTTTCCATATAAACTTCACAAATTTTATTTATCGTATATCCTTGCTAACTCGTATGCTTTATCAAGACATCTTTTATCTTTTGAATTAACTAGAGATTTAGGAAGGACTGGAATACGTAGTTCCATACCTTTTTCAACTGCAGAAGGACTTTTTAGTTTATCTCTATTAGCATCATAAACATATACCCAAAATGCCTTATGACCATAAGCTCTATAGGCCACCATAGTTAAACGACTACCATCTATTACTGTAACCACCTCACGAGTTGGAGCATTCTTAGCAACATCTGAAGTATAATTATCTACAGTAATGATTGGTTCTTCCTTGATTTCTTCTTTAACCGGTTCTTTGATTTCTTCTTCAATTTCCAACTTAACTGAATCTTGAATAGGAGCTTCTGTTGGTAAATTAATAGAATCAGGAGTAGCAACCACTTCAAAATTACTTTCCTGAATTGTAGGTTTTATAATACTCATTAAGCCTTTTTCTATTTGAGGATAGAATATATACACACATAGACCCAATATTACTATTATTAAAATTATAATAATAGAAATAAGAGTTTTATTAGATTTATTTTCCTTCTGCGTGTCAACCACCTCGCTAGCTGCAGTGGATTCTACTTGAGTAGGGGTTTCTGCCTGTGGAGAGATTACTTCTTGAACAGAACTTATTTCATGTGTAGAGGTTTCCTCATCACTAGGAATATTTTCTTCTTTCACTTCTTCTGATATGATAATCTCAGAAACTTCTATATTATCTCTCTCCTCTTCTATCGACTCTGCCACATTTAAAGAAGTTTCCAACACTTCTGCTCCACCAAAACTAGAAACATGAGCATTTATCTCTTGTTTTACATTTTCCTCTGGAGTAAAAGACAACTTATAATGTGCAGGAAGGACAATGGTTTCTTTTGTAGCCACATTTATACTTTTACGCGCTTCTATCCATAAAAGTTTAAATGTACCCAAGCCCTTAACTTTTACCATCCCGTCCTTTTCCAAGTACTCTTGAATTACCACTACCAATTCACGAAGGAAATTGTCTGTAAATTTTTTAGTGGAACCAGACTGCGCAGAAATAACATCTGCCAGTTCTTGCAATGTGATTTTTTTATTCTCCACGATGAGTTAGGTTTTTTATTTTTTCTTTTAACGTTGTTCCTGCCTTAAATACAACAGATATTTTTGCAGGCACTTTTATTACCTGTTTGGTTGAAGGGTTTACAATCTCTCTTTCTAACTTTTCACGAGGTTCTAAACTCCCAAAACCCTGAATAGAGATAGTCTCGCCTTTTTTTAAGGTAGAAACTATTGCCCGAGAAGTAAAATCCAACATTTTAGATACTTCCTTTTGGCTTTTTCCTAATCTTTTGGATAATTCTGAAAGTAATTCCTTGTTGTTCACAGTATTTGATATATGATTTTAGGTATATCTTATTTGAGAATCTTGGCATAGAAATCAAATTCCTCTGCCTTAATGATTTCTGCATTATAGAAATTTCCTACTACAAGTTCTCCCTCATCTCGTTTCACTAAACATTCTGTATCCACATCTGGAGAATCATATTGTGTCCTACCCACATAATAATCACCTTCCAACCTATCTATAATGATTTTTTCTTTTTTACCAATCAATTTTTGATTGCAATCCCAAGAAATTCCTTGTTGAATAGACATCAACGTATCCAATCTTTCTCTCTTTACTTCCTCTGGCACATTATCTTCATAATGTTTATCAGCATAAGTTCCTTCTTCATTTGAATACATAAATGCTCCCATTCGTTCAAACTTCTGTTCACGCACAAAGTTTATTAGGTGTTGAAAATCTTCTTCTGTCTCATCTGGATGTCCCACCATAAGAGTTGTTCTTAGACAAATATCAGGAACAGCGCTGCGTATTTCAGATAAAAGTTGCACAGTTTGATCGTATGTTATACCTCTACGCATCAGTTTCAACATATGGTCTGAACTATGTTGCAGAGCCAAATCTAGATAATTACATACATTCTCTCTTTCCTTGATAACATCCAATATCTCATACGGAAACTGTGTAGGATATGCATAATGCAGGCGAAGCCATTCTACTCCTTTAATATCAGAAAGTCTTTTTATAAGATCTGGCAATGCCAACCTTTTATAATTATCCAAACCATAGAAACTCAAGTCTTGTGCTATTACTTGAAACTCTTTCACTCCATTTTTAACAAGGTATTTCACCTCATCTTCTATATCCTCAATAGTTCTACTCTTGTATGGTCCTGTAATAATAGGTATTGCACAATACGAACAAGCTCTATTACAACCTTCTGCAATTTTAAGATAAGCATAATGATTTGGTGTTGTTAACACCCTCTCATTGCACAATAATGAATTATACTTTTTATTAAGTTTTTCTAATAGCAGATTGTGGTCAAATTTTCCATAATATCCATCTACTTCTGGTATTTCTTCTTGAAGTTCTTTTCTGTATCTCTCAGACAAGCAACCCATTACATAGATTTCTTTTATTTTACCTTGGTCTTTTAAATCGCAGTAAGAAAGTATCATGTCTATACTTTCTTGTTTTGCATCACCTATAAAACCACAAGTATTTATTACAACTATAGGTGCTACATCTGCCTTGGTATCAAAAAAAACTTTAAATCCAGAAGCAGAAAATTGCTTCATAAGTTTTTCTGAATCCACTAGATTTTTAGAACAACCTAAACTTATAAAATGTACTGAAGGTTTTTTCATTTTAGTTGACCTAATAGCGTGTTAACGTAAGCTTTTTTATCAAATAGTTGTAAATCATCTATTTTTTCACCTAAACCAATATACTTAACTGGTATTTTAAATTGGTCAGAAATACCTATAACAACTCCACCTTTTGCGGTACCGTCCAATTTAGTAACTGCAAGTGCTGTAATCTGGGTAGCCTTTGTGAATTGTTTTGCTTGTTCAAATGCATTTTGACCTGTAGAGCCATCTAACACCAACAATACCTCGTGTGGAGCATCTGGAACTAATTTTTGCATTACGTTACGAATCTTTGTTAATTCGTTCATAAGGCCTACTTTATTGTGAAGACGACCTGCTGTGTCTATAATTACCACATCAGCTTTATTGGCTTTTGCAGAAGCTAGCGTATCATACGCTACTGAAGCAGGGTCTGCACCCATCTTCTGTTTTATAACAGGACAACCTACTCTTTCGCCCCAAATATCAAGTTGTTCAACTGCTGCCGCACGGAAAGTATCTGCTGCACCCAAATAAACTTTCTTTCCTGCGCGAGTAAATTGAGCTGCTAGTTTACCAATTGTAGTGGTTTTACCAACACCATTCACACCAACCACTAAAATAACATATGGATTTTCAGAAGAATCATAATCGATATCAGACAAATCATCTAGGTTATTCTCTGCTAGTAATGCGACTACTTCTTCCCTTAGTATTGTATGTAACTCGTCGGTACCTACATACTTGTCTCTAGCTACACGTGTTTCTATACGTTCTATAATTCTAAGTGTGGTTTCAACACCTACATCGGAGGTTATAAGAATTTCTTCTAAACTATCTAGTACATCATCATCCACTTTACTCTTGCCTGCAATGGCACGAGATATTTTACTAAATACGCTCTCTTTTGTTTTAGCTAAACCTTTATCTAAAACTTCTTCTTTCTCCTTTGAATTGTCCTTTTTAAAAAATGAAAATAATCCCATTGAATAATTTTATTTATTATTAGAGCCAACGCTCAATGTTTATTATACTTAACTTACAAATATAGTAAAATTTTCCTTTACTATATCTACATTGTTAAAAAAAGACAAAAAAAATCGGGAGAACTTGTGATTCTCCCGATTATATAGTGTTTAAAACTTTTATTATTTAGCTAAAAGTTCTTTTACTTTGTCATTGTGAACAATTTCTTCTTGGAATACGTATGCTCCAGTTTTAGCAGAACGTACCATTCTAATTACCTTAGAGAAAGAACGACCTTCTCCTTTTTGTAAGGTTGCGACTGTTTTCTTTGCCATGGTATATCTTTATTATTTAATTTCTTTATGAACAGTTACACGTTTAAGGATAGGGTTGTATTTTTTCAACTCTAAACGTTCTGTAGTATTTTTTCTATTTTTAGTAGTAATGTAGCGTGAAGTGCCTGGCATTCCGCTTTCTTTGTGTTCTGTACACTCAAGAATTACTTGTACTCTATTTCCTTTTGCTTTTTTAGCCATTTTTTAGATCTCCTCTAATTTAACGATTATAGATAACCTTTTTCAGATGCGCGGCGGATAGCTGCATCTAATCCCATTTTGTTAATTATACGAAGACCATTAGCTGAAACATTTAAACTAACCCAACAGTCTTGTTCCACCCAGTAAAATTTCTTGGTGAAAAGATTGACATCGAATTTACGTTTAGTACGTCTTTTTGAGTGAGAAACGTTGTTTCCGATACCCGCTTTTTTACCTGTAATTTGACAAACTTTTGACATTGCTATATTTGTTTTTTGTTATTCCCTATTTTGAGAGTGCAAAGGAAGTAATTTTTTTATTAATACACAAATTTTTAAGTAAGAAAAATCAAAAAAGTTTTCAACAATTATAAAAATTTACTCACAACACCCCCAACTCACTCCACCTCTCCTAAATAATAAAGTACCCAGTTTGGCAAAAGCTCTGGGTGTGCTATCTTTATAAAATCTTTAAGAAGAATATCAGGTCGAAGCATTGCAGACTCCCAAAAATCATTGCCACCAGTTTCAGTAACTCTATTCAAATGATGATAAACTTTTTTATTCTTTACTGGTTTAAAAATCATAAGTCTCTCATCTTGTGCAGCTAAAGCATCATAAGTTTTCACATCTACCCCTACCCAAATATCTGCACTCAAGAAATTTCCCATCACAGTTTCAAGACTAAGCGCTAAACTAAAATTATCTTTATTATCATTGTAGAAATATTCCATTCCAGAGTTCCTATAAAATTCCGCCATAAAGGTTTGTCCACCAGGTATATACCAAGTTCCTTTATATGGAGTTCCACTTAAAACTGTAGGTTTATTAGTTGCATTTCTCGCTAGTTCAGCGCAACGATTGTACTCTGTCTTTATGTCGTTAAAAATGCTATCTGCCTTTTCTCTTGCATCAAACAATTCTCCAAAAAGCTTAATCCATTCCGCCCTACCAAGCACAGTTTTTTCCACCCATTCATAATTATAAAGCACTGGGATGCTGGTTTCCTGCACTCTTTGCGCAGTTTTATCCACTCCATTAAATCCTGTTACCATTAAAACTTCTGGACCTACTTTGAGTATCTGCTCAAAATTCATATCGTACGACCCACCCAGATTAATAATTCCTCCATCTGTCAATAATTTTCTAAAGTTCTCGTTATAAACATACCCTGGGTCTGAACTTGCTACTATCGTCTCTATCTTTCCCAACGCATCAATATAAGCCACATGAGAACATGAATTTATTGCAATTTTTTGAATTGGCACTTTTATCTTTACTCCATCATTTGGTGTTTGTATACTATCGTTTTTCACCAAATAATAAGTATAAAGCACTTTATTATCATTCCAAGGAGAAAATATTTCAATTTTAGTAAATATAGAATCTTTCTTCACTCGAAAATTCTCAGCAAACTCCTCATTCCTAACTCCTAACTCCTCACTTGTTTTAGTGCAACCAAAAAGTAGTAGTGACAATAATATGTATATAAATAAATTTCTCATATATTATAAAAATCTCAATTACATGTATTTAACTCCTCACTTCTCACTCCTAACTCCTAACTTCCCTACAAAAATACAATATTTTATACGATTTTCAATTAAAAATCATTACCTTTGAGGTTATGAAAATTTTATTTATCGGTCCAGCATATCCATATAGAGGTGGGCTCGCTACATTCAACGAATGTATGGCACGCCAATTTATAAAAGAAGGAGAAGATGTAAAACTAGAAACATTTACTCTCCAATACCCTTCTTTTCTTTTCCCTGGCACTACTCAATATAGTACAGACCCTGCACCAACAGATTTAAAGATATCACGCACAGTCAATTCTGTTAATCCATTCAATTGGATAAGTGTTGGTAAAAGAATTGCTAAAGAGAACTACGACCTAGTGCTTGTGAGATTTTGGCTTCCATTTATGGCGCCATGTTTGGGCACAATAAGCAGACTTATTCGCAAAAACAAAAATACTAAGGTATATGCAATTGTGGACAATATGATTCCACACGAAAGACGTATTGGCGACATTTCTTTAGGCAAATACTTTGTAAACTCCGTAGATGGTTTTATCACTCTTTCTCAATCTGTTTTAGACGATGTGAATAAGTTTGATAAGAACAATAAACCTAAAATCTGCACTCCACACCCTGTTTATAATATCTATGGTGAAACTTGTGAAAAATCACTTGCTTGTGAAAAACTTGGTATCGACCCAAAACATAAATATGTGCTTTTCTTTGGTTTTATTCGTGATTATAAAGGACTTGACATTTTGATGGAGGCGTTTAAATATTTACCAAACGATATAGAACTTATTGTTGCGGGTGAATTTTACAACAATTCTGAAAAGTATAAAAAACTAGAAAAAGAACTAAACCTAGAAGGCAGAATTCATTGGTTTACAGAATTTATTCCTACCGATGAAGTTGCGACATATTTTTCTGCGGCTGAAATTGTGGCTCAACCATACAAGACTGCTACTCAAAGTGGTGTAACACAGGTGGCATATCAACTAGAAAAACCTATGCTTGTAACCAACGTGGGTGGACTAGCAGAAATTGTACCTCACGGCAAAGTGGGTTATGTAACAGAAGTTGATCCGAAAGCTGTTGCGGATGCCATTAATGACTTCTACGACAACGACAGAACACCAGAATTTTTGCCACATATTCGTACAGAAAAACAAAAATATAGTTGGGAGGAGTTAAATCGAGCTACGCGTGATTTAGTTAGGAGTTAGGAGTTGTGAACCGAACATCAAATATTATATTATTTATCTTCTGGTCTTTCTTATGCTTAGCATTCTTCTCGTTAGACCTTATACTCGGAAGTGTCCATATTTCACTTTCTGAGATAAGAGATATTTTCTCTGGAGCAGCAGAAGACACAGGACTATGGCATATAATATACAATTTCCGACTTCCTAAAGCCATTACTGCACTACTTACGGGTGCAGCACTTGCTGTTTCTGGACTTTATATGCAGACTTTATTCCAAAACCCACTTGCAGGACCATACGTACTTGGCATTAGTTCAGGTGCAAGTTTAGGAGTAGCATTACTACTAATGGGTGGCTCATTTTTACCCGTAGCAATCATTACTAGCACTTGGGCACAAGTAGGCGCAGCAATTATAGGGTCACTCCTTGTATTACTTCTGGTACTCGGAGTTTCTAGCAGAGTCAACGACACTGTTTCTTTACTTATTGTGGGTATGATGTTTGGTAGTATTGCAGGTTCTGTGGTAAACGTACTTCAAAGTGCAAGCAATGCCGACTCACTAAAACTATTCGTAATGTGGAGTATGGGAAGTTTAGGCTCTGTTACTTGGCAATTTTTAAATGCAATGGCACCTATTATAATTATTTGCCTTGTAATATCACTTTTCTTACCTAAAAAACTCAACGCACTACTTCTGGGCGAACGTTATGCCATGGGACTAGGCGTATCAATTGGCGGCATTAAAACTATTGTAATTATTTTATGTTGCCTTTTGGCAGGCACAGCCACTGCATTTACAGGACCAATTGCTTTTATTGGAATGGCAGTCCCACATATTGTAAGAGGAATTTTTCGCACATCAGACCACAGAATTGTACTTCCTGCTTGTATTATTGTGGGAGCAAGTTTGCTTACCTTATGCGACATAATATCACAAATGCCATGGGCAAGCACCACCCTACCAATTAACTCTGTAAGTTCACTTATTGGTGCACCTATTATACTTTGGGTAATATTTAAAAATAAACACCTTCACTCATAATGGAAGCAGAAGTAATATTAAATACTAGAAAGTTGGATATTGGCTACGGCAACACTTGTATAGCCAAAAATCTTATGCTTAGCCTTTATGCAGGTGAAATGGTGTGCCTTATTGGTCCAAACGGATGTGGAAAATCTACACTTATACGCACATTAGTTGGACTTCAAGATGCCCTAGGCGGTAAAATTGAAATCAAAAACAAGAAACTAAACAAAATTTCTCTTTCTGAAAAGTCTAAACTTATCTCTTGGGTTCTTACAGACACTATGCCTACAGGTTCACTTAAAGTAAGTGAGATTGTAGAAATGGGACGTTTCCCATATACAAATTGGTTTGGAAAACTATCAGAAAAAGATAAAAATATCATAGACAATGCCATAAATGCTGTTCATCTTTCACACAAGAAAGATTATAGATACAATTCGCTTTCCGATGGTGAAAAACAACGCACCATGATAGCAAAAGCATTGGCACAAGACACTCCAATCATATTTTTAGACGAACCAACATCGCACTTAGATTTGCCAAACACCATAGAAATAATGCAACTTCTAAGGGAATTGGCACAAAAAACAAAGAAGGCAATTCTTCTTTCTACTCACGAACTTGAACTAACCCTACAAGTAGCAGACAAAATTTGGATGATGACCTCTGGAAAGCTTAAAACAGGACTTCCTGAAGATCTAATTTTAAGTGGAGATTTGCAAAAAACATTTGGAACTGAGCGTTTCCGTTTCGACGAAACAACAGGTGGTTTTAGGATGAATTACCCTGCTAGAAAAGAGGTTTGCATACAAGGAGACAAAGGAGTGTATTATTATTGGACAGAAAGAGCGCTACTAAGAAATGGTTATAAAATAACAGAAAACTCTCCACTTTGGATAAATATAAATGGCGATGGTAAATGGGTTTTACACCTAAATACGCACCACCAAGAATTTTATACAATAGAAAATCTGTTATTTAGTATGAGCGAGTGGGAATCCAAATTTCTCTCTGAATAACTCAAATGCTGCTTCTGTGGCTTGCTCAATAACTTCTGCACGATTGCCACTAAAATTGCATAGCTGACTATAAACATTTTCTCTATCTGCCACAGCCATCCATACTGTACCAACAGGTTTTTCTGCACTTCCACCACCAGGACCAGCAATGCCAGAAGTTGCAATTGAATAGTCGGCATCCATTAATTTGCGAACTCCAGCAGCCATTGACTCTACCACAGGTTTACTCACAGCACCATGGTTTTGTATGTGTTCTGCAGGCACACCAAGTGTATTTATCTTCACTTCATTGGCATAAGACACCACTCCACCTACATAATAAGCAGAACTTCCTGCCACAAGTGTAATCTGGTGGGCGATATTTCCACCAGTACAACTCTCTGCAGTACAAACCGTAAAATTTTTCATATAGTTAGGAATTAGGACGTGTTGATGACTGAAAGGAATAATTAGGAATTAAATTCTTCACTTCGCGCTCTTCGCGGGATTTTTCTAATGCGTTGCAACAAAGTTGGATGTGAATATTTAAAGAATACAAATGCTGGGTGAGGTTGAAGATTTGAAAGTGCTTCAGAAGAAATCTTCTTTAGAGCAGAACACAAAGCATCACCTACACCATGTTTTGCTGCAAAAGCATCTGCTTCATATTCATTTTTGCGAGAGAAAACACTAGATGCAATACCTAAAATCAAAGAAATAGGGCTATACAACATCATAAATGCAAACATTCCAAGATGGAAAGAAGGTACACTTCCACCCATAGCCACAGAAAGTTCAGGACTAGATACAAGATATCCAAAAATAGCAAACATTACAAGTGAAGTAAGAGAAGCAATGAGTATAGATTTTACGATATGCTTACGTTTATTATGCCCAATCTCATGAGCCAATACTGCCACAATCTCCTCTGTAGTCAATTTTTCTATTAATGTATCAAATAACACAATACGTTTTTTAGGTCCAAAACCTGTAAAATAAGCATTTGCCTTTGTACTACGCTTAGAACTATCCATCACATAAATGTCTGTAACATTAAAATCGACACTTTTTGCAAAGTTCTCAATTGCAGTTCTAAGTTCTCCCTCTTCAAGTGGAGTTTGTTTATTAAATAAAGGCACTATCAATTGAGAATAAAACATAGACATAAATAATGAAAACGCCATCATTATAGCCCAAGCCAACACCCAAAAATAGTCTGGAATCAAATCATAAATAGCTACTATAGCACCAAATAAAATTACATTTATAATAATAGAAATAAACAATTCCTTTAGTTGGTCCAGCCAGAAAGTCTTTTTAGTAGATTTATTAAAACCAAACTCTTCTTCTATTTTGAAGGTAGAATAATAAGAAAACGGAATATCAATAATAGAAGAAATAATATTTAATACCACTAAGAATGATACAGAAAGAAGAATACTATTGTTTATCACCTCTCTCAATACTCCATCTACCCAACCATAAAATCCAATGCCCAAAGCCACCAATGATATTATAAGATTTATAGAAGCCATTACAGTGGAAAATTTATATTGAGCCATGCTATAACGTTGTTGTTTATCATATTTCTGCTCATCATATATTCCTTCTAATTCTGTTGGTATTGGTTTTCCAAACCATGTAGAATTTAGGTAAGAAATAACTCTATTTAATACAAATTCAGCTAAAACAATAGCTATAATTATCCAAAACACAAAATTGTACATATTTATTAGAATTTTAATTGTAACTTAAGATTAAATTGACGTCCTGATAAATAATTAGGCACTGCATATTGAACATTATAAATGTCTGTTACCCAATAATATGAGTTCACATTATTAAATCCAAACAAGTTTAACACCTCGAATGCAATCAATATTTCTCTAAAAGGTTTAAAGAAACCTCGACCCATCCAAGCGTCTTTACCTTTCTCAAATTTTCTAGAAAGACCGATATCCACCCTCCTATAGTCTGGCATTCTAGCACTAGATGCTATATATTTTGAGCTATGAGGAGGACCAGTAGGCAAACCTTGAGCCCAATTAAACAATACATGAATTCTATATTGTGGAATTCCAGGAATATAATCTTGGAAGAAAAGTGATACATTATATAATTGGTCAGTTGGCCTTGGAATAAAGCCATGTCCATCACCATCAATATCTTCCATAGTTCTAATAAGAGAAAAACTTACCCAAGAGTCCACACCAGGCACAACCTCGCCAAAGAGTTTCACATCAAACCCAGCTGCATAACCATGAGCACAGTTCTGACCCATATAATTTATACTCACATTGTCTAATGTATATGGAATAATATTGTTTAGATATTTATAAAAAACCTCAGCAGTCAACTTAAATGGTCTATTCCAAACTCTGTAATAATAGTCCATACCAAAAATAAACTGCAAAGAACTTTGAGAACGAATTTCTCTATTTAAGTAGTTTGTATGATTACCTGCTATTGTAACAGTATCCACTACTTCCTTATATGTTGGAGACTGATAATATAAACCTGTAGCAAATCTAAATCTTATATCTGGCTTTATATCAGGAAAATATGCAATTACAGCACGTGGACTAACAGTTAATTCATTGTTAAAGGTCCAGTAATTCAATCTCACACCGCCTGTAAATGACAACATACCACCCTTATTCAAGTGCCAACGATATGTATCTTGAACGTACGCTCTAATTTTTGATTCAGAAAGAGAATTATTAGCAGTTAATTTATAATAAAGGTTTACATCTGAAGTATATGGTATAGAATAACCAGAGGAATCTCGCATTTCCCACTCATTAACACTTTCATTTACCTTTTCATATACATACTCAATTCCCCAACGTAGGTCGTTATTTTTATTAAATGAATAAACTGCATCATGAGACACCTTTGCCACTACACTAGACATCGTATTTCTAGCATGTTCATAATAGTTTCCAACACCAGTTTGCTGAGAATTGGCCCCATCCATAGAAGACACTTTATTTAACCAATATTCCCCCTCTATATCATAACTTACTCTCTCATCTGTATAGAAAGAAGACACTGTTAAACCTAAATTAAGTTTATCGTTAACTTGATACTTGGCAGATAACGCACCAAAGAAAGTTCTAAACACATCTTTCTCTTGGCCATCAAAATAAATTGTGAAATTCTGAATATCATTTAAAGAGCCAAATGTAGTAGAACGAGTTTCTGGAATAAAATTGTAAGTGTTTTGTGAAATATTTCCTAGAAAAGAAAGTTCCACTTTTTCATGTGGTTTATAGGTGATATAGGTTTGATAATCAAAGAAATTTGGATTATACTCTGCCTGAGTCTGCAATGTTCCTAAGATAAAAGATGCATTTTTATATCTAAATCCATGAAGTTGTGAATATTTTTCATTAGAACTACCAACATAAGCAGAAGCACCAGTAAAACTAGCTGATACCCCCGCCTCAAAACGACGTGGTTTCCTATATTCAATATTTAACACAGAAGATAATTTATCACCATACAAAGCATCAAAACCACCGGCTGAAAAATCTACTCCTCCTGTCATATCTGGATTGACAAAACTTAAGCCCTCCTGCTCCCCGTTTCTTACCAAATAAGGTCTATACACTTCAATACCATTCACATATACACTATTTTCATCATAACTACCTCCACGAACAGAATATTGAGATGAAAGTTCATTATTGGAACTTACACCTTGAAATGTCTTAATTAATGATTCTATTCCACCACCTGTGGCCTGCGGCAATACAGACAAGTTTTTTAAATCAACAATTTGAGCTGTAGTATATTGAAATTTTTCTCCATGAACCAAAATATCACTTAATCCTAAAGTTTCTTCTTTAAGGACTACATTTGAAAATCTTTGTGGAGCATTATAAAACTTAATAAATAGTTTTTCTGTTAAATACCCCAAATGACTAAAAAATAGCGTGATAGTATCTTGCGAAGTCTTCAAGGTAAATTTACCTAGTGAATCTGTTACTGTAAACACCTTGTTATCACCGCTATAGACATCCACATAAGGCATTAGTTCACCCAATTCTGTGCGAACATAACCTGTAACCACATTCTCTTTAGCCCAAAGAGCAGGAATACATGAGAAAATGAATAATATGACTAATAATTTCTTCAATATTATTAAAACGAGAAAACTAACCTATTATTTTAAATTTCACAAACTTTAATATCATAAGTTTTACGCCTTGACTATTAAAGTTTACCCTCATCTGACGACCAGATGGAGCATCAATTAATTCTATCACCTCTCCTACTCCGAAGTGACTATGCTCTATCTTATCTCCTACTTTTACTCTAGTAGCATCGTCAGATGCCATTGCTCCAAGACCTATACTTGGTTTCACCAATTTATGCAAATTAGGATTAGGATTTGAAGTAACAGGTTTACTATAAGTAGAGCTGCTTATATGTGTAGGTTTAGAAAAAGTTCTATTTCTTTCTATAAACGAATTACCCATTTCTAGATATTGGTCGTCTATTTCAGAAATAAATCTACTTTTTATAGGATATACTGTCTTGCCAAATCTAAATCTAGACTGAGTATAAAGGATAAAACAACGCTTAGCTGCACGTGTTATTGCCACATACATAAGTCGCCTTTCTTCTTCTATCTCATCATCTGAAACACATCTTGGAGATGGGAAAAGTTCTTCCTCTGCACCTACAATAAATACATAATCAAATTCCAATCCCTTTGATGCGTGCACAGTCATAATAGAAACCTTTTCTGCATTTACATCTTCCTCTACGTCAGCATCTGTTTGCAATGCAGCATCAGATAGGAATCCAGAAAGAGTTGGAGTTTCACCATTTTCCTCTTTTTCTTCCACATACTGTGCAATATTATTTACTAATTCTAAAAGATTTTCCTTTGCATCTTCATCCTCTTGTGTATCTGCAGAATAATAAGGGACTAAACCACTAAAATCTAATATTCTTTTTGACAATTCCTCCAAACCAAGTTCATACATTTCCGACCTCAATCGCCTTATTTCTTGCGTAAAAGCTATCAATCGTTTACCTGCAGCTGCTTTAATATCAGTTCCTCCTAAATCATCTGTTGCATCTAGCAATGAGATTCCTCTTTCTATAGCAGAATTACGCAATCTCTCCAATGTGGTATCACCAATACCCTTACTAGGAGTTTTTATTGCACGAAGATAAGATTCATCATCACTAGGATTTACTACCAAACGTAAGTATGCCAACAAATCTTTTACAGATTTACGTTGATAGAAAGAAAGTGATCCATATATGGCGTAAGGAATTCTAGCTTTCCTCAATTTGTCCTCTATTACACGCGACTGAGAGTTTGTCCTATATAAAACGGCAAAATTATTGTATGAAACATTTTCGTCTCTGTTTATTCTAGTAATCTGCCTTACTACAGTATCAGCCTCTTCAATCTCAGAAGGTGGGTTATAAACCTTTATCAAATGACCGCTTCCATTATCAGAATATAGAGTTTTAGGAATACGATTATTATTCTTATTGATTAATGAATTTGCAGCCTTAACAATATTCTCTGTAGAACGATAGTTTTTTTCTAACTTAAATAATTTCGCCTCTGGATAGTTATTCTGAAATTGAAGAATATTACTAATATCTGCACCTCTAAAAGAATAAATACTTTGAGAATCATCACCAACGACACAAACTTTATGATGTTTATCTGCTAGAAGTTTAATAATCTTATATTGAGCTAAGTTGGTATCTTGATACTCATCTATTAATATAAATTTGAATCTATCTTGATACTTTTCTAAAACTTCTGGATGCTCAACAAAAAGTTTATAAATCAACAAAAGCATATCATCAAAGTCTATGGCGTTTGCAATCTTACACCTATCTACATATTCTTTGAAAATATTCTTTATTTTTGGTATTCTATGAAGTACATCATACGTTACACCTTCTTTATCTCCGTATTTATCAGGTGTTATTAATCTATTTTTTGCAGATGAAATTCTACCTGCAACCACATTTGTAGTGTATAGTTTTTCATCTAATTCCATCTGTTTTACAATACTCTTTATTAGACTTTTTGTATCTGTAGTATCGTAAACAGTGAAATCACGGGTGAGACCAATATATTCGTGCTCATCTCTTAAAATACGAGAAAATTGAGAGTGAAAGGTACCCATCGCCACATATCTAGCTAGGTGTGGTTCCACCATACCCATAATACGCGACTTCATTTCACGTGCTGCTTTATTAGTAAAAGTAAGAACTAGAATAGAATTTGGGGCATAACCTTCACGAATCAGTTGGGCTACCTTGTATGTAAGCACACGTGTTTTTCCTGAACCTGCTCCTGCTATAATCAAGGATGGTCCAGAATTATACATTACTGCATTATACTGACTTTCGTTTAAGGTATTCATAATTTATTTTTTGACAAAAAAGGAGCTGACGTATACAGTCAGCCCCTTTATATTATTATAAGCTTCTGATTAGTAGAAATTAACACGATTATCTTCTACTTCTGATTGATTTTTAAGTGCTTCAAAAATCATCATTTGATATGGAGTACGAGAAGATAAGTTATTTATTTCATATTGAATATCGATGTCGCCAGATGCAAGTGCATTGTTTAGTTTTAAAACATAAACACCATTATTGCCAGCAACAAATTTATTAGTATTGTCTGAAATTAAAGAAGGAATTGCTCCTGCAACTTTTGCTTCTCTACCAATACCTGGGATAAATGAACTATTCATAGTAGCATTATCTGCTGTTTTAACAGAACCTAAAAGAGAAATATCTTCTGAACCTGCAAGATTAGCTTTCATATCGGCAATTATGCTTTCTGCTTTTTTAGCATTCATTACTGCCAATTTAACGTCTGATTTAACACTTTCTAAAGATTTAGTTCCTTTAGGAGTAACCTCTGCCAACATAGCTACAACAAATCTATCTCCACATTCAAATACTTGGTCAGCAACTTCACCAGCTTCATTTTGGAATGCCCAACGAACTATTTGACGTGAATCTTTTAAATCTGCTACTGCATTATCAGCACTAGCTAGTTGGATAGTACGTAGGAATAAACCTTGTTCTGCTTTTGCACTATCAACAAATGCTTCTGCTTTAGAGTTGTTAGCGATATATTGGCTAGCATTGTTATAGATAAGACCATAAGTTTGAGAGCTAGCTTCTACTTTGCGAGAAAGCACGCATAACTTAACTTTTTGAACTGGTTTTGTAGCTTCTGTAATCTCTACAATTTGAACCTTTCCTTGGAATGGGAATGAGAATACTTTATTTACTTTACCTTTAAAGCAAGCTTTGCTAAATTCTACGTCGAAGTCGCCTTCAGACATCCAACCTAGTTCACCGCCATTTTGAGATGTACCTGCTAAAGAATTGTTTTTAGCAAGTTCTACAAAATCTGCACCTGCTTTTAACGCAGCCATGATGCTATCAGCTTTAGCTTGGTTTTGCACTAGTATATGACGTACTTTAATTGAATCTGGAGAAGTAATACCAGTTTCTACAATACGAGCCATTTTATATGTAGTGCCATATAATCTAGGCATTGTTACCTCGCCTGCTTTACCAGAGAAGGCAAATTCACGGAAATCTGAATCAATTTTGCTAGCGCTTAAAGCGATATCGTTGTATGGTTGATCTGAATTTTGATTGCAAAGCGCAACAAAATCATTAGAATTTGAGAATTCATTATAAAGACCTTCAATCCAAGTTTTAATATTTTCAAAATCACTTTCAGAAGGTTCTACTAAGAAAGTAATATAATTTAATTTACGTGTTTCCTCTGCATTGTTATAAAGATTTGCATTGTCTTTATAATATGCTTTGATTTCACTTTCAGAAACAGAGAATAATGAATCTGCTAATGTATAATATGGTTGACTTACATAGCTAATATTAGCTATTTTTTTTGCTTCAAATGCAGCAGTTGCATCAATATTGCTATAGTTAAATGAAGAAGATACAAGATTGTTATATTTATCTTCCAACATTTGAAGTCTTACATTACGTTTAACAAATGACCAATATTTAGCAAGATCACCGTTTGGCTCTTGATCTATAGCCTCAAAAAGACTATAAAGAATATTTTTATCATAACCATTTTTTTCAGCGTTATAAAATAAACGTAATGAAGCCATCATTGGATGAGGAACATCACCTGTCAATTGTTTGGTAATTTCATCATCTGAAACAACAATACCTAATTCTTCACATTGAGAACCGATAAGTTGTTCGTGAAGGAAAGTATTCCAAACTGCACTTTGTACTTGACGTGTAGTGTTTTCATCTAAACTACTTTGACCCATTTCCAATTTATAGAAAGTAGTCATCTCGTCTATACGTGCCTCATATTCTTGGATATTAATTTCATTTCCATCTACAGTTGCTACTGTAGTACGGCTCTCGCCAAACATAGTTTGAAAATCAATACCTCCTAAAATGAATGCTAATAAAGATCCACCGATTACAATACTTAAAAGCAGACCTCTTTTTCTAATGTTTTCTAATGTAGCCATTTTGCTATGATTTTTTCTTTTTTAAATTTTAGATTGCGAAGATAAGAATTTTTTATTAAAATACGATATTAATACTCTATTTATTTAATAGAGTTATTCTTCATCTTCATCTAAAGGGATAATACCTTGAGGTTTTAGGACCTTATATTTTGTTAACCTCTGGTTTGATTCCATCCCTATTCCTGTAATAATCTTGTCTTCCTGTGTAATTTTAACAAACTTGTCTGTAAATATTCTATCTTCCTTTTGATGTACATACAATATTTCAGATTCAAATTTCTCACCTTCTACATTTATAGCATACACGGAATCTGACAATATCCATTGCTCCAACTCGGTATAGTAAATTGCTTTTTTAGCACTAACTTCCGAATGTACTTCTAAATTCTCATCAAATTGCTCCAAATGTATTCCGTTTGGAAATTCCCAAGTAGGTTTTGCTTTCTTATCAAAAACTAACCATTCTGGAGTATTTACCCTAAAACGAGTAATACCTGAATCTGAAACCAATGTCGTAACATTATATGTCTTCATAACGGCTGCAGAATCTCTAACTACACCTAATGTAGCATTATTTTTCACAGAAGAAGAGCAAGATTGTAAAATAAGGATAACGATTGCCATCATGGCAACCGTTATTCCCAAACTTATATTTTTATATTGTGTATTCAAAATTTATTATTGCTCGCGACAAATAACTCTTTCACCAATAACACCACCTACTGTATATGCTTCTCCAACTTTTAACTCATTATGCATAAATACATCATTAGAATTTGGGTAATGTTTGCGATAAGAGTTGATTAATGTATTTGCCTTTTCTGCTAACCCTGGCTCCACAGATTTTGCTTGTTGAAGTTTATCTACTGCAGCCCAGTATTTGGTGCTATTTAATACATCGTCACTAGGGTGAGGATCTACTGCAACATAGATTTGTGCTAATAACATATAAGGTTCACCCTGACGAGAATCATATTTTATAGCTTCTCTAGCTGACGCAATAGCTTCTGCATAGCGTTTGCTTGCCACCAATACACCTGCTTTTTCAATTGCATAAGTATATTTTAGGCTATCAACTTGTTCTAAAGATAAAGCTTCATTATAGAATTCAACAGCTTTCGCATATTCTTCTTTTTTAAGGTATTGACGAGCACAACCTAAAGCTGTTTTTGCCATTGGGTTTAATGCGTGTGCATATCTAGAAGCAGCATAATAAACTTCAGACTCATCACATTTTGCTTTATCGAAGAGATTAATAATTTTTTCTAATTCTGCTGCATTAGCTTTATTTTCTTCTACTTTGTTTGCAAATACACCTTCTAGTATTGCACAATCAGCAGCTCTAGAGTTAATAAAAATTCCGTTTAAAGCCTCTCTAAGATTTACATAAGCCGCTTTATTTTTATCACCTTGTGCAATACGTTGATCAACCATATTACCTAATTCTAGATAAGAATTGATAAAGCTTTCAGCATATTTAGCTTTATCTGATTGATAACGTACTTCTAACAATTCAAAATATTTATGTATAACGTGAGTTTCAGCTTTAAGTTTGCCTTCTTTAACAGATTTTTCTAACCATGGTAGAGCCACCCCTAGAAGATCTTTTTCTGGAGAATATTGAATATAATCCATAGCTTTACGTCCAATAATATAAGCTTCTGGATAAGATTTATCATTTCCAAAATATTTAATACGTTGGTCATAGCATTTCATTAAATCTTCAAACCATGCTTGTTTTTTTGCAGGATCAGTCTCTTTTGCTAATTTATAAGCGATTATGTATGCACCATTTTGATATAATGTACGACCATTTGCTCTAGGACATTCGTCATATACAACTTTCCAATGTACATAAGCAGAATCATAGTTTTTTTGTTCGTATTGATATTTGTATGAAACTAAATTATCAATACAACGAGCACTATCTTGACCTGTTCCCAATAAACTTCCATCCTCTACTGCTTTTACCGCAAAAGATGGTAACGCCACCATTGTAGCAACCGCTAATAATAATGTTTTGATTTTCATAATACTATATTTATTTGAGTTAATTTCTGATTCTTAGACCGATTATTTAAACCTACGTTTAACGAACCAACGTTCATTTAGTGAAACTCCTATGCCTATTTTTCCATATTGTTCTACTAAACCAATGTTTTTCACACTACCTTGCTGACCATATTCTAAGTGTAAATTTAGAGTGGTCTTTGTGTTTGGAAGTGGAAAACCAATGCCACAAGATATAGCCCATTTATTATAATCAAATCCGTTCACTTTAACATAAGAATTTGAATAATTGGCACCTAATCTAAATCTCATCTGTTCTGCATAATTCTTAGACAGTGGATTATGTACATATTCTGCGCCCAATGCATATACAAATCTATCCGTAAATACATCTTCTTGAGAATAATATTTTGCTTTAGATAATTCCATCCATGTAACATCTGCACCTATTAACAATCTATTATTCCACAGATATGAAACACCAGCCCCTACAGTTTGTGGATAATCAAATTCGTATGACTTATCATCAAAATCTTTTATATTGGTTGTAGAAGTGATTTCTGTTTTATTATTCATAGCTAATTTCATGGTGTATGTACCACCTAGAACCAACATATCGTCCTCGCCTATTGGCTGATGATATTGAATACCAAAATCACACTCCCATGCATTTACATATACTGCATTTTGATATTTGGTCATATTAAATAGCGGTTCATCTGGAAATGTTACCTCTCTATAATGCATAATATTTCCAAAAAGGTATCTACCATTAACACCTACAGCAACCCTATCACAAATATCAAAAGATAGACCTAAATATACTTGAGTGATACCACCTTTACCATAAAAATATTGTGAAACATTTAATGAATCTTCATAATTGTATGAAGGTTGGGTATCAGTAAATTTATATTCATAACCCACCACTGTTAATGGATTTACTCCAAAACTAATTGCGGCCCACTCTGCAAGTGGCATTTGAAATGCTACATAATCTATATTTCCTGCAAACTGAGTATTTCTACCTACAGCTGTTTTACTTCCATCTATAACACCAGAAACACCTAAATCCATCATAAATGTTAAACTATCTATAGAGGTGTATGATGCTGGGTTGGAAGGATTAATTACCCTATTAGTTCTCATACCATATCCTAGACCACCCATAGAAAGGAGCGCTCCAGAAACTGGATTCTGAAATTCTCCATAACCATATCTAGAAAATGGAGATGCAGTTCCTGCTGCAAAAGAGGCAGAAACTGAAAGTAAAATACCTAAAACTATATAAATTAGTCTTCTGAAATACATCTATTATATCTTAAAATTTCATTCAAACCCATTAACAACAGATTTGAAACTACAAAGATGCTACTTTTTAATCTTTTTTCAAAGAAAAAAACGTCTCCGCCCGTTAAAAAAACTGAAAGATTTGGATTTTTTTTCATTATTTCTGAAATATAACCCTCAATTTCAAATTCTATCCCTCTTAACACACCCGCCATCATAGCTGATGCGGTATCGTTTCCAAGTAGTTTTTCTTCTCTTCTTGCTTCTAGCAATGGCAACTTATTTGTAAAATTATTCATTGCACGAAGTCGCATATTTACACCTGGTGCAATATTACCTCCTACAAACTCATTATTATTATTTACAAAATCGTATGTTATAGCCGTACCCATATCTATTATAAATAGCGGAGAGTTTGGTTTTAACATATTTGCTCCTACTGCAGCAGCCAATCTATCAAGTCCAAGTGTTTTAGGTGTAGAATAATTATTTTTAATTGGCAATGGCGTCTGAGAGGTCAATCTTAAATAATATGAGAAATTATTCTTTAGATAAGCTTCTATTTCTTCAGAAACTTCCACTACAGAGCATAACAATACATTATCAATCAAGTATTTAGACTTAATTTCATTTATATTACTGTTACTGTAATTATCCCAAGTAAAAAGTTCAATTACTTCATTACTATCCGAGAATACTGCAGCCTTTATCTTAGTATTTCCAAAATCTAATACTAGATTCATTATTTTCTAATTTTTTCTTCCCACAATACCCAAAACATAAATATGATAAAATAGAACACATATTTAGACATTTCGTGGAAAAAGTCAAATTGGGCAGGATACATTTCAAACAACCCTATGATTGAAGAAATTCTTATCACATTTAGTATCCAAATAAGGATGATACCTAATGGTATAAACCAAAATTTATGTTTTCCACTTCCTGGATAAAATGCTATTATACAGAAGAATACAAAAATTTGTTTAAGACCTGAACAGCTCCAAACAATTTTTACTATAGAAGAAGTTTCTTTCAAGAATACTGAATTTTTCAGTATTACCACATCCATATTAAATACATCATGAATCAGCCAATATACCTGAGTTGAAAGAAAATCTACTGCATTATTAAAGATAAAAGACAAATCGTAACTTCTCCACAAAAAGATTTGAGGCAAACCACGTAAGTCCTTACCTTCTATGAAACTAAACTTCCATAGATAATGAGATGCAAGAAGAATAACAATGAAATAAACTACACCCTTAAGGTATGAATATTTCTTTAATAAGTTTTTAATTTTTTCCATGTATTATATCACAACTTTAGAAAATGGTACTGAGTCTATTGTATCAAAAATACCATCTTTATATTTAAATAATGCAGCTATAGCTATCATTGCAGCATTATCGGTAGTATATGAGAATTTTGGCACAAAAATATCCCAACCGTAACGCATAGCATAGTCTTCAAATGCAGCTCTAAGACCACTATTTGCAGAGACACCTCCAGCTACAGCTACTCGTTTTATTTTATAATCATCTGATGCTTTTTTCAGTTTTTTCATCAAGACTTCTATCACAGTTTTTTGAATAGAAGCACATAAATCTGCCTTTCTTTCCTCCACAAAGTTAGGATTATTTTTTAATTCATCACGAAGGAAATACATAAATGATGTTTTTAGTCCGCTAAAACTATAATCATAACCTGGAATATTTGGTTTTGCAAATGTAAATGCCTCAGGATTACCTTCTTTTGCCAATTTATCAACAAAAGGGCCACCAGGATAAGGTCCACCTAAAAGTTTAGCACATTTATCAAATGCTTCACCTGCAGCATCATCAATAGTTTGACCTAAAATAGTCATTTTATTATAAGCCTCTACAAGAATTATTTGAGAATTACCCCCAGATACTAATAAACATAAAAACGGAAATTCAGGAATATGAGCTTCTTCTCCCTCTTCTTGTATGAAATGAGCTAAAACGTGACCTTGTAAGTGATTCACATCTATCATAGGCACATTAAGTGCAAGTGAAAAACCTTTTGCAAAAGAAGTTCCTACCAAAAGTGAGCCTATAAGACCAGGGCCACGGGTATATGCAATAGCAGATATATCTTCTTTTGAGATACCTGCACGACGTATTGCTTCATGAATAGTAGGAATTATATTTTGTTGATGGGCGCGAGATGCAAGCTCTGGCACAACACCACCATATGCACTATGAATAGCTTGCGAAGATATTACATTAGACAATAAATATCCATCTCGTATCACCGCTACAGATGTATCATCACAAGAAGATTCTATGCCTAAAATAACAACATCATTATTTTTTATGTTTTGCTCTTTCATAAGTGCTATTTTTTTTGTATTTTTGTTCGTTATTAAACAGAGTGCAAATTTATTAAAAAAATTATTAAAAATTTCCTTAAAATAATAGTTTTCTTATCTGTATTTGTTTTTTGTTTATTCTTGAGCCTTCCATTGGTTATAACAAACAAGTATGTTCAAAAAACACTTATTGATAAAGTTACCACCGAACTTTCTACCCAATCTAAAGGAGAAGTCTCTGTGGAAGGGATTAACTTTTCATTTTTCTCGGGGCTTATATTGGAAGATGTAAGCATAAAAGACCCACAGGGCAACCTTGTGGCTAATATTGAAGAATTTCACGTTGATGTGAAATGGAGAAAATTATTTCGTAAAAAACTAGTAATAGAGGATATTATCATAGACTCTCCTACAATTCATTTAATAACAAACAACAAAGGAGAGACCAACCTACAATTCTTAATAGATGTTTTCCCTATACCTGAAAATAAAATTCAGATTCCAAACATTCTACTAGAAATGGGTTCACTACAAATCAAAAATGGAGATTTCCAATTTGACAATGTAGATAGAGAATATTCAAATAAACCTGGAATAGACCCAAATCACTTCAGAATTCAAGACATCAATACTAATGTGAGTATAGATTACGCTTCCAAAGATAGTCTGTATGCACATCTTCATAAACTTTCTGCCAGAGAGAAAGAAGGATTAAAACTCGACAACCTTAGTTTTACATTAGGTATCGGTAAAAAACAATTGTATATTAATCCACTAGAAGTAAAATTACCTAATTCTGTTGTACAAATTGATGAACTATCATTAACATATGATAGTTTGCCTCAGATTCTGAATACAGAATCTCTGAGAAAGAAAGTTAAAATAAAGTTCAGTTTAAAAAACGCTAAACTTTATGGTAAGGACCTAAAAAATCTAGTTCCTACATTAAAAAACTTAGACAAACCATTTATTGCCAACGGCAAAATAAGTTACTATAACAACAACCTAAACCTACACGGATTTCAGGCAAAATATAGTGACAACATGAATGTGAAACTTAGTGCTCAGGCCAATGGAATAGACCGTATAGAAGACACTTACATATTTGCCAATATACAACAAATAAATACGAACGTTAATGATTTAGAAGATTTAATTTCTGATATTACGCAAAAACCTTTTGTACTTCCACAAGAGGTTAGAAATTTAGGTCACTTCAAATTTACAGGTAATATAGTTGGTTTCCTTTCTGAAATAGTAGCTTATGGTAAACTTAATACTGACGCTGGAAAAATAAACACAGACCTTAAAATAAACTATAATACCAAAACAACAGATTGGAAGTTTAAAGGAAATATAGCAACTGAGGATGTGGATTTGAGTAAAATATTGAATAAATCTACAGACTTCAACGATATTCACTTAGATGTAATTTTCGATGGTCAAAAATTGGCGAAGACACCGCTTTCAGGACATGTCCATGGTGTAATTTCTTCTTTTGACTATAAACAATATGAATTTGACAATATAATCTTAGACAGCAAATTTAGTGAAGAAAATATTAACGCAGAATTAAGATATAAAGACCCAAGCAACGGCAATATAGAAATTCTTGTAGATGTGGAAAAATCTAAAGATGCCACATACACTATGAATCTAAACGGAAAGATTGATACTGTATGTCTTGCAGCAATGAAGATTATTGACGTATTCCCTACCTTTAAATTTTCTACAAATATCCAAAGCCAATTTAAACTAAAAGACATAAATGATATAGAAGGTTATTTTGCCTTAGACTCTATTAGTTTGTACAATGATAAAATAAAGATGAATCCAGAAAACATAATTCTTTTTGCCGAAAATACAGAAGATGGGAAAAGTATAATGCTGGATTCCGATTTTGCTACAATGGAATTGGAAGGTCAACTAAACTTCAACACACTTGTAAACAATATTAAATATATAATAAGCAAAGAACTAACTAATATTCCTGCATTAAAAACAGAGAAAAAAGATTTCGGAAACAACTTCAACATCCACGCAGACATTATGCCTCTGAGCGAATATAGTTATTTCTTCGCTCAAAATATGAGTATCGACGACACTACACATATAAATGCATTCTTCGATGACCAAACAGACAAAATAGAATTAAATGTTTACTCAAACCGAATAGATTTAGGTAATGCTAGTGTAGATAGTTTAAATATTCACCTTCACAATTTTACGGAAAGAATAAACTTGAATGTAGATGCTATTTCTCAAAACTGGATTGATACTACAGAAATTAATGTGAACACAAATATTGGTAACAATAATGTAAACTTAAATTTCTCGTGGGAAAATAGTGTTGAAAAAGAAATTTCTGGGGAAATTAAAACAAGCATAAATTTCAACGAAGTAGAAGAAAATCAAAACATCAATCTAGATTGCCGTTTACTACCTAGTACTATGATACTAGCAGACTCACTTTGGCATGTGAGAGAAGGCAATATACATTTTAATGACAATTTATTAAAAGTAGATAGTGTTAGATTCGATGGTCCTGAACAACACCTAAGAATAGATGGTATTTCTAGCAAAGAAAGAGAAGCCGATTTAATTCACGTATCTGTTAAAAGTATAGACTTAAAGTATTTGAGTGAAGTTTTATACATGCCTGATATTAAACTACTTGGAATTGTTAGTGGAGATGTATTAGCTGGTAATGTACTAAAAAAACCGATTCTAAATGCAAAAGTAAGTTGCAAACAATTTGGTCTAAATGAATACGCCCTTGGAGACGTGATAGAAGCTACAGCTAAATACAATCATGAAAAAGAACAAATAGACCTTCATGGATTGGTAGAAAATGCAACAAAAGATACTTCTGAAGTAAATGGGTTTGTTTCTATTGTGAGAAATGAAATGCTTCTTGATATAGACATAAATAAACTTCAATTAGGATTTATAAAACCATACCTAAGTTCATTTGCCAACGACCTTAGAGCCACAGTTAGTGGAAAATTGTATGTAGGAGGACCTTTTGATGCTATTGAAATATGGGGTGATGCATACGCAAAAGATGCAATGCTTTCTATTGATTTCTTAAAATCTGAATTCTATTTTGAAGACTCAGTAAAGATATTGAAAAACGCATTTATTTTAAAAGATATTGAACTTAAAGATAGATACGGTAATAAAGGTAAAGTTGACGGTGTGATAAAACACCATTTATTTAGAGACTTTGACTATAAGATTAACATAGACGTAAACAATATATTAGCATTTAATACAACGGAAGTAGATAGTCCTGATTTTTATGGTAAATTATTTGCAACTGGCAATGCTATCATAACAGGTGATATGAGTTCTGTAAACATTGATGTGATCGCAAAACCAGAAAAGAATAGTTTCTTTGCAATCCCAATTGATAGTTACTCGTCTGCTACAGACAACCAATTTATCACTTATATTACTCCAAAAGAGAAAAGAAAATATAACGATGATAGAAAGAAACAAAGAAGAAAAAGAGTTATAGAATCTGTAACTCCTAAACTTAGTGTAAAACTAAATGTAGAAGCCACTCCAGACCTTGAAGCACAAATTATAATGGACAGCCATACTAGCGACGACGTTATTAAGGCGAGAGGTAACGGTAACCTACAGATTGAAATAGACAACAACATAAATGTAAAAATTTATGGTAATTATGATATTACAGAGGGTGAGTATAACTTCTCACTTCAAGGAGCTCTACGCAAAAGATTTGAAGTTGACACAGAAAGCAGTATTTCTTTTGACGGAGACCCAATGACTCACTGTAATATGAATATCAACGCAAAATACCAAACAACAGCTTCACTATCAGACCTATTAGAAAGTAGCGTAACATCATATCTTAATAGTAATATTGTAAAAGTAGATTGTATTGCAAATATTACAGGTCCACTTTTATCTCCAATTATTAAGTTTGACATTAAATTACCAACTGCAGAAGAAGAAGTGCAACGTTTGGTGAAAGCAGCCATCAATACCGACGACATGATGAGCCAACAAATGGTATTCCTACTTCTAACAGGTAGGTTCTATAATCCGTCTGTTACACAAGCTTCCTCATCATATTCAACACAATTGGCATCGACTGCCGCATCATTTGCTGCTGCAACTATTTCAAGTCAGATAAACTATTGGTTAAGCCAAATTAGTAACAATATAAACTTAGGTCTAAACTATGTTGACAACTCAGATACAGACCTAGACAACAGACAATTTGCTGTAAATATTTCTACCAATTTCTTAGACAATAGATTAATATTAAACGGCAATGTAGGCTACAGAACTCAATATGGCAACCAAGACTTTATTGGCGACTTCGACCTTCAATATAAATTGATAAAATCTGGACGTTTGCGTCTAAAAGCATACAACAAAACCAACGACAGGCTTTATTCTACAGCACTTTATACTCAAGGTTTGGGTATAATGTACCGCGAAGACTTTGATACCTGGGAAAATCTTGGAAAATATTACAAAGAGATGTTCCGCAAAAAAACACCAGAAGAAAAAGAACAAGCTAAGAAAGAAAAAGAGGAAGAAAAGATTAGAAAAGCTAAAGAACGCGAAAATAGAAGAATTCTTAAAGAAGATAGAAAACGTAGGCATAAAGAATATGTTGCCAAACAAAAAGCGGAAAAGCAACGCATAAAAGAAGAGAAAAAACGCAAGAAAGAAGAAGAAGAAGAAGAAGAAGAAAAGCGTCTAAAAAAAGAACTAAAACAATAATATATGACATTTAAAGATTTAGGACTTAAGGAGAGTATTTTAGAAAGTATTAGCAAGTTAGGATTTGTGACTCCATCTCCTATTCAAGAGCAAGTAATACCTTATTTATTAAATAACAATTCTGATATTGTAGGACTCGCACAAACTGGCACAGGAAAAACTGCTGCATTTGGACTTCCTATCATTCATTTAACAGAGCCAAAGAACAAATATATACAAAGTTTAGTTCTTGCCCCTACACGTGAACTTTGTGTGCAGATAGCAACTGAGCTTAAGCGTTATAGCAGCATGATGGAAAACATTCGCATCGTTGCTGTTTATGGTGGTGAAGATATTAGAAAACAACTAAAAGAGCTTAATCAGACCCCACATATATTGGTAGCAACACCAGGTCGTCTTATCGACCTTAAAGAAAGAGGGAAAGTAAATCTTTCACAAGTAAAATATCTAGTACTAGACGAAGCTGATGAGATGCTAAACATGGGTTTCTTAGATGATATTACAAACATTCTTTCATCAACCCCAGAAGATAGACGCACCCTACTCTTTTCTGCAACCATGCCAAAAGAAATAGCAAATATTGCTAGAAGCTATATGCAGAGCCCTATAGAAATATCTGTAGGCCAACGAGGTGAAGCCGCAAAAAATGTAGAACACTACTATGTTCTAACCAAAAGCACACATAGATATGAAGTTCTAAAACGTATATTAGACTACAACCCAGATATTTATGGTATAGTATTCTGTAGAACACGTCAAGAGACTAAGGATGTAGCAGAAAAACTTATGATAGATGGTTATAATGCAGATGCACTTCACGGAGACCTTTCTCAAGCTCAACGTGATACAGTTATGAATAAGTTTAGAATTAAACACCTACAAATTTTAGTAGCTACAGACGTAGCAGCTCGTGGTCTTGACGTAAATGACCTTAGCCATGTAGTGAATTATGTACTTCCAGACGACAAAGAAACATATACACACCGTAGTGGTAGAACTGGTCGTGTAAATAAATCTGGTATTTCTATAGCTATAGTTACTCCTAGAGAAAAAATGTCTATTAAATCTATTGAAAAAGAGATTAAGAGAACATTCTCTCAAATGGAGATCCCTACAGGTATGGCAGTCTGCCAAAGACAACTAATGTATATGGTGGAAAAAATGCAAACTGTAGAAAAAAATGAGAAACTTCATAAACTACTTCCAGATGTTTATGAACAACTTAAAGACATGGACAAAGAAGAGATAATTTCTCGTTTCATTTCACTAGCATTCAACCCTATCCTAGAATATTACCAAAACTCACAAGACCTAAATGCATTAGTTCGCAAAGAAATTAAGGAGAATAGACGTGACGCTAAAAAACAAGAGCAAGAAAAACTTTCTCGCCGCGAAATGCGCAAAGGCAATAGAAAAGATATGATTAGACTTAAGATAAATCGTGGCAAGAAAGACAAGATGGATCCTCGCCGCTTCTTAGGTATGATTAATGAAATTTTAAACGATAGAAGCATTGAGATAGGAAACATAGATATTACTTCTAAATTTACCTTCTTCGATTTCCCAAAAGCTCACGCAGACAAACTTATGAAAGTTTTCTACTCTCACCCAAGAGCAAGAGGTATACAACTGAATCCAGTGAAGTAATTCATTTATTATATTATTGTGTTACTTAAAAATATCGAGTAGAGCTCTTCACGGGATTTTATTTATTATTTACTACAAAAGCTAAACTCACTTCGTTCAGACAACGCTTTTGCTTAACGTAAATAATTGCATAAAATCTTTTTCCGCTCATCGCAATATCGAATTTTTAAGAAACACAAACATAAAACAAAAAATCTGACGTTTTACAACGTCAGATTTTTTTATGCATTTCTCAAATAAGAGAATTTTTAAGGAGGGAGTTTTAGGAATGCGAAATGCGAACAACCGGAGTTTACTAAACGTAAATGAGGATTGTGAGCATGAGCAATGACGCCAAAATCACCCTTAAAAAACTCTTATTTTTGCTCCAATTGTAAAGTTTTTGTAGGCTGATCGCAAACTTCAGATGGACCAAAGTATTGGATTGGACCTGGATAAACGTATGCTGTTTCGATAGCCCAAGCAGCACGGTTTTTAGCAAGTTCTTTGAAAGGAGCACCTTCTAGTTCTACTAAAGCTTTGCGGATAACAGGTTTCATTTCGCCGTGACGACGTTCCATGTTCATCATCATTGTTACAGGAACACCACCAGCAATCCATTGTTCTGCAGGAGCAGTAGTGTTGCGGATTAATGACATATAACCAGTTTTACCAGCAGCGATAAGTTGAGCAGCGTTGAAACCTAGAGAGTAGCAGTAGTCTGCGTCGAAGTTTGAAGGAGCTGCGCAACGACCTTCGTAACCGAAGAAGTGACCTAAACCAGCAAATTTACCAACGAATTTACCTTCAGCTTTCATAGCAGCTAGACGAGTTTTAACCATCTCGATAAGAAGTTTTTCTGTTTCAATTAGAGAAACTTGTACGTTACCGTGAGGGTCGCGGTCTAGAGTTAATTGTTTAGCGATAGCTTCAGGAAGAGATGCGTAAACAGCAGCAGAAGTAGCTGTTAAGCCTTGAAGTGCTTTTTGTACGTCTGATTCGTGAGCAAGTAGGTCGTTTAGTTCAGCGATAAGAACTTTCATTTCTGGAATGAATTCGATAAGACCTTCTGGGATAAGAATAACACCGAAGTTGTTACCTTGAGCAGCACGAGCAGCAACTGCGTTAGCGATGTCGTCAACGATTTCACCTAGAGTCATTTTTTTAGCTTCAACTTCTTCAGAAACAATACAGATGTTTGGTTGAGTTTGAAGAGCACATTCTAGAGCGATGTGAGAAGCTGAACGACCCATAAGTTTAATGAAGTGCCAGTATTTTTTAGCAGAGTTAGCGTCACGCATGATGTTACCGATAACTTCTGAATAAACTTTACAAGCTGTGTCGAAACCAAATGAAGTTTCGATCATATTGTTTTTAAGGTCACCGTCGATAGTTTTAGGACAACCGATTACTTGGATACCTGTATTTTTTTGTAAGTAATATTCTGCTAAAACGCAAGCGTTGGTATTAGAGTCGTCACCACCAATGATGATTAAAGCTTTGATACCTAGTTCGTTGCAGATTTCAATACCTTTGTCGAATTGTGCAGTTTCTTCTAGTTTTGTACGACCAGAACCGATGATATCGAAACCACCTGTGTTGCGGTATTCGTCAACGATTTCTGCAGTTAGTTCCATATATTTATGGTCAACTAAACCGCTAGGACCACCTAAGAAACCATAAAGTTTGCTGTCTTTGTTTAAAGATTTAAGACCGTCGAAGATACCTGAAATCACGTTGTGACCACCAGGAGCTTGACCACCAGAAAGAATAACACCTACATTGATAGCTGGAAGTTCTTTAGCTTCTTCTGCTACTTCAAATGTTACTACTGGCATTCCATAAGTGTTAGGGAATAAGTTTTTAATAGCTTCTTGGTCTGCTACAGATTGTGTAGCTTCACCTTCTTTAAGAGCGATAGCACCTTTTAAAGCTTTAGGAAGCTTTGGTTGGTAAGCAGCTCTTGCAATTTGTAATGCACTTTTAGTCATATAAATAAAATTAAAGATAAATTTTTCAATTATATTTCATGTATAGTAGAAAACTCTACCTCACAAAGTGCAAAGATACAAATTTTATATGATATTTTTAATATATTAATTATAATAACTATCTTTGCATAACAAAATTTTTAATATTTAAAACTATGTCAAAACAATTAAAACTTTCAGACAACAAAATGATTTTAGGCGTATGCGCTGGTTTAGGTGAATACTTCGGCATTGACGCTAAAATCATGAGACTAGCTACACTAGTACTAGCACTTTGCGGTGGTATTGGTGTTTTCGGTTACTTAGTTATTGCATTAGTAATGTATATCTTAAGTAAATAATGAATTTTAAACTCAAATCGGAATACAGCCCTACAGGAGATCAGCCAGAAGCCATAAAACAATTAGTCCAAGGACTAAAAGACGGAGTTTCTGACCAAACTCTTCTTGGGGTTACCGGTTCGGGTAAAACTTTTACTATTGCCAACGTAATAGAAAAAATAAACAAACCCACCTTAGTACTTAGTCACAACAAAACACTAGCCGCACAACTCTACAGCGAGTTTAAGCACTTCTTTCCAAACAATGCTGTGGAATATTTTGTTTCTTATTACGATTATTATCAACCAGAAGCATATATTCCTACTACAGACACATATATAGAAAAAGATTTAGCAATAAACGAAGACATAGATAGACTTCGTTTGTCAGCCACTGCTGCCCTACTCTCTGGTAGAAAAGATATAATTGTAGTATCTTCTGTATCTTGCCTTTATGGTATTGGCAACCCAGAAGACTTTACAAAAAATATGATTCACGTGAAAGTGGGTCAAAAAATTGTGCGCGATGTTCTACTTAGAAATCTTGTTAGCGCCCAATATAGTAGAAACGACCTACAACTAGGTAGAGCAAACTTTAGAGTAAAAGGCGAAACCGTAGACGTATGGCTTTCTCACACAGATATTGTAGTAAGAATTGTTTTTTGGGATGATGAAATAGAAAGCATTGAACTTCTAGACGCCATTAGTTTTACACTTATGGAAAGTATGGACGAATATTCTATTTCACCTGCAAATATTTTTGTTACTACACAAGAAAACGTAAACCGTGCCATAGGCGAAATTGAAATAGACCTTGGCAAACAAGTAGAATACTTAAATTCAATAGGCAAACCATACGAGGCAAAACGCCTCTACGAACGCACCACCTACGATGTGGAAATGATGCGTGAAATTGGTTATTGCTCAGGTATAGAAAACTATTCACGCTATTTCGATGGCAGAAAAGCAGGCACACCACCTTTCTGTTTGTTTGATTTCTTCCCGGAAGATTTTCTTCTTGTAATAGATGAATCACACGTGAGCATACCTCAAATAAAAGCCATGTATGGTGGCGACGCAGCCAGAAAGAAAAACCTAGTGGAATATGGTTTCCGCTTACCTGCAGCAATGGACAATCGTCCGCTAAAATTTGAAGAATTTGAAGCAAAACAAAATCAAACCATATACGTTAGTGCCACCCCTGCCGACTACGAATTATCTAAATCTCAAGGAATCATAGTAGAACAACTTATCCGCCCAACAGGGCTTCTAGACCCAGAGATTGATGTGCGCCCGAGCAAAAATCAGATAGACGACTTGCTAGAAGAGATTGCAGTGAGAGCAGAAAAAGATGAACGTACCATAGTAACCACTCTTACCAAAAGAATGGCGGAGGAACTAGACGTTTACCTTAAACGAAATGGCATTAGAAGCACCTATATTCACTCAGATATAGACACGCTAGAGCGTGTGCAGATACTTGAAGACCTTAGAAAAGGACTTTACGATGTGCTTATTGGTGTAAACTTGCTTCGTGAGGGCATCGACCTACCTCAAGTATCACTAGTTGCTATTTTGGATGCAGACAAAGAAGGTTTCTTGCGTTCGCACCGTGCACTTACCCAAACTGCAGGCCGTGCAGCACGTCACATCAATGGTAGAGTAATAATGTATGCAGATACTATCACAGATAGCATGAAACTCACTATAGATGAGACAAATAGAAGACGTAAAATACAACACGAATACAATATAAAACACAATATAACTCCTCAACCACTTAAACCTAAGGACCAGTTTGCTTTAAGTAAAGAGACTGAGATTCCTGTGGAAGTAGTATCTGAGCCAAAAGTTCGATATTCTGCCAATAAGAAAAAATTATCAGATAAAGATATAGCAACAGTCATTGAAGATCTTAAAAAAGAAATGGCTACAGCGGCCCAAAATATGGACTTTATCACTGCAGCTCAGCTTAGAGATGAGATAAAAAGACTTGAAGGAATTAAATCTGACTCCTAAACATAGACACTACTATTGCAGTAGCAACTGAAACATTCAAAGATTCAGAAGTAGGTCTTTCTGGAGGATAACTAGGTATCAAAAGTTTTTTATTTGCTACTTCCATCACCTCTTTAGACACCCCATTACCTTCATTGCCCATTACTATCACACCATTTCTTGTGAGTGAAGATTTGTTGATATTTTCGCCATCTAGCGCTGTTACGTAGATAGGACTTTCAACCTTAGACAATTCCAAAGGCAAATCTACATAGTGAACTCGCACTCTAGAAAGTGCACCCATGGTAGCTTGCACCACCTTTGGATTGAAAACATCTACAGTATTTCTTGAAGCAAAGATATTATTTATACCAAACCAATCTGCAATTCTAATAATAGTACCCATGTTACCTGCATCTTGAATACCATCTAAAGCTAAAGTAAGTTCATCAGAATTGATAGAAACATTGTCATAAACAGGCATTTTAAACACTGCAAGCACATTTTGCGGAGTTTCTAAGCGAGAAATCTTCTTAAGTTCGTCGTATGTTACCTCACAAGACTCATTAGCTGTAGTATTTCCTTTATAATCAGAAGTGTAATAAAGAAATTCTGGGGTAAAATACTCCATCATATCCCCTACTGTTTTATGCCCTTCCGCAATAAAAAGTCCAGTCTGATTACGATGTTTCTTTTGTGCAAGTTGATTTATAAGTTTTATTTTCGCTTTAGACAACATAGATGCATAATTTAGATTTACAAAGATAAAAATTTATAATCAAACATAACAAAAAAACCTCGACTCTTTAGAGAATCGAGGCTTTTATTCTTAGCAATTATATTAAGCTTTTACTTGATCTACGATTGCTTTGAAAGCTGCAGGTTCGTTCATAGCTAAATCAGCTAGAGCTTTACGGTTGATGTTGATACCTGCTTTATGGATAGCACCCATAAGTTTAGAGTATGACATACCTTCTAAGCGTGCAGCAGCGTTGATACGTTGGATCCACAATGCGCGGAAGTTACGTTTTTTGTTTTTACGGTCACGATAAGCATATTGTAGACCTTTTTCCCATGTATTTTTAGCAACTGTCCAAACATTTTTACGAGCGCCGAAATAACCACGGGTTAATTTCAAAATTTTCTTTCTTCTTGCTCTAGAAGCAACATGATTTACTGATCTTGGCATTTTCTTTAATTTTTTTGATTGTTAGCGTCGCCTTGAGGCGAACTTAAAGCTAAACATTCGGTTAATAACTCTTATTTAAGACCCAACAATGATTTTACACTTGACTCGTCTGCTGGAGAAACTAGTCCAGAATAAGTCAAATTACGTTTTGCTTTTGTAGTCTTTTTAGTCAAAATGTGACGTTTGAAAGCGTGCTTTCTTTTAATTTTTCCTGATCCGGTAAGGGCAAACCTTTTTTTGGCACCGGAATTAGTTTTCATTTTTGGCATTGTAAATAAATTATTAGGTAAATAAAATCATTTTTTCTTTTTAGGAGAAAGCATTATAATCATTCTCTTGCCTTCTAGAAGTGGCATTTGATCCACTTTTCCATATTCTTCTAAGTCTTTTGCAAAACGAAGTAGTAAAACTTCACCTTGTTCTTTAAATAAAATTGAACGACCTTTGAAGAACACATATGCTTTTAATTTAGCACCTTCTTCTAAGAAACTGATAGCGTGTTTTAATTTAAAGTTGTAATCGTGTTCGTCTGTTTGTGGACCGAAACGAATTTCTTTAACCACTACCTTAACATTCTTAGCCTTTTGTTCTTTTTCCTTTTTCTTTAATTGATAAAGGAATTTAGAATAGTCTATAACTTTACAAACAGGAGGATTTGCAGAAGGTGAAATCTCAACTAAATCAAGTTCTAGTTCATCTGCAATTTGCATTGCTTCCTTAAATTTGTAGATACCGGGCTCTACATTATCACCAACTAATCTCACCTCATCTACACCATAAATATTATCGTTTATACGATGTTGATCTTCTTTTTGGCGAGGTTTAACGTTGTTATTTCTCGGTACAAAAGTTTTTGCGATACGATACGTCCTCCAAACGTTTATTAATTAAGTTATAAAAAATCGGGTGCAAATATACTACTTTTTAATTAACTGAGCAAAAAATCATTAATTAATTTATCTCAAATTCTAAAACTTGACCAGTAGTTTTAATTTTGGCTTCTGATTTATCTGTAAATTCAAAATCATAATAAACACCATCGTTTTCTACTTTATCTATTTCCTTGTCATAGAATTTTGAATCTAAAGTCTCATTTACAGGTGTAGAATAGATAAAACGTGGCATTTTATCTTTTTTGCTATTTACATCGATTTCAGACCAAGTACCTACCATATCAAATTCAATAGTAGTTTTGGTTTTAAAAATTACTTTATATTCCTCAACTCCATCATCCCATTTTTTATATACTGCTTTTATTTTAGCAGAAGGGAAATAATCCTTAATAAAAAGATTAGCTTTTTCTGGAAGTTGTTCTGCAGCGATTTTCACTCCGTCTTCTTTTGCAAAGCACAATGTAGCAAAAACACTAACTAAAGCCAATAGAAATAACTTTTTCATATTATTTATTTAAATATTTAGAAGTTTGTTCGTAAACTTCATCATTAATTAATTTAGCAAATTCTTCTACAGACATTGAACCTAAGTCTCCAGCTCCTTGACGACGAACAGAAAGAGTTTTGGTTTCTTGTTCTTTTTCACCAACGATAAGCATATAAGGAATACGTTTCAACTCGTTGTCACGAATTTTACGACCAATTTTTTCATTTCTATCATCGATAGTTACACGTACATCTGCAAGTTCTAGAGCACGAGCCACTTCATTTGCATAGTCTGTGTATTTTTCACTAATTGGAAGAACCACTACTTGGTCTGGAGTTAACCACAATGGGAATTTACCACCAGTATGTTCAATAAGCACTGCAACGAAACGTTCCATAGAACCAAAAGGAGCACGGTGAATCATCACAGGACGGTGTTTTTGGTTGTCATCACCTACATATTCAAGGTCGAAACGTTCTGGTAAGTTGTAATCCACTTGAATAGTACCAAGTTGCCAACGACGACCAATTGCGTCTTTCACCATAAAGTCTAGTTTAGGACCATAGAATGCAGCTTCACCAAGTTCTACACGAGCATTCAAGCCTTTTGCTTGGCATGCTTCGATGATAGCGCTTTCTGCTTTTTCCCAAACATCGTCGCTACCGATGTATTTTGTTTTATTTTCAGGGTCGCGAAGAGAAATTTGCGCTTCAAAGTTTTTGAAATCAAGAGCATTGAAGATAATGAAGATAATATCCATTACTTTCAAGAATTCTTCTTTCAATTGGTCTGGGCGACAGAAAATGTGAGCATCGTCTTGTGTAAAGCTACGTACACGAGTTAAACCGTGAAGCTCACCACTTTGTTCGTAACGATATACTGTACCAAATTCAGCAAAACGAAGTGGAAGATCTTTATAAGAACGTGGTTTGAACTTGTAGATCTCACAGTGGTGAGGACAGTTCATTGGTTTTAATAAATATTCTTCACCTTCTTCTGGTGTATGAATTGGTTGGAATGAGTCTTGACCATATTTAGCATAGTGACCAGAAGTAACCCAAAGCTCTTTTTGACCAATGTGAGGGGTCATTACTTGTTGATAACCAAAGCGTTTTTGAATTTGTTTCAAGAAATCTTCTAGACGAAGACGTAGCGCTGTACCTTTTGGTAACCACAATGGAAGACCTTTACCTACAGGCTCGCTGAAAGTAAATAATTCTAATTCTTTACCAATTTTACGGTGGTCGCGTTTTTTAGCTTCTTCCATCAACTCTAAGTATTCATCAAGCATTTTCTTTTTAGGGAAAGAAATACCATATAGACGAGTCAATTGTTTGCGAGTTTGATCTCCACGCCAATAAGCACCTGCTACTGCAGTAATTTTAAACGCTTTAATCATACCCACATTTGTGATGTGAGGACCTTTACATAGGTCTACGAAATTGCCTTGACGATAGATTGTGATTTTACCATCTTCAAGGTCGTTGATAAGTTCTAGTTTGTATGTTTCATTTTTAGCACCAAACATAGCTAAAGCATCAGCTTTAGAAATTTCTTCGCGCACAACTTGTTCTTTGCGAGCAACAATTTCCATCACTTTAGCCTCAATAGTAGCAAAGTCACCTTCTTTGATAACTGCTGTACCTGGATCTACGTCATAGTAGAAACCACTTTCAATAGCAGGACCGATACCAAATTGGATTCCAGGATAAAGTTCTTGTAGAGCTTCAGCCATAAGGTGAGCAGATGTGTGCCAAAAAGCGTGTTTACCTTCTGCGTCATCCCATTTGAAAAGTTTAATGGTAGCATCTTCTGTTATAGGGCGGTTGATTTCAGTAACCTCATCATTTACTTGAACTGCTATAACATCTTGAGCTAGTCTAGAGCTTATGCTCTCTGCTATTTGAAATCCATTTACTCCGTTTTCATACTCACGAACAGAGCCATCAGGAAATGTAATTTTAATCATATCTTTAAGTTTTTAGTTATTTCTTATCCGAACTGCAAATTTACTAATTTATAAGGAAATATTCTTTTATTTTCTTATTTTTTTGCTATTAAATGAGCAATATATCTTAATTCCACAATTTTCACAATCTGGCTTCAAGGCTTTACAAACATATCGTCCATGAAGAAGCAGCCAATGATGAGCTAGTCCTAATATTTCATTTGGGATATTTTTTACCAATTTCTTTTCCACGGCAAGAGGTGTTGTTGCCGAAGTTGGCACCAAACCCAATCTATGCGACACCCTAAATACATGAGTATCAACAGGCATTGCAGGCTTATCAAAGGCCACTGCCATTACCACATTTGCTGTTTTTCTGCCCACTCCAGGCAGAGATTCCAATTCAAGTTGAGTCTGAGGCACTATACCTGAAAAATTTTCCACCAAAGCCTTAGACAACCCTAACAAATGTTTTGCTTTATTATTTGGATACGAAACAGAAGAAATAAAATGTAAAATATCTTCTAAACTTGCTTTCGACATATCATCTGCAGTTGGATATGCCTCAAACAAAGCAGGAGTTACTTGATTTACCCTTTTATCCGTACACTGTGCAGACAAAACTACAGCAACTAGTAGCTCAAAAGGGTTTGTATAATTGAGTTCCGATTCTGCTACTGGCATATTCTCCGAGAACCAACCCAAAATTTGACTATATCTTTCTTTTAGTTTCACGCCATTTCTTTAGCATCTTGCACATCAATCTCTTCCCCTCTTCTATTAATAAATTTATATTCTAGAAGTGAAAAAGACTGATTTGGTCGAATCTTAAACAACAATCCGTATTTTAATCTCAATTTGAACGCAAGACTAGGAAAACCTTGTTTCATATAGGCATAAACAAATGGGTGCACAAACAACGTAAACTTATGATAATTAAGCTGTTTACGTACAGTTTCTATTTTGTTTATTAGCAAATCTATAAACAACAAAGAATACCTTATTGAACCAACCCCACCACAAGTAGGACATTTTTCTTTTGTATCTATAACTGTTGCAGGACGCACTCTCTGACGTGTTATCTGCATAAGACCAAATTTAGACAGTGGCAATACATTGTGCTTAGTGGCATCATTCTGCATCATTTCACACATACGCTCATAAACAGCTTGTTTATGCTCTGCAGAACGCATATCTATGAGGTCTATAATTATAATTCCACCTAAATCTCTAAGCCTTACCTGACGAGCCACCTCATCCACAGCAGCCATATTCACCTCAAATGCATTATCTTCTTGATCATTTGAGTTTTTATTTCTCACCCCACTATTTACATCTATCACATGAAGTGCTTCTGTATGCTCTATAACTAAATATGCACCTTTTTTGAATGGAACAATTTTACCAAACGAAGATTTTATTTGCTTGGTTAAATTATATACATCAAAAATAGGCAATGTATCATCATAGAATTTCACTATTGAAGATCTTTCTGGCTCTATTTGACTTATATACGAATGCAAATCTTCATAAACTGCTCTATCATTAACAACAATTTGATCAAAATTTGCATTAAGCCTATCTCTAAGAATAGCCTCAACCCTACTCATTTCCTCATAAACCAAATAAGGAGTTTCTTTTTTACTCTGAATTTTATCTAGAACAGTTTTCCACACTTGCTCTAAAGACTTCAATTCTGCTACAATTTCCTCTTCTGGTTTATCTTTGGCAACAGTTCTAATTATAGCGCCACAATTTGGTATTTTTGCCGCTAAAACTGCTTTTCTTAATCTATTTCTCTCTCCTTGAGATTTAATTTTAGTAGAAACAGAAACTTTATTTGAAAAAGGAATAAATACTAAGTTTCTTCCTGCTATTGAAATTTCGGTAGTAAGACGTGGTCCTTTTGTAGAAATAGGTTCTTTTACCACTTGAACCAAAATAGAATCCCCAACTTTTAGATACGAAGTTATCTCCGCTTCTTTTGGAAGTTCTTCTTTAAACACTACATCCTTCATATTATATGAAGAATGTGAACTTTTATGTTTAGCAAAAAAATCTTTAATCGTAGAAAAATCTAAACCTAAATCTAGATAATGCAAAAAACCTTCTTTTTCATAACCCACATCAATAAATGCAGAATTAAGACCTGGCATTATCTTCTTTACTTTAGCCAAATAAATATTACCCACAGAAAATGTAGCTTCTCTACTTTCTCTGCTAAACTCTACCAACTTACCATCCTCTGCAAGTGCTATAGAAATCTGAGAATCTTGTACGTCTAATATTAATTTGTTTTCCATGAGACTTATTTACTAAACAAAAGAACAAACCTTCTTTGCGGAAAGTTTGTTCTATGTATGATTGTGAAAAATCTTATTTTTTCTTTTTGTGACGATCTTTTCTCAATCTTTTTTTACGCTTGTGTGTAGACATTTTATGTCTTTTTCTTTTCTTTCCGCTTGGCATAGCTATAAAATTTTAGTTATATAATATTATTTTTCTTTTACTGATTCAACGAATGTTTTAGCTGGTTTAAAAGAAGGAACACTGTGCGCTGGAATTGTAATTGTAACTTGTTTAGAAATGTTACGAGCCACTTTTTGTTTTCTTTCTTTTACGATAAAGCTACCGAAACCACGAAGATACACATTTTCTCTTTCAATTAAAGAGTCTTTCACTTGTGTCATAAATTCTTCTACAATGGCTAAAACTACTGTTTTATCTACGCCAGTGTTGTCAGCTATTTTACTTACTATTTCTGCTTTTGTCATGACAATTTATATTTAATATTTATTTTTTCCGAAACAGAGTGCAAATATAGTATTTTTTTTCTTTGTAAAAAATAATTAATTACAAAAAATTAAAAGTTTTTTCACTCAATCTCTTATACCTTTGGTATTTACCTTAATTATTTAACAATAATCTTTCTAGTAACTGAATTTTTTACTGTTTCTACTGTTAAAATATAGGTGCCAGCATCTAAACCTAAATCCCATCCTGATTCTTTTACATCTAGATCTAATAATTTATTGCCAGACAAATTATAAACAGAGATAGATAAGATTTCTTCACTAGAAAGTACGTTAATTCTGTCTGCTGTAGGATTTGGATAAACTGTTAACTCTACTGCATCTTCTTCTGTAATGCCTACAGTACCAAATTGTGTATCTAACCAAGATAAACGTTTAGTTATAAGGTCATAGAACGCTTCTTTTCTTGAAATCACATTTGTATTACCATACTGTGGCCATTTTTTGCAGTCACATTGTGAAGCGTATGTAATTTTTTCAATAAATGCATCCACTACACTACGTAAGTATGGCATTAACGAACCACGTTTTTCTAACCAACGTTCACGCACTGCTGTTTGGAAGCGAGGGAATTTTGCAATTTCATCAATCCATTTAATACCGTATGGATATTCTTCATAAATAAAGGTATCACTCATATCCCAAAGTGTATTACCAAAGTCCCATACTGGTCCAAATACTAGTTTGGTATCTGCACCTCTGTCTTTGTGCATATAACAGCTACCATGGAAACCTTCGCGATTACCTAATATTTCGTATACAAGGTAATAGTTTACCAAAGCATCCATATCAATGTATTTTTCCCATTCTGTGCTGTTTTTATTTTCAGCATAAATAGCACTTGTAGCCTTGTTTAGGAAATTTGTAATATACATTTCTTGTTGAACAGACAACTCCTCTGGCGATTTGTATGTAAACCACATTTCTTCACCATTAGGTTTATTGATAGTAATATGTGGATCATCGCTGTAGTTATCAATTTCAAGAAGCCAACCACCTGTAATATTATCCGCATTAGTTTCATTATCATCTTGTTCTTCAATTTGCACACGATTTGAAGATACTTTGATATGATCTACAAGGAAATATAGACCTTTATAGTCATTATTTAAAAATAACTCTACTGGTTCTTGAGTTGGTGTATATTCCAACTCGAAATAACGACTCAATCCAAAACCTGCAGTATTACGTATGAAACCATAGTTATCGTCTGCATGAGCCAAAAGGTTGAAACTTTTATCTGTGGTTAGATTTAAAAGCGATGCTTTTTTATTCATTTTGATACGATATGGTTTTTTGTCGAAACCATTCCAAGTCCAGTTGCCACGACCTTTAAGTTCTGTAGCAAGTGGAGCTGAAGCACTACCTGCATCGCTATATCCTGCAATACCTTTTGCATCAATATAAATAGTACCAGTTACATATTCTTCTTTTGAAGTAATATCTTTTCCACTATCTGTAACAAGATATACTACAGGCACTGTATTTGAGTTTGGATTACATGTTGCTGCAGGCAAGTTTGAATTATCTTCTTTTTCTTTGAAGTCTGTTAGCGACATCCAAGTGCCTTGATACCAGTTTTTATTTGTATTGTCTTCTGGCACGAAAATATATTCTTGACGGAAAGTACTTGTGAAAGTAGCAGTACGAATTTCTTTTCTATCATTTACAATATAATCTTTGAAAGTAGAGATTTCTTGTTTGTAAGTACCATCAGAAATTTTTGTACCTGAGAAGAAATAACGTTCAACATTTCTTACATTGCTACCGAATGTATATGACCAAACATTATTTTCACCCTTAGTCATTGACACCACAATAGAACCTTGAGTTGTATTTTCGTATCCATATACAAACTTTACAAATTCAAAGTTTGTTACGCTATTGTCGTAATATATAGTACCCCTAGGGATATTTAGTGCGGCACTACATGTTGAGATTGCAACTAAAACAGCTACAAATAGAAGTAAGATTTTTTTCATGCTTGATTTTGGTTTTAATGTTCAATTGGCAAACATAATAAAAAAAAGCCGAAAAATCAAAATTTTCGGCTTTTCTTTATTTATAATCAATTGATTATTGATTTACTGATGTTCTAAATTTACCAGAGTAAATTGATTTTCTCTTAGCGTTTAAGAAGTAGTAAACCAAGATTTCTCCTTCTGGTGCATCGAAGATTAAACCATTTGCTTCTGGACTACAGATTTCTGGAATATTTACATCTACTAGTTCTAGTTCTGCTAGTAACATTACTTTACCATCTAGAGTAGAAATCAGTAGAGATACATTTGCACAGTTTGTTGTAAATTTCCATTTACCGTCAGGAAGACTTGTGATACAAACATTGTCTGCAGTTGGTTCGGTATTTGGATTGAAATTGTCTGGCACGAAGTGAATTTTATAAACTGCTTTTGTACCATCTTCTGCTGTCACATAGATTTCTGTTGGAACACCTACTGAGTTGATAGACATCACTACAGTTTGTGTGGTATCATTAGTTACATATTGAATATCTTCTGGCACTGTTACTGCACCGTATGGTAAATAATATGTGTATTCTAGTACTTCTGGGTCGAATCCATCTAGAGATTTACCATTTACTAGGATGTCTTCTAGTTTTGTATTGCTAGATAATGCAATTGATTGTTCAATTACATAGATTCTAATATCACCATTTTCTGCAGTTACTTGTAGCATTAGAAGCATACCATCATTTAACAATGTCACATTTTCGATTGGGTCGAATAGTTCGTATGTTAAGTCTTCTACTGTTGCCACTTCGCTCACAGGAGTACCAAATGGATAAACAATTTCGTAATTCAATACTTCTGGGTCGAAACCTTCTAGTTGCACACCCTTAACTAAGATATTTTTAAGTCTAGTTTCTGCAGATTTCTCAATCTCAAATTTCACTACATATTCGTTTGGAGTGCCATCTTGAGCTGTTACAGAAATAACAACTTGTTTATCTACAACTTCTATTGCAACTTCTTGGTCTGCGTCGCCAGGTTCTACTGTTACTTCTGGAATATCTTTTGTTCCGTATGGTAATACAATAGTGTATTCGTTGTCGGTAGGATCAAATCCTTCTAGAGGTTCGCCATCTACAAAGATGTTTAGTAGATTTGCATTTGTAGATTCTTCGTTTGCCCAGTTGATTGTGTAAACATTTGTTGTTTCACCATCTTCTGCCACTACTTTGATAGTTGTAGCTTCATTTATTGAAGTTGCTTCTACAATAGTTACTGTTTGTTCTTCTAGTGCTTTTACATAACTTACTGCTGGCACAGCTGTTTCGCCGTATGGTAAGTAGTATGTATATTCAAACACCTCAGCATCGAAGTTTGGAATAAGTGCTTCATTTACTAAGATTGAAGAAAGTAGAGCATTGTTTGACTTAGCCACAGAGAAGTGGATAGTATATGCTTTGCTAGACTCACCATCTTCTGCATTAACAGTAAGAATGTAATCGCCATTTACACCATTTTCAGTAGGATCTACTTTTTGCCATTGGTCACCTAAATCGAATGTTACAACTGGCAATTCTGTGGTACCGTATGGTAACACATAGTTGTATTCTGTATTTGCAGGATTGAAGCCTTCAATTAGTTCGTAATCTACATAGATAGCAGCAAGGTCTGTATTGCTAGAGTGTAGGATAACAAATTCTACAGTATATTTGCGTTTGCTTCCATCTTCTGCTTCCACGTTGATAGTTACTTTATTGTCTTCTACAACAGGTTCAGTTGGTTTTTGATATTCATCGCCTGGTGTGAAGGTTACTTCTGGGTATCCTTCTGTACCAATAGGAAGTTCTACTACATAGTCGTTTGTTAGAGGGTCAAAACCTTCTAGAGAAACGTTGTCTATTTGAATATCTTTTAAGGTATTGTTGCTAGATTTTTCTACTACTAGATTTACTGTGTAAGTTAAAGAGTGAACACCGTCTTGTGCAAGAGTAGTGATTTTCACTACTTTATTGTACTCATCAATTTCTTCTGCAGTAGATGTTGCTGTTTGATATTCGTCGCCATTTACCCAAGAAACAACAGGGAATGTGCGAGTACCAACAGGTAAAGGGAATGTGTATTCAGTTTTATCTGCTTGGAAACCTTCTAGAGACTCACCATCTAATAAAATGTCTGATAGAGTGGCAACTTCTGAAAGTTTCACAGAGAATGCAATTGTGTATTTAGATTTTGTTTCACCGTCGTCGGCAGTTACTACAATCTCAGTTACACCATTTACACCGTTGGTTGTAACTTGTACTTCTTGACCTTCTGCACCGCATTGAACTGCGATTTCTGGTAATAGAGTGGTTCCAACTGGAAGTTCTACTTCATAATCAAACTTGTCTGAAGCGAAACCTTCAATTAGTTCACCATCTAGTGTGATACCTGCTAGAGATGCATTTGAGGTGTAAGTAGTAACGAAGTTGATGGTATATGTAAATGTATCACCATTTTCTGCTGTTACCACAAGTTTACCTTCTACTGTATCATCTACTTTTTGGAATGCATCACCTTTTTCAAATGTAATCTCTGGTTTTTCTTCACCAACTGGAACATTTACTTCATATTCATTGTTTTCAGGAGTGAAACCTTCAAGTTCTACATAGTTTGCAGCAATGCTGTTTAGATATGCGTATGAAGATTTTTCTTCTGTAAAGTTGATTGAATATTCTTTTCTTGTTGTGCCATCTGGAGCAATTACCACGATGTCTGTAATACCATTGATACCATTTTGTTCCATAGTGATGGTTTGACCTTCTGCGTCTGCTTCTAATGTGATAGAAGGCATTGCAGGAGTATGCCATTTTGGCATTTCAGAAACTACTGTGTAGTTGTATTCTGTAACATCACTAGAGAAACCATCGATTAATACACCATCAATATAAATAGCTTTTAGGTTTGCATTGTTGTTTACTGGTTGTACTAGAGTTACATTGTAAACTTTGCTATCCTCTGCATTTTCTGCAGTTACAGTGATAATGTATGTTTGAGTAGCTTCATCAAATACCACTTCTAGAGTTTGATGTTCTTCTGCAGGAACTGGTTCTAGGTCAATAACTTCACCTTTTGCAGTAAGCACATCATAATCTGTTTGGTTAGGATCAAATTCACCTACAGAAACACCATTCACAAGAATATCTGCAAGTAATGCATTGTTTGATAGAGGACGTGTGTAATTGATAGTGTAAGTATTTACTAAATTTGCACCGTCTGTTAGTTCAAATGTAGATTGGTCATCTGTTTGAACACTTACTAGTTTGTCTGAAGCAAATGCTTTTGCGTATGCTATCTGAGCAAACACGTCACCGTTTAGTTCAGTGTCGTAATCAAATGTATTAGCATCAAATGCAATAGTTTCAGCATTTCTCACTGCTAATCTGTTTAATAACGCAGATGTTGCTTCTTTTGCAGGTGTAAATACAATGCTATAAGTTTGATTGTCAACACCATTTTCTGCTATTACCTTGATTGTTGTAGTTTCGCCGTGTGTAAACTCTACTACTTGACCATCAAGTTGCTTTGTGTAAGACACTGCAGGTATTTCAGATTCATTTAAAGCAACATTGTATGTTAATGTTTCTGCATTATATGCAATATCGTAACCGTAAACAGTAATGTCTTTTAAAGTAACATCATTTGAGTATTCTTTTTCTACTTTAATAGTATAAACTTTTTCATCACCGTTTTCTGCTTTTACTTTTACAAGTAATGCATCAATTTCTGCATTTTCTTCGATAACTACAGTTGCAAGTTTAGAAGAAGCTTTAGCTGTTACGTCAGGAAGTTGGTTGTATGTAGAAGAAGCTTTCACTGTTACTTCTGTTGATTCAGAAAGCACATCTTCATTGTTTACTACAAGTTCTTCTAGAGTATTGTCTGTATCAATAGGACGAGAGAAATCTAAAGTATAATCTGTATATGAACCATCTTCTGCGTATGAACGGATATTTGCTTTATAAGAAGTTGGTGTTTCTTCGGTCCATTCTATCTCGTATGCTTGGTCTTCTACTTCACCTGTAATTTCTACTACTGGGCGACCGCCATTGTAGTATAAATCCATAGGTAGAGCGAATGTAGTACCATCTAATTCTGCTACCACACCGTTTACTTTGATCGCAGAAATTGCAGAGTTGTAAGAGAAACGGATGTAGTCTATATCTACACGTGCATCACCATTGCTTGTATTATTATCTCCTTTATATTGGTTTGTCGCATTAATAGATATATTCATATTTGTTATAGCTAACCCTTGAGTATTCAATATATGATTATATACTTTATAATCTGAATCCTGTGTTGTTGCTAAGTAATTAAATTGATGTTCTTTGTCACCTTCAAAGAAACTGAAAGCAAACATTGTTCCATCTCCTTTTTTAGTACCTAATTTATATCTAATGTGAGCTACATCTGGAGTGTTTTTAAACTCTACTCCACCCGAAACAGTAAACGAGGTCCCTCCACTAACAGCAAGTTTACCAGTAACACTACCCAATGTAATAAACGCAGGAATAATACTACCATTCCATCCTAAACGTAAGTATTTTGTTGTTTTTAAACCTACTATATTATCATTAGTGTTTACAATTTCCGTACCAGTATAGTCAGTGCCTAGAGATGTACAAGACCCAGCTGCATCAGCTGGCACTTGCCAATCTTTAGGCTTAACAGCACCACGACTTGCATTATACACAGGAGTTGTCCATTCTGTAAACTCTCCATTAGGAATAACATCGTTCTTATAGTGAAGATATACTGTATATGTTCTTACATCAGAAGGATTTGCAATATTTGTTACAGTAAATACCTTTTTGTTTATTGTAGAACCTGTTGTTGAAACTGAGTTTACAGCACCATCTACAGAATATGTAACTTCAGAATCGCTAGTTACTTTTGCCACATATTTAGTTAGCTCTGGACTAAATGCAGGATACATTTCTGTTGCAGAGATACCTGTTAAATAAGCAGCAGACTCTACTGGAGCAGCTGGAGTATCTTCTGCGTTAGGTGTTTTAAATGCAATAGTATAAGTTACATCATCTACACCAGTTTGGTTAGAAATTAATGTGATAACATAAGATTTTATGCTCTTCAAGATGCGAACTTCTTGTTCGTTGTATGATTTTACAACCTCTATTCTAGGTAGTTTAGCACCTTCTTCTAGAGCAATCTCATAGTCATATACACCTTCTTGAAGTGTAAATTCTTCACCATCTAAATAAATGTATTCAGGTTTGTTTTCTAGGCCAGATTCTGCTACTTTGTATGCAATAGTGTAAGTAGAAGAGTTTTCACCATCTTCTGCTACTACCATTACTGTAGTGCCGTTTAAACCACGGTCTGTAACTATGATTTTTTGTTCTACAATTTCCTCTCCATCAGCATTATATGCTTTCTCAAAATCTAATTTTGGAGCATTTTTAGTACCGTATGGAAGTGAAACTTCATAATTGAATACAGCAGGGTCAAATCCTTGTAATTCTTTTCCATCGACCAATATAGTAGACAATGAAGATTCAGAAGATTTTTCTGTAGAGAAGTTTAGTTTGTACTCTGCAGTTGTTTCACCATCTTGAGCAAGTACTTCAATGATTGTAGTGCCATTTACACTACCCTCTTTAATAGTAATGCGTTGTCCTTTGCTTCCTGGCACAGGTTGTACAGCATTTAACATTTCAGTACGCCATGGAAGAGAGATATTATATTCAAATTTGTTTGCTTCAAATGCTGGGAATGAAACATATTCATCTGCATCAGCATTATAGAACATAATATCGCTTAGTAGAGCGTAATTGCTATTTAGAGGATTGAATTTTACTGTATATGTTTGAGTAGTACCATTTTGTGCAGTTACCACAAATGTGCAACCTGCCCAATTGCTATTTTTCACTACTACACTAGCTGTTGCTTCAGCTTTTTCGTATGTAAAAGTAGGTAGAGCAGCACCTGCCATCCAATCTATTACATATTCAGGTTTGTCTGAAGCAAAATCTGCAATAGCAACACCATCCACGAATATGTTGTTTAGGTTTGCATTGCTTTGTTTTGCTACAAAGAAGTTTACAGTGTATGTAGATGTGCTTGTGCCATCTTCAGAAACTACTTCAATTGTAGCTACGCCAAGTCCTGCAGGGATATTTGCAGATACTCTAGCAGCTGAATTAGATTTTGTGTAAGTAACAACAGGAATATTTGTAGTGCCAAATGGAAGTTCTACATTGTAATTGAATACATCTGATGCAAAACCTTCTATTAGTTCACCACCAACCAAGATAGCGCTCAATGAAGAATCAGAAGATTTTTCTACGCTAAAGTTGATTGTATAGGTATTAAGAGCACCATTTTCTGCCACTACATTAAGTTTTGTTGCTTTATTAACACCTTCTACAATTACTTGCACATTTTGTGATTCAATACCTTTTGTATATGTAATAGCAGGTAGAGAGGTAGTACCCATTGGTAATACTACATTGTATTCATTTACTTCAGGAGCAAAACCATCTATAGTAACACCATCTAGTTGAATGTCTGATAGTTGGTTATTTGAAGATTTTGCTGTAGTAAATAATACTGTGTAAACGTTTTTCTCACCAGATTCTGGAGTAACCTCGATGCTAGCTGTACCAAATACTAGAGGTGAAGTAATGGTAATTATTTGACCTGCATAGCCTTCTGCTGTAAGTTTTGGACATTTAACAGCATCGCTAGGTAGGATATATGTGTAATCTAAAACTTCTGGGTTGAAATCTGCTAGAGCTACACCATCTACAAAGATATTTTTAAGAGTAGCATTTGCAGATTTTTCTACAGAGAATTTTAGTTTGTATGTTTTTGTTGCACCACTTTCTGCAATTACTTGAATAGAAGTTGTACCATTTACACCTCCACGGTTGATAACAACACGTTGAGCATCATCGTTTTTCACAGCCTCAATAGTAGGAAGTGAAGTAGTACCTGCTGGTAAACTTAGCGAATATTCTACATTTGATGGTTCAAAACCTTCTATAGACACACCACCTACTTTAATATCTTTTAGAGTAGCATCTGATGAAACTGGAACAGAGAATGCTATCTCATAGGTTGATGTAGCACCAGATTGAGCCTTAACTGTGATTTTTGCTGTGCCATTTACACCATTTTCGTCGATACGAACTACTTGAGTTTCATCGCCTTTTACGTATGAAATAGCAGGAACCACAGTTGTGCCACGATTTAGAGCACAAGTATATTTAAGCACCTCTGGGTCGAATGCAGGAGCGATAGCATAGCCAGCTACAGATAAACCTGCTAGTTTAGAGTTTGATGATAATTTTTGTGTAAATGTAATTGTATATACAGATGTGCTACCATCTTGTGCTAAGACTGTTAGTTTTGTGTCACCAGTAATAGGTGCAATTGCTTCAGAAGCAGGGCTCTTTGTTACTTTTTGATATGCATCAGCAGCTTCCCAAGTAACAACAGGACGAGAAGTAGCAGTTGCGGCAACATTGTATTCGTATTTCTTTACATCTGCAGAGAATCCAACTAGAACTACACCATCTACAAATATATTTTTAAGAGTAGATACGGTAGATTTTTCTACATTAAATGTGATACGATAAATAGATTTGTTTCCATTTTGAGCAGTAACTGTGATACGAGAAGTACCATTTACGCCTTCATTGATAATTTCTACTGTTTGGTATTCATCACCTTGTACCCAAGAAATTTCAGGAAGTTTATCTGTGCCAATTGGTAAAGAATAATTGTATTGAAGTTTGCTTGCTTCAAAGTTTGCAAGAGAAACACCTCCTACTAAAATATCTTGTAGATATGAATAACTAGATTCTGTAATTCTATAAGTAATTTTATAAGTACGAGCCGAACCAGAAGGAGGGGTTACAACTACAGTAGTTGTACCTTCTAGACCATTTCTTGTAATTACTATATTTTGTTTACCTTCTGCATATTTAGAAACCGCCTCAATAGTAGGTTCTGCAGTTGTGCCCAATGGAAGTTCTACAACATAGTTATTTGTAGTAGGTTTAAATCCAGGGATAGATTTACCATCTACTAAAATATCTTGTAGAGTATTATCTGTAAGTTGGCCTTCACTTAAATTAAGTTTATATGTACTAGAGTAATCTGTATTTTCTGCAGTTACTTTCACAGTAGCAGTACATGGGAAGTTTTCACATGAAACTATCTCTAAAGTTTGTTTTTCATTACCTTTGTCAACGGTAATTACAGGGGTACCTGTTGTACCATATGGTAATGTTACGTTATAATCCAATTTAGCGCCTGCAAAACCTTGTACAGGAGTACCATTTACATAAATGTTTGACAAACGAGTGTTTGTTGAAGGGGCTGCTTTAAAGTAAATGGTATATGCAGTAGTAGAAGATCCATCTTCTGCTGTTACAACAACAGTTACAGGGTCCGCAAGTTTTTTAGGTTTATTTATTACGATTTCTTTTCCTGACAAGTCACGACCACTTCTTTTAGCTTTTATTTCAGGAATATCATCAACAGTAGCAAATTCACTTGCTAGTGTGTATGTGTATGTATAAGTATCTTTATTAAATTCTTCTAATTTTATACCATCAATACGAAGTTCGTGAATCTTTGAACTATAGATAAGTGCAAAATCATCCACCAATAAGTAGTTGGTTTCTTCTTTGCTTGCACCCATTGCCAAACCTGTTTGACTACGGTAGTTTGGATAGTTTGATGCAGAAAGGATGATATTCATCATTTCTGGAACTTCATTGTTGTAATATGTAATAGGAACTGTAATTTTTGTCCAATTACCAATTTTCTTTGTATATGAACGATAAGCACCCTCACCTACTTGTGTAGCTACTTGAGTTCTACTATTACATGCATTTCTATTTGTTTCCCAACGGATATCAGATTCTTCATTTGTATTCATATAAGCTTCTGAAACGGTTGTACAACCGTTATTTTTACCCTTATATGATGTTGCCTTAGAAGTGCCCTTCCAAGAATAATACACAAGGTTAAAGTTTACAGAGTCGCCAACAAAATCTCCTTTAATACTAATGGTATATGGAGCTTCACGTATTACCCACACAGACATAGAGTCTGGACGTGCGGTAAAATTAATACCACCAGAAGTACCTGCAGTAGCTTTGTTTACTTCAAATACACTAGGTAAATATGTCCAAGGTTTACCTAAGGTAATCCACGATGGAGAAATTTCCTCTGCAATACCATCAACACCTACCCATGTTTCACGAATTTTTACTGCATTACCACTTCTTCCTGATACCTTATCAATAACTGGGAATTCCATACTTGCTTGCGTAACATTTGAAGGATTCCAAGTAGCAGGCATCTCCTTGTTATTATATTTTGCACCAGTCCAATCTTCAAAATTAGAGTTTGGTACTTGATAAGAAGCATTTGCTGTGCCAGTCATGACTGTTTGGGCCTGCATAGGCAAACTAAGCAGTGTGAAAAGACACAATAACGTAATTAATTTAAGTTTCTTTACCATTGTTTAAAGTTTAATTATAAAAATCGGATGCAAAGGTACGAAAAATTTACGAGAAAATAATCACTTTTTATGTTAAACAACATATTTTATAGCAGATTTTCGCCCCAAACACCGGAATTTCGCCCCTAAATAAGGTATTTTCGTCCCTAAATGTTAAAATCCATAAAAAAACTGAGCCGACCACAAGGCCGACTCAGAATTTGAGATTATTACTCGCTAGGCTTAGACGCACACCCTACGGGCGTGCAATTATGGTTTGATTTTTTATACAGGCGTTATCGCTACGCTCAACACCTGCCTACAACCTAAAAGTAACCCGCTATGCGGGTTAAAACTCCTAATTCCTAATTGCCTTCGGCGATTCATGGCTGCACTCGGCATAGCCTAAATAAATTTAGTCTCTGCTCTCATTTGCACAAGAATTCCTAACTTTTATACAGTTTGTTCTATGTTCCAGACAAATGCCCTCACCCCTACCGCAGGGTTACGCATATCTAGTCTTTTGATTACACTTAAAAGCTCTTCAACTTTGTCATCTTCTACTACTGTCATTACGGCAGAGTTCATTTCAGGCCAGGTGTGAGTACCTCGACGAGGTTCGCCCCCGTTGGTACCACGACCTTGAACTTGTTCAAAGAATGTAAAGCCATTTATTTTTAGTGTATCCAACATGTATTCTACACGTTCGGTATTGGCTTGATTAAATACTATAAATACTGATTTCATGGCTTATTATTTTGCTGATTTGTCATCAATTTGCATAAACACATAGTCGCGACGTTGTTGTTCTTCTTTATCACGTTCGCCGTGACGAGACATAATACCATACATAACTGGCACTACGATAAGGGTTACTAGGGTTGAAACCAATAGACCACCGATAACTACGATACCTAGAGGTCTCCACATTTCTGAACCTTCACCACTACTTACTGCCATTGGCACCATACCTAAAAGTGTGGTAAACGCGGTCATAAGCACAGGACGAAGACGAGATTGACCAGAAAGTTGGATAGCTTCGTTTAGTTCGTAACCACGGTCACGCATTAGGTTGATGTAGTCCACAAGCACGATACCGTTTTTCACAACGATACCCACAAGCATTACGATACCAAGAGCACCAATCATGTCTAAAGAAGTATCTGTGACCCAAAGTGAGATAATCACACCAGAGATAGCAAATGGCACAGACATCATAATGATAAATGGTTTAGATAGAGACTCAAACTGAGAAGCCATCACCACATATACAAGGATAATGATAAGTGCAAACAATAGACCTATATCTGCGAAACTTTCTTGTTGTTCTTCGTAGTCACCACCGTAACGTACTGTTACACCAGCAGGGCGTTCCATAGGGTCCACTACAGATTGGATAGTTGCAGCCAATTCACCTAAAGATACTTCGTGAGGAGTAACTTTGATGGTAAGCATACGTTGACGCGTTTTACGTTCAATTTCTGGTGGAGCAAGGTATTCTTCTACAGTAGCAAGTTCGCTAAGTTTGATTAACTTACCTGCTTGAGTAGGAATAGTTAAGTTTTCGATATCTGAAATTGAGTTACGGTCTGATTCTGACAAACGAACTAGAATATCGTATTCATCACCATCTTCTTTTAGGTATCCAGCTGTATAACCATTGATACGGCTACGTACGTATGTTGCTACAGTAGCAGAGTTTAGTCCGTGACGAGCAGCTTTTTCTTTGTCAACTACTACTTTAAGCTCTGGACGGTCTTCGTCGCGGCTCACAGTTACGTCACGTGCACCTTCTAGTTCTTTTACAGTTTGTTTGATTTGTTCTGCAAATAGGTTGGTAGCATCAAAATCGTAACCATACACTTCCACATCCACAGTAGAAACACCACCGCCACCAAAACCACCTGCAAGTTCACAGCTATAGTCTAGAATTTGTGGATATTGTGCAAGTTCTTTACGAATAACCTCAGCAATTTCAAATACTGAACGTTCACGTTCGTGTTTTTTATTACAAACCACAGTCATTTGTAGTTTATAGTTTGAGGTTTTATTGATAAGAGCAGAGAAACCTGCATCGTCTGGAGAACCTGTTGTTGAAGATAGCATACGTACTTCAGGCACAAGTTGCATAATACGAGATTCTAATTGACGAGCAAGTGCTGCAGTTTCTTCAACACGAGTAGAACGTTGCAACTCTACATTTACTGTCAAACGACCATTGTCGGTCTTTTGCATAAAGTCGGTACCTACAAAACCTAAATAAGCAGGAACCATAGAAGCAATAAAGAATAAGAATACACACAACAAGGTCAATCCTTTGTGACGAAGACAAGCACCTAATGCTTTAGCATAAACAGCATCTACCTTGTCAAGCATTTTCACCACATATTTTTGATACCAACCTGCTTGTACTTCTTCTTCTATCAATTTACCATTTTCTACACGTACTTTCTTTGAACGAAGAAGTTTTGAAGAAAGCATTGGAGTAAGTGTAATAGCCACTACTGTAGATGTACATACCACGATGGTTACAATCCAACCAAGTTCTTTAAACATAATACCTGCAAAACCGGTAAGCATGGTTAGAGGCACGAACACAGCCACAATAACTAATGTAGTTGCGATAACTGATACCCACACCTCATTGGTAGCATAAATAGCAGCTTCACGAGGGTTTGAACCACGTTCTATGTGAGAGGTAATATTTTCTAGTACCACAATAGCGTCGTCCACCACCATACCGATAGCAATGGTAAGCGAACAAAGTGAGATAATATTTAGCGAACTATCTACAAACAATAGGTAGATAAATGCCACAATCAAGGCAATTGGAATAGTAGCACTAATGATAAAGGTAGCTCTCCAACGTCCAAGGAAGAACAACACCACAAGCACCACGAACAACAACGCATAAAGAATAGATTCAATAAGCGAGTCGATAGAGTTTTGGATATCTTCTGATGAGTCGTAAACCACGTCAATGTTGATATCAGGAGGCAATTGAGCCTTCACTTGCTCCATTTTTTTGTTTAGTTCTTGACAGATTTTTACGGTATTTGCACCAGATTGTTTCATGATAACAAGACGCACACCATCACGACTATTGATTTTTTCGTCAAGTGTAAGGTCTTTGATAGTATCACGCACAGTAGCAAGATCGCGCACATAAATTTGTTTACCTTGAGGAGTAGTTGTTACTACAACATTCTCAATTTCAGCACTTTCTAGGTATTCACTACGTACTTGTACTTGATATTGCTCGTCAAGCATTTTCACGCTACCAGATGCCATATTCAAGTTGTTTGCACTAATTGCGCTACCAACTAGTTCTAGTGGAATATGATAAGCATCTAGTTTAGCTTGGTCGATGTCTACATAAACATAACGTTCTGGTTGACCAGACATTGAGATATTACCTACCCCATCTACTTGGTTTAGAAGTGGAATTACTTCGTCATCCAACAATTTTTCTAGACCAGCATATGATTCGTCTGCTGTAACAGCATATTGAATAATAGGCATAGAGCTAGAGCTAAACTTAAAGATGAATGGGTTTGATGTTCCATCTGGTAAGTTGTCTTTCACAATGTCGATATATGAACGAACGTCGTTTACTGCCTCGTCCATGTTTGTACCCCATTCTAGTTCTAGAGTTACAACAGAGATATTATCTTTTGAACGAGAAGTAATTTCTTTTAGTCCGTCTACAGAGTTCAAACTGTTTTCCAACACTTTAGTAATGTTGGTTTCCATTTCGGTAGCGTTAGCACCAGGATATGTACACATCACCATTACGTATGGTGGGTCCATTTCTGGCATTTGGTCAATTGGCAGTTTTATATATGAAAACGCACCAATGATCATTACCGCTATAAAGATAAGTATAGTGGTAACGGGTTTATTAATGGCCGTCTTATAAATACTCATAACTCTCTATTATTTAACGATTTCTAATTTTACACCATCAACAAGACGACCTTGACCTACAACTACTAGTTCGTCGCCTTCTTTTAATTCTTCAGAAATGATTTCAATATCACGGTCGTAGCGTTTGCCAAGTTCTACTTTCACGCGTTTTGCTACACCATTATTGTTTACGAATACATAACGTTCGTTAGAACCAATAAGTTTCAATACAGATTGGTAAGGCACTAACAAACCTTTAACTTTACCCACTGGAACAGTAGTAGACACATACATACCTGGACGTAATGTTTCAGATGCATTTGGAATCACAACTTTCACTGTAAATGTGTGAGAAGCAGGGTCTATAGTAGGATAAACCATTTCCACTGTAGCATTGAAAGTTCTTCCTGGATAAATGTCTGAAGCAATAGATAATTTCATTCCATTTTTAAATTGTGGGAAATACGCTTCTTGAACATTAATGTATGCTTTCAACTTATTGATTTGTGTAAGTTGAAGAATTGGTTGACCTGCACACAACTCACCTGGCTCAAAGTTACGAGCAGAAATAACACCAGCAAAATCTGCACGAACGAAGGTGTTTTTTTCGTAAAGAGCAAGTTGTTCTTTAAGTTGCTCGTATTGAGTTTTGGTTTGGTCATAAATTTGTTGAGAAATACTTCCTGCTTCTTTTAAAGCTTCCATACGACCCATTTCTACACCTAAGTTTGCATATTGCAATTTGGTTGTAGTGTATTGAGTTGGGTCCATTTTCACAAGTACTTGACCTTTAGACACTTTATCACCAACATCTACAAGAATGTCATTGATAATACCACTTACAGAAGAAGAAATCTTCATATTGTCATAACCTTCTAATGTAGTAGGTAAAACAACTTCACGTTCAATTACTGTAGAAGTTAATTTCATTACTTGAACTTTTTCTACCTTTTCTACTTCTTGAACGGTAGTTTGTTCTTCTGAACATGCAGACAGCGTAAATACTAACGCTAATGCTGATAAACCTGTTAAAATCTTGTTCATATTATTATTGTTTATTTATTTAGCAAATTTTTAAGATTGATATGAGCATTAACCATTGAAGTTAAAGCTTGAATATAGTTTTGTTGAGCTGTAATTAGGTTTGTACTGGTGTTTGTAACATCAAGTGAAGATGCATAACCATACTCAAATTTCTTTGACATATTGTCGAACACACGTTGAGTAACCTCGATATTGCGTTTTTGGATTTGATAGTTGTCGTATGCAGAAACCAAATCGTAACGATATTGACGATCTGACACTCTCAATTGGTCTTCTATGTCTGCTAATGTGTTTTGAGCTGCTTGATAAGCAAGTTTCTTTTCTGTAACACCTGCAGCACGCACACCGCTAGACCAAATTGGCACACTCACTGTTACACCTACTGTATTTGGAGGGGTCATATTCATACCTTCTGCTTCTCCGAAATATGTTTTTCCACTATATTGATAGAAACCTGTGATAGAAGGAACATATTCCATAGCTTTCATAGTTACTTGCTTTTTAGCAAGTTCTGCTTGTTGTTTTGATAGTGTATAGTCGTAGTTTTCTTCTAAAACCAATTCTGTAGATAATAATTTCATTGCTTCATCTACATTAAGAATGTCGTCTAGTTTGTTGCTTAAAACAACTTCTGTACTAACATCTACACCTAATAATAATTGCAATGAACTTTTTAACACTTCAATAGCACGGTCTGTGTTGTTAATCGCGCTTTCCATTGTAGCCACTTGCACAGAAAGTTGGTCTGCATCTATTTGTTCGGCAGCACCTACTTTTACTGCATTTTCAGTCATTTTATACAGACTTTCTAAGTTAACCATATTTTTACGTAACAACTCTACTGTTTCTTGTGTAGCAAGGATATTTACATAAATATTGGTCACGTTAGCTTCAATTACTTGAATTGTTTTTGCTTTAGCCACGTCTTGCATATCTTTTGCAAGGTCTGAGATAAGTGAACCAAGTATTTGTTGACCGCTAATAGTCATAGTTGCTTTAATTCCTAACTCTCCTGTTGGATTCATAGGAACTGGCAAACCTGCTAGTTTCATTTCATAACCACACATATTGGTGTAACCTAAAGAACCAGAAACTTGAGGTAACATAGATGCAATTGCCTGCCAACGTGCTGCTTCTGCTTGTTTCACACTTAGTCCTGCATTTTGCACAGTTCTGTTGTGTTCTACAGCGTATTGCTTAGCTTCGTCTAGAGATACCACCAATGATGAATCTTTAGAAACCGCTTCTTGTGCCATAATAGAGGCGCAAGATAAAAGGGTAATTAAACTAATAATTAATCTTTTCATACTTTATTATAATATATTTATTTTTTTACAGCGTTTGTATAATTGTTTAAATAATATTCAAGTCCCTTTTCGCTACATACAGCCCTCACCCATAAATCTAAAAGAAAAAGAACATAATTTACATGTTCGTGTTTAGGAAGTTGAAGCAATCTATTTATGGCTTGATTGTTCATATCTAAAGAGAATGAAATAAGATATTCTTTATCCATATCATCTCTAAACAATCCTTGCTCTATTCCTTTATCCAATAATAATGTTAATACTGTGTGAACTTTTTCAAACTCCTTTTTATCTCTAGCCTCGCGTATATTTGGATAATATTTAAGCAAGTCGTACATGAATACCTCATACTTTTTATGATGCTCACGCACAGCCATTGATGGACGTTTCAGCCATAAGTCTATAACATTATCACACACCTCTATCTCATCCTTAATATCAAATCTACGTGGTGTTTTATCTGATATAGAGTTATAAACAACCTCGATAAGTGCCTCCTTGTTTTCAAACTCTGTATAAAAAGTCTTCTTTGATATATGCAGTTCATTGCATATATCATCTACCTTGATAGACTTAATTCCATACTTAATGAAAAGTCCTTCGGCTGTCTTTAATATCGATTTTCTTAAGTTTAAATCCATTTTTCGGCAAAAAAGCATACAAAAATATAAAATTTATGTTTTTCAACATTAATTTTTACTGTTAAAATTTGTTTCAAAAATATTACAATACATCTATATTATTGATTTACAACATAATAAAAGGAAACTTTTTTACGCGAAAAGTTTCCTAGTGTTACAAAATTATTACAAAAAAAGGATTGACCGCATGGTCAATCCTTTTTTTTGTAATTATACTTAATGTATATTATTCTGCCATTAAGATATCTAGGATTTGTGACGCTGACTTAGCCACTGAAGAACCAGGACCAAAGATTGCAGCCACACCTGCTTTATACAAGAAGTCATAGTCTTGAGCTGGGATTACACCACCTGCAATAACGATGATATCTTCGCGGCCAAGTTTCTTAAGTTCTTCGATAACTTGAGGAACTAGAGTTTTGTGACCTGCAGCAAGTGAAGATACACCTAATACGTGTACGTCGTTTTCTACAGCTTGTTTTGCAGCTTCGGCTGGAGTTTGGAATAGAGGTCCCATATCCACGTCGAAACCACAGTCTGCATAACCTGTAGCTACAACTTTAGCACCACGGTCGTGTCCGTCTTGACCCATTTTAGCAATCATGATACGAGGTTGACGACCTTCTTTTTTAGCAAAGGCAGCGCATTTTTCGCTAGCTTCTTTGAATTCTTCGTTGTTTTTAATTTCTGAACTATACACGCCTGAAATTGTTCTAATTGTTGCTTTATAACGTCCTACTACTGCTTCACAAGCATCAGAGATTTCACCTAGAGATGCACGTACGCGAGCTGCTTCAACAGCTAATTCTAGTAAGTTGCCTTTACCAGTTTTAACGCATTCTGTGATTGCTTCAAGAGCTTTTTTCACAGCTTCGTTGTCGCGGTTCGCACGAAGTTGTTCTAGACGTTCGATTTGTTGTTTACGAACTGCAGTGTTGTCTACTTCTAGAATATCGATTGAATCTTCGTGGTCTAGGCGATATTTGTTTACACCAACGATGGTTTGTTTGCCAGAGTCGATGCGAGATTGAGTACGAGCAGCAGCTTCTTCAATACGCATTTTTGGAATACCAGTTTCGATAGCTGCAGCCATACCACCAAGTTTTTCGATTTCTTCGATGTGAGCCCAAGCTTTTTCTACTAGTTCGTTGGTTAGAGATTCTACATAGTAAGAACCAGCCCATGGGTCGATTTCTTTACAAATCTTTGTTTCTTCTTGGATATAGATTTGTGTGTTACGAGCAATACGTGCAGAGAAGTCTGTTGGAAGCGCAATAGCTTCGTCAAGCGCATTGGTGTGAAGTGATTGAGTGTGACCAAGAGCAGCACCCATAGCTTCGATACAAGTACGCCCTACGTTGTTGAATGGGTCTTGTTCTGTAAGTGACCAACCAGATGTTTGGCTGTGTGTACGTAGAGCAAGAGATTTAGGGTTTTTAGGATTGAATTGTTTTACAATCTTAGCCCAAAGCATACGAGCTGCACGCATCTTAGCTATTTCCATGAAGTGGTTTGTACCAATAGCCCAGAAGAATGATAAACGTGGAGCGAATGCGTCGATATCCATACCTGCATTGATACCAGCACGTAGGTATTCAAGACCGTCTGCTAGTGTATATGCCAACTCGATATCTGCTGTAGCTCCTGCTTCTTGCATGTGGTAACCAGAGATAGAGATTGAGTTGAATTTAGGCATGTTTTTAGAAGTATATTCGAAGATATCAGCGATAATCTTCATAGAGAATTTTGGAGGGTAAATGTAAGTATTACGCACCATAAATTCTTTTAAGATATCGTTTTGGATTGTACCAGCCATTTCTTCTAGTTTTGCACCTTGCTCTAGACCAGCGTTGATATAGAATGCAAGGATAGGAAGAACGGCACCGTTCATTGTCATAGAAACTGACATTTTATTCAATGGAATACCGTCGAATAAAACTTTCATATCTTCTACAGAACAGATAGATACACCTGCTTTACCAACGTCACCTACAACACGTTCGTGGTCTGCGTCGTAGCCACGGTGTGTAGCAAGGTCGAATGCCACAGAAAGACCTTTTTGACCAGATGCTAAGTTACGACGATAGAATGCGTTTGATTCTTCTGCTGTAGAGAAACCTGCGTATTGACGAATGGTCCAAGGACGCATTGGGTACATAGCGCTATAAGGTCCACGTAGGAATGGAGGAAGACCAGAAGCATAGTTTAAGAAATCTAAGTTTTCTGTATCTTCAGCTGTATAAACTGGTTTCACTGGGATTTGCTCCGCTGTAGTCCAGTTTGATTCGTTGTTGCCTGCGAAAGCACTAGCTTGAACAGACTTAATATCTATATTATTAAAATTTGGTTTCATAAATAATGTCTCCTTTTATTAAATGCCTAATTTGTTATTAAAGCCTTTTAGAGTTTCAAGCACGTTTACACGAACGTGGATAAAGTTCTCGATACCAGCTTTTTGCAAATCTTCCATACAAGCAGGAGCACCTGCAACTACAAAGATTTGTTCGCCACCTACTGCTTGGAATGCAGGGATAGCTAGTTCGGCATATTCGTCGTCACTTGAACATAGTACGATAATATCTGCACCTGCAGCTTTAGCAGCAGCAACACCTTCTTCTACAGTAGAGAAGCCTAGGTTGTCGATAACTTCGTAACCTGCGCAAGCGAAAAAGTTACAAGAGAATTGAGAACGAGCAAGACGCATAGCTAGGTTGCCAATTGTAAGCATAAATGCTTTAGGACGTTTAGCTGAAGCTTCAGTTGCAAGACGTAGAGTTTCAAATTCTTCTGCAGCACGTTCTGTAGGAAGAACTACACCTGAAGTTTCTACTGTGCAACCACATTTGCAAGCACATTCTTTATTTACGATTTTTTCTGCAGCCATTTCGCTGAAGTTAGGGAATTGGTTTGTACCAAGTAGGATTTCTTTGCGAGATGCAACGTCTTTTTTACGTTTGTCTGCAGTTTCTTTTACTTGAGCAAAGATAGCTCCGCTTTCGATTACAGCAAGTAAACCACCATTGTTTTGAATTTCTAAGAAGATTTTCCATGCTTGTTCTGCAATCATAGCAGTTAGGCTTTCGATATAGTATGAACCAGCAGCAGGGTCGATAACTTTGTCGAAGTTTGATTCTTCTTTTAATAATAATTGTTGGTTGCGAGCGATACGTTCTGAGAATTCGTCAGATGCTTTGAATGTAGCATCAAAAGGAAGAACTGTTAATGAATCTACACCACCTAGAGCAGCACTCATTGCTTCTGTTTGAGTACGAAGCATATTTACGTGTGCATCATAAATAGTTTTGTTGTATGTAGATGTTTCTGCGTGAATTTTCATTTTTGCAGCGCATAAGCAAGAAGGATTGTATGCTTCTACGATTTTAGCCCAAAGTAAACGAGCAGCACGGAATTTTGCAATTTCCATGAAGTAGTTGCCACCTACACCAAATGCAAATTTAATAGATTTTGCTACCATTGGATCTACACCTGCTTCTGTAAGAAGTTCTAGGTATTGGTTACCCCATGCTAGAGCATAACCTAACTCTTGTGCGCAGTAAACACCTGCATTGTTGAAGCTAACTGCATTTACACCGATAACTGGGAAGTTTACTAATTCTTCTGAAGCTTGAAGCACTTCAATTAAGATTTTTGTAATTTCTTCTGCAGATAGTTTTTTGCCTTTTAAAAGCATTCTATTGATTGGGTCGCAACAAATAGAACCATAAACTTGAGAAAGGTCGTATCCTTTAGAAGCAAAATATGCTTTAAGTAGAGAAGCTAATTTAGCAGCTTCTTTAACACATACTTTGAAGTTTAATTCTACTTTTGTAGCATCGATACCATTTAAAAGAGTAGCGATATACTCTTCGCTAAGTTCTGCTTTGTTTACTTTAATTCCTAAAGAATTAATACCTTTACCTAAAATGTCAAGAGCTTTTTCATTTGCAGCTTTAGCACATTTAGCATCAATGTTTTGACGAACTTTCCAGTTGTTGTCGGCTTTTGTACCACGAACAAATGGGAATTCGCCTGGAGCAGATTTAGTAGTTAGTAAACCTTCTATGTCTTCTGCACGATAGAAAGGATTTACATTAAAACCTTCTGGAGTTCTCCAAACTAACTTTTTAGAAAAGTCAGCGCCCTTAAGGTCTGCTGTAATTTTGTCAATCCATTCCTGTGTTGAAATTGCAGGAAAGTCTGCCAAAAAGTTTAATTTCTTTTGTGTCATACTATTTAATTTTTATGTGTAGTTTTATATAAGCACGCAAATTTAGGCATTTTTCTTTAGAAAAACACCTAAATTTAAAAGAAATACACCTTAATATATCACTTTTTTAGTTTAAAAGAGTTTCTATCACAGGAAACGATTGTTTTACCTCCGATTCTGTAAAGGTTTTTACTTCTGAAGTTTGAGCTGATACTACTTTAATAGAACCTGTTTGATGTACGTAGATTGGTTTATTGTGCTTTCTTTCAGCCATCTCTATTTTAGTAATCACATTCTTTTCAGAAGGTATTACTTGGTCGTATTCTTTTCTGTAGATAATATTACGTTTAATATCGGCATCTATATATTTTGCTCTATATTTTTTATGCTCCTCTCCTGCCAAATTTACCACGTTTATTATAGCCAATTGGTCGGAATCTAATTTGTAACCAAAAGGAATATTGGCATTTACTTTAAGTGATTGAGAAAGACTTTTAACCCTATATGAGTAAATATCAAGGATGTAATTTAACACAAGTTCATACTTCACTATCCCGAAATAATTTTTCTTATCTCTGTAAGTGAGCAAGAAAGTAGAATCTTGTTCTTCCATTGTCCATTTTGACACTTTTCCATCCAATTCTAAAAACAGCCATTTTATATCAGAGCCCCATAAAACCCTGTGTATAAACTTACTAGAGTCGGTGAGATTTACTAATCTCTGGTTTTTATCTTCCTTTAGCTTTCCACTTATAGAGTCCAATTTATATTGTACATTTCTGTCTCTAAATCTCTTGCACATATCTATTACCATCTGAATAGAGTCTGTATCTTTTCTTCCTGCATTTGGAATTTCTGCCACCGTGCCAATAATTTCTTCTCTAGCAATGATCCTACCCTTTTCGTACAAATCGTAGTCGGAAACTATCTTATATTTTCTGGTTTCTGTAGGAAAATCCTTTAGCATTTGCTTTTTTACATCGGCAAGAATCTGCTTCATTTGCTTACGTTTGCTAAGTTTTTTAGTCTTAGACGGAATCAAAGTTTCTGTAAGCATAATAGGTTGTTCCACCATAGTAATATTGAGGGTATCTGTAGGAATTTTATTAAATTTTAATTCCATTGTTTTGTACCCCACAAAAGACAAAACCACTGTGGTATTTTTCTGCATATCTGGCAATGTAAAAACACCATCCATATCGCTAATAGTGCCAATCTCTGGGTTTTCTTTTAAGTAAATAGACACATACGACATAGGTTCGTTTCCATCGAAAACTCTACCAACCAATGTTTCTGCAGCAGCAGAAAAGATGATAAGAAAATAAATATTTAGTAAAATTATTCTTTTCATTTTATTCTTTCTATAACCTCATCTGAGATAATCACCTCAGCATCACCATACAAACCATCTGTACCAAGTTGCAACAGAGGTTCGTTTACTCCTTGCTCTGCAATAGTAACGTCTGTAACATAGATTTTATTTGGATTTAAAACAAATTTATCTATAAATTCTAAAATAGTTGGTACATTTTCCTTAAATCCAATCATTGCTACTTCATGACCAAAATTTCTAAATCTTAGTGCCATATATGGCCAGTTGTTTTTTACCCAAATATTTTCTATTAAGTAATTTGAACCATACATACCACGTTTAAGTACCACCTTTTTGTTGTATGTGACTAATTCATCTTTAGTGCCATGCATAAACAAGACTGGAGCTGGTTGTTTTTTATATTCCAATTTTTCACCAAAAGATGCCACTGCTCCTGCAAATGAAAGCACTCCTGCAAAACGAAAATCTTCTGGCAGATTTTTAATCTTCGCATTACATAGATAATAATCTGTTTGTAAAGCAGTTATGGCACCTGCACTAGACCCTGAAAGCATAATCTGCTTTGTGTTTACCTTCAAATCTGCTGCATTTTTCAACACAAACTCTACTGCTGAAGCCATATCTTCTACTGCCATATTTACTGAATTTTCTAATATTTTGGCAAGTTGAATTAAGTTCTTTATTTTTTTGTCTTTAAGCCCTAGTCTATAATCAATACTCACACCTACTATACCATTTTCTGCCATTTCTGTAAGGAATTTTTGATAAGAAGCCTCATCCCTAGCCCCCATTTTAAATCCACCACCAAAGGCAAATACTAAACAAGGATGTTCTGCTAAAGAATCTTCTGGCATATAAACATCCAATTTTAATTCTTGACCATCTTTTTCTGCAAATGTGTATGTACTTTTATTTACTGCAAATGTTGAAACTGCCAATATAGCAGACACTGCTATTAAAATAATTCTTTTCATTGTCCTATCATTTATTTTGAAGAACAAATTTAGAAAAAAAGAGATAAAAAGAGCAATATAAACACACAAAAAATGTAAAAAATCCGAACTCCTAACTTCTAACTTCTAACTTAATTAAAGTTTTTTATCTAAAGTTTTGTTTATATCAATAAATTTACTACCTTTGCAGTCCGAATTGAATAAAAATATTAAATAATATAGAATATGAAAAAAGGTATTCACCCAGAAAATTATCGTCCTGTAGTGTTCAAAGACATGTCTAATGGTGATATGTTCTTATCTCGTTCTACAGCTGCCTCTAAAGAAACTATCGAGTTTGAAGGCGAAACTTATCCATTAATCAAGTTAGATATTTCTAGCAGTTCTCACCCATTCTACACTGGTAAATCTACCCTTGTGGATACTGCAGGTCGTGTTGATAAATTCAACTCTCGTTACAAAAGAAATAAATAATCTAAGATTATACGACATTAAAAAAGATGCAATCGCGAGGTTGCATCTTTTTTTTGTTTTATTATGATAAAAAAAAGAACTGATTTAACTCAGTTCTTTTTACATCTTATAATAGTTCTTTAATTCTAGCTTCTAACACAGCTTTACTTTGAAGACCTACCATTTTATCTACCATTTCACCATCTTTAAAGAAGATAATAGTTGGTACTGAACGAATAGCATATTTTTCTGCTAAATCGTTATTTTCTTCTACATCTACTTTACCTATTAAAGCTTGACCTTCGTATTCTGCAGACAATTCGTCGATAGAAGGACCCATTGCTTTACAAGGACCACACCATGTAGCCCAAAAATCTGCAACTACCACTTTGTTAGAACCTAATAATTCGTCAAAGTTTGCATCTGTAAATTCTTTTGCCATAATTGTTCGTTTTATTTAGTTAATTGAATAATATATTTTTTCTAATTTCTTATTATCTATAATCTTAACATTATCTTCGTCATCACCTTCTGTTTGAGATACATCTTCATCTTCTTCATCGCCTAAATCTTGAGAATAAGCATCTAAAACCGCTAATAATTCATTACAAGTTTTCACCGAAGCAGATGATTTTGCTGCTACCTGCACAGCCAAATCTGCGTCATAAACTTCAACATACAAATCTACTAAATCTTTATCATTTTCTGAAGGATTTACTGTTATAAATGCTGAAATTTCTTCTATTAAATCTGGGTTTACCAATGAAAGTGGAATTTTTATAGTAAGTTTAGTCATGGAAGCTCCTTTTAAATTTTCTAGGAGATCCACCTTATTTACCGTTAGAGAAAGTTCATCTATATCTACCTCCGCATTTGGCAATACACCTTTCTTTCTGTTTTGTCTTTCTCGTTTAGCTTTATAAGAATAATCTAATGTAGTATAAACTACTAAATAAGCATTTTCTACTAAAAGATTTGCGTAATTTTTAAAAGCTTCTCCAAATAAATACAATTGGTTTGTACCTGAATAATCTTCTAATTCAAATATTGCGAAAGGTTTATTTTGTTTAGAAGTTTTAATCTGAAAACTCTTAACAATTCCAGCAACAATTACTGTTCCACCCAGAGATACTCTATTTGAAAGGGTATTTAAATCTACCAATTCTTGCATTCTAGCATTACAACACACCCTCATCAACACTTTATAATCGTCCAATGGATGCGCAGAAAGATAAATACCAATAAGTTCTTTTTCTTTGTTAAGTTTTTCTATAACAGACCAACTTTCCACTTTCGGAGGCACAGGACGTTGCACTTGAACTTCTTCCATATCTCCAAACAAAGACATGGCACTATTCATGGTATCATTTTGATACTTAGCTGCAAATCGGTTTATAACTTCCAAGAAAGTTTCTTCTCCCTTACCTGTAGGAGCCATATATTGTTCACGAGTAATACCTTCCAATTCGTCTAAAGCACCACTTAAAACCAAACTTTCCATTACCTTACGGTTGCATTGGCTTTGACTTACTCTTTCAAAGAAGTCAAATGAATTTTTATATTCTCCATTCTTTCTTCTTTCATTAATAATGCTTTCTACAGCACCCTCACCTACTCCTTTTATACCTCCTAAACCAAAACGAATATTTCCATCTTTATCTGCACTAAAGTGAAGTTCACTCTTATTCACATTAGGACCTAAGACATTTATACCCATCTTTTTACACTCTGCCATAAAGGTAGTTACCTTAGTAATATCATCTTTATTTTGAGTAAGCAGAGCTGCCATAAACTCTGAAGGATAATGAGCTTTAAGATATGCAGTCTGGTAAGCTACCCAAGAATAACATGTAGCGTGCGATTTATTGAATGCGTATGATGCAAATTTTTCCCAGTCGCCCCAAATCTTCTCTAAAACCTTTTCATCATGGCCGTTTTTCTTTCCGCCCTCTAAGAATTTTCCTTTGAGTTCTTCTAGAATTGCCATAATCTTCTTACCCATGGCTTTACGAAGAGAGTCGGACTGACCACGCGTAAACCCTGCTAGAAGACGAGACAGAAGCATCACCTGTTCTTGATATACTGTAATACCATAAGTATCCTTTAGGTATTTTTCCATTATATCAATATCATATTCAATCTTTTCTTCACCATGTTTACGACGAATAAACTGAGGTATATAGTCCATAGGACCTGGACGATAAAGGGCATTCATCGCAATTAGGTCTTCAAAAGTAGAAGGTTTAAGCTGACGCAAATATTTTTGCATACCAGCAGACTCAAACTGGAATGTACCAACAGTTTTTCCTTCGCAATAAAGTTGAAAAGTTTTTTTATCATCCAAAGGAATTCTATCTATATCAAGATCTATTCCCTTTGACAACTTAATATTATGTAATGTTTCTTTAATAATAGACAATGTACTAAGTCCTAAGAAGTCCATCTTTATCAAACCTACAGACTCCACATAATGTCCATCATATTCAGTTACAACAATATCTTCTCCAGAAACCTTATCTTTTACCACACTCAGCGGAGCATAATTTGTAAGGTCGTCTGCACCAATAATTACCCCACAAGCATGAATACCAACTTGTCTAACTGTACCTTCTAGTTGAGATGCATATTCAAGCATTGATGAAATATTTGCATCAGGTCCGTAACAAGCTGTTTTAATTTCTTGCACATATTTAATGCAGTTTGCTACATTTACCTTTGGTACTTTCTTAGTATTTGGATCTGCTAAGCTTTCTGAAAATTTATCTGGAATAAAAGATACTAACTTATTTACATCTGAAAGAGGTACTTTTTGTACACGTCCCACGTCTTTAATAGACGATTTTGTAGCCATAGTACCATATGTGATAATATGTGCTACTTTTTCCTTCCCATATTTTTTGGTAACCCAATCTAACACAGCTCCACGACCCTCATCATCGAAGTCCACGTCGATATCGGGAAGTGAAATACGGTCTGGATTAAGGAAACGTTCAAACAGCAAGTCGTATTTAAGAGGGTCAACGTCTGTAATTTTCAAACAATACGCCACTACAGAACCAGCTGCAGAACCACGACCTGGGCCTACGCTCACACCCAACTCCTCGCGAGCAGCCCTAATATAGTCTTGTACAATAAGGAAGTAACCAGGGAAACCCATGGTTTTCATAATATGTAGTTCGAAGACTATACGCTCATATTGTTCATCTGTAAGTTCATCACCGTATCGTTTTTTTGCACCTTCCCAAGCAAGTTTTGCTAAGTAATCGGCCTCCAACTTAATACGATAAAGCTTATCATAACCGCCAAGTTTCTTAATTTTTGACTCCGCATCCTCTCTAGACATCACTTCATTCCCTTTTTCGTCACGAGTAAACTCGTTGAAAAGGTCTTCTTCTGTATATTTTTGCCTATATTCTTCTTCTGTACCAAATTCAGCAGGAATATCAAACTTAGGCATAATCGGTCCAGACTCAATAGAAAATACTTCCACCTTATCTGCCACTTCTAGAGTATTAGAAATAACTTCTGGATGGTCTGGGAAGCATTGCCTCATTTCATCAGCCGATTTAAGCCATTCTTGCTTAGTGTAATACATTCCAGAAGGATCGCCCAATTCTTTCTTTGTGTTCATACACACCAAACGCTCATGTGCATCAGCATTGCTTTCCAACACAAAGTGAACGTCATTGGAAGCGACCACCTTTGTCTGAGTTTTAGCAGCAAGCTCAAAAATTACTTTATTTACTTGTTGTTGACGTTTATAAATAAGTTCGTTTAAAACTTCTATATTTCCTTTATGAGCTTGTACTTCTAAATAAAAATCATCGCCAAACAGATTTTTAAACCAGCGAATACTCTTTTCTGCCTCATCTATTTGCCCATTTAAAATCAATTGTGGTATTTCACCACCTAAACAGGCAGAAGTTACAATTAAGCCCTCATGATATTGCTCAAGCAGTTCCTTGTCTATACGAGGACGATTATAAAAACCATCAATAAACGCTATAGAAGAAAGTTTACATAAATTTTTATAACCCTGCTTATTTTTGGCTAGTAAAATTAAATGCCAGCCCCCTCTATCGACTATAATTTCCTTGCCTTCGCCATTTACTTCCTTAACTTGATTATCTTTTAAAAGTCGAGAACGGCGAGCGCAATAAGTTTCTATACCAATAATAGGTTTAAGTGGTTTATCAGCACCTTTATTGGATTTTTTTACAATATCCACAAACTCTTTAATCCCATACATACAACCATGGTCTGTAAGAGCAAGTGCAGGCATACCTAGTTCCATAGCCCTCTTAACTAGGTCTGGAACCTTCGACATACCATCTAGAATGGAATAATTTGAATGGACGTGTAAGTGTACGAAACTCATTTTTCTTTTTGTTTTTAAGAATGCCAAATTTAGCATTAAAAAACAAAATTCATAACATAACCACCAATAAAGTTATTAACATAACAAAAAACTCCTAACTACTCAATGCTTCGCATTTCGTGATTTTTGGCTGCGCTCGGGATAATAAATAAATTTATTCTCCTCTCGCTTGCACAAAAATTCCTAATTATTTGTTATCTTTGTAAGTTAAAACAAAAATTATGAAAGTAATCTGTGTTGGTTGGAACTACCCTAAACATAATGCGGAGCTAAATGCAAATCCGCCATCTGTGCCTACAATATTCTGTAAGCCAGACTCTGCTCTACTTAAAGAAAACAAAGATTTTTATATCCCAGATTTTTCTAATCAAGTGGATTATGAAGTGGAAGTAGTAGTTCGCATAAATAGGCTTGGTAAAAGTGTTGCAGAAAAATTTGCACCTAGATATTATGCACAAGTAGCTCTTGGCATAGATTTTACAGCTCGCGACATGCAAAACGAAGCTCGTGCCACAGGCGCTCCATGGGATTTGTGCAAAGGATTTGACGGTAGTGCTGTAGTGAGTGAGTTTAGAGATTTAGAAAATATAGGAGCAATAAATGACCTAAATTTCCGTTTAGAAATAAATGGGAAAACCGTTCAATCTGCCAATACTAGCGAAATGATTTTTCCTATAGATAAAATCATTACATACGTTAGCCAATATTACACACTAAAAATAGGAGACCTAATATACACAGGAACACCTGATGGTGTGGGACCAATAAAACGTGGGGATAGACTTAAAGGATATCTTCAAGATGAATTATTATTAGACTTCGAAATTAAATAATGAGAAAGTTTTTCACCATAATATTATCATTGATAGCTATTTCTACTTTTGCCAAAGTGGAATATGCAGAACATTCTGTGCTAAAAGAAGGCAATTGGATAAAAGTTGCAGTTAAAGAAACTGGTATCCATAAAATTACATATCAACAACTTAAAGATATGGGGATAAACAATCCAGAGAATGTACATATCCATGGCTACGGTGGAGCTATTTTAGACGAAAACTTTGCATCTGGCCTAGACATTTATAAAGATGACCTTCCTGAAAATGCTATATATTTCCACAAAGGTTCGGATAGTATCTTCAACAACAATGATTATATACTCTTTTACGCTCAAGGTCCAGTAAAATTACACTACAACGAATCTAAAGAGAAGTTTGAGCACACAATGAATCCATATAGCAACTATGGATATTATTTCATTACCGAAAATTCTACTCCTCAAAAAAATATTACCAACGTAGAATACAATTTACCTCCAATTCCATTAAATGCGGGACATACCTTGAACTACTATTATGTGGACAAAGAAGAAGAAAATCTTATTAATTCTGGTAGAGTATGGATAGGAGACAAATTGACATCTACAAACACTAAAAGAAAGTATGATTTTCATATTCCCAATAGACTTGACAATAACAATGTGAATCTTAGCATGAGAACTATTGGAGTTTCTACTGTTTCTAGCTCTATAAAAATAGATGTGAACTCAGAAAAAAAACTAGAAATCATACTACCAGGCACTAGTGACAGTCACCAAGCAGGATACGCAGGTACAACAAATTCAAATCTAAAACTAGATTCTAAAAAAGACAATATTGAGATAAACCTAGATTTTTCATCCAATTCCAAGAACTCAGTTGCATACATAGATTATATAGGTATTAATGCCAATAGAAAACTTATCACAGATGGTTCTGAACCATTCCTTATTTTCTACCCTGGCGACTATTATCCATATATTACTGCAAATTATACAATAAGCAGTAACAATAAAAATCTATTATTTTGGGAAATAACAGATCCTGAAAACATTTCAAATGTAACTCCTATTAAAACAGAAACTGGATATAAGATTTCTAGTCCATACGACATGGAGCGTTTGTTCTTGGCGTTCGACCCTAATATCGACTATCCAACAATTACTTCATATCAAACCATTAAAAATCAAGATTTACACTCATTAAAAGATATTGATGTAATTATAATAAGCGACAACAAACTTGTCAACTCAGCAGAAGAACTAGGAAAATTCCATAAAAATCACGATGGATTATCATACAAAGTCCTTACTGTTGACCCTATTTACAATGAATTTTCGTCTGGCACACCAGATGTTACTGCCTACAGAATGCTCCTAAAAATGCTTTATGACAAAGCAGAAAATATAAATGAAAAACCTAAATTCCTTATTCTATTTGGACTTAGTGGATATGACAATAGAGGCATAAAAAATGAGAAATTAGATATTTTAAGTTTTCAAGCTAAAGAATCACTTAACACCATATACTCATATATTACAGACGACTATTTTGGTTTCTTAGACGACAACGAAGGCGGTTATATAGAATCTGGCAAGTTGGACATTTCAATAGGTAGAATCCCAGTAAATACTGAAGAAGAAGCATCTAACTATGTAGAAAAAGTAAAAAAATATGTTCTTTCTAAGGATAAAGGTTTATGGTCCAATGAAATAGTTTTTGTGGGAGATGATGGAGATGCAAATTTGCATACTAAGCAATCAAATATGCTTGCAGATACCGTATATGCTCGCCATCCAGAATTTTCTCCAAAAAAATTATTTTTAGATTCATATAAAATGATTCAAACAGCATCTGGCTCAACATATCCAGATGCAAAAAATGAAATATGGAGATACCTAAACGAAGGTGTACTTCTTTTTAATTATACAGGTCACGGAAGTATGAACAGCTTAACCAGTGAACTTATGATTACAAAAGCAGACATTATCAATATGAGAAACTCCAATTTAGCTGTTTGGATTACAGCTACTTGTGATTTCAGTAGATACGACAGTTATGAAAGAAGTGCTGGTATGGAACTTATCTTAAACCCAAAAGGAGGTGCGATTGCATCTCTTACTACCACACGTTCTGTTTATTCATCTAGCAACCTAGCCCTTGTGCAAGCAGCCTATAAATACCTATTGCCAACAAAAGAAGAAACAGAAACTGGTAATATTTTATCTATAGGTGAAATTATGAAAAATGCAAAAATTGCTCTTGGTGCAGATAAAAACAAACTTAGTTTCACACTATTGGGCGACCCTATAATTAAACTTTTCTATCCAGACAATATTGTAATTACTGACAGTATCAACTCTGAAGCTCCAGAAGATGCACAAATAATGGCATTGGGTCTAACCACAATTAAAGCCCACGTAGAAAAGAACAATGAACTTCACTCAGATTTCAATGGTACTGCCATAATTACACTTTACGATAAAAAAGAAAACTTAGAAACATTAGGTCAAGGAAAAAATACACCTTTCAGTTTTGAAGATTACAATAGTATTATATTCTCTGGAGAAGTTCCAGTTGTTAATGGTAAAATAGAGGTAACATTTATGGTACCTAAAGATATTAATTATAAAGTAGGAAACGGAAGACTAACATATTTTATAATTAACGATGAAGAAACTGAAAATGGTCATGGATATTGTCAAAGTTTCACAATTGGGGAAACCGACCCTGACGCACCAATTAGTGCTGAAGGTCCTGTCTCAAAAGCATATATAAACACCCCAAATTTCGTAAATGGCCAAGTAGTTGACAACACTCCTATTTTCTACGCACACCTATGGGATGAATTTGGCATAAACACTATAGGTACTGGTATTGGACATGATATTATATTAAAATTGAACAATGACCCAAATCAAACATATATTTTAAATGACCATTACACAGCGTCTATGGGAGATTACAAAAGTGGAACAGTAAAATACAATCTACCAAAACTGAACGATGGTGAATATTCATTATTCTTTAGAGCATGGAGTTTGCAAAATATTTCTACTACAAATGAACTAAATTTTATAGTAAAAAGTGAAGTTCCTGCTGTGATAGAAGAATTTACGGGTTACCCTACTCCTGCTACCGAATATGTAAACTTTTATCTAAAATACGATAGACCAGAAGATATTATCGACATAGAATTTAGTGTAATAGACCTAGCAGGCAAGACATTGTGGCGTAGCACAGAAGAATTTCAATCTAAAGATGCCACATACACATCTAGATGGGACTTTAACTCATCTCGCCCAACAGGCAACGGAATTTTCATAGCAAAGGCCACCATAACCACTTCAGAAGGTGCTATAACACACTTTGCAAAAAAGATTATTATAAATGCACAATAAAAACGAGAAATTTTCGTTACCTTTGTAGCCGTTTAAAAAAAAATAAACATTATAAAAAATTATGAAGAACAAAATTTTTATTGCAATTGCCCTACTTCTTTGCATCCCTAATGTAGTTTGGGCACAAGACGAAGCAGACGATTCACAAGAAACAATACAAACATTTACACCTATCACAACAGGAGTTTCTTTCTTAGGCGTTGCTCCTGACGCACGCGGTGGTGGTCTTGGTGACGTAGGTGCAGCAACAGCACCAGATGCTGACGCACAATATTGGAACCCTGCTAAATATGCATTTATTAGTGCAGAAGGTGGCGCTACTGTTTCATATGTGCCATGGCTTAGAAAACTTGTATCAGACATCGACCTTGTTTCGGCTTCTGGTTACTATAAAATTAAAGATGTTCAAACTGTAGCAGCATCTTTCCGTTTCTTCTCTTTAGGTAATGTACTTATCCAAAAAGAACCAGGAGACAATGGACAAAATATTAAACCATACGACCTAGCAGTTGATGTATCATACTCTCGTATGCTTACTAAAAACTTCTCTATGGGTGTGGCTCTTCGTTTCATTTGGTCAGACCTTACAGGTGGTTACTCTGCTGATGGCGAATATGTAGAACCAGGTTGGTCTATTGCTGCCGACATTTCTGGTTACTATGGTCAAAAAGTAGATTTTGACTGGGGTAAAGGTTATGGTGCATTCGGTTTCAACATCTCAAACATTGGTAAAAAAGTGGAATATGGCGACTACAGAAGTGCTGCATTCCTACCAACAAACCTACGTTTAGGTGGTAGCTTCACAATGCCTATTGATATGTACAACCACATTTCATTAAACGTAGATTTAAATAAACTTCTTGTTCCTTCTCGTCCTATTTACAACTCAGACATTGAGACCCAAGAAGAATATCAAGCACGACTAGACGAATACTATGAAATGGACCCTATCACTGGTATTGGTCGTTCATTCATCGACATGCCAGACGGCACTCCATACGACTTTGTACAACAACTAAACAAAGTAAACTTTGCATTAGGTATTGAATATGACTACAACGAACAATTCTTTGGTCGTATTGGTTATTCAAACGAAAGCAAACAAATGGGTAACCGTAAATATATGACATTTGGTGCTGGTTTCAAACTAAATGTATTCTCACTAGACGTTGCATACGTACTTTCTGTTACCAAAAACAACCCTCTAGACCAAACACTACGTTTCACTCTAGGATTCAACATGAATGGTCTTAAAGTACTTTCTGGCACAGAAGAAGAAGCAGGCGACTGGAATCTAGGACTATAATATGTATAGAATAGGATTTGGATATGATGTGCATGCTTTAGTTCCAGATAGAGAACTATGGCTAGGTGGTATTAAAATTCCTCACACCCTAGGACTTTTAGGACACTCAGATGCCGATGTCTTAATCCATGCAATATGCGATGCTATGTTGGGAGCAGCAAACCTTAAAGATATAGGTTACCACTTCCCAGACACATCGTCAAACTTTAAAAATATAGATAGCAAGATATTACTTAAAGAATGTGATAGATTGATAAAAGAAAAAGGTTATACCATTTCTAATATAGACTCTACTATCTGTGCACAAAAACCTAAACTTAAAGATTACATAGACCCTATGAGGGAATGTTTAGCTGAGGTACTAGAACTAGACCCAGACCGCGTATCTGTTAAGGCAACTACCACAGAAAAACTTGGATTTGTGGGAAAAGAAGAAGGAATTGCAGCACAAGCGGTAGTTTTATTAAAAAATATTAAAATTTAATGAGGTAAAGTATCTATATTTGAAAAATTATATATACTTTTGCAGTACAATTTATCATTGTTCTTTATGTTCTAATTTTTAGAACAACGTCCATATCATGTAGGGGTGCTGATATGGACGTTTTTTTTATCCTTTCGCAATGAAAAAAATACACTCTCCCAATAAAAAAAATATTCCATTTTATTTATTTTTTTTTCTTTTTTCTTAAATTTGTACCCAAATTTATCATTCCATAATATGAAACAAGACATGATAGTTATTCTTGACTTAGGAAGTCATGAAAACACAGTTTTAGCCAGAGGCATCCGTGACTTAGGCGTTTATAGTGAAATTTATCCACACGACATTACTGCAGCTGAATTGAAAGCATTGCCAAATGTTAAAGGTATTATTATCAATGGTGGTCCAAACAATGTAATCGACGGAGTAGAAATAGACGTACTTCCTGAAATTTACGAAGCTGGCTTCCCTATTATGTCTGCAGGACATGATAAAGCTAAATGCGAAGTAAAACTTGCTGCATTTACAGATGATATTGAAGCAATTAAAGCTGCTGTGAAAGGTTTCGTTTTCGACGAATGTAAAGCAGAAGCAAACTGGAATATGAAAAACTTCATCGCAGACCAAGTAGAACTAATCAGACGCCAAGTTGGTGATAGAAAAGTTCTTCTTGCCCTTTCTGGTGGTGTTGACAGTTCTGTAGTAGCAGCTCTTTTAATTAAAGCTATTGGTAACAACCTAGTGAGCGTACACGTGAACCACGGTTTAATGCGTAAAGGCGAATCTGAAGACGTTGTTGAAGTATTCCAAAACCAACTTAAAGCAAACCTTGTTTACGTTGACGCTACAGAACGCTTCCTTGGCAAACTTGCTAATGTAGCAGACCCAGAAGAAAAACGTAAAATAATTGGCGGTGAATTTATCCGCGTATTCGAAGAAGAAGCTCGTAAACTAAACGGTATCGACTTCCTTGCACAAGGTACTATCTACCCAGACATCGTTGAATCAGGTACCAAAACTGCTAAAATGGTAAAATCTCACCACAACGTAGGTGGTCTTCCTGAAGACTTACAATTTGAACTAGTTGAACCACTAAAACAACTATTCAAAGACGAAGTACGTGCTTGCGGTGTAGAATTAGGTCTTCCATATGATATGGTTTATCGTCAACCATTCCCAGGTCCAGGTCTTGGTGTTCGTTGCCTTGGTGCTATCACTCGCGAACGCTTAGAAGCAGTACGTGAATCTGACGCTATCCTACGCGAAGAATTTGCAAAAGCTGGTCTAGACAAAAAAGTATGGCAATACTTCACTGTAGTTCCAGATTTCAAATCTGTAGGTGTAAGAGACAATGCTCGTAGCTACGACTACCCTGTTATCTTACGTGCTGTGAACACTATCGACGCCATGACTGCTAGCATCGAACTTATCGATTGGCCAATCCTTCAAAAAATCACAGACCGCATCCTTGCAGAAGTGCCAAATGTAAACCGCGTTTGCTACGACCTTTCTCCAAAACCAAACGCAACAATCGAATGGGAATAAAAACTCTCTAGATTATAAATCAATAGCCTCAACCCTTAAGGATTGAGGCTATTTTATGTTAACTATCTATTTTATTAATACGCAGATAAATCGTATGATATAGACATTATATTTACTGATTCATTCTTTGCCACATAATCTTCTACTTTATCTCCTTTAACAGATAAAGAGTTAGGAGTAATCGAACCATTAAACATTGGATTAAATTCAGCACCATTTTTTACTAGTTTAAGATTTGCGAATGCACTACAAGACATAACATAAACTTTTTCAGCATCATACTCAGGCAGCTCTTTTTTAGGACTTGCAACAATTTCACATGAGATAGATGACAATTTTACATCATTAACATTAAAATCATATACCCAAGAAGGTTCTGTTACAGCTTCGTTTAAAAAATCCTCTCCATCCAATTTGATTACAGCTACAACATCAAAAGACTCAAAGAAGTCTTCAGATAAATCACTAATCATTCTTAACTGTATAGATTCAAAAACATCCTTAGTGTTTCCAGGAGCATCAGGCTCTGGTGTACAAGATGATAAACACGCCATTGAAATCATAGCAATTATCATTGCCATTGATTTAAAACTAAATACATTTTTCATATAGTTAATATTTAAACATAGCAAAGTTAAATTTATTTTTTCAATTTATCCCACACTTAAAGTTTTTTTTATAATTGATTAACGCAACAGGGTTGTAGAAGAGATTTTTATAGACTTCTTAATAATATATTTAAGAATATTAGTAATTTGATTATAACAAACAAACGACTAGCTGTTTTGTTTGCTAGTCGTTTTAGTTGTTGTTTAATACTTAAAATTGATGTTTACTTATTTGGAGTTTCTGCGTTTTGACGTTCTGGACGTGGACCGTGTGGGCGTGGACCCTTTTTGCAATCACCTTTTTTGAAGTCTTTTTTGCAATGTTTTGGACCTTTGTGGAAACCGTCTTTATGATGACCATGTTTGTGAAAACCTGGTTTACCAAATCCTGGTTTGTGGAAACCGTGCATTTTGTGTTTTAAAAGGCTTTTTTGTTGATCTATAGACAAGTTATCAAAATCTTTCCAAAGAGCGTCTATTGAGTCTTTAAATGCTTTGCGTTTTGCTTCTCTTTTGTCGATTGCTTTTTTGGTTTCTTGAATTAGTTCTTTTTGTTCTTGTTCAGAAAGACTATCAAATTTTGCCCATTTGTCAAAGTTTTCTTTACATTTTCTGAAATATTCTTTGCATTGTTTTTTATCCATTTTAGGACCAGGACCCATTTGAGACATTGGACAAACTTGTGGACAATCTTTTACTTCTTCTATATTGCTGTTTGAAGAACAAGAAGCTACCATAACTGCTAAAAGGCTAACTAAACCTAATTTAATAATCTTTTTCATAAGTCTATAAATTTTAATTCGTTAATATTGTTTTCTAAATTGTTTACGTCTGTTTGACAACGGGTGAAAACGATTGTTTAATAGGTCGGCAGAATTTTAACATTGTTTAAAACAAAAAAAGAGGCAACCCTTACGGATTGCCTCTTTAATATAAAGTATCTAGTTATTATTTAGATTCTTTGATAGCAGCTTGAGCAGCAGCAAGACGTGCGATTGGCACACGGAATGGAGAACAAGATACATAGTTAAGACCTGTTCTGTGGCAGAATTCAACAGAAGAAGGTTCACCACCATGCTCACCACAAATACCGCATTTCAAGTCTGGACGAGAAGCACGACCTTTAGATGTAGCCATTTGTACAAGTTGACCTACACCGTTTTGGTCTAGTACTTGGAATGGGTCATTAGGAAGAATCTTCATATCTAGGTATGCAGGTAAGAATGAAGCGATATCGTCACGGCTATAACCAAATGTCATTTGAGTTAAGTCATTTGTACCGAATGAGAAGAATTCAGCTTTAGTAGCGATTCTGTCTGCGGTTAATGCAGCACGTGGGATTTCAATCATTGTACCAACTTTGAATTCGATGCTGTCACCTACTTCTTCAAATAGTTTAGCAGCTTCTGCACGAATTACAGATTCTTGGTTTGCGAACTCGTGTAGGATACCTGTTAGAGGAACCATGATTTCTGGGTGTGTTTCAACGCCTTCTTTCTTAAGTTCTAGAGCAGCACCTAAGATAGCGCGAGTTTGCATTTGAGTGATTTCTGGATAGGTATTACCTAAACGGCAACCACGGTGACCAAGCATTGGGTTTGCTTCGTGTAGAGAGTTTACACGTTGACGGATATAGTCAAATGAAACGCCCATGATTTCAGCAAGTTCACGTTGTTCTTTTTCTTCGTGTGGTACGAATTCGTGTAGAGGTGGGTCTAACAAACGAACAGTTACTGGGCAACCTTCCATTGCTTTGAAGATGCCTTTGAAGTCTGCTTGTTGGTAAGGAAGGATTTTAGCAAGAGCTTTACGACGACCGTCTTGAGTTTCTGCTAAGATCATTTCACGCATTGCGCGGATTTTGTCACCTTCGAAGAACATGTGTTCTGTACGGCAAAGACCGATACCTACTGCACCGAATTTACGAGCAACTTGTGCATCGTGTGGAGTATCAGCGTTGGTACGTACTTGCATGCGAGTATATTTGTCTGCAAGTTTCATAAGTTCTGCGAAGTCTTCGTCTAGTTCAGCTTCTTTAGTTGCAACTGCACCTAGATAAACGTCACCTGTAGAACCGTTTAATGAAATGTAGTCACCTTCTTTAAGAACTGTGCCGTCAACAGACATAGTTTTAGCAACGTAGTCGATAACTAATGCACCTGCACCAGATACACAGCATTTACCCATACCACGAGCAACTACAGCAGCGTGAGAAGTCATACCACCACGAGCGGTTAAGATACCTTCTGCAGCAGCCATACCAGCTAAGTCTTCTGGAGATGTTTCGATACGAACCATGATTACGCGTTCACCTTTGCTAGCCCAAAGAGCAGCATCGTCTGCGCTAAACACGATTTTACCGCAAGCAGCACCTGGAGATGCAGCAAGACCTTTTGTAAGAACTTGAGCAGCTTTTAGAGCTGTTTTATCAAAAATTGGGTGTAATAATTCGTCTAGTTTGTTTGGTTCGCAACGTAAAACTGCTGTTTGTTCGTCGATCATACCTTCGCGTAAAAGGTCCATAGCGATTTTAACCATAGCAGCACCAGTACGTTTACCATTACGAGTTTGTAAGAACCAAAGTTTACCTTCTTGTACGGTGAACTCCATGTCTTGCATATCGCGGTAGTGGTTTTCAAGTTTGGTTTGAAGAGCGTCTAGTTCAGCGTAGATTTCTGGCATAGCTTCTTCCATTGAAGGATATTTAGCAACGCGTTCTTCTTCAGAAATGTTAGCTAGTTGAGCCCAACGTTGAGAACCGATTTTGGTGATTTGTTGTGGAGTACGGATACCAGCAACCACGTCTTCACCTTGAGCATTGATTAGGTATTCACCTACGAATAGGTTTTCACCTGTAGCAGCGTCACGGCTGAATGCAACACCAGTAGCAGATGTGTCACCCATGTTACCGAACACCATTGCTTGAACGTTAACAGCTGTACCCCATTCTGCTGGGATTCCTTCCATTTTTCTGTAAAGGATAGCACGTTCGTTCATCCAGCTGTCGAATACTGCGCAGATAGCACCCCAAAGTTGGTCGTAAGCAGATTCTGGGAAGTCTTTACCTGTTTGAGCTTTAACAGCTTCTTTAAATCTTTTTACTAGTTCTTGAAGGTCAGAAACTTCAAGTTCTGTATCTAAGTGAACACCTTTTGCAGATTTAACTGCTTCGATGATTTCTTCAAATGGGTCGATGTCAGTTTTGTTAACTGGTTTCATACCTAAAACTACGTCACCGTACATTTGTACGAAACGACGATATGAGTCCCATACGAAACGAGGGTTACCTGTTTTAGCAACAAGACCTTCAACAACTTTATCATTAAGACCTAGGTTAAGAATGGTATCCATCATACCTGGCATAGAAGCACGAGCACCAGAACGAACAGAAACTAAAAGTGGGTTTTCAACGTCACCAAATTTAGAGTTCATTAGGCCTTCTACGTGTGCTAGAGCTGCAAGAACTTCTTCTTTAAGTAGCTCTACCATTTTTTCTTTACCTACTTCGTAATATTCATTACAAACATCTGTTGTGATAGTGAAACCTGGAGGCACTGGCACACCAATAAGGTTCATTTCAGCAAGGTTTGCACCTTTACCGCCTAATAGGTTTCTCATGTCTGCTTTACCTTCAGCTTGTCCGTTACCAAAGGTATAAACGCGTTTTTTGTTATCCATAAGACTATTAAAAAATTAAAAATATTTTGTTGTTAAATTTATTTTGCTTTTAAAGGTTGCAAATTTAATGATTTTTTTTAACAAAAAAAACGTTTATACCCGATTTCTGATATAAACGTTTAAATTATTTTTCGAGTTTCTACCCTAACTTCTTTCTCCAAAAATGCCGCTTCCTACTCGCACTATGGTGGATCCCTCGCTCATGGCTATTTTGTAGTCGTCGGTCATACCCATTGAGATTTCTTTAAACTCCTCATTTGCAGCAAAATATGCCATTTTAAGATAGGCAAAGTTTGCTACTAGAGTTTTAAATTCTTTTCTGATTTGTTTTTCGTCTTCGGTATAGGTAGCCATACCCATTACACCGATGATGCGGATGTTTTTAAGTGAGGCAAACTCTTCAGATGACAAAACTTGCTCGCATTCTTCAAGTGTAAAGCCAGATTTGGTTTCTTCTTGCGCCACATGAAACTGCAAAAGACAATCTATTACTCTGTCGTTTTTAAGTGCTTGTTTGTTGATTTCTTGCATAAGTTTCAGAGAATCAACAGATTCTATACAAGATATAAATGGTGCAATATATTTTACCTTATTGGTTTGAAGATGACCTATAAAATGCCATTCAATGTCTTTTGGCATTGCTTCTGCTTTGTCTCTCACCTCTAAAGCATGACTCTCGCCAAACACTCTTTGCCCTGCATCGTAAGCTTGTTGTAGCAACTCAATTGGCTGGTATTTAGAAACGGCTACAAGTTTTACATTCTCTTTTAGAGTTTGCTTTACTGCTAATAAATTATCCTTTACCATTATTTTCTAATAATTATCTCTTTTACCATAAAAATGCCTTCTAACTCAGCGTTTAGAAGTTGTAAAATTTTATGTCTGCTCACTATTTCTTTAAAACCTTGCACCACTACAGACGACTCGCCTTTTACAATGTAAACGATTAATTCCCATGTCTTTCTATCTACCTCAACGCGGTCTATACATGGAATAAGAAAGGGAGCTTTTTGGTTTAGTATAAACGTAAATTTGTTGCATATTTCTGCCCCCTTAAAAGATTCGTATAAGCCGTTGCTTATAAGAAAATTTTCTAGTAACCCTCCTACCTTTTCAAACCTTGTACGTTTCATACTATTCTGCCATCTTCTAAATAAAAGACTTTCTTTTCTCCATTTACTGTCTCTAATAGTAGGTCTAAATGCTCTCTGTTTGTGTCTGTTATGAAGATTTGACCAAAATCATTGCCAGAGACAAGATTTACAATTTGCCCTACCCTAGAAGAGTCTAGTTTGTCAAAAATATCGTCCAAAAGAAGAATTGGAGTGACTCCTTTAGACTTTTTAAGGAAGAAAAACTGTGCTAGTTTTAGTGCCACAAGAAAACTTTTTGTTTGTCCTTGCGATGCCACCTTTTTTAAAGGATATTCGCCAAGAAACATTTCAAGTTCGTCTTTGTGAATGCCCTTTGTAGTATATCCCAAAATATCGTCTTTGTACCTGCTAGCCGCTAAAAGGTCTGCCAAATTGCCTTCTTGCATACTAGAACGATACTCAATGCCAGCCTGCTCTTTTCCGCCAGAAACAATGGTATAATATTGTGAGAAGATTGGCAAAAATTCTTCTAAAAACTCAATGCGCTTTTTGTAGATATAGTCTGCTTTTCTCACCATAATCATTTCGCTTACAGAAAGCAAATCTGGGTCGAGATTATGTGCACGTAGCAAGCAATTGCGTTGTGTAAGTGCGTGATTGTATTCTAAAAGTTGATTTAGATATTCTTTGTCGTATTGAGCAATAACACCATCGATAAATTTACGACGTTCCGCACTTCCCTCACTTATTAAAACATCGTCTTTTGGCGAAACAATAACAAGTGGGATAAGTCCGATATGGTCTGCTAGGCGTTCGTATTCTTTTTTGTTGCGTTGAAAACTCTTTTTCTGACCTTTTTTTACGCCAACTGAGATATTTTCTTCGATATTGTTTCTAAGAAAATGTCCAGAAAGCATCATAAAACCTTCGTTGTGACGGATATTTTGGCTATCTATATTGTTTGTGTGGCTTTTGCAGAATGCCAAATAATATACCGTATCGAGCAGATTGGTTTTCCCTACGCCATTCTGACCTATAAAACAGTTTATTCCCGAACAGAATTCAACTTCTAGTTCGGGAAGATTTTTATAATTTATAAGAGAAAGTTTTTTTAAAAACATCTGTTTAGTCGTTTAGGCAGATATTGATTGTTAGTTTATTTCTTGAGGCGTGACCGCCCGTGGTCTCGTGAACGGGAGGGGCCCGCGACAGAATGTCGTGGGAGGGATAGGTCGGCGTGCCGACCGTACCTTAAAGAAATAAAGCTAACAATTAATATAAACCCCGTTAAATACGCTCTTATTTAATGGTAAGGAATGGTAGTTGCTCACCGCTAAAATATTGTGGCAACTGACCGTTCCATTTGTTGATTGCCATTTCTTGAAGCACAAGTGGAGAAAGAGAAGCTTGTTTTACTTTTTGAGCTTCAGCTTCTAGTTTCATGCGTTCAAGGGTAAATTTAGCAGTAAGAGCTCCTTGTTCTGCAATTTTCTTATCTTCGATGGCTTTGTTGAAATCGTCGCTAAAATCGTGGTTTGTGATAAGAAGGCTCTTCACTTTGATACCTGTACCTGCCACTTGTTCAGAGAAAGATGAATTGATTTTGTTTGAAATCTCTGCACGTTTTTCAACGAATGTTTCGATTGGATATTCTGCAATCACAGCATTCACTTTTTCAGACAAAGTAGGGCGAATAAGGGTGTTTTCGATATTTTCACCGTAGGTTTGGAAGATTCTGCCCACTTCTGATGGATCTAGAGAATAAACTAAAGCCACATCTACAGAAATGGTTTGAATATCGCTAGAAGAAACTTCGGTATGAATAGTTAAGTTTTTGTCACGAATAGAGATAAATTTCACATTATCTGCTACTGGTACTTTGAAGTTTAGACCTTCGTTTGCTACTGAATTTAAACTACCAAAACGTAATACCACACCTCTTTCGCCTGTATCTACAGTGTAGAAACAAGTGCTACATACTACTAAAATCACTGCAATTATTGCACCTGTAACGATAGTGCTAAAACTTAATTTTGGAGCTGCTGGTTTTGATTGTTGTTGATACATATTATTATATTTTTTTTGATTTTTACTAGATTTTGTGCATTTCTTGCACGAAGTACAAATATAAAAATTTTCCGCCGTAAAACACAAAAGAGCCGATAAAATTTATCAACTCTTTTATTGTTTTAGACGCACACCCTACCGGGCGTGCCCTTTGTGTGTGGGGGGGGGTATTTTACACAGGCGTTATCGCTACGCTCAACACCTGCCTATTATTAAGATTCACCCCTACGGGGTGTACCATATACCTACTTAGTGAATGTTTTTTAGAGGAACTAAATTCCTAATTATCTATTTTTTTCCAGTATAATGTTTTACCAATACCAAGGATTGTTCCTCTTAATTTTAAAGTTTTTGCATCAACAAACTCTGCGGTGGCATTTACTTTGATACCCATGGTTGGGTCGTAGATTTTAGCGTCGCCCCACTCTTTGTCTTCTGCAATGTATTTAAGACCTTTTACAAGGACTATTTCGTCTACGTAAACATCACGAAGAGATTTGTCTGGGTTTTTCACGTCTTTACGTTTGTTGCCGTCTTCGTCGTAAAGTTTTTCTACCCAATAAACTTGTGCGTTGTAGGTACCATCTGAGTTTTTGGTTACACGCACTTTACTTTTTGTTCCACCACGGTCGGTTAGATATTCACCTAGAATATTGTCGCCGTTGTCGTTTAAACCTTGTGCTAGTGCAGGGGTTAACACTATTGCACAAAAAATCATCATTAAAATCTTTTTCATTTGTTCTTTTGTTTTAATTCCGGGCGCAAAATTAATAAATTTCTTAGAAATATTGCACACAAACAACAAAAATGTGCAATATTTAACAAAAAAAGAGCCCGACGTTCGTCGAGCTCTTTGATGCACACCCTACCGGACTTCGTCCTGGCGTGCCCTTATTTTTTCTCTTTTACACAGGCCTTGCGCTGCGCTTAAGACCTGCCTACAATAAAGTTCCACACCCTACGGGCGTGTAAATTAAATAGTTCTTTATATACAGGCTTTTGCAACCTGGGCTCAGGGACCGCAAATAGTATATCGTAAAATCATTTTAAAGAGGTGAGTTCTAGGCGTGCGACGTGTGATAAACCGGAGCTTACTAGAGGTAAGTGAGGATTTAGAACACTTGCACAACGACGAAATCGCCCTTTAAAATATTTTACAGTCTTGCTTTGATTGCTGCACTTTCCGCCTCATATCCAGGTTTATCTAGAAGCGCGAACATATTTTTCTTGTAAGCTTCTACACCTGGTTGGTTGAATGGGTTTACACCTAAAACGTAACCGCTGATACCGCAACCAATTTCGAAGAAGTAGATTAACTCACCGATATAGTATGCGTTAAGTTCAGGGATTTCAATTTTTAAGTTTGGAACACCACCGTCTACGTGAGCTAGCATAGTACCTAGTTCTGCCATTTTGTTAACTTCGTCAACACGTTTGCCTGCTAAGAAGTTTAGACCGTCTAGGTTTGCTTCGTCTGTAGGGATAACCATAGTTTTGTTTGGTTTGTTTACAGAAAGAACGGTTTCAAAGATAGTACGTTCACCTTCTTGAATCCATTGACCCATTGAGTGAAGGTCTGTGGTGAAGTCAACAGCAGCGTTGAAAATACCTTTATTTTCTTTACCTTCACTTTCACCGTAAAGTTGTTTCCACCATTCTGCGAAGAAGTGAAGTTTTGGTTGATAGTTAACTAGGATTTCGATTTTTTTACCGCTTTGATATAGAGCGTTACGTGTAGCAGCATACATAGCAGCTGGGTTTTCTGCAAATGGAGTATCTACACCGCAAACTTGTTCCATACGTTGAGCACCAGCAACTAGAGATTTCACGTCTAGACCTGCTACTGCGATTGGAAGAAGACCTACAGGAGTAAGTACAGAGAAACGACCACCTACGTTGTCTGGAATTACGTATGTTTTGTAACCTTCTTGTGTAGCTAGAGTACGAAGAGCACCTTTAGCTTGGTCTGTGATTGCTACGATAAGTTTTTTAGCAGCTTCTTTACCAGCTTGTTCTTCTAGTTGAGTTTTTAGAAGACGGAAAGCAAGAGCTGTTTCTGTAGTAGTACCAGATTTAGAGATATTGATGATACCAAATTTTTTACCTTTTAGGTATTCGCTAAGTTCAGCTAGGTAGTCTTCACCGATGTTGTTACCTGCGTAAACGATTACTGGTTTGTTGTTTTGTAGCCATTCGAAGCTGTTTGATAGAGAGTCGATTACAGCTTTAGCACCTAGGTAGCTACCACCGATACCTGCTACAACTACTACTTCGCAATTTTCACGTAGGAAGTTTGCTGTTTCTTGAATATCATCTAAGAACTCTGGAGTGATAGATGATGGTAGGTGTAACCAACCTAAGAAGTCGTTACCAGCACCAGTACCGTTTTCTAATGTTTGAGAACAAGCTTTAACTTGGTTTTCAAAACCCATAATGGTTTCTTTTGATACGAAACCAGTACAGTTGTCAATAATTAATTTAATGTCTTGCATAGTTTAAAAATTATCTAATTTTTTCTGTTAATGATTTAATTTCAATATTTGGTGAGATGCGTTCGTAAAGAATATTGTAACAAGCATCTAATATAGGCATTTCTACATTGTATTTCTCGTTAATTTCTTTGATACATTTGGTTCCGTAGTAACCTTCAGCTATCATTTCCATCTCCAATTGAGAAGAACGCACTGAGTAGCCCTTGCCTATCATTGAACCAAAGGTTCTATTTCTACTAAATTTTGAATAGGCTGTTACTAAAAGGTCTCCTAAATATGCTGCATCCTGAAGGTTTCTTTCTTCTTCTGGCGAAACAGTGTTTACAAAACGTGACATTTCACGAATACTATTAGAAACTAAAATAGCTTGGAAGTTGTCGCCATATTTTAGTCCATGACATATACCTGATGCTATCGCATAAACGTTTTTAAGCACAGAAGCATATTCTATACCTGTAACATCTGTGGTGATATATGTTTTTAGGTATGTATTTTGTATTCTATTTGCAAAAAACTCTGCAAATTTTAGATTTTTACTACCTACTGTTAGGTAAGAAAGACGTTCTAGTGCCACTTCTTCTGCGTGACAAGGACCAGCGATTACTGCTATATCCTCTTCGTTCACACCATAGAATTTCATGAAATAATCTGACACTATCATATTTTCCTCTGGCACAATACCTTTGATAGCTGTAACCACCTTTTTACCTGTAAGAGAGGTAGTTACCTTTGCAAGGTGCGATTTTAGGAAAGGTGAAGGTGTAGCAAATACTAAAATATCAGAGTGCTTGATTGCTAAGTTGATGTTTGAAAAGAATTTAATCTTTTTAAGGTCAAACTTAACAGAACTCAAATATGATGGATTGCATCCTGTTTCTTTAAATTTTTCAATTTGCTCAGGGCGACGCATGTACCAATTGATTCTATTTCCATTGGCCATACTCATTTTTGCGATAGCTGTTGCCCAGCTACCTCCACCCATAATACATATTTTTAATTTAGAAAACATATCTTATGCGTTTTGAGTTTTTTCTGGTTTCATTTGTGGGAAGAATAATACTTCTTGGATGGTGGTTTGACCTGTCATAAGCATTACAAGACGGTCCATACCAATACCCATACCTGATGTTGGAGGCATACCATATTCTAGTGCGCGTACAAAGTCCATATCAATGAACATTGCTTCGTCGTCTCCTTTTTCGCTTAGGCGAAGTTGTTCTTGGAAACGTCCAAGTTGGTCGATTGGGTCGTTTAGTTCTGAATATGCATTTGCAAGTTCTTTACCGTTTACCATTAGTTCAAAACGTTCTGTAAGCTCTGGATTGTCGCGGTGACGTTTACAAAGTGGTGACATTTCGATTGGATAGTCGGTAATAAATGTTGGTTGGATATAGTTTCCTTCACATTTTTCACCGAAGATTTCATCGATAAGTTTACCTTTACCCATAGAGTCATCTACTTCGATATGAAGTTGTTTACAAACGTCTCTCAATTGAGCTTCGTCCATGCCTGTAATATCTATGCCTGTGAAGTCTTTGATTGCTTCTGTCATAGTTTTGCGAGCGAATGGAGCTTTGAAACTAATGATATTGTCACCCATTTTCACTTCTGTGGTGCCATTTACGTCAAGACAGATTTTTTCAAGCATCTTTTCTGTAAATTCCATCATCCATTTGTAGTCTTTGTATGAAATATAAATTTCCATACAAGTGAATTCTGGGTTGTGAGTTTTGTCCATACCTTCGTTACGGAAGTTTTTAGAAAACTCATATACACCTTCAAAACCACCTACGATAAGACGTTTTAGGTAAAGTTCGTTGGCAATACGAAGATATAATGGAATATCAAGTGCATTGTGGTGAGTGATGAATGGACGAGCAGAAGCACCACCAGGAATTGATTGAAGCACTGGGGTTTCTACTTCCATATAACCATTTGAGTTGAAGTATTCACGCATAGAGGTATAAACCTTGTTGCGTTTTACGAAAATATCTTTAACTCCTTCATTTACAACTAAGTCCACATAACGTTGACGGAAGCGAAGTTCTGGGTCTTCAAATGCGTCGTGCACGTTGCCATCTTTGTCGGTTTTTACGATAGGAAGTGGACGAAGTGCTTTTGAAAGTACTGTAAGTTCTGAAACGTGAATAGAGATTTCACCAGTTTGGGTACGGAAAACATAACCCTTCACACCGATGAAGTCACCAATATCTAGAAGTTTTTTGAAAACTGTATTGTATAAATCTTTGTTTTCTCCTGGACAAATTTCGTCGCGAGATATATATAATTGCATTCTACCTGTAGAATCTTTCAACTCTGCAAATGATGCTTTACCCATAATACGGCGGCTCATAAGACGACCTGCCATACTTACTTCACGTTTTTCTTCGTCGTTAAAGTTTGCTTTAACCTCATCTACGTGTGCATTTACAACATATTCTGCTGCAGGATATGGTTCAATTCCCATTTCACGCATTGTCGCTAAACTTTGTCTGCGAAACAACTCTTGATCATTTAGTTCGTGACTCATAATGTATATTGATTATGTTATTATTCTGAAAATGTCATTAAATATTGTTTGATAAACTCGTCTATATCACCGTCCATAACACCTTGAACGTCTGATGTTTGATAGTTTGTTCTATGGTCTTTTACACGGCGGTCGTCGAATACATAACTACGTATTTGTGAACCCCATTCAATTTTCTTTTTACCTGCTTCAATTTTTGCTTTTTCTGCATTGCGGTGTTGAAGCTCACGGTCGTAAAGTTGAGAACGAAGAAGACGAAGTGCGTTTTCTTTGTTCTTTGGTTGGTCACGAGTTTCTGTATTCTCAATTAAGATTTCTTCTTCCTCGCCGGTGTAAGGGTCTTTGTACATATAACGAAGGCGAACACCAGATTCTACCTTGTTCACGTTTTGTCCACCCGCTCCACCAGAACGGAAAGTTTCCCATGTAATTGCTGATTGTACTACTTCTACCTCTATGGTATCATCTACCAAAGGCACAACAAACACAGATGAGAACGAAGTCATTCTCTTACCTTGTGCGTTGTATGGCGAAACACGCACCAAGCGGTGCACGCCGTTTTCACTTTTAAGATAACCGTATGCCATGTCGCCTTCTATTTTAAGGGTTGCTGTTTTAATACCTGCTTCATCACCCTCTTGATAGTTTTCCATGGTCCATTTGTAGCCGTTACGTTCGCAGTAACGTTGATACATTCTTAAAAGCATAGATGCCCAGTCTTGAGATTCTGTGCCACCTGCACCAGAAACAATCTTAAGTACTGCACCTAGATTATCTTCTTCTGAAGAAAGCATATTTCGCATTTCTATAGCCTCTAAAAGAGACATTACATTTGCGTATGCAGCATCAACTTCCTCTTCTGATACAATTGCTTCTTTATAAAAATCGAAGGCTAAAGTAAGTTCTTCTGTAGCCTCTTTTACAGCATTATATCCATCTACCCATTTTTTTAGGTCTTTAATCTTTTTCATTTGGGCTTCTGCAGCCTTGTTGTCGTTCCAAAAATCTGGGTCTTGAGTACGAATTTCTTCTTCCTCTATCTGAATTAACTTGCTGTCAATGTCAAAGATACCTCCTCAACGCTTGCTCGCGTTCTTGTGTCTCTTTTAATTGTTCTATAGTAATCATCCTTCTTTACATTTTATCTTGCAAAGATAATAAAAATAATTAGGAATTAGGAATTAGGAATTAGGAATTTTGCGATTAAGTGAGAGCAGAAGCTTAATTATTATAATTTACTTATTCTCTCTGTTATTAATGCTTTATATTTTTCTTTAAACTCATCGTTAAGGAAAGATATATCTATCAACTCAAACCATTTCTCTTTATGCGAAATCATCTTTGAGATAATTTTATTAATAACAGTATCACTTATGCCAGACATAGACATTGCTTCTACAAAAGAATCTCTACTGAAATTTACTATTGGTGTATCAAACACTCCTGCACCTATTAGTGGCATTGCCAATTCATCTCTATCTGCTTCAAATACTAGTTTTACAGATAGTAAGTCGTATGCTGGTGAAAGTTGATAACCAATACCCTCATACTCCAGCAAAGAAAAATTCTTGCAATGCATGTCTGAGTTTCCTGTTATCCAAGAGAATAAAACTATCTCCCAAAAACGTTGAACATCTAGCATTGAAGATACAGAATATTTCTTTATCACCTCAGCAAGCTGAATATACGCTCCGCGATATTTATGTTCTGTAAGTCTATTACTTAATTGACACATATCAAGCATTGATAGTTTTCCTCCATCCTTCTTTCTATCAACCCTACGGGTAATGTATGCTAACTCGCCGTCGTCCATTTTTATTAGACCATGCTTAACGGTTTCTATTCCACATATTTCTGCCAAACGCATAGTTAAATCTTCAACCTCTGGCATAAACTGATATGTAGGACTTTGAGGTTTTAGAATAAAATTTCCCCACAAACCAACAATAGTTAATTTATTTGGTTCATTCTTACCTCCTCTGTTTATATCTAAAGCCAACTTTGGTTGCACACCTGTTATAGCTGTGCTTTTTTCTATAATCTGAAGAGCTAAATCTTCTATATTACTTCTATTGTATGGTAATATAGGAGCTTGCTTTGTTCCAAAAAGTTTCAATGCACAAGCAGGATGATAATGCAAGTTATCATCATCCAACTCTTTATAACAATATAAACATCTATTCTTCATAATTACTAACAGTTATATTGCCTATGCAATCTTTGCAACAAGTAATTAATAATTTCATTCTATCTCTTGGGTTAATTTTCCAGTTTTTGTCAATAATATCCAATAACCAACCCTCTGGAATAAGCCCATCAAACACTGGGAAAAGAAATTCCTTTTCAAATTCCTCTTCCTGAAGTGGCATTGTTGGACTTAATGCTTTTGCGTCTTCTCCTTTGAGATAATCTGAATCGTACTTAAAAAAGTATCCGTCGGAATTCTCCACAAGAATGCCACAAAAAATATTGTTTAAATATATCTTTGCCTTATTCATTTATTTTCTTAGGATATAATGTTTCACCAAAAAGTTCTAATACTTGATTTACTTTGTTTAGTTGAACAGTAGGTTTACCATTTTCTAACTCTCTAATAAATCTTATGCCCACACCTGTTCTATCGGCTAGTTCTATTTGAGTTAGCCTAAAAAGTTTTCTCTTTTGTTTGATATATTCACCTATCATACTACTTATTTTAATCCCGTACGGGTATAATATTTATTTCAATCTCAAAATATAAACCCTTTCGGGTACAAATATAGTAACTTTTTTCTATTTTACACCCTATCGGGTTGATTTTTTGTGATTATAGTAAAAAAACAACCACACTTGATTTTTTTCAAGTGCGGTTGCGGGGTGAAATAATTATTAAATCATTAAACTTTATGCACTAATTTTGCAAAGCAAAAATGGAATGATTTTTTTCATATTATTATTGTTATTTTTATATAGGTCAATTTTACTCTGATAGTACTGGACGTATAGAATAACCTTCGTAGCGCATGGCGGTGGTTTCAGAATCTTTCTCCCTTGAATTGAAGTAAGGCCCATAAGATTCGAAAGGTTGGTACGAATAAACTAAATCAGTCCAGTAGTAACCATAAGTACCTACACCGATGGTATTAGAGTCTTTGTACATGCCTGCTGCGGGCAAAAATATACTATTGCCATTAATTAAAGAGGTTACTTTATAACCATTTACTCCATTCTGAGTAGTCCAAGTCCATTTAGTAAAATTTGGATTCATTAATGTACCGAATTCATTTTGAGATGGATAACGCCAATTACTACCCCAATTTACGTAAGCAGCATCATCAGAAGAGTTAACAATAACCCTATTATCAACTGCACCATATTGTGATTTTCCACAATATTTGGTCAAATAAAAAGAATTAGCACTTACACTACACCATTTATAAGTACTCCAGTTATAAGTGGATTTAGGTGAAGTTTCTGCCCAAGCAAAATAATCACCATAATCTTCTGGAGATTCAGCACCAACGTTCATAGTAGCCCATTTTGTGCCAAAACCTAAATCTACCCACTCATGACCATCAGCTATTCCTGTAGATACTTTCCACTGTGCATAAAGAGTTATACTTTTTTTAAGAGTGATGCTTGCTTTATTGTTGTATGAAGTACCTGTACCATCAGATTTTGTATTCCAAACTCTAAAATAATATCCTGCGCGAGTAAATTTATTCTCTGTTAAAGTTATATTTTGTTCATATACGCCAGTCATCTCAGACATGCTACCTGTACCACCATTGGCATCAAAAGTAATAGTATAATATTTTGTCCACTGAGCATAAAGAGTAATACTTTGTGTAACCTTAATACTTGCTTTATCTGCATAATAAGTACCTGTGCCATCTGATTTTGTATTCCAACCTATAAATTTGAACATAGAACGAGTAAAGGCATTCTCTGCAATAGTAATCGTTTCGTTCTCTTTTACTGTAACAGCTTTCATACTACCTGTACCACCGTTGGCATCGTAAGAAACGGTGTATTCTGTTACGATAGGAATTTCTGGATCAGAAGGATCAATTGGAGTATCAGGCTTTTCTGGATCTTCTGGTTTCTCAGGGTCTTCTGGTTTTTCTGGGTCTTCACTACCTGGTTTAGCGGTAACTTCTACAGTACAAGTAGCGGTTTTACCACCTGCATTTGCAGTAATAGTAGCCTTGCCTGCAGAAATAGCTTGTACCTTGCCGTTTTGGTCGATGGTAGCAACGGCTTCTTTGTTACTACTCCATGTTACTTTTACCGTATCTGCTTTAAATCCGTCGGCAGGAGTAATTTGCAAGTTGCTTTTTAACGATAAACTACCAGCCTCTTCCATTGTGAAAGTATTAGGATCAAACGCCAATTTTTTCACCGATGGTTTTACAAATTTAACGTTGCATTTTGCATCTTCTGCATCATCTACAGAAACAGTAAGTGTAAACTCACGCTCCTTATCGGCTTTTAAATACCATTTACCTTCGCTATAAGTAGGTATTTTGCCGTCGTTATCTGCTTCCCACTCAAAACGGTAAAGCGGCGCTTTTTTAGGTTTTAAATCGTTGATTGGAAATTTGATTTTCTCACCAACATATACTTCCAAAGTGGCAGGAATGGTAAATTCTTTGATTTTTACCTTGTCAATGGTTAGCTTTACTTGGGCAGTTTTATCCATTGCTTTTGCAGTAATGGTTACATCACCTGCACGCAAGGTTTCTACACTACCACTTGCACTTACAGTGGCAATTTCTTCGTTATTACTACTCCACTCTACGGTAACTGTGTCACCAACAGATGCAGGTGTAATAACTAAATATTGAGACAAGTTAATGCTTTCACCCTCATTTAATGTGGTGATAACACCTTCAAACTGCATAGAATCTACTGATGCAGGAGGAGTTGGTGAATCTTTTTCGCATGCCCATAATGCAATTAGCATGCAAAGCAAAAATGGAATGATTTTTTTCATATTATTATTATTTTATAAAATCAATTGTCTTTTACTAAACGAACAGACCCGCCGTCGCAACGATTGTCGTAGTTCATGCTCACTCTGTCCGAATAGAAGAAAAGGTAGTAGGCGTCATCAGAACCATTGGGCGTAGAAGACCAATAGTTTCCGTAGGAACCCACGCTGCTCACACCGCCACCGGAATAGCGGTAGCCCGCAGCAGGAAGAAAGACAGCACCAGAGGCTTCCAACATAGACCATTCTGAAGAACTGAATGTTTGGTATTCTGCATAATATTGTGTTCCGTAATCATCATGGTAACCAGATTTGAATGTAACACCACTTGGGCAAGTCCAATCGTCTGGAAGAAGAATCAAACCATTAACACCATTAACTTGTGCAACACCGATTAATTTATCATAATTAGGACGTTCCCAGCGAAGATAATACCATTCGTCATTAGTTAATGTACGCCAGGTATTAGGAGCATAATTACCAATTTTATTGACACCCCAATCTACAAAGGTTTGGTAATCATTATTATCTTCACTTGCATTTGTAGGATTATTACCTGTACCAAAACCAAACAAATCTATCCAACCATTATAGGTCTCACTTATATTAGCATTATCTTCTCCAATATAATCCAATTGAGAAGGAGCAAAACGCCACTCGTCATTGGCAGGATGATATTGCAAGTTGCCTGGTGAGAAAGTAACCGTTTTATCTGCTGCAACTGAGAACATAAAGGTAGTTTCTGGTTCTTCTGGGTTTTCTGGTTCATCTGAACCGCTTTTCTCTAAAGTTGTAAACTCTTTTACATCGCCCAATAGAATTTGCAGCGTGTTTAGCATCACATAGGCGCGATAATAATACTTGGTTTCAGCTTTTAAGTCGGTAACTTCTACTTTAAACTCGTTACCTATCAATACCAAACCATTTTTTGATGGCGCTGTAAAATCAACAAGGTCTTCTGCCTTGGTAGAATACATCACACCAAATACAATTTCCTCGTAATCTATAATATCTACATTTACCATACCTTTTAGCGTAGCAGATGTAGAGGCAATATTTTCTGCTGCACCTGTTTCTACCTTAGAAGGTGTTTCTGGTGCAGGAGGTGTTAGAGGTTCTTTTTCCTCACAACCCACCAATGCCACCGCAAACAAAAAGCTTATTAAATAAAGTATTTTTTTCATGATATTTCTCTTTTATAAAATCAATTGTCTTTTACTAAACGAACAGACTGTCCGAAGTTGCGTTCGTAGTTGTAAACGTCCGCTCCGCCTGAGCCGAAGCTAAGGCAGCCCTCGCCGCTGTTGCTGTACTCAGTGGCAGACCAATAGTAACCGTAGTACTGCACATAGTTGACATTGGAACCGAAGCGGCAGCCCATAGCAGGAAAAAATACGGCACCAGAAGATTCTAACTTAGACCAATCTGAAGCACTGAATGTTTGATAATTACCATAACATTCTGTACACCAATCATCATCAAAGCCAGACTTGAATGTAACACCACTTGGGCAAGTCCAATCGTCTGGAAGAAGAATCAAACCATTTACACCATTAACTTGTGCTACACCTTTTAATTCTTCCGCATTATAACGTCCCATAATTATATATCCCCATTCCTCTTTAGTTAATGAACGCCATGTATTAGGAGCATCACTACCAATTTTATTTACACCCCAATCTACAAAGGTTGGGTAATCATCATAATTTGAACTATTATTAGTAGGATTATTACCAGTACCCCAACCAAACAAATCAATCCAACCATTGTAGGTATCACTAATATTAGCGTTATCTTCTCCTATATAATCTAATTGAGAAGGAGCAAAACGCCACTCATCATTTGCAGGATGATATTGCAAGTTGCCAGAAGAGAAAGTTACTTTTTTCTTTATTGCGACAGAGAATGGTTTTGCCACAAAAGTAACATTTTCTTCTGGAGTTTCTGGTTCATCTGAACCACTTTTCTCCAAAGTTGTAAACTCTTTTACATCGCCCAATAGTATTTGCAAAGTGTTTAGCATCACATAGGCGCGGTAATAATACTTGGTTTCAGCTTTTAAGTCGGTAACTTCTACTTTAAACTCGTTACCTATCAATACCAAACCATTTTTTGATGGTGCTGTAAAATCGACAAGATCTTCTGCCTTGGTAGAATACATCACACCAAATACAATTTCCTCGTAGTCTATAATATCTACATTTACCATACCTTTAAGCATAGCAGAAGTAGCGGTAATATTTTCTGCTGCACCCGTTTCTATCTTTGAAGGTGTATCTGGTGTTGGAGGGGTTGGTGTGTCTTTTTCGCATGCCCATAATGCAATTAGCATGCAAAGCAAAAATGGAATGATTTTTTTCATATTATTATTGTTTTACAAAGTTCAACGCTACAAAGCATATACTTCTTTACCAGCCTTATTCACCCACATAAGCCATAGGACGGATAGGCAAGCCAAAACTACGACTAATCAAATAAGTACCTTTTGTTACTTGACCTTGGTTTATCATGATATGAAGATAAACAGCATTACTGGGCACTTGTTCTTCTGCTGCATAACTATCATCAGCAAGCTCAGCACCCCACACTGCTACTCTTCGAGAAGCATCATACTTCCATGTTCCATCTATGTAGCCTGTATAAGGGAAGAAAAGTTTATTACCATTAATCACACTGGTAAATCTAACCCCTTTTGTACCTAAAGAATCGTGATCAATCTTTACGATACTATTTTCTAATAACGAACTAAAATCATATTTTGTTGGGATTTGCCATCTACCACCCCAATTTAAATGAGCAGGGTCATCTTCGTCATCTATATAACGATTGGTTGGCACATCAACATATCCATTATAACCATACTCTTCTAAGTTACAATATTTGATTAATTCTCTTGCATTATTATTGATGTTAGCACTATGTAAATAGGTACTCCAAGAATACTCATCTTTTGATGTAGTTTCTGCCCATGCATAATAATCACCAACTTCGCCAACAGATGTTGCTCCAAGATTATGGGCAGCCCATAATCTTCCATCACCCATATCCACATATTCGTAACCATAATACATGGGTTTTTCTGGTTCTGGTTCTGGGGTTGGCGTAGGTATTTCATTTAAGTTGGCATACCAAACATTATTGTAGAAATAGGGTTTGGTTGCATCTATTGCAACATTGGCTGATTGCATCCCTATTCCGTTATGAAAGATAATCATATCGGCTTTATCTGTTTGATATTTATAACTATATACGTCCATATCGTGTACTTTTTCGCTGCATTTGGTAGCAGGTTCGCCTGGCCATGGAAGTACACCTTCATCTGTAGCATACAACCAAATATAGGCATTCACAGTTTCCCAATTATCTGCATTAACAAAAAATACAGTGGTAGAATCCTTTGGCAACACAGGTTCTGCTGGTTTGTCTGGTTCTTGAGGATTAGTTGGGGTTTCTGTTCCAGGTTTGTCTGGTCCTTCTGGTTCTTCTATTTTACAAGAAACCATTGTCATTGACAAACAAGCCAATGCCACTGTCATATAACTAATTAGTTTTTTCATATCTTAAAATATTGATTAATAATATTATTAACTATCTTTGATAGTATCCACCATTTCTAGTTATACTATGATAATGATCAGATTATTTGTCTTTTACGAGACGGACAGATTGACGTAAATATTTAGGTCCTTTTTCTACGTTTAGCCAATAAGATTGGCACACCAAGGTAAACGAGAATCCTTCATCGATTGCATCAGAAGCCCAATAACAACATATCTGCTGTAAATCCTTCATTTCAATTCCAATATGGTAACCAGAAGCTGGGAAAAACACTGCACCATTGGCTTCTAATTTAATCCATTCTGAAGCAGAAAAACTTTGATAATCAGCAAAAGATTCTGAATCTTCTGCTACACCACTCTTAAATGAAACACCATCTGGACAAGTCCAACCATCAGGAAGAAGAATAAGACCATTCACCCCATTAACTTGCGCTACACCTATTAATTCTTCTGCATTATAACGTCCATTTATTATATATTTCCATTCATCGGATGTTAATGAACGCCACGTATTAGGAGCATCACTACCAATTTTATTTACACCCCAATCTACAAAGGTTGGGTAATCATCATAATTTGAACTCTTATTAGTAGGATTATTACCAGTACCCCAACCAAACAAATCTATCCAACCATTATAGGTGTCACTAATATTAGCGTTATCTTCTCCTATATAATCCAATTGAGAAGGAGCAAAACGCCACTTATCATTGGCAGGATGATATTGCAAGTTGCCAGAAGAGAAAGTTACTCTTTTCTTTATTGCGACAGAGAATGGTTTTGCCACAAAAGTAACATTTTCCTCGGGAGTTTCTGGTTCTTCTGGAGTTTCTGGTTCATCTGAACCGCTTTTCTCCAAAGTTGTAAACTCTTTTACATCGCCCAATAGTATTTGCAAAGTGTTTAGCATCACATAGGCGCGGTAATAATACTTGGTTTCAAGTCGGAGGCCAAGCGGTCTTAGGAAGACAACAGCAAGCAGCAACTCCTTGGCTCACAGAACGACATGGCTACGATCCGACTTGGTACTGGTAATAATCCTACTAATAATAGTTCAAATTATGATGATTACCCAACCTTTGTAGATTGGGGTGTAAATAAAATTGGTAGTGATGCAAGTCGGAGGCCAAGCGGTCTTAGGAAGACAACAGCAAGCAGCAACTCCTTGGCTCAC
>JAZQZD010000005.1:0-27387 GCA_045633865.1 Candidatus Enterocola sp.
TTAGGTTACCTGTTTTTAGTTTTCAATAAAGAAAACTGACGGTTGCTATTTTTTTCCTTAACCTTGTTTTGGTTGTATATTGTTCAATCTATCAAAGAACTCATTGCATTTCATTTTTAAAACTGCTCAACGCTTTAGCAGCGCGTTTCTTATCGAAACGGATTGCAAAGATAAGTCAAGTTTTTTAAACCACCAAATATTTTGAGAAAATTTTTCAAAATATTTTTAGAAGCAGTTAAACTTTCAATTTATCAATACGTCTAAGCTTTTTGTTTTATTGCCACTCTTGGTCGAAAAGCGGGTGCAAAGGTAGAGACTTTTTCAATACAATCCAAATATTTTAGCAAGAATTTTTAGAAAAATTTCACCCCTATACCCTAATAGCCTTATTTTCAAGGCATATATATTAAAAGAAAATCCCCAAACCGACCTTGTCGATTTGGGGAGAAGATTATCTGTATAGTTATTATTGATTAACTTCTGAACTTACATTTTCCAATTCTTCTGTTATAGATTGCATGAAACCTTCTGCTTCTAGAAGAAAATTACTCAAGTCTTGCTGAGTTTTTTTGATTGAATATTTTGTAAGTTGAACTGCACATCTTCCTTTTAGTTTTCCTATTTCACGAAGTTGCTCGTCTGTAAAACTTAGTTTAGACATATTTTGTTCTATAGCTTCATACTCCAAAGAAGCTTTTTCCCAGTCTTCTTGAGTGTATGTTGCACTATTTTTCTCTAGATCTTCTGTAAAACTCAATAAATCTCTATAAGCTTGTTCACTTGGGTCACAAGATACCAACGCAAATACTCCCAATAATAAAACTAAAATCTTTTTCATAATATATAATTTTTAAATGTTTACTAAATACCTATGTTAAGTCCTATAGAATATAGTCCATCGTAACGGAAGAAGAAATCTGAAGACCATTTACTTCCCCAATGTGCACGATAACCTGCTTCTGCCTTAAACCAGATATCATCACCTTTTGTGAATGAAATACTAGGACCTGCTCCGAAATATAGGGCACCCTTTTCAGATACTGGAATCACAAAGTTTGCAGATGGTTGATACAAAAATTTTGCAGAACCATCTTTTGATGTACCATAAGAGAACTCACCTGGACATAATTGGAACCAACCAATTCTCATTCTTAATAAAGAGAAATAAAGTGCAGCACCATATGTAAGTGTTGTTTTACTAGAGCTACCATAATAATAGTCATAATAATCTCCATAAGAGCTATTGTCGCTAGATGCACTAGAACCATTTGATTTTAATCCGACAGAAGCACCTACTGCAATCCAAGTCATATCAAATTTGCCAAAATTTTCACAATATCTAGCATATGTACTCTTAGTTGTATTTGATGAAGAACTATATGAAGATGAAGAAGGCGAAGAATAGTATGATGATTCGCTACTTGTCCTAGTATTAGTATATGAACTAGATGAAGTAGTAGATGCACTTCTATAAGATGAAGTATAAGATGAACTATAACTTCCGAACTGATATACTTTTACTCTTACTCTCGTGTTTCCATCTAGTGTTTTTATATAGAAATAAGCCTCTCTAGATGCTCCCGTCCTATTAGGTTTTACCTCAACTGTAATAATATTTCCCTCACGAGATACTTTATATATTGAATTATCTTCCGCACTTATAGACCATTCTCTATTAGCAGTAACTGTAATAGTTTGCTCATCTCCTTCTGCATATGCATATACTGTTTCCTTACTTACAGAGAGCATCGGATTCTCTTCAATTACTTTCTTTGCCTCTTTCTTGAATATGCCATTAGGATATTTTCTTAAATAAGTGGTTGCATTTACAGCTTTATCCTCAGAAGTTGTTGCATACAATACTTCGCTCCATGCTTGTTCTTCTGCTTTCCTTTCTTCTATAAATCTATTACATTCTGATGCTTTGCTTTGCGCATAAGAATCATTAGAGTTAAACTCCAATACTCTCTTATACATTTCCAATGCAGATTCATAATTCTTTGCCTTATATTCTTTATCTGCGTTTGTTAACTGAGCCTTTGCTTCACTCGCTTTTTTAGATAATTCAATATATCTCCTTTTTAACTCATCATTTGGACATGCCTCTGCAGCATCAGTATAAAGTTTACTTGCTTCTTGATAATTACGACCTGCTAAAGCATTTTTCGCCTGGCTTGCTATTACATCTGCAGCTTTCAATAATCTTGAATTATTAATAAATTCTTCTGCTTCTTTCGTATGGATACCCTGAGGGAATTTTGCTAGGTATTGATGTAGTCTATCAATTCTTTCTTTAAGATCATCCACATTAAGAATTTCTTTCCACATAGACTCCTCTTCTGCTTTTGCCTTTTTGCTAATGGCATCTTGATTTGCTGCATCATATTTAAGATACTCTTCATACTTTGCTATCGCTAGAAGATAATCATTCGCATTGAAGGCACTATCTGCTTGAGACTTAAGAGATTGTATTCTTTGAGCCTCTCTTTGAGCTTCTTCAACAATCATTGTTGCTTCAGATATATGAACTCCGTTGGCATGTTTTTGCAAATAGTTTTGGACTAGATTAAGTTTCTCAGTAGGATTCTGAGATTCTAAAACCACATTCCAATCTATCTCATCAGACTCAAATTCTTCAATTACTTTTTTTGCCTTTGGGTCATTAGGATTTTTTTCCAACAGCTGTTTATAATAATTTATTGCAGACTCCATATCACCTTCTTTATATGCTTTGTCTGCTTTATTGCGTAAATCTGCAGCTACTTTAGCTGTATTTGCCAATCTATAGTATTTATTACGAACAGCATCATCTTCGCTCATAGAACCCAACATTTCATATAATTGGATTGCATTTTGATAATTTCCTGATGAAAACTGTTTTCTTGCTGCGCTATCAGATTGAGCATAAATGCCTAGTGATAATGCTAAAAATGTAAATAGTATTATTACTCTTCTAACCATAATCATTTCTTATACTTTGTTAATAATTGATTGTACAAACTACTATATTTTAGATACATTGAATCATCTGGTGCAAGAAGTTTGAATTTTTCAAAATATCCATCAAATTTCTTCTTGTCTAACATATTATATTTAAGAGATAATTCTACATTAGACATTCTACCATTTCTAGATTCAAAGTTTGCATATAATATTCCACGCAACTTACTTACCTCTTTTCTTCTTTCACGGTCGTTATATGTGTAAATTTCTGTCAACTTTTGCACATGGTCATCTGAAAGAGTTTTTTCTGCCACTGAAGTTTTGATTATGGATAAGACTTCATTATAATTATTTTCTTTATTAGAAGCCTCATTTACTAAAACCATAATCTCTTCATAGTTTTCTTGTTGAATCTTCAACATATAGCTAGATGCAGCAGATAATATCATAAAGCCTAAAATAAAAGTAAGAATAACCGTAACGACTCCTTTTATCTTTATATTCTTATTAGGATTCTTTGTTACATCTACTTTTCGTTTTTCTTTTGCTTTATTTGCTTCCAACTTACTTTGCACTTTTCTGTCTTGGAAATGCTTTTCTGTAAGATTTGCAAAAGAAACTCCCATATTATTCAAGATATTGTCAATATAGGTGGAAATACTTGATTTTTCTGCACTTTCAGAAGCACTAATAGAATGGAATGAAATATTGAAGCCTTCTATTTCAAGTTTATTAATAATACCATCAAGGCCCATTTCTTCTATAGCAAACTGTTTTAATGAATCACTAGAAGCACCTTCTATTCCATTCAAATATCCAGTATCAGTCTTCACATAAGTAATCATTAATTTTATACCAGAAGGTTTCTTATACTTTTTAATTGTATTAATAAGGGCATCAAACGCTTCATATAAATCTACTTTTCCAGCTGTATCTTTCTTGTCACCAACATTCTTCTTATACCATGATGCAAATTCTGGAGAGAAATCTAGGTCAATTGCCTTCATAGTAAATGGGTCTAAAGCAAAGATTAAAACATCAGTAAGTTTAAAGAATGGAGCATTTTGATAATCATTGCTGTCAGTCGTAAACATTTCACCTGCTATATCGTTCACATACAAACGGTATGGAAGTGAAGTTTCTGCTCTTTGCATCAATAATTGGATAGATTTATGTCTTCCATCAGATGTTTTTCCTGGGAATACAACCATCTTTTGACCATCTTCAATGGTTTTTAGGAATTCATTTACCTCAGTTTCTTTATCTCCTAAATCATCTGTAAATTTACATACATTATAATTTCCCACCTTCATTCTGCAAAGCTCGGAAATAATTCTGTATATAAGAGTTGATTTTCCTGAGTTTGGCACACCTGCTATTGCTATGTGTTTTGGAGTACCAATATTGGCAGAAATTACATGGTCGCAATACTTACATCTTCTTTGGAAATTATCTTTACCTCCTCTAAACAAGGTAGGCATTTTCTCTCCTGTAAGAGGATGGGTAATACTATACATTCCCCAAACACCTGGTCGCAATGACACATGTAGAGGCATACCTTCCGATAAATATGTTGCAGGTTCAGAAGATTCTCCACAATATGGACATGGATGAGAAACGTTGTATTTCTTCATAGAGTAATACTCAATAAGCCTTACTATTCCTGCGTAGCTTAAATAAAGAATTGCGATAGACAAGAATATAAGTAATGGTACGAATGAAATACATAATGCTGTTAACCAATATGTCTTAACTAAGTAAACACCTACACTAAATACATTAAAGGTGGCAAAAACACTAATACCCCATTCTAGCACAACATCTTTTATTAAATATTCAAAAGAAGAAACCATTTCTGCTATACCGAAAACTATTACAGCCACTATAACAGAAACTATTCTTGTACCAATAAATCTTGCCAACACATTAAGTACAGCTGCTGCACCTAATAGATATAGAGCAATAAGCAAGACCCAATAAATAAGTGCTATCATCCAAGTGAACAACCACACCAAGCCTCCTATTACTATAAACAGAAGAATTGTTGCCAAGAATGATACAATAAAACATGCTGCTATTTTTAAGAACAGAATATATGGAGCCCCAGAAAAGAACATTACTTTTGGTTGTCCATATCCATATACAGGGTCTGGAGTATCCAAAAATACAGGCTTTTTATCAATAGGATTGTATCTCAAATTTATTCTGAAATCTGCATACCTATAGCATAAAAACAGTGACATAACAATCCACACACATAGCATGGATATAATCAACCACTCAGGGAAATCATAAAAACCAAACTTAAAAATAGATTCTCTGGTTTCTAAGACCTCAGCGTCTTCATTTTTAATATAATGAGGATTATCGTCTATAGTAAGTAGATGAGACAATACATATTCTTCTTCCCCTGATATCTTAATCCAAGATTCACCTTCTCCGGCCGCAGAATCATACACATTATTATATATAGTGTCCTTATCTACATAAATATAATCACCAGCATTTAATTTTCTTACCCTTTTGGCTTGGGTTGATGTGTCGTTATAAACATTTGCAGTGCCTGCTGTAACAAAATATCTTATGTCGCTCGCAGTTTTATCAGACCCATAGTCCTTTGCAATCACATTCATATTGCATGCGATTGCAAATAAAACTATAAGAAATTTGACTATACAATTCTTCATTATTGTTTTTATTAATTGTCTTTTTCTTTCTTCTTTTTAGTAAACAGAGACTTAATCTTTGCAAAGAACACTTCTCTTGCGTGTTTATTATAAAGTTTCTTGAATTCTGATTTAATAATCTTCTTTATTTCTTTTTCTGGCGCTTCCTTTCTGCACTTAGAAACCAAGTCGAAGATTTTATCATAATCATATTCATACATTTTTGCAAGTGGAATGATATATGATAAATGATATCTACTATTCTTTGATAATACAATCTCTATTATTTCTGCATCAGACATTATATTATATTGTTTCAACAGTTCTAAGAATTCATCAATTTGTTCTTTTGAGAATTCTTTAAAGCAATATGGAGCAACTGTTTTTAATGCCTCGATATGTTCTATCTCTTTTGCTAGGTCGTAATATGACAATATATCTGTTGTTTCTGCCACCTTTAGGTTTAAAACATCAGATAGCAATTGCCAATTCTTTTTACTTTTATTTTCTGGTAAAAGTAAAGTAAGAACATAATTATCAATAGCAGTTTGTACTTTTAGATAATTTCCTTTGGTTTGTTTTCTTATTGAATTGTAAAGAGAAGAGAATATAGAGTCATCTTTAACAACAGCGTTCTTGAATTCAACATTCTTCTCAGACAAATCATAAATCTTTTTCAGCAAATCTGTAGATGCAGAAAAACTTGACTCTCTCTTTATTTGTTGATAATAAAGATTTGAGAATTCTCCTTTAGTTAAGTGTTCTTTTAGCACACCTATATAATCCAATTTTTCTGCTTCAATCTTGTCTGAATCTAACAGTTTTGTATATTGAGAAATATTTTCTGGATCTTTATTCAATAAGTTGATATAGTTTTCTACTCTCACACGAGCATCTTTCTCTAAATATTTAGCTAAACAGATGACTTGTTGAATATCTTTTGTCAACACATCTGAAATTATATTAGCAAATTTTGGATATCTATCTTTTGCTGTATATTCAGCAAGAATATTTTCTTTGAATAATACAAGTGCATCATATATAAGAGCAGAGTCCTTAATAATGTAATCTGTAAAAGTCTTGATAATCTTTTCTTTTGCCTCTTTTATATCTAAACCTGCCGCCTTAGCTTTCTCACAATAATTGATGACATTATCATAATCTGCCAAAACAGAAGCTTCTTCCAATTTCTTTATTATTAAAGAATTTAAATGACTTACAGTAACGCCTCCTGTAGCTGCATATTTACTAAGCACTTTAAGTATCTCATTATCTGCATCAACTGTGGCTAATGTAAACAAAGAAGGGTCTTGACTATAATTGAATAGAGCTTCATTTAAATCACTAGATAGTCCTAAACAGTCATCAGACATTGGGCTAAATACCCAATTAACTAATTTGTTGTATTTAACAGCATCGTTGTCTTTGATTGCTTGCTCCATTAACGGACGCCAAATTTCCTCAACCTTGTCTTTTTGTCTATTATCATTTATTAAATCGATATGTGTACATAGGTTTGGATAAATCGTACCTACGAAATACTCATTTACGACAGAAATCTTGGCATCTTGTGCATAACTAATTTCTTGGTGATTTATAACAAATGTAGCATCTTTTACCAATGAATCTGGTAGAAGATTCATAAAGTTTGCCATAATATTGGCAGTAATAGCATCTTTCAAAGACACCATTATAGCCTTATTTTCCTTTAAGGCCAATCTGTATGAAAATAAAAGGTCTAAAGCTTTAGCATCTAGAGCCAATGGGAAGTCTATAGATTCATCACTTAATACAGGCATAGAGTCATTTGGTTTCCCCGTCATTAGTTCCACCATTTCTGCATTCGCCTGACTAGGAGTCCAATCCTTTGGAATAAAATGTATATTCTCATTCTTTACTTCGTCAGACAATAAACTAAACACTTTTTTATCAAAAGGTTGTTCCGACATTAAGACGTGAGCTACATAATTTCCCGGACGAGTATATTTACCTGTTACATAAAATGAATGGTCAAAACAAGCATTTACCAATCTACCCAATACATAAACAGGTTTTTCTTTTACTTGAACCACCTTATAGTAATATCCTACTGGATATTCAAATATTCTTTCTGGCGATTTAAATAACGCATCAGAAGCTATATTAAATTTTCCTGCTTTATAAGTTCTTAAAGCAGAAGAATTTTTTACAGTCTCCATATATTCTTTTGGAGTGCCTTCTGATATTCTTGTGACTCCAAATCCTGTCCCTCCGCTTAGAGTAGAGGGAGCAGAATTGTATATTACTTGATAAATTTTCATAGACTTCAATTTTAATTATGCAATAGGAATATCAAAACCAATTTTATATAGAATCCAAATTAATGGATCCATTACTCTATATGGTCTAAGATCTGTGATTCTACTATCTTTTGGTTGAGATCCTAAAGAAGAAACTGCAAACATTCTTATGTTTTCCTCTTTATATTTCTCATTTACTTGTGACTTAATGTATTCCACATCCCACTCTTCCGACATCTCTTCTAGAGCATTACTAATTTGATCTATTTCTGAAAGATTAAATTTCTTTGTCTTCAAGAATGAACTATTTCTATCTAAGTCTAAAATAGTAGCTAAACCACCAGCACGTTCTGCAGAAAGTCCATCTAGCACAGCATCTATTTTACTAAATACTATTGCAAATGGTTTGTCTTCAGACTCTTTCCTTTTCACTTTTTGTAATAGTGAATTTAATACGTTCTCGTTTTCAAGTTCACTACCAGTTACAATTTCCTCTTCAGAAGCAGATTGTAGAGTACCGGTTAGCTTTTTAATATTGTATGGATCTATAAATAGTAAGATACCTGCAGAATTGCTAACATGGTCTGCCATTCTATCCATCTGTTCTCTATCTTGGAACGCTTCACCTGGAGTATCATAAAATACGATATAAATAGATTTACCTCCTTTTTTCCCTGCCTTTTCATTTGATACTTTAAATATCAAAGGGATAGGTCTCTCACCTTCAATAACAGGAGTTTTTGGAGGAAGTTCATTATCCTCATACATCCTTTTAACCATACCCTTATATATAACAGATGTCTTTTTAGTCGGATCAGGACCTTCATCTTGCACTGTTACAGAAATACCTAAACTTGAAGCTTTTTTTTGTAATTGGCGCATTAGATTAAAGAAATATACAGTCTTCCCACTATTAGGAGCACCTACTATGGAAATAATTTCTGCACCATCCTTAATCATATCTGTTGGCAACCAGTTGTGGCAATGTGGGCATACAAATCTAGAACTTTGTTTTCCACATTTATCACACTTAGATGGTTTTGGTTCACTACTAAACAAACCAAATGGTTTACCCTTAAAGAAGTGTCTAGACTCTACAGGAATTCCCCAATGGTCATTAAATCTTTTATCTTCTTTTTCTGGACATTTAGGAGTGCCATCAACACTTCTTTCTATATTTTCGCATTGATATTCCACATCATCATTTTCAAACTTATTGTAACAATATGGACATGTTATTTTCTTACTCATTGTACTATTTTATTATAATATATTCACAATCAATAGCTTTTTTGTCTATCACATCAACAGCAGTAAACAACTGACAAACTAAATCTTTATTAAAATCTAATTGGCACTTTGTACTATCTACCTGCACTGTGAAAGAAGACTGACCTTTACGAATTTCAAATGCAAGGCAATCTGCATCTCCTTCTGAAGGTTTCCAACTCATCTTATTAGATACGTTCAATATCGCATCACAAGGTAAAGATTCTTCCCCTTTTACTGAAACATGAATTCTTAAAATAGACTTCTTCTTAAACCAACCATCTTTTACTTTTTCCTTTGTCGCACTAATCTGTGCAGAAACTTGACGAAGGGTTAATTCAGGCATTGGTTCGTCTGAGAGTTCTTTCATCTGTTCTACAAGAGCCTTCTTTTCTTTATAATCTGGAGTTCTCTTAAACACTATTTTAAGGTCTAAATATTCATCAAAATGGCTCTCACAGAAATCTATACGTTCTAGACGTTTTTTTATATCCTCGCTATATCTGTTAACAGTGTTTATTTGATCAGTTATGCGTTCTGCATTTTCTTGAATTTTATGAATAAGGAATCTAGCTCCATCCACATTATTCAATTTATCAAAGACACCCTCTAGATTTTCTTTTTTTGCCAAAAGAGCACGAGACTCTTTAATAGAATTCATAGCCAAAGTAGAAGGGAATATACTTGTTTTCAAAGCATCTCTTGCTGGCTCAAATTCACTTTTCCTCATAAATCTATCTGCAGAAGCCATCATAGAATTGAAGGTCTCAGTATCTGCAAAAACACGTTGTTGCAATACTTTAAGTTCTGCAAGAAGTTCGTCATTTAATTTGGTCAACTCCTGCGCATATTGTATCCACTCAAGGTTATTCTTATAAATAAGTTCTTTCTCTTGAGTAATTTTATCAAATTTGCCATAGTCTTCCTCAAAATCACAAGCCTCTAAGTATTCCTTAAATATTGTGGTCAATCTATTTATTGTAACAACACTAAATTGCTCATTACATTCTAGTGCATTTTTTACCTTAGAAGTAAAATTTTCCTCTTCAAAGGCAAAACCTACTAAAATAGCATACTTCAAAGAACCATCACACTTATCCTTCTTGTAATCTATAATAGAAGTAATAGCAGGAGATAGCAATTTATCATACGATAACTCCACTTCTTTTTTAGGAATTCTTATTCTTGTAGTTGAACTCTCGAAGCTAAATTTAAAGTCTACAACAAAGTTGTCAGAAGATTCTAATTTTTTATAGCTAGATAACCAATCTTCTACAAATTGCATCTGATATTCTACTTCTTTTTCTCTGTTGCGTTCATCTATTGCATGTAGATTTTTATCTCTCTCATTTATCAAACATTCTACAATGCAGCGCTTCAATGGAGAGCTACCCACTCTATCTATCTGTAGTTTGCTTGCATTCCATTGCCAGTTTTTACCATCAAATACGGCACCTGTCAATCGCAATGACTCATCATTTGAATAAATCACCATTACATGTTTACCAAATGAAGCATCAGCAATAGAATTTTGCTTAAGGGCATATTCTGTTAAAATAACAGATGGATTTAAAGTGAAAGACTTTGGAGTCATTCCTTCTAAAGATAGTTTCTTAATTACCTCTTTCTTAAAAGATGTATCCAAAGTTTCCGCAAACACATAGTGTGTATCTATTTTTGAGATACCCACAGACTCCTCATAGAATTTTTTGATTCTTTCTATATGAGAATCATCTATTTGGCCTGAATAAAATATAGGTTCAGTTCCATGTGAACGCCCTGAGGCGTCACATGAAACTGTTACTATAATATTCGTTCCGAAATATATCAATAATTGTGATTTCATTAATTTAATTTTTCTGATACAGTTGGAATTAGAACATCATTTAGATATGATAATGCTGCAACAATGAAAATTGGAATTCGATAAATAGAACGTTTACCTTTTTCTTCTTTATCAGTAGCCTTATCATATGCTTCCTTACATTTAATATACTCAAGGTCTTTTTGAATAAATGCTCTGATTTTCAAATTGTTTTTGCCTTTATCTATACTAGATACATCATCAATAATAGATTCATCTATTAAGAATTTTGAGAACACATTAATGAAATTAGAGAAATTCTCAAAATTGTCAGGCAATTCTATGTTAACTGCACCATCAAACAATTCATCAGGAATGATATCAAGGTCTTGCAATTCAGCACCAGTTTTTGTGCATTTCACACCTTTTTCACCCACAATTTCATAACGTTCAATAATGCGTTGACCATCTTCATCTACTCCTCCACTTGCAATATTTGCAAACAAATTAGAGACTAATCCAATTGCCACCTCAGATTTATTTTCTTTCTTATCTTGGTGAATGATTTCTAGCTTAATATCTTTAGAACCAAAGCCTGCGTCAAAACATTTCTTATAATATCTTTCACCATCTTCATCATAAACATCTAGCAACCATTCAAATAAACGGCCACCCTTACCATAGTAACGCATTTCTATTTTCTCGATGCTATCCATGCCATTCTTTGTAATTGCATTTTTTACTAGCATACCAGAATAGAACATAAGAACACCAGTTACATAAGCAGGATATGCAAACACAGGTGCCACTTCTCTACGTATAAAGTTATAGAAAGAATTGAAATCTCTTGGAGTGCTTAATTGGTCAAAGATATTGTTCAAATAATATGGAGCTCTACCATAAATTTCTGGATTTGAATCTACAATATCAGCAATATTAATAGTATTCACATCTGTTATATGAGACTCATGGAAATTATGTAATGCTCTACGGAATTTTGCAGATGAGTTAATTGCATTAAAGAAGAAACCACCTGCCATTCTAATAGAACTTTGGGTAAGTAATGTATTATTACCTCCTTTAAGACCCATTATCAAAATATCACTTGTAGAACCACCTACATCTATACCCAAACTTAAAGTTTTGCTAGAAACCTCAGTTCCCTTAACCATAGAATAAGCACACACAGACTCAGCCTCAGTAAAGTCAATTAGTTTTGGTTTAACACCGCCTATAATTAATGGAGATTCCAAACTTGAATATATTTTTCTTAATGCCTTACGATCAGAAACAGTCATAGAGCTTGGGAAAGACCAATTCAATTGTTTTGGGAAACATGGATTATCACTGTCTATCATATCTGCACAAATATGAATCCAAAGCATCTTCAAATATGCAGTTTTTCTAGATTCACTTTCTGCTTCTGAATACCACTTCATATTGTAACGAAGCTTACCTGCATTGGTGTCAATCTCCTGCTCATTCATTGATTTTACCATAATGTTTCTCTCATTCACAGGTACACCACCCAAGATTTCAACACCTAAATTTGGAACCTTATTAATATCTCCATCAGGTGTTAGATACATCATATCATGTAAATGTAACCAAGATTTCACTTGACCATTTTCAAATGCAGTACCTTCATTAGATACAAACAATAAATCATCTAGTCCAGCTAGTGCTCCTTTTTCTGAATCAAAACCAACTAAAGTAAGACGTCTATTGCTAAATGGGATTGGTTTAGAATCTTTTCCATCATTTAGTTTATAGTATGCACAAGTATTTGTACTACCAAAGTCAATACCTACTGTCGCATCTTTTAACCCTGCTAAAGATGGAATTTCACGCAAGGTATTTGGTTTAGACTCTTGAGTTCTTTTTAGTAGAAGGATACCACCATCTGTCTCTGTACCATTCTTATTTAGTTTGATAGCAACAGATCTTAGCGGTTTTTTGCTAGCTATAATCTCGTATTTATGACTACTAGCAGCAACTCTATCTAGAGGGTATCTTACCAAGAAGCTATTCTTTGTTTGCTCTTCTGTTGCAGTGCTAAAGTCTAAGCCTTCAAAGCATGGCAACATTCTCACACCAGACACATTTGTTGGGAATTCACTATAATAGTAATATTTTTCCCAATCTGGAGAAGCAAAGTTTGGCCAAGCAAAGACTTTACCATCAGTTTCATTTATAGGTGACAATTTATAGATTTTCTTGCAAATAGGGATTTCTGGTTCAGCCTTATCTAATTTTGCTTTTAATTCTAATTCTACCCCTGCACCATTAGTAGTAGATTTTGCATATAATCTTACAAAACAATTACTTCCTCCACATACAATAGAATCAATATTATTTCCAAATACGCTTAGTGCTTCATTTGTAAATGGAAGAGGCAATGCATACTTAGAATCATCTGTTATTACATAATATGCAGCAGCTTTAGTATAATCCTTTCCGTTTGGATTATTATCCCATGCAGAAAGATAATCACTATCAATGAATATCTTAGAGCTTAAAATAGAGTTACCTGCTTGATTTACAAGTGAAAATACTCCATCTGAGAAATAGAACTTATAATCGCTATTAAGAAGTAAAGCAAGTGGACCTTGTGGTTTATTATTAAAGGTCAAAGGTATATTTTGATTAGGTTTACCTTCTTTTTCTTTAATCTTATCTTCTATCTCCTCTTTCCATCTGCCCAATTCTTCAGAGAATTTCTTTATATATCCTTTTATCTCATCTGCATTAATTTTATAACTTTCAGAATTTGTTCTACAAACAGACATTAACCATTCACTATAGAACTTATTTGGATCATTTTCATCATTCTCACTTGGAATAATATTGGTACTAATGATATTTAAGAAAGACAAAAGTCTGTTCATATCATCAACTGTAAATTTAGTTGATGTAAGTGGATCAAAGAATTTACCATCATTACCTATCCAAGGAATTTCTCTTTCTTCAGACAATAAGTCGTAGTTGATAGAAGAGAATAGGAATGTAAATGGAGATGTAGCTGCTACAGGAACGCGTTTAAATCCATTTCCATCATTTTTCTTATAATAAAGAATTTGTATGCTAGAAGGATTTTTTCTAACATCAAACATTTCATTTTTAAGTAACCAAAGCGGAGTCTCGTTAAACAACATTTGTCCATAAATATATCTTACAGACATATCTGGATAGTTTTCAGCAACACTCTTTCCTGTAAGAGCTATTGGTTCTGAGAAAACGAAACTATCTGGTTTAAGAGCATAAGCTGCTATTAAACCTCTCCATTCAGACTTTAATAGTTTATAACATTCATCTAGAACAGTATCTTTCAACTCTTTTTTAGGGAATAAAACTGCTTTACGAGTTAACAACACCCTAGCCCAAGGAGAAGGCACACCAGAGATTATTGCTCTAAATTTATCTTGTTGTTCTTTTGGATTACCTTTTGAGGTAGTAATATTTTTTATAAAATTCTCTACGGCAGCATCATCAACACTGCACCATTTATTAGCCTCTGAAACGCTTATTGGATTAGTTGAGTCTAATAATAATAGATTTCTATCTGCCATAATTAATCAAAATTATAAAGTTTACAAATTGTTGAATATGTTCTAGAAAGCAAGTGATCAAAGCTTTCATTCTCTGTAGGATTAGTTTCAAGGAAATTCTTTTTCACTGCATTAAATATTTTACTTGCAGTACTTCCAAATAAGCCACCTGCTTTAAATTTTGGAGGGTTATCACCTACAAATAATTTCTCATTATATTCAAATTTATCTAATCTGCTCTTAGTATCAATATTAAATAAATCGCTATTAAATAAGATTCCAGCACCACCTCTTCCTGCATTCATTTGAGGCAACCAACCTTTTATCAGGTTATTATCTTTATCTAAATCATAGTTGAATAATCTAAGATATTTATGCAAACTAGACATTTGTTCTCCATCTACATTTACACTATATTTATAGTCATTCACTACACTATAGAAGAAATCTGTTCCATCTAAATCTAATAAAGAAGCTACAGTTATAGCTGCTATTTTTTTCTTAAATACATCTTTATCTTCTTGTGCAAACAAGTTAAAATCTAATTTAGCAGTACCATAATCATGAGCTAAGCATAAGAATCTTTTCTTATCATCATCAGCAAAAGGTTTTTCCTTACTTGCTTCTTTAAAGAAATTGTATGCAGCAAAAGCAGCTAATAACTCAATATAATCCGCTGGATTCTTTTGAGCGGCGCCACCTACAGTACCTTCACTACCACCATTAGCAGTATCTAGCACATCTCTAGTCTCATCACTTCCTCTACCTAAAAGATACAGACGCTTGTAAGTAGTTTGAATAGTAGCATCCTCCTTATAGAACATAAGTGCAGACTGTGAGTTTATAGCAAAGTTTTCACTCTTAGCTACCACCTCTCTTAAATTTTCCTTAACATCAAATTTAAAGTAGTTTGTCAATACTATAGAACCAAAATAATTATCGCCTATAATATTATTAGTATTTCCTAAAACCTTATTTGCTCTATCAAATGCAAGTGGAACAATAGGAATAGAAGAAGCACCAGTACCACCAAATACAGAACCAAACACAAATACTGGTTGATTTTTACCAGCGTTCAAAGAAGACAAGAAGTCTCTTAATTGATTAGTTCCTTTACTTATCTTTCCCTCTTTAGCTTCATAAGCAGCTTGTTCTATTGCAAAATACATTAACAAAGAACCCATTTGTGTTTGAGCTCTATATCCTTCTTTTAGGCTCATATTTCTCACATCTGGAGCAAGGAACATATCTACCAAATCCGCAGAAGGATCATCGTTTCTATGAGTCTCTAAATTTGCATAGTTAGACAATGTTGCAAAACTATCACTATCTGTGTAGCCTGGACTAAATTCATAATACTTAATTCTAGCAGAAAAGAATGTATTTTGCTTTGAATTTCCTCCATTGATTTTATTGTAATGTTCAATTAGAGTTCTCAAACGCACAAAGTTTCCATTATCTTTATCTGTATCCAAAGCCAAAAGTTCCACTTCTGTATCGTCATACATACCCATAGCACAGGTATGTACAAAGCTCTCTAGGCAACGCATCCCTGTGCCACCTATACCAATTAAAAATACCTTCTTAGCCATAATTATCTTTCGTTACTAGGGAAAATAGAATTAAGTTTAGAACCTCTAGGAGATAATTTCACTATTAAGAAAGCAACACCAAAATATTCAATCATAGAAACTATTGGAGCTACAATCATATGTGTGGTATATTTATTTGCAAACGCATCTACTTTTATATAGTCATACCATGCAAAGTAGTCAAACACTAGAGCAGAAACAAAAGCAAGACCCATAAGCACAAATAGCCATATTCTTCTTGTTTTACCAGAGTGATCTATCTTACCACGTTGGAAATTAATAAGATTTGCCACCAACACAATAATTAACACAAATACAACTGCAATAAGAGCGTCGTATAAATAAGTTGAAAGAATAGCCTGATCTAATTCAGGAGCTGTTTTAATTGGACGAAACATAATTAATATTTTTTTAAGTTATTATTTTTATAAATTGTATGTACTTAAATATACTGAATATAAAACTACTTCACGTTTTTTAGGATTTAATTTAGGATTTTGAAGCACTTGAGAAATACTTTCATAAAGTGATGTATTCTCAGCATGACCTTGTGCCGCAGAAATTGATTTCCAAACAAACGCTCCGCGTAAATCATCATTGTTTGTAAAGTCATTTTTAGCATCAGTAACAACAAAATCTACACGCAATAAATTTGGATGATCATAAGAAAGACTACCACCATCAAAGTCCGATTTTAGTTTTAAAACAATCTCACCTGTTTCCTCAAAAACATCTTCATCTATTTCAAAAACACCTTTTACCTTTTCAAACTTCTTTGCCTTTGGTTGAGTCTCCTCTGCAAGCATCTTGCTATCATAATATTTGCTATATTCAGGGTAAACTTGATATACAACTGGAGTAATTTCTTTTATTTTATAAGCATTAGCAATTTTGTTGTCAACAAATAAACCTCTAAGAATATAAATATCATCAATATTACCTTCTGTTAAATATACTGCCATATCCTCCCAAGATGAATATAATTCATAAACAGAATCATCTACTTTTTGTGCAGAAACAGCAGAATTTAAAACAATACCATCATCTCCCTTCATCACTCTCAACTGACCATCAGAAAGATGGAATGCCATCACACCATGATCATCTGCAGAGCAAGAACGAGCAAATCTATCATTAATGTTATTTTCCAATGCATCATCTGTAAATAGAATATAATAACGATATTTGTTATGTCTATTAGACTCTACATATGGTTCGCAGTAGAAGTAAATATCATATCCTTTATTAAGCCAAGTTCTAAAATCTTCTGCCAAATATGGATTGTTAAGATTGTCTCTCACAGCACCCTTCATAAAATATTCACCATCTGTAATAAGCACTGCTTGATTATTACCATTCACAATCATATTTACAGCTTGTTTGATATCAGCATGATTCACCTCATGAATAGTACTTAACAGATTGTAAACTTGCTGACGATCTTCTGTTTCCTTCTTAATTTTATCTCCCTTGATAGAATAAAAAACAGGAGAACAATCCACTATAGAAGGATGAGTAGATTTAAAATAAGTAGATTTCTTTGCTTCAGCTACGCAAGTAGAGTAATCTACAAACAAACTTACAGTTTCAGACAATGTCTCAGCTTTTTCTGCTTCATTATACTTTAGAAAATCATTAAAGTATGAAACATCCGCCAAATCACCTCCACACGAAGTCAAGACAATAGCACACACTATCGACAATAAAAATGAGTAAATTTTAGAATTCATAATTATAGTTTTAATTTATATTATTCATTTACAATTTCCCAGAATACAAAATTTTAGAACACGCAGATAATCAGCGAATTCCAAAACAAAAAAATCAAAAAAATTATTCTTATGAGGGCAGGGGTAAAAATTAAAGTAGTGTAAATTCAAAAAACTAAGAAGAATTTAACACTACTTTATTATTTTAACACAAAGTTAACACAACAAACCTTGCAAACGTTATAATTTATTGCCCATTATGGGCGCACTGCCCAAAGAGGGCATAGGGGGGGGGTGGAGTCAGAAGTTCTGAATAATATCTAAAGAAATCAACCCCTAAAACCTGTGAAATCTGAAGAAGTTGATGAGTATCTATAACACTTTTAAGAAAAATCTTATTCACAGTACGAGGATTTACGTTGATTTCTTTAGCCAACCAACTATTTGTTTTACCTTGCTTGCGAAGTTCTTCTTTTATTATAGAACCAATATGTATAGGAGAATTCATTAGAGTATCTTAGATATTTAATCAGTCTATTACAATTTAATACCTCAAAGGCAAATATAATACAAATTCATGAAAAACAAGAATATATACAAAATATCTTTATTCTTTAACAAGATTAAATACAGAAATCTCTGGTCTCATTCCTAAGCGAAAAGCCAATCCTACATAACCTACACCACGAGAAACAAAAAGATACCTGCCTTCTTGTTCGTAAAGTCCATCCCACTCATCATACAAATACTGAGCTGGCGAAAATTTAAAATCTCCAATCTCAATACCCATTTGAGCGGCATGAGTATGACCAGAGAATGTCATCAAGATATTTTTATACTCCAAAACCTTAGTTTTCCAAGTACTAGGGTCGTGAGAAAGAAGCAATGCCGGTTTATCCTCTACACCACTGAGCGACGCACCTATATCACCATAACAAGGGAATGGCTCTTCGCCGCAGTTTTCTATACCAGCAACAACCAAAGTATCATTGCCACTAGCGAGTACCCTATTTTCATTTAAAAGGAGGTCAAAATCAAAGTTTCTATAAATATCTTTTACAGCATCTAGATTGTCAATACTATCTTGTGAGCATTCCCATTTATAATACTTTCCATAATCATGATTGCCAAGCACAGCATACTTACCAATATTTGCTTTAAAACCATTAAGTGCGCCTTCTGTCCCTTCTGCTTCCCAAGCAGCCACATTAATCAAATCACCTGTAAGCATTACAATATCTGGATTGTACGAATTTGAAATCTCAACTATACGATTAAGATAATCACTAGCCCCATCTAAACAACCGATATGCACATCGGTAATCTGCACAACTTTAAGGCCATTAAACGCCTCAGGCAAATCTTTAATAGCAACTTCAACTTCCCTTACTTCTAAATTCTTTCTGTCCAATATACCCCATCCTAGCAAAATAATAAGCAACACAGACAGAGCACCACCCACAACAGATACCCATCTTAGGTTTTTACCCTTTTTATCTCTAATATAGACAGAAACTGCCTTAGAAATTAAGAAAATATTTAGAGGTAAAAAGAAGAAAATCATACCTATGTTTATAAGACAAACCAACATAAATTCTAGTTTTATCCAGCCTGTAATTGAACATAAATAATAAGATATAAATGCAGTTGGTAAAATAAAAAGTATAAGTCTTATCAACTTAGGTATTAAAGTCAATTGCTTTTCACGACGTACTAAGAAAGAATAAAGTGCAACTGGTCCGTATGACAAGAACAAGAAGAATATAAAGAAAAGTACAAATCTCATAAATTTACCAAGTCAATATTAAGTTAAGTGGACAAATATAATGTTTATACACAGTTTAAAGTCCAACTAGTAAATAATAATTATTTTTTTACAATAGATACAAAAAATGGACGAGATATTTCTCGCCCATTTTTTCGCTATCTGGAATTAAATTATTCTGCAGATTCTGCTGCTTCTGCCACTGGAGCTGCTTCAACAACTTCAGCTGCTTTTTTAGAAGAACGACGTGTTCTAGCTTTTTTCTTAGGAGCAGCATCTTTAAGTAAGTTTTCGTTGTAGTCAACAAGCTCAATAAAGCACATTTGAGCAGCGTCACCTAAACGGAAACCAGTTTTAAGGATACGTGTATAACCACCTGGACGATCACCAATGCGTTGTGCGATTTCACCGAATAATAAGCTAACAGCTTCTTTATTTTGAAGTTGAGCAAATACCATACGACGTGAATTTGTGGTATCGTCTTTAGCTTTAGTGATAAGTGGTTCTATAAATTTACGTAATTCTTTAGCTTTTGCTAAAGTGGTAGTGATTTTCTTATGTTGAATAAGAGAAACTGCCATATTAGATAACATTGCATCTCTGTGAGCAGTTTTTCTACCTAAGTGATTGAATTTTTTATTGTGTCTCATCGTTATTACTCTTTATCTAATTTATATTTTGAAATATCCATGCCGAAAGATAGATTTAGACTTTCTAGTTTTTCATCTAATTCGACTAAAGATTTTTTACCAAAGTTACGGAACTTCAACAAATCATTACGATTGAATGATACAAGTTCAGCTAGAGTTTCTACTTCTGCAGATTTTAAGCAGTTCAATGCACGTACTGAAAGATCTAAATCAGTTAATTTAGTTTTCAATAACTGACGCATATGAAGTGCATCTTCATCGAAGTCTTCTTCTCCATCTAAGTTGTCTAAATCAATAGTAATTTTTTCGTCAGAGAACAACATAAAGTGGTGGATTAAAATCTTAGCTGCTTCTTTCAAAGCATCTTTTGGATGAATAGAACCATCGGTATCAATTTCGATAGTTAGCTTTTCATAGTCAGTTTTTTGTTCCACACGGAAGTTCTCGTAAGCGTATTTTACGTTAACTATTGGAGTATAGATTGAATCGATTGGAATTACGTTCACTGCTTGGTTTGGAAGTCTATTTTCTTCTGCAGGAACATAACCACGACCTTTATTTATAGTTAATTCCATACGAACGCGAGCTGTTGGCTCTAAAGTACAGATTAATAAATCTGGATTTAAAACTTCAAAACTTTTCAACTGCTTTCCTATATTACCAGCCTTAAATGTGGTTGTATCTGTTATGTCAATAACTACAGTTTCAGAGTCGTTACCATCAACAATTTGTTTAAAACGAACTTGTTTTAGTGCTAAGATAATGTTAGTCACATCCTCTGTTACACCAGGAATGGTTGCAAACTCATGTTCAACACCATCTATTTTGATAGAGGTGATAGCAAAGCCTTCTAATGATGAAAGCAAGATGCGGCGAAGAGCATTACCGATAGTAATACCAAAGCCTGGCTCCAATGGACGGAATTCGAATTTTCCGTGGAACGCATTTGCTTCAAGCATGATGACTTGCTCTGGTTTTTGAAATGGTAATAAAGGCATAATTCAAAATTAATTTTTAGAGTAAAGTTCGACGATTAATTGTTCCTTAATGTTTTCAGGAATGTCAGCTCTTTCAGGCATGTGTAAGAATTTACCTGCCATAGAAGCTGAATCGAATTCGATCCAAGCATATTTGCTGTGGTTGAAACCGCTTAGTGAATCAGCGATAACTTCTAAAGATTTAGATTTTTCGCGAACACCTACTACGTCACCAGCTTTTACTTGGTATGAAGGAATATTAACCACTTGACCATTTACTACAATGTGTTTGTGACTTACAAGTTGGCGAGCTGCAGCACGAGTGCGAGCAAAGCCTAAACGGAATACTACGTTGTCTAAACGAGATTCTAGAAGTTGTAAAAGCACTTCACCTGTAATACCTTTGGTACGAGTAGCTTTATCAAACAAGTTTGAGAATTGTCTTTCTAAAACACCGTAGGTATATTTAGCTTTTTGTTTTTCTTTTAACTGAATACCATATTCAGATGTTTTTCTCTTGCGAGAGTTACCGTGTTGGCCTGGAGCATAATTTTTCTTAGACAACACTTTATCAGCTCCGAAAATAGGTTCACCAAATTTACGAGCTATTCTTGATTTAGGTCCAATATATCTTGCCATTTTCTTTAAATTTAATGTTGTAAATTAATATTATACTCTTCTTCTTTTTGGAGGACGACAACCATTGTGTGGTAGTGGAGTAACGTCAACGATTTCTGTTACTTCGATACCAGCACCGTGGATAGTTCTGATAGCAGATTCACGTCCGTTACCTGGACCTTTAACATATGCTTTAACTTTGCGTAAACCAAGATCGTAAGCAACTTTTGCACAATCTTGTGCAGCCATTTGAGCTGCGTAAGGGGTGTTCTTTTTAGAACCACGGAAGCCCATTTTACCAGCTGATGACCAAGAAATTACTTGACCTTCTGCGTTGGTAATAGTTACAATAATATTATTGAAAGACGAATAAACGTGTGCTTGACCTGTTCCGTCTATTTTCACTACTCTTTTTTTGGTAGCAGCAGTTTTCTTTGCCATGTTTTCTTACTTTTTAACGGATTTGACAAATTAATTATTTAGTTGCTTTTTTCTTGTTAGCAACAGTTTTCTTTTTACCCTTGCGAGTACGAGCGTTGTTTTTAGTACTTTGACCACGTAATGGTAAACCAATACGGTGACGAATACCACGATAGCAACCTATATCCATCAAGCGTTTGATGTTAAGTTGTACTTCAGAGCGTAAATCGCCCTCTACTTTGAACTCTGCACCAATGATATCACGGATTTTAGATGCTTGATCATCTGTCCAGTCTTTAACCTTGATGTCTTTGTCAATTCCAGCTTCAGCTAATATTTTATTAGCACTGCTTCTTCCTATTCCGTAGATATAGGTTAAACCTATTTCACCTCTTTTATTTTGAGGTAAATCTACTCCTGCAATTCTTATAGCCATAAACTATTTATAAATATTTAAAAAATTAACCTTGACGTTGTTTTTCTTTAGGATTCTTTTTATTAATTACATAAAGACGTCCTTTTCTTCTAACGATTTGACATTCGTCAGAACGTTTTTTGATTGATGCTTTGACTTTCATGCTATATATATTTTAATTATTTGTATCTGAATGAAATACGTCCCTTTGTTAAGTCATATGGAGACATTTCCACTTTCACTTTATCTCCAGGTAAAATACGAATATAGTGCATACGCATTTTTCCAGAGATATGTGCGGTAATTTCATGACCGTTCTCTAACTCTACACGGAACATTGCATTAGAAAGAGCTTCAACGATTGTTCCGTCTTGTTCTATAGCTGCTTGTTTTGCCATTTATTTACTGTTTAAAACTTCTTCTATATAATCGAATGTTGATAATATCTCAGCCTTACCTTTACGAACAGCAATAGTGTGTTCAAAGTGAGCAGAAGGTTTTCTATCAATTGTGCGAATAGTCCAACCATCTTTCTCTTGAATCACATCTCTATTTCCCATATTAATCATAGGTTCGATCGCAATAACCATACCTTCTTTTAATAGTACGCCCTGACCTTTTTTACCAAAATTAGGAACTTCTGGATCCTCATGAAGGTTTCTACCTACACCATGACCCACAAGTTTACGTACAACAGAAAACCCTGCTTTTTGGCAGTGTTGTTGTATTGCAAAACCGATATCACCTATGCGATTTCCGTGTTGCGCCGAATCAATCCCCAAAGATAGTGATTCTTTTGTAATTTCAAGCAATTTTTTAACTTTTTCATCAACTTTTCCTACACAAAAGGTGTAAGCTGAGTCTCCGTAGTAACCATTTTGTAATACTCCGCAATCCACAGAAACTATATCGCCCTCTTTAAGAGCGTAGTTTGAAGGGATGCCATGAACTACTTGGTCATTGACTGAAACACATAAAGTATTTGGGAATCCGCCGTAACCCAAGAAACCTGGAAGAGCACCGTTAGAACGGATAAAATCTTCAGCTATTTTGTCAAGCTCCAGAGTGGTAACACCCACTCTGATATGCTTAGCTACTTCAGCTAAAGTTTTACCCACTAACTGATTGCTTGCTCTTAGTAGAGCTATTTCTTCAGGCGTCTTAAGATAAATCATATTCTATTAATATGCAGCTAAAGAGCCGTGTCTTCCTTTAATTTTACCGCTTTCCATTAAGCCGTCATAGTGACGCATCAACAAATGACTCTCTATTTGTTGTAGAGTATCTAGAACTACACCCACCATAATTAGTAGTGATGTACCACCAAAGAATTGGGCAAATGAAGCACTAATACCTAACAACCCTGCAAAAGCAGGCATAATAGCCACAAGACCTAAGAAGATAGAACCTGGTAAAGTAATACGAGACATTATAGTATCAAGATACTCTGCTGTCTTTTTACCTGGTTTTACTCCTGGAATGAAACCATTATTTAATTTCAAATGTTCAGCCATTTGAGTTGGGTTGATTGTTACCGCTGTATAGAAATATGTAAATGCAATGATTAACAAGAAGAACACTAGGTTGTACCAGAAACCATTGACATCCATCATAGCAAGTGCAAAGTTGCTTACCTCGCCGTCTGCAGTAAATAAACCTGCAACAGAAGCTGGGATAAACATAATAGCTTGAGCAAAGATGATAGGCATTACACCTGCAGCATTCACTTTTAATGGAATGAATTGGTAAACACCACCATATTGTCTATTACCTATTACTTGTTTTGCATATTGTACTGGAATTCTACGAGTTCCTTGAACTAGAAGAATAGAACCACATATAACTAACAATAGTAATACAAGTTCGGCTAAGAACATCACTAGACCACCTGCAGCATCAGATAAACGTGAAGCGAATTCACCGATTAATGCTTGTGGAAGACGAGCGATAATACCGACTAAGATGATAAATGACACACCATTACCGATACCTCTCTCTGTGATTCTTTCACCTAACCATAGCACAAACATACTACCTGCGGCTAAGATTACGATAGAAGAGAACAAGAAGAATGCTCCTTCTGGAACAACTGAACCTAGTTGCATACGTAAGTTAGCAAGATATGCTGCACCTTGTACAATCAAAACTACAACAGTTAGATAACGTGTGATTTGGTTAAGTTTATTACGACCACTTTCACCGTCTTGTTGTAATTTTCTAAAATAAGGAATTGCCATACCTAACAGTTGCACAACGATAGATGCTGTAATATAAGGCATAATACCAAGTGCAAAAATAGAGGCATTTGAGAATGCACCCCCAGAGAACATATCTAGCAACATCATTAGACCACCTTCTGTTTGTTCAGAAAGGTTGGCCAATTGAGTTGTATCTATGCCAGGAAGTGCCACAAATGACCCTAATCTATATATCACAACCAAAAGGAATGTGATAGCAAGACGTGAGCGTAACTCCTCTATTTTGAAAATGTTTTGTATGGTTTGAATGAATTTTTTCATACAAAAATTTTAGATTATAATGTTACTGCAGAACCACCTGCTTTTTCAATAGCTTCAATAGCAGCTTTAGAGAAAGCGTGAGCAGATACTTCTAATTTAGCAGTTAATTCGCCTTTAGCAAGAATCTTAACTAGACGTTTAGAAGAAACGAATCCTGCTTCTACTAGATCAGCAACAGAGATTTTAGTTAATTGTTTAGCGTCAGCTAATTCTTGTAAAGTAGATAAACCGATTGCTTTGTACTCTACACGATTAATATTTTTGAAGCCAAATTTAGGCAAACGACGTTGCATAGGCATTTGACCACCTTCAAAACCAATCTTTCTTGAGTAACCAGAACGTGATTTAGCACCTTTGTGACCACGGGTAGAAGTACCACCTAAGCCAGAGCCTGGACCACGACCTATTCTCTTACGAGTTTTTACAGAACCTTCTGCAGGTTTCAAATTACTTAAATTCATTTTTTCTTTTATTTAAAGCGTTAATAAAAAGAATTATTCTACCACTTGAACTAGGTGTTTAACTTTACGCACCATACCCAAAATTTGAGGAGTTGCTTCTTTTTCTACCACTGCATTCAATTTTCTCAAGCCAAGTGCATCTAAAGTCAATTTTTGATCTTTAGGAGCTGAAATACGGCTTTTAACTTGTTTAATTTTTATTGTTGCCATAGTCGTATTTATTTACCTGTGAATACTTTTTCTAATGAAACACCACGATTTTGAGCCACAGTGTAAGCATCTCTTAATTCAGATAAAGCTTTGATAGTAGCTTTAACTAAGTTATGAGGGTTAGAAGAACCTTTAGACTTAGCTAACACGTCAGTAATACCAACGCTCTCAAGAACGGCACGCATCGCACCACCAGCTTTAACACCGGTACCAGTTGTTGCAGGTTTAATGAAAACTTCTGAACCACTGAAACGAGCTGTTTGTTCGTGAGGGATAGTTCCTTTTAATACAGGAACTTTAATTAGGTTCTTTTTAGCCATTTCTACGCCTTTAGCAATGGCAGCGGTTACTTCACCAGCTTTGCCTAAGCCCCAACCTACTAAGCCATCTTCGTTACCTACAACAACGATAGCTGCAAAGGTAAAGGTACGACCACCTTTTGTAACCTTAGTAACACGGTTAATTGCTACTAATCTATCTTTTAACTCACTTTCGTTCGTTAATCTAACTGTATTGTTTTTTCCTGCCATAATACTTAGAATTTAAGTCCTGCGTTACGAGCGGCTTCCGCCAATTCTTTAACTCTACCGTGATATAGGAAACCGTTACGGTCGAATACCACAGTTTCGATACCAGCTGCAATAGCTTTCTTAGCGATTAATTCACCAACTTTTGCAGATTTTTCAGTTTTGGTCATTTTTTCTTTGATTGCTAAAGATGATTCAGCAACTAAAGTTTTACCACCGTTTGCTGCGGTATCGTCTATAATTTGCACGTAGATCTGGCTGTTGCTTTTGAACACTGACATACGTGGCTTTTCGGCTGTTCCAGAAATTTTTCCGCGAACACCAGCCTTAATTTTCAATCTTCTTGCTATTTTATCAATCATGATTCTACGTTTTTAATTATTTAGCACCAGCAGACTTGCCAGCTTTTCTACGAATATATTCACCAACGAACTTAATACCTTTACCTTTGTAAGGTTCTGGTTTGCGGAACGAGCGGATCTTAGCGCATACTTGGCCAATGAGTTGCTTGTCAGCAGATTCCAGAATTACGAGAGGGTTTTGGTTACGCTCAGACTTGGTCTCTACCTTGATCTCTTTAGGGAGTTGGAGGTAGATTGGGTGAGTATAACCGAGTGCAAAGTTGAGAGTATTTTGCATAGCTGCAGCCATCTCAACGCGGTAACCTACACCGACGAGTTCGAGCACTTTCTTGTAACCCTCGCTAACACCTACAACCATGTTGTTGATAAGTGAGCGGTAGAGGCCGTGCATAGCACGATTTTGTTTCTCATCATTTGGACGAGTAACGAGGCATACGCCGTCTTCTACGGTTACGGTGATGTTAGGATTAACTTGTTGTTGAAGTTCACCTTTAGGACCTTTAACAGTCACGAGGTTCTCAGGGCTAACTGTTACAGTTACACCTGCAGGGATAGCGATAGGCAATTTACCAATTCTTGACATAGCGTTTCCTCCTTAATTAGTAGATGTAACAAATAACCTCGCCACCGAGCTTCATACCAAGAGCCTCTTT
>JAZQZD010000006.1:0-145749 GCA_045633865.1 Candidatus Enterocola sp.
CACAAGGCTCTATTGAACATCAAGGGTAAGCGCTCAGTTGACTCAATCCACAAGGAACTTGGTAACATTATGTGGGATAACGTGGGTATGGCTCGTACAAAGGCATCTCTTGAAGAAGCTCTTGTTAAGATGAAGGCTCTACGCAAGGAATTCGAAACTAACTTGTTCGTTCCAGGTGAATTGGAAGGTATGAACATTGAACTTGATAAGGCATTCCGTTTGAAGGACTTCATCACAATGGGTGAACTTGTGGCTTACGATGCACTTAACCGTAACGAAAGCTGTGGTGGTCACTTCCGTGAAGAATATCAAACTCCAGAAGGTGAAGCACTTCGTCAAGACGACAAATTCTCATTTGCTTCTTGCTGGAAGTATATGGGTGAAGGCCAAGAACCTAAACTATTAAAAGAAAAATTGGATTACGAATTTATTAAACGTCAAACTAGAAACTATAAATCATAAGAAGCCATGGAGAAATCAATAAATATTAAACTCAGAGTATGGCGTCAAGCTGGCCCTAAAGCTAAAGGCGGTTTTGAAACTTACGAACTAAAAAACATCTCTACAGATAGCTCTTTCTTAGAAATGTTAGACGTACTTAACGAACAACTTATTAGCGAACGTAAAGAACCTATCCACTTCGACCACGACTGTCGTGAAGGTATTTGCGGTATGTGTTCATTATATATCAATGGTCACCCACACGGACCAGATAGCGCTATCACCACTTGCCAACTTCACATGCGTAAGTTTAAAGATGGTGAAACTATCACTGTAGAACCATGGCGTTCAAATGCATTCCCTGTAATCAAAGACTTAACAGTAAACAGAAATGCATACGACCAAATTATTCAAGCAGGTGGTTTCGTATCAGTAAATACTGGTGGTGTACCTGATGCTAACGCAATTCCAATTCCTAAAAAAGATGCTGACGAAGCTATGGATGCTGCATCTTGTATTGGTTGCGGTGCTTGTGCTGCTGCTTGTAAAAACGGTTCTGCTATGTTATTCGTAGCTGCTAAAGTAAGCCAACTAGCTCTTCTTCCACAAGGTAGAGTAGAAGCTGCTGCTCGTGCAAAAGCTATGGTTGCTAAAATGGACGAACTAGGTTTCGGTAACTGTACCAATACTGGTGCTTGTGCTGCTGAATGTCCTAAGAGCGTTTCTCTAGCAAACATCGCTCGTCTAAACAGAGAGTTTATTTGCGCAAAAATTAAAGACTAAGACTGAAAGAAATTAGGTGAGGGTCGCCTAAAAATCCCTCACTTAAAATCATTCAGTAGAAATAGAGGGGTTGACATAATTTGTTAACCCCTTATTTTATAAAAAACAATAATTTAAATTATGAAAAAGATTTTATACTCAATTATCGCTGGTCTTGTGCTAGCATCTTGTGGCTCAATGAAGCCTACTGCAAACAACTCTACAGCAACACCTGCTCCTGCTCCTGCTCAAACAACTACAGCCACTCCTTCTGCTTCTCAAGTAGAATCTAGTGTGAAAGATGCTATCAACAGCGCAGTAGCAACAAACAACTCAGCAAGTTTCCTTGCTGGTAGCCAATCTGGTGTAGCTTTAAAAGCACTTTACAATCAATACAAATTGGATGGAAAGTTAGATTTATCAAACCTAAGTAACGTGGCTAATATCCTAAATGTAGCTGCTCAAGCACAACAAATTAAAAATGCAGAAAAAGGTTCTGTAAACTATACAGATTTCTCAAAAGGTCTAGTAGAAGGCGCAACAGGTCTTATTAGCGATATCAATGCTGACGCAGTAGTTGACGGATTGAAACAAGCAGTGTCTAGCAAAGTAGATACCGAAAAAGTAAATGAAGTATCAGACAAGGCTCAAACTGCTGCAACCAACATCTCACAAACTGCAACCTCTATCATGGAAGTAATCAAACTATTCCAAAAATAATAATTCTTAGAGGAGATATATTTGAGAGTAGTCTTTAAATTAAGGCTACTCTTTTTTTGTCTCGTCAAATGAGCTATTAGTTGGACAAGAGTAGATATTATTTAATAAACTCTAGTGTGCTAATTTCTCCAGCAAACTCTTTAAGTTTACGTTCTATTTTTAATGTAGTTCTTGCACTAGGTTTTCTTATTCCATTTATATAATGACTTAGTTGTCGTTCGTTTATTCCTGTTATTCTTCCAAGTCCAGCAAGAGAGAATGCAAATGCATATTTCTTTAAGAAAGAAGGAATATCATATACAAATGTGAATTTAAGAGGTGGATAAACTTCTCCTTTCTCTTCTAAAAAGGTTTTCATCTCGCTATATGAGTTATAAAAATCTTCTATAGCTTCATTCACACTATTGCCTTGCCCTAACAGACCAAAAGGAATGTTGTCAAGGTACTCCATGGTTACGTCGTATGTACCATCGTCGCCACGTTCTATGGTTGCTTTTACATTAATCGTTTTCATCGTTTACAGATTTACTCCTGATTGTTTACTAATACTTTTTACTGTTCCATTTTTAGCTTCTTGGCTAATATGCCTTGGTAGCATAAAGTATCTATTTGTGATTGGGCTAAACCATTTGTCATGATTGCCTCCATGAGACACTAAGTAGCAACCATGCTTTTTAAGGATTCTAATTACTTCTGAATATTTCATGATTGCTAACGTTACAAAGATAGTAAAATTAATATCATATATGCAAATAAAAAATCTAAAATATGCCGAACCTTTACTAATAAATTTAATGCGATTGTAAGATTAAGTAATTAAGTAAATAATTTTTAGTCATGCAAATATAGCATATTTTGTGCAATATATGCTAAAATATTAGAGATTATTTCTTACTTTTGTGATGTCCTACGCCGAAGCTTTGCTATGTGTAAAGTGGGAGGGTGGGACAAGACATATTTAAAGGCGTTTACTACGCTTTGGTTTTGACTTCTTGAAATCGTAGGAAAATTTCAAATTGTCTGTCAAAAACAAAGCAACGTGAATGTCCCGTGGGTGTGTATTCTCATATCCACACATTCCCCTTGTGTAGGGACACTGAGTGCAGTGTCCACTATTGACATGGGTGTATTGTGTGCTATGATAACATATCGGCGTGGGGCTATTGCGTTGCTCGTTTCGACAGACAGGGCAATTTCCTACGAGCCTCAAGAAGTGAAGCGAGCGACAGTGCAGGGCTTCACGCTTTTTTTATGTCTTATTCATGTCAATTAACCAGGCGGTATAAGTAGCCCTTGCCGTATTTATTATATACGATAATGGCTACTAGAGAATTAAAATCTTTTTTATCTCCTATTTTAGTTTTTATACTTGCATTATATCCTAATTTTGCATACTTCCTTACTCAAGATGCAGGGTCAAGCTATTTATTAACAAGTTTGCTATATGCATTGCCATTATTGTCGCTGTTGTTGATTATTAGAAATAAGATAGTTTTCTATAGTATTGTAGTGTTAATTACTATCTGTGCACTTTTAGAATATACGATGGTAATGTTGTTTGAAAATTATGTTATAGCAGGTAATATTCTGGCTATTCTCATGACTGATACTACAGAGGGAACTGAGTTTATTCAAGCAAATGCGCATATTTGTTGGCAGTGGATACCTATATTAATATTATCAGTACTTTCTATTTATTTGTACAATGTAAATGCAAGGAGAAACATTAAAATTTGTATTTTGTTTATCCTTGTGTCTATTATTCTCCCTTCTGTATTTGTAAAATATAAAATCAATAATTCTTACAAAAATAAACTTACTTATAAGTATTTTATTCCTACACGCATTCTTAATAGACCTCCATATAATGTTCCATATCAGATATACAACATAGTAAAGATTCAACAAGTAAAAAAATCTATAAAGGAAGCAGAGGATTTTACATTTAATGCATCTAAACAGGTAAGTGACAAACGTGAAATCCATGTTTTAGCAATAGGGGAATCAATGAGATTTGACAAATTGTCACTTAATGGTTATAATAGAAAGACGACTCCATTGTTGGATAATACTAACAATCTGATTTCTTTTGATAACTATTATTCTACCGCGTGTCTAACAATGTTTTCAGTTCCTCAAATTGTAACAAGAGCAACCCCACTAGATTATGAATTGAACTACAAAGAGAAAGGCATTGTTCAAGCATTTAAAGATGTTGGTTTTAAAACATACGTGATTGTTGCAGGAGGAAATCTATTATCATATGAAAAATACTTAACACAAGGAACAGATTCGTTGATTATCCTGCCAAATAGGATGGTTGGCTCAGAGGAAGTGTCTGGTGATAGAGATATTGTTGTTAAAATGGATTCTTTGATAAGATCATCAGATGATAATATTTTCTTTATTGTAGAGTTTAAAGGTAATCATCACCCATATACAAATTATGAAAGTAATTATGATGTTTGGAAACCTAATTTTAAAACATCAGCAAATGTAAAGAGTGATAGTTTGTATATCAATGCTTATGATAATTCTATGCTCTACCAAGATTGGATATTAAGTGGTATAATCAATAAGATTGAAGAACAAAATACAGTTTCTACATTTATTTTTGTATCTGATCACGGAGAGAATATTACGCCAACGGGAGGTGGACATGGTGGTGATTGTAGTCCGATCAAAACTGAATATCATGTGCCATTTCTGTTTTGGTATTCTGATACCTACGCATCTAACTATCCTAAAAAAGTGGAGTTGGCAAAAAGTAGAAAAGAGGTTAGGCTAAATGCTGATAATATATTTTACTCGGTATGTGATGTTGCTGGAATAAATTTGGATTCCATTTATTCACATATAGATTATAGTATCTTTTCAGAATACTTTGAAGAACATGAAAGATATGTTTTGCTTCCCGATGGAATAAACTATATAATGGTTGATTAAAACAAAAAACCGAGGCATTCGTTAGTGAAGTCTCGTTTTTTTGTCAATTATCGAAATTTTATGTTGTTCGCATTATGCGATTTGCATAATTTGAATTAAATAATTATATTTGCGAATAAAATTATTTGAATTATGGGAAGAATTATCAATCCATTTATTGTAACGGGTAAAATTAAAGAAGAATATTTCTGCGATAGGGTGAATGAAACTGCAAAACTTATCAAAACAGTTACCAATGGTAATAATCTAGTTATTATATCGCCTAGACGTATGGGAAAAACTGGTCTAATACAGTATTGTTATGATAAACCAGAGATTTCCAATGAATATTATACATTCTTTATTGATATTCTTCATACTTCTAGTCTTAGAGAATTTACCTATTTGTTGGGCAAAACTATTTACGAAGCACTTTTACCTCGCAGTAAGAAGATGGTGACCCTTTTTGCACAGACTATTAAGTCTATTAGTGGTAAATTTGGTTTTGACCCAATGACGAGTTTGCCTACTTTTAATGTGGAACTAGGTGATATTGAAAGACCTGAATATACGCTTGAAGAGATATTTCATTATTTAGAAAATGCAGATAAATCTTGTATAGTGGCAATAGATGAGTTTCAACAAATAGCAAAATACCCTGAAAAAAATATTGAGGCTTTGTTGAGAACTTATATTCAAAAGATAAAAAATAGTAATTTTATATTTGCGGGAAGTGAGCGTCACATGATGCAAGAAATGTTTATTTCTTCCGCTCGTCCTTTTTATAATAGCGCAGATATAATGGAGTTGGGTGCAATACCATCTGATTTATACATTCCATTTATAGTAAAGCATTTTGAAAATTCTAATCGTACTATCCAATTTCAAAATGTAGAGTATGTTTATAATCTTTTTAAAGGTCATACCTATTATATTCAACGTACTTTTAATGGAGCATTTGCAGATACTCCAGAAGATAGTGAGTGTACATTGGAAATTATTAAAAATGCAATAGAAAGTATGATAGATAATAATGCAGTGATATTTAGAGAAATTTTGTCTAATATCCCTGAAAAACAAAAAGTAGTACTTTATTCTATAGCAAAAGAAGGAGAGGTGAAGGCTATTACATCTTCAGATTTCATTAAACGTCATGCCCTTACTTCTGCAAGTTCTGTGCAGTCGGCTGTTAATAAACTACTAGATAAAGATTATATTACATGTGTAAATAAAGTATATTCACTGACAGATAAATTATTTGCGATGTGGATAAATAGGATATATTAATTCTATGTAAAAGTAAAATTTATTATCTTTGTGGACGTTAAATAAAAAAGAAGATATTATGATGCAGTCGATGACTGGCTTTGGTAAGGCCGTTAGTGAATTTTCTAATAAAAAAGTGGTGATAGAGGTGAAGTCGCTAAATAGCAAACAGTTGGACCTTTATACCAAAATTAATTATTTCTACAGAAGTAAAGAGTTGGAAATAAGAAACTTAGTGCAACAAGAACTAGGTCGTGGCAAAGTGGAACTTTCTTTAATGGTAGACCAAGTGTCTGAAGCTACTGCAGGTGTACAAATAAACAAAGTGGCTTTCAACAACTATGTGAATCAAATAAAGGAAATCTCTGAAGAATCTGGCGTGGCGCTTCCAAATGATTGGTTTACAGTGGTAATGAGAATGCCAGAAGTGCTTAAGGCAGAGCAAAATGAAGAACTTTCTGAAGAAGAATGGGAACAAACATTGGTTGCAATTAAAGAAGCATTGAAAGCATTGAACGAGTTTCGCTCTCAAGAGGGAGAGGGGTTAAAGAAATTTTTTATTGAAAGAATTGATACTATAAGAGGTTATTTGGCTGAGGTGCCAAATTATGAAAAAGCAAGAATTGACAAAATCAAAGCTCGCCTTGAAGAAAACCTTGCTGCACTTGAAGAAAAAGTATCGTTAGACTCTGGCAGACTTGAGCAAGAAATGATTTTCTACATAGAAAAACTAGATATTAGCGAAGAAAAACAACGCTTGGCTAAACATTTAGACTATTTCATTGAAACTATGGAAAAAGAGCCTGCTTGTGGCAAAAAACTTGGTTTTATTGCACAAGAAATGGGTCGTGAAATAAATACTCTTGGTTCTAAATCGAACTGCAGCGAACTACAAGTGCTTGTGGTGAACATGAAAGACGAACTAGAAAAAATTAAAGAACAAGTTCTAAACGTATTATAATTATGAAATTAGTAGTATTTTCAGCACCTTCTGGTTCTGGTAAAAGTACCATTATCAATTACCTTTTAGAAAAAGGAATTAACGCAGAGTTTTCTATTTCTGCTACTTCTCGTCCTGTGCGTGGAGCAGAGCAAAATGGTGTGGAATATTGGTTTCTAAGTGCGGAAGAATTTAAACAACGTGTTGCCAACGATGAGTTTATTGAGTACGAAGAGGTGTATCCAGATCGTTTTTATGGCACTCTAAAGAGCGAAGTGAACCGTATTGCAGAAAAAGGTAAAGCAACTATGTTCGACGTGGATGTGAAAGGTGGTTTAAACATAAAGAAAATGTATGGCGATGAGGCACTTCTTATCTTTATTATGCCACCATCTGTGGAAGAACTTCGCAAGCGTTTAACACTTCGTGGTCAGGAACCAGAGGAAGAAGTAGAACAACGTGTGGCAAAAGCTGCTGCAGAGATGACCTTCGCTCCTCAATTTGATGCAGTAATTATAAACGACGACTTAGAAAAGGCAAAAGCAGAGGCACTAGAAGTAGTGAATAAGTTTTTAAAAAGTTAGGAGTTAGGAATTAGGAGTTAGGAGTTAAAAATATACTCATAACAACACTTTTGTATGAAAAGCATTTTACTATATTTCGGTTCATTCAATCCCATTCATGTGGGTCATGTGGGGTTGGCAGAGTGGGTTCTAGACAACAGAGCCGATATAGAAGAACTATGGCTTGTGGTGTCGCCTCAAAATCCTTTTAAACAAGATAAATTTCTATATCTAGATGCCGACCGTCTAGAGTGGGCGCGTAGGGCTGTGAAAAACAACCCAAAAATTAAAGTCTGTGATATAGAAATGTCGCTTCCAAAGCCATCATATACCATTACTACTCTAGATGCTTTAAAGGCGAAATATCCAAACTATCATTTCAAAATCCTTATAGGTGGCGACAATCTGCCTACATTTAATAAATGGAAAGACTATGAACGTATTCTTTCAGAGTATGGAGTAATGGTGTATCCACGTGAAGGTTCAGACCTTTCAGAAAACAATCTTCCAAATGTAGAAATCTTACACGGAGCTCCTCTTTTCCCAATATCTTCTACTCAAATCCGCGAAAAAATAGCCGCCGGAGCCAAAATCGAAGATTTTTTATTGTAGTCCTAACTAGCATCCCTACTCATGATGATACGGTTCGCCTTTTAGGATGGTGAAGGCGCGGTAGAGTTGTTCGGTGAAGATGAGGCGTACCATTTGGTGCGAGAAAGTCATGCGAGAAAGTGATATTTTGCCGTTAGCGCGAGCATACACGGCTGGTGAGAATCCGTAAGGACCACCAATTACAAATACTAGTCGTTTAAGTCCAGATGCCATTTTCTTTTCTACTTGAGCGGCAAATTCCACAGAGGTGTATTCCTTTCCGTGTTCATCCATAAGTATTACCTCGTCAGAGTCGTTTAGCGAGCGCAAAATCATTTCGCCTTCCTTTTCTTTTTGTACTTCAAAAGACATATTTTTATTATTCTTAAGGTCGGGAATAACTACCATTTCAAAGTCTGTATAGAAACGAAGACGTTTTACATACTCATCTATCATTTCTATTAAGTTTTTGCCTACTGTTTTACCAACTACTAAAAACGTAATTTTCATAATAAGTCTAATTAAAGTTCTTCAAAATTAGGAATGTCTTTTAAAAACTCCGATGAAAGATTTGAATAATCTATCTTTATGCAAAATATTTGATTCCCATTGCATAGAATAATGTATGGGACGTGTAGTTTGCTGTTGTATCGCATGGCTTGGTTTATTACCTCTTGTGTGATTTTCACAGTTGGAGCTTTATATTCCACTAACATAATTGGAATGCCTTGCTTATAGACGATAGTGTCGCAACGTTGCGATAAACCATTAATATTAAGGGTGCATTCATTGGCGATAGACACTATTGGGAAGTTCTTTTCTTTGGTAAGAAAGCTGCAGAACCATTGACGAACCTCTTCTTCTGGTGTTGCGGCCACGTATTTTCTTCTATATGGGTCAAATATCTTATTCATATCACAAAGATATAAAGATAAATGGTTATCTTTGCATAACCTTACAAAGAATTATGAAAAAGCTTTTACTACTTTATATTAGCATTATAGGATTTATTCTCCCTATGTGGGCAGATTTTGATCCTACCAAAGATACACCTCCTGAAGTTTTACCAGAAAATATACACCCAGTTCAAGGAAAAGAATTAAATGATAAAGGCGTGCTAGGTGCTCCTACTTTTATAACTAACAATATAGGTGTTAAATATGAGTGGTATATATTTAGTAAAGTTTCTAATAAGTATGTTTATTATGGTACACGTAATGGATCAACTGGGAATGAATATACTCCATCTCAAGAAGGAAAATATATGTGCGTAGTGGATGCTTCTCCTCTACCAATAACAGAACTTTTTGAGTATAATTCAAATCCACAACCATCAGCTCCACAAGCAATTGCACCTGTGATAAACCAATTTAAATTAACACCTTGTAAGGAAGATACTATTGTGTTAAATGCAGAAACTGTGGCAGATAGATTGGAATGGGTGATGATAAAAGACGGTGCTGCACAACCGTTGCCATCAAATTTTAATGAACAGACTTTAGAGGTTTATTGCTCTGGTATAGCAGATGGTGAGACTTTATATCTGAGTCAGAAGGTGATTTATTATATTGGGATGACGTTAGATAAAAATCTAATAGTAAATGGTGATTTTGAGGATGCAAGTTCAGAAAATAATCATTATAATGGTTTTTCTAGTTCATATGACTTTTATGAGTTAGATGGTTATTTCACCCCAAAACAATTGGAAAAAGATGAAAATGGTAATGTTACAAGGGATAAATTTCCAGGATATTATCGTTTGTGTACTCAAGGATTAAATACTCGAAAACCAGACCCAGCAAAGGGTGGTAAATATTTTTTGGAACTAGATGGAGATAGTAATCCTGGTGGAGTGGCGTATAGTGCCAAACTTAGAACTCCATTGGAAAAAGGACAAAAATACCAATTTTCATATATGGCAGTAACTACATGTACCACGAATAATGGTCCAGGAATTATATTGCAAGAATATGGAAGGGTGGTCTTTAAATTAAAGTATAAAGACTCAAATGGTATTGAACATACAGAAGAGTTGTTGGAAGAAAAGGAGATAAACCATCATGATTGGAGAACTTATGGAGAGGGAATTTATTGGACTGCACCTACAGACTGTTATGATGCTGAAATTATATTAACTAATAGTGCTTCATCTTTTGGTGCTAATGATTTTGGTTTGGATAATATCATGTTCCAACGTTACTATCCAGTGGAAACAATGCTTAGAAATGAGTTTGAAATAACCCCTAAATTATGTGAGGAAGTATCTGAAGAATTAATAGAAGTAACAGTAGAAGAAACTCCATATGTGTGGGTAGATGGAGATGGAAAAGAATATAGCGAAGATGGTACTTATACGTATACATTTAAGGAAAAAAGAGGGGACCATTGGTATGTTGTAACAAAAACTTTAATTCTTAAGATAGTAACAGACGAACCAGAACCTGAACCAGACCCGGAACCAGAACCTGAGCCAGAACCAGAACCTGAACCGATGCCGGAGCCAGAACCGGAACCATCTCAGTTAGTACCAATGTTGTATTTTTCTCCTAACGCAGATGGGGTTGCAGATGTATGGAATGTAGGAGGAATTGATTCGTATTCTAGTGCAACAGTAGAGATTTACGACCGTTTTCATCGTAGATTGTTAAGTGTTAAGGCAACTGAATTTATAGGTTGGGATGGAAATTATAATGGTCATCCTATGCCAAATGATGATTATTGGTATTTAATTATAACTCCAGGACAAAGATCTACCATATTTGGTCACTTTACTTTAAAAAGGTAAAAAAACTGTAGTCGAAGGTAATAAATAAAAAATATTTAGTATCTTTGTCAATATGATGGGAGAATGTTTCCCAATAAAAAGAGATGCGTATTAAAATCAAATACATATTGCCTATTTTACTTATGGTATTGGCAACTACCGCTTTTGCTGCTGAGCAGTCTGTGCAACAGATTTGTAAAGTGATGCATACTGGTGAAGTGCAACCATTAAATAATATCTTCGATTCTACTATAGAAATGTCGATATTGGGAGAAAGTGTGGTATGTAATAAAGATTATGCAGTTAATGCTGTTTTAGATTTTATAAGCAACAATCCAAATTGTGTTTGTAAGGTTTCCCATTTGGGTAAACGAGAAAATTCTAGTTTCTGCATTATAAGCATTTCGTCAGCAGGAAAATCGTATCGTTTGTACGCGCTTTTTAGAAAAGTATCAAATAATCAGTTAATCCAACAATTTAGAATAGATGATGTCACTGAATGATCAATTAGATGATTTAATTAAGTATTGGTTTGCCGAAGATATAGGTGATGGCGACCATACTTCACTTTCTAGTATCCCAGCCACAGCAATGGGAAAATCTCGTCTTATCATTAAAGAAACAGGCGTGCTAGCAGGTGTGGAAGTTGCAAAACGTATTTTTGCAGCATATGACCCAGATTTAAAAATGACTCAATACCTAAATGATGGTGATGAGGTAAAACCTGGCGATATTGCTTTTGATGTAGAAGGTAAAGTGCTTTCTCTTCTTCAAACAGAACGTCTTATGCTAAACATTATGCAACGTATGAGTGGTGTAGCAACAGTTACTCGTAAATATGCAAAATGCTTAGAAGGTCTTAAAACAAAGGTGCTTGATACTCGCAAGACTACTCCAGGTCTTCGTCTTTTAGAAAAACAGGCAGTGAAGATTGGTGGTGGTACAAATCACCGTATCGGTCTGTTTGATATGATTCTGCTTAAAGACAACCACGTGGACTTTGCAGGAGGTATTGAAAATGCTATTACTCGTGCAAAAGACTACTGCAAAGAAAAAGGTAAAGACCTAAAAATAGAAATCGAGGTGCGCAACTTCGACGAACTAAACCAAGTGCTTGCTATAGGCGGTGTTGACCGTATTATGCTAGACAATTTCAATACTGAAAACACTAAAAAAGCAGTAGAACTTATTGCAGGACGTTATGAGGTAGAATCTTCTGGTGGTATCACCTTCGACACACTTCGTGACTATGCAGAATGTGGTGTAGACTTTATATCTGTAGGTGCTCTAACTCACTCTGTTAAGAGCCTTGATATGAGTTTTAAAGCTGTTTAATAATAAATTTAGATATGTCTAAAACACAAGAACTGGGAACCAAAAGTATTGGTTCCCTTCTTTTGCATTATTCCCTACCTGCCATAGTGGCTATGACAGCGAGTTCGTTGTATAATATCATAGACAGTATGTTTATAGGCAGAGGTGTGGGTTCGCTAGCTTTAGCGGGTCTTTCTGTCTGTTTCCCATTTATGAACTTGGCAGCAGCTTTTGGCGCTATGATAGGTATTGGTGCCACCACGGTGGTGTCTGTAAAACTCGGCCAACAAGACAAACGTGGAGCAGAACTAGCTCTAGGCAATGTGGTGTTGCTCAACGTGATCATTGGTGTGGTGTTTGCGGCGGTGTCTTTAATCTTTTTAGACCCAATTTTATACTTCTTCGGTGCAAGTGATGCCACAATAGTTTATGCAAGGGAGTATATGCAAGTGCTTCTATATGGAAATCTTGTCACCCACTTATACTTAGGGCTAAATAGTGTGATGCGTGCTGCAGGTTTCCCAACCAAAGCAATGTATATCACCCTTGTGGCAGTAGTTACAAACATCTTTTTCAACTACATATTCATTATTCTTATGGATATGGGTATAAAAGGTGCGGCGCTGGGTACTGTTTGCGCTCAAACCTTGTCACTTATTATTGTTACTCACCACTTTATATTCAAAAAAGATACACTTTCATTTAGAAAAGACATCTTTAAATTTAGACCAAAGATTGCAGGGCAGATTATTTCTATCGGTCTAGCACCATTTTGTATGAACTCTTTGGGTTGTGTGGTGGTAATGCTTATCAATACCAGCCTTTTAAGACACGGTGGCGATATGTATGTGGGCGCATACGGCATTTTAAACCGTATAGTCTTCTTCTTTGTAATGATAGTGATGGGCTTCAACCAAGGTATGCAACCAATCACAGGGTACAACTACGGTGCAAAACTATACGATAGGGTGCTAAAAGCATATAGTCTAACACTTGTTTATGCTGTAGGTCTTACAACTTTGGCATTGATAGTTTGCCAATGCTTCCCAGAACTTATAATCAAGCCATTTACTACTGATACTCAACTTTTAGTGCTATCTGAACATGCTATTAGAGTAGTAACCATTTTCTTCCCATTAATTGGTTTCCAAATGGTTTCAAATAACTTTTTCCAATCTATTGGGCTTGCAAAAAAGGCACTGTTCCTTTCTACCAACAGACAATTGTTGTTCCTTATTCCATTCTTACTAATCTTGCCAGCACAATTTGGTACAGACGGAGTTTGGTGGAGTATGCCTATTGCAGACGGCATTTCTGCAGTAGTGGCGTTGGTGATGGTGTTGCTAGAAATACGTAAAATAAAAAGCGGACAAATATCTTCTATATTATGATAATAACCATAGGCAGACAATACGGAAGTGGAGGTCGCAGACTGGCTCAAATGCTGTCTGAACACTATAATATTCCACTTTATGATAAAGATTTAATAAACAGAGTTTCTGAAGAAACAGGTATTGCGGGCGAGTTTTTCAAGAAAGTAGATGAAAAACCTACAGATAGTTTCTTTTCTATGATTCTCAATAGTTTTTCATACGGAAGTAGCTGTGGTTGTGGAGATTCTGTGCTTTCTGGCAATTCTCTTTTCTGTATGCAAAGTAAAGTAATAAAAAACATAGCTGCAGAAGGTGATTGTATTTTCGTAGGTCGCTGTGCAGACTATATTTTGCGCGATAGAGCAGATGTTGTTTCTATCTTTATTACAGCCGATTTTAAAGATAGAGTGTCTCGTGTGGCTGAATACGAGGGCATTTCTGAGCAACAAGCCAAAGAAGTGATAAACAAAGCCGACAAAACTCGTGCTGCATATTATGATTTCTACACAGAAAAGAAATGGGGAGTGGCAGGAAGTTATGATATTTGCCTAAATAGTTCAAAAATAGGACTAGAATACTGTAAACAAATAGTTACACAAATAATAGACAATAACATTCGTTAACCTAATGAAAACCAGATTTTTATTACTTATTTCTTCTATTTTAATAGTGTCAAATTTATTTGCACAAGATGTGTTTGTGCAAGATTTTAGAACACGTTTTTCGCTTTCGTTGAACTATAAACCAATAAAGGAAATCACTTTAAATTGGACAGAAGAAGCACGTTTCAAAAACAATTCTTCAAAGTTTGACAGACTTTATTCTGGCTTGGGAATTACATATAATGCTCATAAAAACTTCTCAATGGGAGCGATTTATGAGTTTCAAGTGCTTCAAAAAAGCGTTGACCATTTTCAATTTAGACATAGAGTAAAATTTGTTGTGCAACCAAACGTAAGTTTCGGCAGATTCAATCTTTCTTTGCGTGAAATGCCACAAATGACTTATTCTAATGCTGTGGATTGGGAACTTCGTTCACGCCTAAAACTAAACTATAGTTTTATGAACAAGCACCTTAAACCATACATCTCTGTGGAAATGTACAATCCACTAAAGAAAAACGTTGGTAAAGACTGGCTTTCTAAAATGAACTATCGCGCAGGTCTAGAGTGGAAAATAGACTCAGTAAATGGTCTTGAGTTCTACTATATGTTTGAGCACGAAGTTACAAAGAAGGTGGGGAATCATATAGTAGGGGTAGCGTATAATTTAGGTTTGTAATATTTATTTTAAAGGGTGCTTTTCGTGTTGCCCTCGTTCTCAAAATCCTCGAGTACTACGTGTACACTCCGGTTTTTCGAACTTCGGGACGCCTAAAAATCCCTCCTTTAAAATAAATATTACTCTCTCTAGAAAGGTTCTCTAGTTTCTGAAATTTACTACTGTTATTCCGGCACCGCCGAGTTGCACGTGCTCGTCTTTGAAGGAAAGTCCGCTAACGGTGCTTAGGTATTCGCGCACCATTTGGCGTAGTGCACCAGTGCCAGTGCCGTGTAGGATTCTCACTTCACCCACGCCCACCATCATGGCGTCGTCTATGTAGTACATCACGGTTTGCATAGCTTCATCTAGTCGCAAACCACGTATATCAAGTTGAGTTTTAAATTTCAGGCTTCGTTGTCTAAGTGTTTCTATGCTAGAAAGTGCAGAAACAGTTCTTTGCTCTTGTTTTCTAACGTCTTTTCTTTTTGCTTTCTTAAGCAGGTTTAGGTTTATAGTAGAAGAAATGCCACCAAGAGCCACCACGGCTTTTTTGCCACTGATGCTCAAAACTTCACCAATATGTTCGCCATAAACCACATTGTCCCCTACTTTTATCTCCTCATTTGTGGTTTGGATGGTAGGTTGCACTTCTTTTGGTTTGTCGTTTAGCTCAGATTTTTTCTCCTCTAGAGTGCGTCTTATAGCTTTAGTTTTTTCCTTATCAGCCTTGGCTTGCTTTATTTGCCTAATAGTGTTTTCTATAGTAGCGTTGGTATCTTGGATAAGGTCTTTCGCCTCTTGTTTTGCCTTGCGGATAATCTCTTTTCTCTCTTTTTCTATCTGTTCAAGGCGGTCTTGAAGGGCTTTGCTAGTGCTATCTAGTTTTTTCTCCTTCATACGCACTTGTTGGCGTTTATTTTCCCAATAACGCTTGTCGCGAACAATATCTTGCAGGTTTTTGTCGTATTCTAGGTGCTCTTTACCCACAATTTCTGCAGCGTGATTGATTACATCCTCTGGAAGACCAATTTTTCTTGCAATTTCCACAGCAAACGAACTACCTGGATTGCCTATGCTAAGTTGGAATAGTGGTTTCATAAGGTGTCTGTCGTAGAGCATAGCACCATTTACCACGCCCTCTGTGTGGTTTGCAAAGTGTTTTAGGTTTGTATAGTGAGTGTTGATTACACCAAAACATTTGTTTTCGTTGAACCTATTTAGTTCTGCCTCAGCAATGGCTCCACCAATAAGTGGCTCTGTACCGCTACCAAACTCATCTATGATAAGCAGGGTAGAGTGATTCCCATTTTTTAGGAAGAATTTCATGTTATTTAGGTGCGAACTATAGGTGCTCAGGTCATTTTCTAGTGACTGTTCGTCACCTATATCAATGAAAATATTGTCAAAAATACCCACTACACTATCTTCTAAGGCAGGTATAAGCAATCCGCATTGCCACATATACTGCAAAAGACCTACTGTTTTGATGCAAATAGATTTTCCACCTGCGTTTGGCCCTGATATAAGCAAAATTCTTTGATTTTCATGTAGGGTGATGTTTAGTGGAACTATGTCGTCTTCTCTGTAATGCTCTCTAAATGAAATAAGTAGGAGAGGGTGAATGGCATTTTTCCAATCTAAATGTGGTTTTTCTACACATTGGGTCAAACGAGCTCCTATTTTGGTAGAAAATATAGCTTTTGCACGTAGTGCGTCGGTCTCTGCTAGGAATTTATTGCTATAAAGCAGTTCTTCGCTGTATGGACGGATGAAATTGGCAGCTTCTATCAAGATTTTAATGATTTCACGGCGTTCGTCAGCCTCTAGTTCTCTGATTTTGTTGTTTACCTCCACCAATTGTGCAGGTTCTACGAAAACAGTCTTACCTGTGGCAGATTCGTCGTGTACAATACCTCCAAGTTTGCGTTTAAATGCAGGTGCAACTGGGATTACCAATCTTCCGTCGCGAAGCACAGGTGAACAGTCTTTCTCAACAAATCCTTCGCTTTGAGCAGTGCGAATGATTTGGTTTATGAGCTTTGAAATAGAGGCATTTAACATTTGCTTTTCTCTGCGAATTTGTGCCAAAGTGCTTGATGCAGAGTCTTTTATGTTGCCATATTTGTCCAAAATGCGAGAAAGGTATTGTGTTACCTCTGGAAATGCTTCCACACGATTGCCAAAAGAAATAAGAAGCGGAAAATCTTTCACTTCTAGCATTCTAAAGAAACGAACCAATGCTCCAACTGCAAGTGCAGACCTGTAAAGTTCAAACAGTTCTGCCTCTGTGATATACGCCCCTTCAGTTTGAATTCTCTTAATGTAACTTCTAATGTCATAGTACCCATCTAGTGGAAATTCGTTGGAAGTTTCATTCATAAGACGCATAAATTCTGCAATTTGTCCTGCTGAGGTTTTGATAATAGTAGGGTTTGAAGAAAATGCAAGTGATGCAATCTCTTCTTTGCCCATCTCGCACAGGCATTCTGCTTGAATCAAGGTCTTAATCTTGTCAAATTCTATTTTTTGCTCAAACTTCTCTGGAAAAATCATTGTTGTTTTTTGTTTTTGTATTTGTTTGTATAAATGTTATACTTAAAAATGCGATATTGCGATGAGCGGAAATAGATTTTATGAGATGATTAACGTTAAACAAAAGCGTTGTCTGAACGAAGTGAGTTTAGCTTTTGTAGTTAATCATAAATAAAATCCCGTGAAGAGCTCTACTCGCAATTTTTAATGTATAACATTTTAGCATTTCTCGCAGATGATCAACACTTTACTATTATCATTTAGCGTACAAGCAAAAATATACGTGTCGCCACCATCTTTGAGTTTCAACTTCTTGCGCAAATCTGCTACATTGCCAGGAAAATTCCTCGTGCTTAGGTTTGCTTTCTCTATATCTTGTATTTCTTTCTTCTGTACTTTAGTTACTCTTTTTATCTCAAAACTTCTGCCAGGAAAGTTAGGCACAAGCTCCTCAGAAGTATAAAGATGAGTGCTAGGGTGCAATTTCTGCACATTATACTTATTAGCAACAGTTTTAAACAATCCCGCCTTCATAATAGAGGCATTTGGCTCGTATAAATATGCCTTTGGAAAACTGTAACTAATTATTTCTCCTTTCTCCTTTTTCAAATTACTCGCTACGCTCGTGATTTCTGGCTGCATTATTCCCAGATGGTCATCAACACGTCGGGGTAACTCATCTAAATCCACGCACACTACCTCAGTTTCCCCACAAAACCCACCTTCCACTAGAAGCAACAACTCCTTGCACTCGTTTTTCACCGATACTACGTGTACTTGTTTACATTCTGGGAACACTTCCAACGCCGAACTAATATCGAACATAGGAGATAGTTTTATGAGTAGAGTATTGCACTTTTTCAATAAAGTATCTCGTATTTCCAATAAATTGGGGCTGCATAGACTCAAATCGGCAGTTTTCTTGCCCTTTACGTCGCGACGAGCAGGGTCTATATAGATGCAGTCTACAGATGTCATGTCTGCCAAAAAACTCACACTCTCTGCATTGTTTACCCTAATGTTCAAACCCAACGCCGCAAAATTGTGCTCTGCTATTTGGCAGAGTTCTTCGTTTTGCTCCACATAATCCACAGAAGTGAAATTTCTACTCAAAAATGAGCAATCTACGCCGAAACCACCTGTAAGGTCTACCAAACTTTCGCCTCTTACCAATCCCGCCTTATAAATGGCAGTAGCTTCAGAAGAACATTGTTCCAAAGAGATTTTTACAGGAAACAAGATAGACATATTTTCTGCCCAAGAAGGAAGTTTGTTTGCAATTATTTTACGTCCTTCTGTTTGTCTGGCTATGAAAATATGTTCATCCGTCATCTTATTTTGCAAAAAGGAATTATTTTTTCCAGAAACTTGGGGTAAATAAAATAAGCACAGTAAATAGTTCCAAACGTCCAACCAACATTAGGAAAGACATCAACCATTTTGCAGGGGCTGTAAAGTGAGAAAAGTTCCCTGTACCGATGGTTCCAATACTAGGACCTACATTGCCGAGAGCAGATGCAGAAGCTCCAAATGCGTCTTCAAAGTTTAGGCCAGTAGCTGTGAAAACAACCGTACTAAGGAGTACTACAACCATATATACAACAACAAATGCAAGTACGTTGTTTATAATCTGAGGTTGTACTATTTGGTCGTTGTATCTAACTGGAATTACGGCATTTGGGTGTATTTGTCTTTTAAATTCGTAGTAACTATTTTTTACTAGCAAGATAATGCGAGTGATTTTAATACCGCCAGAAGTAGAACCAGAAGAAGCTCCAAGCAACATTACAATCCATAAAAGAGTGAATACAAATGGAGGCCACATCATAAAGTCTGTGGTGATTTGTCCGGTGGTAGTAATCATAGAAATAACGTAGAAAAGAGAGTCTCTAACGGCGTCTTCCCAAGAATATTCTATGTGATGTAACATTAAAAAGCTAAATATAAGGAAAGAAAATATCAATACAATAATGATGTAGTATTTGAATTCCTCATTTGTAAATATCTTCTTAAATTGACCTTTGAATAAGTAGAAGAATAGAGTGAAGTTTGTACCGCCTAAAAACATGAATACAATGGTAATGTACTCATAATAATCACATCCCCAGTAACCTAGACCAGCACCTTTGGTGGAAAACCCACCAGTAGAAAGAGTGGTAAGAGCATGACAAATAGCGTCAAATGCTTCCATGCCTCCCAACCATAAAAAGAATGCATTTAAACCTGTTAAACCTAGGTATGTACCCCAAAATATCTTTGCAGTAAGACTAATTTTTGAGTGTATTTTTTCTTTTGTAGGACCTGTAGCCTCTGCAGAGAATAAACTCATATTCCCCTCACTTATAAGGGGTAAGATGGCTAGCGAAAGCACTATGATACCCATACCTCCAAGCCATTGTTGCAAACAACGCCATAGCATTAGCCCTTTAGGAAAATTGTCTACATCTTGTATAATAGTAGCTCCCGTGGTACTAAATCCAGACATGGTTTCAAAGAAAGCATCTGTGATAGTAGGTATGTAGCCACTCCAATATACAGGAAGCATCCCAAAAATAGAGAAGATGACCCATACAAGTGAAACCACAAGGAAACCCTCCCTTTTGTGTAAATTACGGTCTATTTTGGGAGTAGCTAGGATGCCAACTATGCCAATAGTACAGGTTGTTAATGTGGCTAGTAGGATATCTTTCATGCTAGGTTCGTTGTAATAGAAACCAACGCCTGCAGAAATCAACATAAAAAAGCTTTCTATCAAAAGCAAGAAGCTCATGATACGAATCACTAATTTAATGTCTATTGCTTTCATCTTATTTAAATAACTTTTCTACTTTTTTAATGGTGTCTTCACCACAGAATACTGTAACTCTATCTCCGTTTTGGATTTGAGTATCACCCACAGCCACAATGCCTTTGCCGTCTCTCACCAAACCACCAATAGTGATATTTTGTGGTAGTTTTAAGTTTTTAAGCATGTCTTTAGTTATCTCAGAATCAGATTCTGCTACCAATTCTACAACTAAAACATCTACGAATGTAAGGCATTTTACAGAAACATTGCCGCCTAAGATAAGTTGGTAAATATGGCTTGCTGAAATAATTTTTTTATTGATAATGGCACCAATATCAAGGTTTTCTGCCATTTCTATATAGTCCATATTTTCTACCTCTGCAATGGTACGTTTAATACCCATATTCTTTGCAGCTAGGCAGGCAAGAATATTAGTTTCTGAGTTTTCTGTAAGAGCCACAAATGCATCAAACTCCTCAATATCTTCTTGTTTAAGTAGAGTTAGATCGCGTCCGTCTCCATTGATAACCAGTGCATTATCAACCTCTTCAAGTATCTTATAACTCTTTTCTCTATCTTGCTCAATAACTTTAATATTCATTCTGTGAGATAGTTCTTTTATGGCTTTTAAACCAATGCGACTACCTCCAAGGAACATCGTGCTACCAATTTCAAAGTTTTCTTTTCCCGACTTAATTCTTACCTCTTCAACTCCGTCTTGAGTAGTTATAAAGTAAACAATGTCTCCTGCATACACATGGTCTTTACCACTAGGGATAATAGTTCGATGTCCACGTTTTATAGCAACTACACGCACCTTGGTATTGTCTAAAAAGGCATCAGACAATTGTTTTTTACAAAGTGGAGAGGTGTTTCTTATTTTAGTGGCCAATACTACAAGCGCTCCGTCCGAGAAATCTAGATATTGGCGTACCCAACCCTTCTTAAGACCATTAACAATCTCGTCTGCAGCCAGCATTTCTGGGTAGATAAGAGAGTCTATACCAATAGACTTGAAGAATTCTTTATTCTTTGGGAATAGATATTCTTGGTTGTCGATACGTGCTAATGTTTTTTGAGCACCTAAGTTTGTGGCTAATACACAGGCAGTTAAGTTGGTGCTTTCATACGGAGTAACAGCAACGAAGAGGTCGGCAGAAGGCACTTGTGCTTCTCTTAAACTTTTTAGTGAAGTAGGAGAACCTATTACTGCTAAAATATCATAATTAGCCTCTAAGGCTTTAATTTTTTCTTTCTTTTGGTCTAAAAGAATAATCTCATGATTTTCTTTAGACAACATTTTGGCCAAGTGTGTACCCACATCACCTGCACCGGCAATGACTATTTTCATAACTTAATAACTATATTGTTTGGCACGAGCCATACTAAGTTTGTCGTCTTTATCTTTTAGTGATTGGCGTTTGTCGTATTGTTTTTTACCTTTCGCAAGGCCAATTTTCACTTTTGCAAGTCCACGTTCGTTAATAAACAACAAAGTTGGTACTATTGTAAACCCTTTATCTTGTAGTCCTCTTTGTAGTTTTGCTAGTTCTTTTTTTGTAAGCAGAAGTTTTCTGTCTCTGTCTGCTTTATGGTTGTTATATGAACCATAAAAATACTCGCTTATGTTCATACCTTTTACCCACAATTCTCCATCAATGAACACACAGAAAGTATCAACTAAACTAGCTTTTCCAGCACGAATAGATTTTATTTCCGTGCCAGTAAGAACTATTCCAGCAATGTAAGTATCTAAAATCTCATAATCAAATGAGGCTTTTTTATTCTTTATATTCACTCCTGCACTCATAACAATCCCGGCATTAAAAATGTTAGTAATTTACTGACTATCATAGGTATAAATAAAACAGATAGTACACAAATAGTGGTAAATACAGCTCTGTTTTCATTTGGAATTTCTAGAAAGTTTTCGGTTCCTATCCAGGCAATGTAAAATGTGTATAATAAGAAAACTTTGTAAAAGAATACCAATGACATTATAGGCTCTAAAGCATAAATCAGAAATGATAAACTAAAGGTAAGTGTTGTGTAATTGTAAATTTCACTCAGTCTGGCGTGCCTTTTAGTTAGATTCTCAAATGTTATTAAGTTTATGAAAGATGTTATGTAAACAGAAATAAAAAGTGAGAAAATAACAGTAGTGCCAGATTTTATTCCCTTAAGAAATTCAAATTCGGTAGAAACAAAGCTGGTGCCTAGGCAGTTAAGTAAACCAGCGATGAGAATACTTATAATCATTGCTTTGAAAATGGGTGTTTTTCTCCCTTCGCTCAATCTTTTTAAGCGTTCCCAAGCTTTACTAGGATTTATGATTAGTTCTAATAAGCTTGTCCAGCAGATAATGAGTATTTTATCTTTCAAAACTATAATTTTTTCGGGCAAAGATAACTCTTTTTATTTATTTATTCGTAACTTTGTCAATCAAATACTAAATAATTTAAATATGTACGAGGCACTATTAGTAATTGCAACGATTGCGGTAATCTTATTGTCGCTTAAGTTGTATTTCCCATTTGCAGAGAAGAAGGGTATGTTGGCGGGTGTAAATCATCGTAGTTCACACACGAAACCAGTTATTACAGGTGCTGGGTTTATATTCTACATTTCGTATGTATTTTATATTATATCCTTTGTTTTTTCTACATGGGACGCTCCGTGGCCTTTGTTTATAGGTATATCCATACTAGCGATAGTGAGCTTTATCGACGACCTTAAAGATTTGTGGTTTTTCATAAGATTGGTTGTGCAGATATTGGCAGTCACTCTTATGCTATACCAAATATACATAGAATTTTCAATGGAGCCATTTGCCATGAATGCCTCACTACTTATTATTCTAGCTATAGTGGGCTTGATATTCTCGGTAGGATTTGTAAATCTATACAATTTTATGGATGGTCTAAATGGCATGATGGTAGGAATCACAATTTCTGCTTTGGCTGTTTTTGCTCTTATCGACTTCTTTATAGTAGATTTCGTAGACGATTTGCTATTGGTATATACCGCAATTCCAACCCTTATTTTTGCGTTTTTCAATGCTAGACGACAAGCAATCTGCTTTGCAGGAGACGTGGGTGCGATAGTTTTAGGCTTTGTGATGGTGTATATGTTGGTGTCACTTCTAATGCAAACCGGCAACGTGGTTTATGTCTTTATATTTGCTTCAATTTATTTAGAAGCGGGTATGACTGTGATGCAAAGACTACTTGCAGGACAAAATATTTTTAAACCACACAGAATTCACATGTTTCAACTACTTTGCAACGAACACAAACATCACCATGTGAAGATTTCTGCATTTTATGCTTTAAATCAATTGGTTTTCGGTGCAATCATTGTTACAATGAACTACTATGAACTAAACGACCTAGTCCAAAACTTAACAGTTATAGGTCTATTCACAGTAGAAACAGTTTTATACTTTATCTATAAGAGAAAACTTATGGGCGGACACTTGTTAGAATCACTTAAAAATAACAAATAATTAATATAACTTTAAAAATAAACATTATGATTCCACAAAAAATTGAACACCTTGGTATCGCAGTACCAAGTATCGCAGAGGCACTTCCATACTACGAAGGAGTGTTAGGTATGACATGTTATGCTATTGAAGAAGTAGCTGATCAAAAAGTAAAAACAGCTTTCTTAAAAGTAGGTGAAGTAAAAATCGAACTTCTAGAGCCAACTTCTCCAGAAAGTACAGTAGCTAAATTTATTGAGAAAAACGGTGGTCGTGGTGGTTTCCATCATATCGCTTATGCTGTAAACGATATTGAAGCTCGTCTTCAAGAAGTTGCAGAAAAAGGAGTACAACTAATTGACAAAACTCCACGTGGTGGTGCAGAAGGTATGACTATTGCTTTCTTACATCCAAAATCAACAGCAGGTATCCTAACTGAATTCTGCGAAAAAAAATAAGAATTTAACTTAAACATTAACTTATTATAATGGCAACAGATAAAATTCAAAACCTAATAGAGCTACGTGAAAAAGCTCGTTTAGGTGGTGGTCAAAAAAGAATTGACTCTCAACATAGCAAAGGCAAACTTACCGCTCGCGAACGTATCGAAATGTTACTAGACGAAGGTAGTTTTGAAGAAATGGATATGTTTGTAACACACCGTTGTACAAACTTCGGAATGGATAAAGATAAATTCCTAGGAGACGGTGTAGTAGTAGGTCAAGGTACTATCGACGGACGTTTAGTATTTGTGTTTGCACAAGACTTTACAGTATTTGGTGGTTCTTTATCAGAAACTGTGGCAATGAAAATATGCCATGTAATGGATAAAGCTATGAAAGTAGGCGCTCCTATCATTGGTATCAATGACTCAGGTGGTGCTCGTATTCAAGAAGGTCCTAATGCTCTTGCTGGTTACGCAGAAATCTTCGAACGTAACATCCTTGCTTCTGGTGTAGTTCCTCAAATTTCATTAATTTTCGGTCCTTGTGCTGGTGGTGCAGTATATTCTCCTGCATTAACAGACTTCATTATGATGACAGAAGAAAATAGCTACATGTTCATTACAGGTCCTAAAGTAGTAAAGTCTGTAACAGGTGAAGCAGTTTCTGTTGATGAATTAGGTGGTGCTGCTGTTCACTCTACAAGAACGGGTGTTTCTCACTTCCGTGCAGCTAACGAAGAAGAAGGTTTAGCAACTATCCGTCGTTTAATGTCATTCATCCCACAAAACAATATGGAAAATGCTCCAGTTGTGGAATGTACAGACCCAGTTGACCGTATCGACGACGCATTAAATACTTTAGTGCCAGACAATCCAAACAAACCATACGATATGAAGGAAATCATTACTTCTATCGTGGACAATAACGACATGCTAGAAATCCAACCAGAATATGCTCCAAATATCATTTGTGCATTTGGTCGTTTCAATGGTGTTTCTACAGGTATCATCGCAAACCAACCTAGCTGCTTAGCAGGTGTATTAGACTGCGACGCTTCTCGTAAAGCTGCTCGTTTCGTACGTTTCTGCGACGCATTCAATATTCCAATCCTTACTTTAGTTGACGTTCCTGGATTCCTTCCTGGTACAGGTCAAGAATATGCAGGTATCATCGTTCACGGTGCTAAACTTATGTTTGCATACGGTGAAGCTACAGTGCCAAAAGTTACTGTTACTATCCGTAAATCTTATGGTGGTTCTCACATCGTAATGAGCTGTAAACAACTTCGTGGCGACTTCAACTATGCATGGCCAGGTGCTGAAATCGCAGTAATGGGTCCTTCTGGTGCGGTAGAAGTACTTCAAGCTAAAGCTATTGCTGCTATTGAAGATAAAGAAGAACGTGCTAAATTCATCGCAGAAAAAGAAGCTGAATATCGCGACAAATTCGCTAACCCTTATCAAGCTGCTTCAATGGGCTACATTGATGACGTTATCGAACCACGCAATACTCGTTTCCGTGTAATCCGTGCATTTGAATCGTTGAAAAACAAACGATTAACTAATCCACTTAAAAAACACTCTAATATTCCTTTATAATTGTAGCCTATGGTATTATTAGTAAATTGGACCAACGCATTGATTATTACCTTAATAGGTTTTGGTCTTGTAGTTGTGTTATTGATATTATTGGTTTTTGTGTTGATGGGATTTGGTGCCATTATGGTACGCCTAAATGCTCCTAAAAAAGAGGAGAACCTTAAACCAGTAGCCGTTGTGCCTACTCCAGATGCCACAGAGGAACCTGTAGAAATCACAGGTGAAGAATTAGCTGCTATTGCAATGGCTATTCAACTAAGCAAGGAGTCTGCTCACGATGTGGAATCTAAAGTCCTAACAATAGTGTCGAATCCAAATTCGGCTTGGGCTTCTAAAACATTTGGTATAAATAATTTAATTCGTTAAATCGAAAAATAAACGTAAAATGAAAAATTTTAAATTCACAATAAACGGTAATGTTTACGAAGTGGGTATCGAAGCTGCAGAAAACGGCAAATCCAATGTAAATGTAAACGGTAAATCGTATGTAGTAGAAGTAGAAGCAGACGTAATGCAAGCAACAGCGGTACGTCGTCCACTAGCGACTCCTTCTGCTAGAACTACTTCAGGTCTAATGAAATCTCCTCTTCCTGGCAAAGTATTAAAAGTGCTAGTGGCTGAAGGTCAAGTGGTAAAACGTGGTGATATTCTAATGGTTATAGAATCTATGAAGATGGAAAACAACATTGCTGCTCAAACAGATGGTGTTATCCGTTCTATCAAGGTGGCTGCAGACCAAAGCATTCTACAAGGCGACGCTCTTCTAGAAATTGAATCTGTTGCACAAGAAGCAGAACCAGCACCTGCACCAGCACCAAAACCTGCTCCAGCTCCAAAACCAGCGCCTAAAGCTGCTCCTGCTCCAGCACCAGCTCCAAAAGCGGCTGCTACATCAAAATCTGTAACAAGCCCACTTCCAGGCAACATTATTAGCGTAGCAGTTGCAGTAGGCGACACCGTAAAACGCGGTCAAACTATTCTAGTGATGGAATCTATGAAAATGGAAAACAATATTCCAGCACCACGCGACGGTAAAGTATCTGCAGTGCACGTAGCAGCAGGTAAAAGCGTTATGCAAGGTGATGCATTAATAGATATTGAATAAGGAGATTACCGATGAAAAATATGTTTAAATATTTAATCACCTTGTTCGTTGCATTAGTATCATTTACTAATGTTGCTATGGCACAAGAAGCTTCTGATACTCTAGTTAACTATGATGACCAAATCATGTTAATTAATGAAGCTTCTGTTGAGTACGTGGCAGATGCTCCAGAACAAGCGGAAGAAGAAGCTACACTATCAGTTGCTGGTAGTTTGGGTGACTTCTTTGGTTCTATGGGTATTTCTAAAATCATTATGGAGTGGGGCGCAGGCAACTGGCGCTACCTAGTAATGATAGCAATTGGCTGTTTACTACTATACCTTGCTATAGTAAAACAATTTGAGCCACTATTGTTACTTCCTATCGCAATGGGTATGATTCTTACCAATATCCCAGATGCAGGTCTGTTCCATAGTGAACTTTTTGCTGGTGGTCACGTACACTGGGCAGAAATGGCAGAAAATGCAGGTCTTCTAGACTATTTATATTTAGGTGTTAAACTTGGTATCTATCCTTGTTTAATCTTTGTTGGTGTAGGTGCTATGACAGACTTCGGTCCACTTCTTGCAAACCCAAAAAGTTTATTGTTAGGTGCAGCAGCACAAGTGGGTATTTTCGTTACCTTCCTATCTGCTATCGCAATGGGTTTCACTCCAGAACAAGCAGCTTCTATCGGTATTATCGGTGGTGCAGACGGTCCAACAGCTATCTTCCTAACTTCTAAACTTGCTCCTGAACTATTAGGTCCTATCGCAGTGGCTGCATATTCTTATATGGCACTAGTACCAGTGATTCAACCTCCTATCATGCGTGCTCTTACTACTAAGAAAGAACGTGAAATAGAGATGAAACAACTACGTATGCCATCTAAAACAGAAAAGATTATCTTCCCTATCGTGGTTATCATTATAGTAAGTTTAATCCTTCCTTCTGCGGCTTCACTTATCGGTTGCTTAATGCTAGGTAACTTAATGAAAGAATGCGGTGTAGTAGATCGTCTTGCTAAAACAGTTCAAAACGAACTTATGAACATCGTTACTATCTTCCTAGGTATTACCGTAGGTGCTACAGCAACTGCTGACGCATTCCTAAATGTTCAAACACTTATGATTCTTGCTGTAGGTATTGTTGCATTTGGTATGGGTAGTGCTGGTGGTGTACTTCTAGCTAAATTCATGAACTTATTCCTAAAAGATAAAATCAATCCACTTATCGGTTCTGCAGGTGTATCTGCGGTGCCAATGGCGGCTCGTGTGTCTCAAAACGTAGGTCAAGAAGCTAACCCTTCAAACTTCCTACTAATGCACGCTATGGGTCCTAACGTAGCAGGTGTGATTGGTTCTGCAGTGGCTGCGGGTATTCTGTTAAGCTTCTTAGGATAAGTATAAAATGATTTTAAAGGGCACTTTTATTCCCGTTGGTCATCAACACGTGTCGTTGCCCTTGTCTTCGAAATCCTCGAGTACGCTTTGTACACTCCGGTTTCTCAGACTTCGGGACGCCTAAAAATTGCTCCTTTAAAATACATTTTATAATATATAGGTATAAAAAAAGTTGAGAGTTACGCTCTCAACTTTTTTTTATCTTGGGGATTTTGCCGAGTTTCTTTTGGCGCTCCCATTCTGCTCGCCTTTTTTCATAATCGGCATATTGTTTTTCTAAATAATTATCAGCCATAACATAAAAGTTAGGAATTAGGAGTGAGGAGTTAGGAGTTGAATTTTTCCAATACCATTTTCGCGTATTCAATAGCTCCGTGAAGCGACAAGTCGCGATAGTTGCCACATTGTATTGCGTTAGCAGCAGGCACCTCTGTAGAGTTTACTACCTTTTTAAGAGCATTGATAAGAGCCACCTTGATAGTCTCTGGCTCCACATCGCCCCAAACGATGAAGTAAAATCCCGTTCTACAGCCCATAGGAGAAAGGTCTATAACATTATCCACCTCTTCTCTTAAATAACCTGCTAGAAGGTGCTCCAAAGCGTGTAGAGCAGCTGTAGGAATAGCAGCCTCGTTAGGTTGCATAAACCTTAGGTCAAACTTACTTACTTTATCCCCTTTTTCACCTGTCAATAGACCACATTTTCTCACAAAAGGAGCTTTCACCTTGGTGTGGTCCATTGTAAAACTTTCTACTTTTATCATTATTTAATTAATTTATAATATGATAATCATTATAATTGAGGAATTTCTAGGAATGTGAGGTTCGAGCAACCGGAGTTTACTACCGTAAATGAGGATTGCGAGAACGAACAATGACGCCGAAATTACCAATTAGAATGGTTATCACTAAAATCTTACACTATAAGTCACCACCAACTGATTTCTAACAGAACGTAAACCAATTGGTTCAAAATAGTCTATATTAAATTGAGTGCCATCATATTTTGTATATGAAGGGGCATAAGGATAATAATCAGCTGTATTTACTTGATATACATAAGCTAAATCGATGGCGTGTCTGCCAATTCTATAACCAATGCCTGCTGTGATATTATAAGAGTCTTTTTCGTTGTAGTAATCTACATCTGTTCTAACGTCATTGTAATAATAACCTCTGCTCATGTTTGAGTTTGTACGTGGAGTAGAGTAGCCGCCACCAAGTCGCAATGAAAGATCTCCGATTGGTTTTATTTCAACACCAGCACGTATGGAGTGACGGTCTATTAAATCATTAGAATATAGGAATTTAATGTCGTCATTGTTGCCATTTAGAGCAGCAGAGTTTTCGTATTCATAATCTACACCGATAAAACCAAATTTACCTAAAACAAAGCCTAAACTACCAATTGCTTTAAGTGGACCATTAATGTGGGTCTTTCCTACAGATGAAGGAGTTTCGTTAAATCCTCTTTGGCGGTAGCCACTTATGTCATATACATCGAAGTCGCAATTTGATGATGAATAATCCTTTAAAGTATAAACAGTTGGTGTGTGGAATGCTGCCCCTATGCGTAACCAACTTGTAGGTTTTGCAATAAGACCAATTTTATAGGTGAACCCAACTGTTTCCATTCCATAGGTGTTGTGCAATGTATAGACGCTACCGTCGGCGAAGCTTTCTTTTAGTGTGGTGGTTTTGCCGTATGAAATATAATCACACTCAAATGTCATACCCCAATAGATAAGATTATTGAAGTTTCCTGCAAATGAAAGTGCAAAATCGTTGGCAGAACCATTTTCTTCAAATCTAATATATTGGTTTACATGTCCACTGCCAGACCAATCATATAATGAGGTATATTTATCGTCTCTGTCATTGTATTTTAGGTCGGTAAGATATGAATCAAATCCAATAACTGATGTCCATGGTATAGAAGCGTCGTTGTATGCTGGATTCACATTCCATGAGGTTTCTGTGTTGGCTAGGCTTCCAACAGGTATGTCATCTGTCATAGCCGCTACCCATTGTGTATAAGAGTGTGGTTGATAGCCACTGTAGTAGCCTGTTCTTGCGAACTTTTTACTTTGGTTGTATGCAATACCAATGTTGAAGTTTAGCAGGTTTTTGTTTTCTTCAAATACCCATGTGCCAACATAAGCTACGTTTTGTAGGTCGATGTTTGTTCTAGTGTTTGCAGATGTTGAAGTTGAAAGATTGTTAGACATTGTGCTGTTGTCCCAGTTTACATTTGCTGAAACTGTTAATTCAGAACTTCTGTAAATACCTATACCTGCAGGGTTGTAAAAAATTGTAGAGGCATCGCCACCTAAAGCACCCATGGCACCACCTACAGACATAAAGCGAGCGGTACCATTAAGTTCATTGCTAGATGCAATTAATGCATCGTATGCTGTTTGGGTTTGTGCGTAGGCACTCAATTGTGCAAAAGAACCAAGTAATATAAATAAAAATAGTTTTTTCATTGTTAGGTTTAGTTATTTATTGTTATCTGCGTCCACCTCTAGTAGCAGCACCACCTCCGCGAGAGTTGCCACCGTTGCGGTTTATAGTGCCAGTTGATCGAGAGTTGCCTCCGCCGCGGTTGGTTGAGAAAGAACCATTGTTTCCACTTCCGCGACTAGGAGAGAATGAATTATTGTTGCTACTAGTGTTGCGTTTGTTTACTGTTCCAGAGTTAGAATTTCCGCGTCCACCACGTTGTGTTGTTGATGTGTTTATGTTAGAATTACTTGGACGTCTTACGTCACTGTCTGTATTTCTTTTGGTATTAGCAGGACGTGAAGCATTTCCGTTAGTATTTCTATTGTTAGATGATGGACGTGTAGCATTGCCTCTTGAATTTCCTCCACGGTCATAGTCTCTGCTGTGTGCATTTGTAGGACCATGATGGTGACCAGGGTCATGATGATGGTCAGGACCAGGGTGGTGAGGAGGATGATGAGGTGGATGGTAAGGGTAATAAGGGTATGGTCTATATGGATATGGACGATATGGTGAATAAGGATAATAGCCTGGATATGGGCTATAAGGGTGTACCCAGAATGGGTCATACCAAGGATCGTACCATATGCTTCCCCAAGGATTCCATGTAAACCATGAATCATAATACCATGGACTATACCAATGTGTCCAACCTGTGTTTACGTAGATATTAGTAACAGAATTTGCTTTTTCTTCTTCGTCTGCATAGTTGTAAATATAAACATACTCAGGGTCTTCGATAGTTACGGCAGTAGGGTCGTAATATTTTACAATCTCCTTTGTATATTTATAATCTTCTTCCAACTCCAATTCGTTAGTTTTAGCAGATGACATATCATTTGTGCCAACTCTATTATACTCATCTATAGTTCTAGTTGTATTTGTGGTTTCTTTTGTTTCCTTTTTTGGCTTATACGTACCTCCGTCATAAATATCATCATATTGTGCGAAAGCACACATTGATAAGCCCACAACTAATAAAAAAATACAAAAACGTTTCATAGCATATAAATTTAGTTGTATCTTTACATCTTGATAATTTATTATCTCACAAAGATACGAATTAATTAAAATTGATAGTTTAATTTTTAGTTAAAAACACTGTATGAATTATATAAAAATTTCAATAAATGTAGCAAATATGCCTGAATATAAAGCAGATGTGCTTACATTTGAGTTAGGGGAAATAGGTTTTAGTACATTTGAAACAGAAAATGATACATTGATTGCTTATGCTAAACAGACTGATTTTTCTGCGGAAAGTTTAAAGCAAATGGCGGAAGATAATGAATTATCTTCTGATGCTTATAGTGTAGAGGAAGTTGAGGACAAGGATTGGAATGAAGAATGGGAAAAAAACTACTTCCAACCTATTGTTGTAGATGGTGGTGAAAGCAAATGTGTTATTCATAGTAGCTTTCATACAGATGTGCCAGAAGCTGAATATGATATTGTGATAAATCCAAAAATGTCTTTCGGTACAGGTCATCACGAAACCACAAGTTCAATGCTAAGATGGATACTTTCAGATTCTATGCAAGGCAAAAAGGTACTCGATATGGGTTGTGGTACTGCTGTGCTTGGTATTTTAGCTAAAATGCGTGGTGCGGATTATGTGATGGGTGTGGATATTGATGAGTGGTGCAAGGAAAATGCTACTGAGAGTGCTGCTATCAACAATATTGATATGGAAATAAAGTTGGGCGATGCTTCTATTTTGCCAAAGGAAAATACATTTGATGTGATATTAGCTAATATCAATAGAAATATTTTGCTAGCAGATATGGATAAGTATGTTGCTTGCCTAAATAATGGTGGAAATCTGTATATGAGTGGTTTTTATACAGAAGATATTCCTGTTATTAAAGAAAAAGCAGAGTCTTTAGGGCTTAAATATGAGGACTTTAAAGAAAAAAATAACTGGGTAGCAGTAAAATTTTTAAAATAATTCGTCTAGAATTTTTATAATCCAACAATTTACCTTATCTTTGCACTCGCTTTTAAGGATGATGGCGGGATAGCTCAGTTGGTTAGAGCGTCGGATTCATAACCCGGAGGTCACGAGTTCAATTCTCGTTCCCGCTACAAAAAAACGAACAATCGCAAGATTGTTCGTTTTTTTTTTGTTACAGGGTTTTGTTGATTTCCTAACTCCTAATTACTCGCTTCGCTCGTGATTTTTATTCCCGTTGGTCATCAACACGTGGCGGTGCCTTGGCAAATTAAGTAAACTTATTTGCACTCGGCTTGCACAAAAACTCCTCACTCCTCACTCCTCACTCCTAACTTATTTCACTCCTGTATATTTTCGGTATATTTTATTATACTCCTTGCTCTCCAAGTATCTAGAAAGCCATGAATTGAGAGAGTCGAGTAGGAGAGGACATTCTGGGTGCACGCACCAAGAGTAGTTTTGAGCGAAGCTCACCGCTGTGTTCATGTCCAATGATTTGAATTCTGGATTTTCCTTAATTAGAACTCTGGCCACAAATTCATCGCATACAGTGTAGTCTATATCGCGATTTACTAGCATTCTAAAAAGGTCTTTTGGAGTGGCATTACTTACTTCTTGTATGTAGATTTTATCGCCAATCTCTTGCGAAAGATTTTCTAAGCGTTGTTTGTAGAATGCTCCAGGTGTAATGTAAACATGTTTTTCTGCAAGTGAGAGTTGGTTTCTTATAAATTCTACGCTGTCTTTTGAATTGTATTTTCTTTGAATAAGCATTTGTCTGCTAGTGAAAACAGGTATGCTGTAGTTGATTTCTTCTCTTTTTGTGTTATATATTGGTATGTGCCAAGCTAGAATGTCAACTTCGTGATTTAAAAGTTTATTTATGGCTTCTGTTAGATTTGTTTTGCTAATGAATTCTACCTTTTTTATATTCATTGCCTTTGCAAAACTGTCTATCATAAGTGCTTGCAGACCGGCTATGCTATCCACATTTATAACCTGATAACTCATAACATTAGGTTCTACAATAACGCGGATTTTATTTTGGTCTTGAATGTATTCTAAATCGTATGGCTTGTGTTTTTCTAAGTAGTCTTGGCTAAATAATACAAAGGATAATACTATTAAAACAATGATGATGCAACCTCCTACAATGAAGAAGTGCTTTCTTTTAGACATTCTATTTAATAGTTTTTCCTCCATAATTAATCATAGAAATTCCAAGATAGACCAAATTTAAACATTATAGGGTTTAGAGGATAGTGAGGAACAGTAAAGTATGTAGGTTCCATAAATGCTGCAGATAGGTTGTAGCACATTAAATAAACTCTAAATTGTTTTAGGTGTAAGTTTACATATGCATTCATTAAAGGATAATTTCCTACTAGTGTTTCGTCTTGAAGGTAGAAAACTCCTGTTGCTGGCATATATGCATTGGCATAATATGCAGTATTAAATCTACAATCAACACCAATTTGAACTGTTAGAATGTCGTTTTTTAAGAAACTATGTCTAAAGTAGAAATTTGAGTATGCAGAAATCATTGGCAATGGAAGGATAGAAGGCTCATTCACATATTGGAATGAAACTTTATTGTCCCAGTGCAGCAGCCATGCTGAAAGATTTAGTTGTAGGTCTGCATTTATGATTTGAATAAAATGTTCGTTGTCTTGGGTAGGCATGGCTTGTTTGTTAAAGTAAATGTAATTCTTTAAGCCTTGCCAACCTGCACCTATTTTAAAGTTGCAGTATTTATATGGTATTCCTATTTCTGCATAACCTCTCGCAGACCATGTGTTGTTGAATTGGTTTTCCCAAACGAAGTGGTTTGAGTAATAGTGTTCTGTATAGAAACTTGGGTTTAGATTCTTTATATGGCCCAATGCTGAAATATTAAGGTGTAAGTCGTCTTTTAGTTTTATTTTAGTGCTGAAATCGCCAGAAACGTCAAATGCCATGCGGTTGTCTCTACCTAAGACTAAAACTTTACCTAAAACACCATATTGAGTATTGCCTTTACGTTTGAAAAGTTCACCACCTACAGAAACTAGTGCTTGGTTGTGGTAACTTTTTCCGCATAAAGTGTCGTTCCAACCTAAAATAGAATTTTCAACATTTATACCTAAAGAGTCTGTAATAAATCTATTTTGTTCAAAGTCTGCCTCTGCGAATGCTCTAAGGCTAAATACCATCCAGTCTTTGTATCCTTCGTTGAATGTAATAGAAACCACATTCTTAAAGAAGTGTTGGGCGCAAGTGTCTAATGTTACAGTCCTAGAATAGTAGTTGTTGTCAAATATAGACTTATAATAAGATAGGCTTATACTATCTGTAGGTGTATCTGTAGGTATGCTTTTTTCGTAATATTTTTTTCTGTTATATTCATATTTTGTGGTATAACCAATGGTCATAAGAGGAACAAAATCTTTCTTTTCTGAGTCGTTTGGATCAATTTTGTTTTCACCGATATGAAACTGTTGGTTTATCCAAAAGTAAAATGATTTATATTCAGACCATGTATCTGAAAGTTTTACAGGAATATTTTGAGCATCGTCAACTGTGCTTATTAGTTGGTCGTTTACTAAGCCGCCGTTTTCAAATTGTTTGTAATTGTTTAGCCCTGCAATAAAGTAAATAGAGTATTTGTCTCCTCTGTAACTACCATTTATATAGCCACTTAAGTCGTCGGTGGATTGGTGGTAATACGAGCCTCTACCATATTTATAGTCTGCAAAAATACCAAAGTTTAGTTTGCTTGTGGCATTCATTGATAGGTTTGCTATTAAATGGTCTTCTTCTTGGTCTGTTAATCCACCAGATAGATATGTAATATTGCTATATGGGCGTTTGGTGTTGTAGAAAAAGGCATTGTTTGGACCTAAATATTGGTCATAAAAACTATGTCTGAAAAGGAAGTCGCCTGTGTAATCTGTTTCTTTTCGTTGGTAGAAAATAGCAGATTGACTTGGAAGTCCTAGGTTCCCCAACCATTCGCTAGCAATGGTATTTCTATATACAGGAGTGGTATATTCGTGGAAGTCTAGTGTGGCTGTGTCTGGCGAACACTGAGTTTCGTCTGCAAAATCTTCAGATACTTTCCACGCAATGGTGCCTTCTCCTGCTTTTGCAGGTTTACGCATAAAGAAGTTTTCTTCTTTAGGATCAGTAGTAGCTAAAGTGTCTTCATTTAAGGTATTAGACTCTTTAGCTAGCACCAGTTGAGTGCTAAAAAGAAGTATTAATAGTATGTATCTGCTCAATTTCACTATGCAAAGTTACAACTAAATTTTTAAATATTAAATACGTGTCATTAGGGTTGGCAAAATTGATGCTTTCCAAGTGCTAAAATCACCTTTTATTATATGTGCTCTGGCTTCTTGTGTTAGCCATACGTAAAATGCTAGGTTGTGAATAGAAGCAATTTGCATTCCTAGTAGTTCGTCTGCCATAATTAGGTGGCGAAGATATGCTTTGCTATATACTCTATCTACTATGCTTGGGCCATCTGGGTCGATTGGTGAAAAGTCGTTTGCCCATTTTTTGTTGTGCATGTTCATAGTGCCATTTTTGGTAAACAGCATACCATTTCTACCGTTGCGGGTTGGCATTACGCAGTCGAACATATCCACACCGCGTTCAATACCTTCTAATAGGTTGGCAGGAGTGCCCACGCCCATTAGATAACGAGGTTTATCTTTTGGAAGAATGGCATTTACCACCTCTATCATTTCATACATTTTGTCTGTTGGTTCGCCTACGGCTAAGCCGCCAATGGCGTTGCCCTCGCATTCTTGCGAAGCGATAAACTCTGCAGATTGTTTGCGTAGGTCTGGGTAAACACAACCTTGCACAATTGGGAAAAATGTTTGATTGTAACCATAGATTGGTTCGGTGTTTTTGAAGTGATCCCAACCTCTTTTTAGCCATCTATGAGTCATTTCCATAGATTTTTTTGCGTAGTCGTAGTTGGCATTGCCTGGGGTACACTCGTCTAGTGCCATTATAATGTCTGCACCTATAATGCGTTGAGTTTCAACTACATTCTCTGGGGTGAAAAGGTGTTTAGAACCATCAATGTGTGAAGCAAATGTTACACCTTCTTCTTTAAGTTTTCTAGTGCCAGAAAGCGAAAATACTTGGAAACCACCACTATCGGTAAGGATAGGTTTGTCCCAAGAGTTAAATTTATGCAGACCACCTGCTTGTCTAAGCACTTCAAGACCTGGACGTAGGTATAGGTGGTAGGTGTTGCCTAAAATGATTTGTGCTTTGATGTCGTCTCTAAGCTCGTGTGCGTGTACACCTTTTACCGAACCTACTGTGCCTACAGGCATAAAAATAGGAGTAAGGATTTCGCCGTGGTCTGTGGTAATTTTACCTGCACGAGCGTTGGTTTTAGGGTCTGTATATTGTAGATCAAACTTCATAGTCAAACATATTTTCGTTTAGTGTGATTTCTTCTATTTGGTTAATTTTTTCAGCATTGAAAGGGCATTGCACTTTCACATAATTCTCGGTGAAACCGCACATTTTTCCACTTTTGTTTGTAGATTCCCACAATACCTTGCGAGTGGTGCCAATTTGCGATTGGTAGAAACTTTTTAGTTTATTTTCCGAAAGTGGAAGCATAATTCCCATTCTGCGTTTCTTTTCATTTTCTTCCACTTTGTATGGAATTTTTAGTGCCATAGTGCCAGCTCTTTCCGAGTATGGGAATACGTGAAGTTGCGACACTGGTAGACTGCTGATAAAGTTCCTAGACTCTTCAAAAAGTTCAGGGGTCTCGCCTCTCATACCCACAATCATATCCACTCCGATAAATGCATCTGGCATCAACTCTTTTATTTTCAGTACTTTATTTTTGAAAAGTGCGCTGTCGTAATGTCTGCGCATTAGTTTTAGCACTTCGTCGCTTCCACATTGTAGTGGAATATGAAAGTGTGGCGCAAAGCGTTTGCTAGTAGTCACATATTCTATAATTTCGTCGGTAAGTAGGTCTGGCTCGATAGATGAAATTCTAAATCTTTCCACTTCCTCTACTTCGTCTAGTGCTTTTACTAGGTCTATAAACTTTTCGCCTGTGCTTTTGCCAAAATCTCCTATGTTTACGCCAGTGAGGATGATTTCTCTTCCTCCTTCTTCAACGATTTTTTTCGCATTTTGCACAATTTCTTCTATGCTACCGTTGCGGCTTCTGCCACGGGCAAACGGTATAGCACAATAACTGCAGAAATAGTCGCATCCGTCTTGCACTTTTAGGAAGTGACGGGTGCGGTCTTCGTGAGAATAACAACCGTAAAATGGTGTCATTTTCTGAGTTTGGCTCACTACAGGAGCGGTGTCTTGGGTTTTAAGTTTTTCTGGAATTATAAATTTGTCGTTTGCACCTAAAACTAAATCCACTCCCGGTATGCTCGCAAGTCTTTCAGATGCAAGTTGGGCATAGCACCCCGTAACTATAAGAAAAGCATTTGGATTCTCTCTTATAATTCTATTTATTGCGCTACGGCATTTTTTGTCTGCATTGTCGGTTACAGTACAGGTGTTTACTATGCAAACATCTGCCTTTTCGTTGGCTTTAGCCTTTGTAAAACCATTCTCTATAAGTGTTTTACCTATAGAAGATGATTCTGCAAAGTTCAACTTGCAACCCAATGTATAAAATCGAAAAGTACTCATAACTCCTAACTCCTAACTCCTAACTCCTAACTCCTAACTTATTAATCCCAATTTTAATTAAATTTATGTTTCCTCTCTCTTTATAGTACACAATCACATACGTAATCACAGTGGAAATCATACCTATGAGTGATCCAAAAAGCACGTCGGCAAGAAAATGCTGTGATAGGTAGATGCGAGAAAATCCTGTTAGGAATGCAAATGCCATTAAAAAGATTTGTAAAAATCTGTATCTGTATGGCAAAATTGCCGCTATACCTGCCAAAAATACAAAAACGCAAGATGTGTGTCCGCTTGGGAATGAGTTGTATGCATTCCAAAGTTCTACTCCTTCTACCGTAGGTGGCAAGTCTATGCCCAAACTTTTGAAAAGTGTGTATGGACGTGGATGTGCCATAGTATATTTAAAAATTTGTGTAATTAAAGAACAAATTCCTTGACCTAAAAGTAAGAAGAAACCCTCTCTTAAGTTGAATAGCATAAAAATACCAATCAAGATAAAAGGAAGGTTGCCTCCAAACTCTGTGATGAGTTTGAAAAATGTATCTAAAAATGGTGTGTGAAAAGAGTTTATTTCAATATGTGTTGTCACTTGACTGCCAGTGAAACTATATGCTAAGCCAATAACCCAAATACAGAAAAAACTTATCCACAAAATAAGATTCTCTTTGTAATATTTAGATAAAACTTTGTTCATTTTGCAAATATAGTGAATTTTATTGTTTAGGTTGGCTAGGATATGATAATATATGCCATGTTACTCCAATGGCAATGACTAAAAGTAATATTCTTACCCACCAGAGTGAAACAAAAATGCAAGAAATACAGATTGTAATCCAAAGCATACTAATGGAATAAACTTTTATGCGCACAGGGATGCATTTGTTCTCTTGAAAATTCTTTATGTATGGTCCTAAATGTTTGCTTTCGAGCAAGCGTTTGTGCCAAGCAGGTGCACTTCTTAAGAAACAATATGCTGTAAGTAGCAGAAAGGGGGTGGTTGGAAGCACGGGTAATGCTATGCCAATAATGCCCAAAATAAGTGAAATGGTTCCTACTATTCGTAAGATTAATTTTATCATCGATTTTTCTGTTCTTAATTAAGGCACAAAGTTAATCATAAAACGCGAAATAAAAAAGAGTTAAATCTTTGATTTGTGTGCTTAAATAATGCGCCTTATATTGCATTTATTTAACTTTTTTTTAATATCTTTGCCTTTTTATAAATGGATGAAATTACAGCGAATTAGACGAAAATAAAAGATGTCTGTTATGTCTAGTAAAATAATAAGTAACGAATTGCAACTGCAAGATATTCAGTCAATTGTAGAAGGCGGGGCGAAAGTAGAAATCTCAAGTGAGGCGAGAAAAGCAATTGATGAATGTTTTAGTTTTTTAGAGAAGTTTTCTAAAGATAAAGTCATTTATGGTATCAATACTGGCTTTGGACCTATGGCTCAATGGCGTATTGACGACGAACATTTGAATGAATTGCAATATAATATCATTCGTAGTCATTCTACTGGAGCAGGTGAGCCGTTGCCGGAAAAATGCGTACGTGCTGCTATGCTTGCACGTTTAATGACTTTTATGCAGGCGCACTCAGGGGTGAATATTCAAACTTGTGAATTGTTGGTTGAGTTCTTGAATCGTGGTATTTATCCTGTAATTCCACAACATGGAAGTGTTGGCGCTAGTGGCGATTTAGTCCAACTTGCTCATATTGCTTTAGCTCTTATCGGAGAGGGTGAGGTGTTTTATAATGGAGAACGCAGAAACACGGCAGAGGTCTTTGCGGAACTGGGTATTAAGCCACTTCAAATGTATGTGAGGGAAGGCTTAGCGGTGACAAATGGTACTGCAGTGATGACAGGTATCGGTTTTGTAAACTTGTTTAATGTAAAACGTCTGCTAGATTGGTCGCTAAAGGCATCTGTGTTGATGAATGAAATTGCTTCATCTTACGACGATTTAATGTCTGAGGTGCTAAATGGAGTTAAAAGACACGTTGGTCAACAAATAGTAGCAGCTAAGATGAGAGAGATTTCATCTGGTAGTGCAATGCTACTTAGCAGAGAAAAAGAACTTTATCATAAGAGTGAGGAAGATGTGTTTGAACATAAAGTGCAACCATATTATTCTCTTCGTTGTATTCCTCAAATTTTAGGCCCAGTTTGGGATGCTGTTGAAAATGTTGAAAAAGTACTTGTTGGTGAAATAAATTCTGCAAATGATAATCCTATTGTTGATCCTCTAAATAAAACTGTTATTCATGGCGGTAATTTCCATGGAGATTATGTTTCATTCGAGATGGATAAGCTGAAAATAGCTGTAACCAAAATGACAATGCTTGCAGAACGTCAGATGAATTATCTATTTCATGATCGCATCAATGGTATTTTGCCTCCATTTGTAAATTTGGGTGTGCTGGGTTTGAATTATGGTTTGCAAGCTTCGCAGTTTACTGCCACTTCAACTACAGCGGAGTGTCAAACTCTGTCAAATCCAATGTATGTGCATTCTATTCCAAACAACAACGACAATCAAGATATAGTTTCTATGGGAACAAATTCTGCTCTTATTTGTCAGCGTGTAATAGAAAATAGTTTCCAAGTAATGGCTATACACATGATGGCACTTGCTCAAGCTGTAGATTGTTTGAAGATTGCCGATAAGTTGGCTCCTACAACAAGGGATTTGTATAGTCAAGTAAGAGAAATAGTTCCTGTGTTCGTTCAAGATACTCCTAAATACAAAGAAATAGAAGCAATAATCAATTGGCTAAAGAAATAATTTTAATAACATTATAATTTATGACAATAGAAGAAATTATCGAGAAGGTAACAACAGCACTTGTGGAAGAATTTGAAATTGAACTTTCTGAAATTACTCCAGAGGCTTCGCTAAAAGATACTTTGGACCTAGATAGTTTAGATATAGTAGATCTTGTAGTGGTAATAGAACAAATTTTTGGGGTGAAGCTTACTAATCAAGACTTTATAGGAATAGTAACTTTTCAAGATTTTTGCAATCTTTTGAACAAGAAGATTAATGGCTAAAAGTGCAGAAAAACAATGGGAAGGTAAATCTAGAGGAGGACGTTTGGGATATCAAATCTTTGTATCTATCATTCGTTCGCTCGGGGTGAAGTGTGCCTATTGTTTTCTTGCTTTTATAGTAATCTATTTTATTCCTTTTGCTCCGCAGCAAACAAAATCTCTTTGGCAATATAATAGAAGAAAGCGTGGTCTAGGCATTCTTCAATCAATAAAAGAATTGTATTGTCACTATTTTGTTTTTGGACAAACCCTTATCGACAAAATAGCAATGAAGGCAGGGTTGGAGAAATCGTTTAATTTTAAGTTTGAAAATTATGAACGTTTTCTAGAAATCCTAAATAGTGGACAAGGAGTTGTAATGATAGGTGCTCACGTTGGTTGTTGGGAGGCCGGAGCAGGATTTTTTGGTAGTTACGGCAAGAAGATAAATATTGTAATGCTAGATGCTGAACATCAACAAATAAAAGATGTGATTGAAGATACAGCAAAAGAAGAAAAAAATTACAATATTATACCATTAAATCAGAATATTATAGACGCAATGTTGCAGATGAAAGTAGCTCTAAACAATGGAGAATACATCTGCTTCACAGGGGATAGATTTATGGGCGCAGATAATACTATTTTAATAGATTTTCTTGGTTCTAAAGCGCTGTTTCCTAAAGGTTTGTTTCAAATTGCTGCAAAATGTAGAGTGCCTGTGGTGTTCTATTATTCTATGCGTGAGGCAAACAGAACTTATAGATTTATTTTTGAAGAACCTGTGATGGAAGGAAAAATGACAGCAGAAAATCTTATTAGCCAATATTCAAAATCGCTAGAGAAGATTGTGCTAAAATATCCACGCCAATGGTTCAATTTTTACGATTTTTGGAATTTTAATAAAGAATAATATATGAAACTAACCAAACCTCTTGCAGATGTATATTGCAAAGAGCAGAAGACAGCATTAGAGGCACAACGCCTTGCTCAAGAGATTGCTTTTGCACCAATGGTGTTTCAAGTGTCTCGACTTATGGTGAAGTTTGGTATTTTAGAATACCTATCAAACAATCACAAGGGTGTAACACAAGCAGAAATTGTTAAGCATACAGGTCTTTCAAACTATGCAGTACAATGTCTTCTAGAAGCATCACTTTCTATTGGAACAGTAATAACCAAAGATGATAAGTTTACTATTTCTAAGGCAGGTTGGTTCTTGCTAAACGACCCTATGGCGAAAGCAAATATGAACTTCAATCACGATGTAAACTATTTGGGATTGTTCCACCTAGAAGAAGCATTAAAAGAAGGCAAACCATCTGGTTTGAAGGTGTTTGGTGAGTGGCCAACTATTTATGAAGGTCTTTCTAGTTTGCCAGAAGAAGTGCAAAAAAGTTGGTTTGGTTTCGACCATTTTTATTCAGACGAATCTTTTGCAGCTGCACTTAAGATTATTTTCGATGGAGAACGTAAAGTGCGTCGTTTGCTAGATGTAGGTGGCAATACAGGTCGCTGGGCTATGCAATGTGTAGGTTACGATAAAGATGTTGAGGTAACAATTATGGACCTTCCTCAACAACTTGAAATGATGAGAAAACAAACAGCAGGCAAAGAAGGTGCAGACCGCATTCACGGATATGGATGCAATCTTTTAGACGAGTCTGTGAAATTCCCAACTCCAGCATTTGATGTAATATGGATGAGTCAGTTTTTAGATTGTTTCTCAGAAGAAGAAGTTACAAGCATTTGTCGCAGAGCATGCGAGTCTATGGATGATAACTCACGTCTTTACATAATGGAAACATTCTGGGATAGACAAAAATATGAAACTGCAGCATATTGTCTTACTCTTACAAGCATATATTTCACAGCACTTGCAAATGGCAATAGTAAAATGTATCACTCAGATGATATGGAACGTTGCGTAAACAATGCAGGTCTTGAAGTGGAAAAAATAGTAGATGGCTTAGGACTAGGACACTCAATAATGATTTGCAAAAAGAAAAAATGAACAATGTTCTAGAAAAAAATATATACCTAGGTGCTTCGTCGATAAGAACTTGTTTAGGCGACAAAAATGAAACACTTTCTGCGATGCAGGCAGGGGAGTGTGGACTAGAATATTCTACAGAGTGGCAAATGCACGTAGGCTTGTCTGATGTGAAAATCATAGATGGTTTTACACGTTTTGAGTCGCTTATCGTAGAACAATTAAATAATGTGGTGAAAGAATCTGGCGTAGATTTGTCTTCTGCCGATACACAATTGATTATTTCTACCACAAAAGGTAATATTGATTATCTAGCTCAAAATTGCGAGCAGATTCCAGAAAGAACATTTATTGATATTTCTGCAAAAATAATTGCTGATCATTTTGCTTGTGCAAATAATCCTATTGTAGTGTCAAATGCTTGTATATCAGGTGTGTCAGCATTTGTAGTAGCTCGTTGGGTATTGAATAGTACAGACTGTGAAAATGTGATAGTAGTGGGAGCAGATGCTTTGTGTGAGTTTATTACTTCTGGTTTTGCTTCGTTTAAGTCTATAAGTCCAGCTCCATGCAAACCATACGATGCTACTCGCGATGGTCTTACATTGGGCGAAGCCGCAGGAGCATTGCTTCTTACCAAAAATGTTGATATGGCAGATGGATCTGGTATTCGTTTGTCTGGAGGCGCTATAAGCAACGATGCAAACCATATCTCAGGCCCTTCTCGCACAGGAGATGGTTTGTATTATGCCATTGCAAATGCAATGAATGAAGCAGGTGTAAGCAGCGAAGATATAGGTTTTGTAAACGCTCATGGCACTGCCACTCGTTACAACGACGAAATGGAAAGCAAAGCTATAGCATGGGCATGTTTAGATAATAAACCACTAAATAGTATAAAAGGATATATTGGTCACACACTAGGAGCTTCTGGTGTGGTGGAAACTATTATATGTGCAGAAGAGTTAAAAGCAGGGGTTGTGTTTGGAACAAGAGGCTTCACAGAATCTGATACACCTCACAAACTTACACTTTCTGCAGAAAATCAATCTTTTGAAAAACAATGTTGTGTAAAAACTGCCTCTGGTTTTGGTGGTTGCAACGCAGCCGTTGTTTTAGATAAAGAAAATCATGTTGTGCCAAGCAACAGTTTAGCTAGAACTTCAACTGTGGTGGCAGAATATACATTGCCACAGTCCGATTTAGAATTTGCAGACTTTATTAGAGCTGAATTTAAGTCTTTTGGCGATAGCAATATGAAGTTCTACAAAATGAGTGACATGAGTAAGGCTCTATATGTTGCCGTGGAAAATCTACTTAAAATAGAGGGCTTTAGTGATGTGGAACAAACACGTAGAGCAATCATACTTGCAAACAAATCTGCCTCTTTAGACGCAGATATTATTCACCAAAGAATATTAAATAAACGTTTGCCAGAGGGAGCATCGCCAGCAGCATTTGTTTATACATTAGCCAATGTGGCAGCAGGAGAAATCTGTATTCGTCACAAAATACAAGGCGACAATACCTTCTTTATAGAAGATAAAGACTCTGGACTTGTTAAAAAGTATGCTACTAGCCTAATAGAAAACGATAAAGCAGATGCGGTAGTCTATGGTTGGTGCGAATACCTACAAGGAAAATGGAATGTAAATATCAAACTATTAAAAAATAAATAAAATGGAACAACTAATTCAAGAATTAAAAGAGCATTTAATCGAAGAACTTAACTTAGAAGAAATTACACCAGAGGAAATTGATGCAGAAGCACCTCTTTTTGGTGATGGATTGGGTTTAGACTCTATTGATGCACTAGAGATAATCTTGATTCTAGAAAAATACTACGGTGTAAAACTTGCAAATTCAGCAGAAGCAAAACCAGCATTCTATTCTGTAAAAACTCTTGCAGAATATATCATTGCAAATCGTAAATAAAAATGAAAGTAGTAGTAACAGGAGTTGGAGTAGTATCGGCATTAGGCATTGGTGTGGAAAAGAACCTTGCAGCTATGCGAAATGGTGAAACAGGTATTTCTTCTTCACCTACATTGCTGCGTACAACGCATAAACTTCCTGTTGGCGAGCTACTTATGACTAATGAGCAACTGCATGACGAACTAGGCATTCCACAAAAGGAACATCTTTCGCGTACTGCTTTGTTGGGCATTTTAGCAGTAAAAGAGGCTATGTCTTGTGTGGAAATAGACTCTTCTAAGAGAATAGGTTTGGTGTCTTCTACCTCTGTGGGTGGTATGGACCTTACCGAGCATTTCTTTGAAGATTTTATGCAAGACAGCACCAAAGGTCGTCTTCGCGATGTAAAGATGCACGATTGTGCAGCAAGTACCGATGCCATTGCAAAGTATTGTGGCATAAATGGTTATACCACTACAATAAGCACCGCGTGTTCTTCTGCAGCCAATGCTGTAATGACAGGAGTGAAACTATTAAAACATAATATTGTAGATTACGTTTTAGTAGGAGGTACAGACGCTCTTAGTGCATTTACGCTCAATGGCTTTAAGTCGCTTATGATATTGGACGAAAACAAATGTCGTCCATTCGATGCCACTCGTGCAGGGCTAAATCTTGGCGAGGGAGCTGGCTATTTATTACTTCAAAGAGAAGAAGATGCATCTGAATATTATGCTCGCATAGGTGGTTTTGCAAATTGCAACGACGCACATCACCAAACAGCTTCGTCAGCCGACGGCAATGGTGCATATCTTGCTATGTCTGATGCACTTAAAATGGCAAATCTAGAACCAAATCAGATAAGTTATATCAATGCACATGGCACAGGCACAGGCAACAACGATGCCTCAGAAAGTGCTGCATTTATGCGTTTGTTTGGCGATAAAGTGCCAGAGTTTAGCTCTACAAAAGCATTTACAGGACATACCCTAGCTGCTGCTGGCGGTATAGAGGCGGTATTTTCTGTACTTTCAATAAAATTTGGTTGTATATTCCCAAACTTACACTTTAGTACTCCTATTCCAGACTATGGTTTAGTCCCAGTTTGCACCTTTAAAGAAGGTGTAGAGGTGGAAAATGTACTTACCAACTCATTTGGTTTTGGAGGGAATTGTAGTTCACTTATTTTTACTCGATAATGATGAAATGTTATATAGATAGGGTAGTAAGAGACTCAGATGTAGTCACTGATATTAAACTTTTGATACCAGATGCTGCTCAACGTCGTCGTATGAGTAAGGTAATCAAAACTGCAGTTTCTACAGCTGTAGAATGTGTGCAAGGAGTAGAAAATATAGACTCTTTAGATGCAATTATCACAGCCACAGGTTGGGGATGCTTAACAGATAGTGAACGTTTCCTTCGTAATGTGATAAACGATAAAGAACAATTACTAAACCCAACCCCTTTTATTCAGTCAACATTTAACACAATAGGTGGCCAAATAGCCTTGTTGAGACACAATCATTGCTACAACGTAACATACGTAAATCGTAGTCACAGTTTTGAAGATGCCTTGCTAGATGCAATGATGCGTATAGCCGATGGTGAAAGTGAAAATATTTTGTTGGGAGCATTTGACGAGCAAACTCCATCTCAGCATACTATTATGGAGCGCATGGGTGCTTTTCGTAAATATAAAGATGGCGAGGGGGCTGTGTTTGCTACGCTTACAGCAGAAAAGACACCAAATACTTTGGCTCAAATAGAAACGATTGACTTTTTATCGCACACATTAACTAAAGACGAGTGTCTAGCAAAATATGCTTCAACAGCAGAAAGCAAATTACTTTACAATAGCTTTGCGGAGTATGGATTGTTTCCTACTTCTTCTGCATATTGTTTTGCCGAGGCTGTAAAACAAATAAAAGAAGGCGCTGCTGAGGTTATAATATACAATGAATATTTTGGTGCAAAACCAGTAGTTTTGAAGATTAAATGTATCTGCTAATTGCCATATTAACAATATTGCTTATACTTTTTATGGTGTGGGCATCGGCAGATGTGGGTAGTAATATTTACATAAAGACTATCTGCAAAGCAGACGTAAAAGATAAGGTTGTTGCCCTTACATTCGATGATGGACCAGATGAGGTGATGACAGAAAAGGTGCTTGATGTATTGAAAAAATACAATATTCAGGCAACATTTTTTTTAGTGGGGAGTAAGGTAGAGCAATACCCAGATATTGTAAAAAGAATATTTGCCGAGGGGCATATAGTGGCAAATCACACATATTCACATAGTGGAAAATTTCCGCTACTCAGCACACAAAAGGTAAAAAAAGAACTTACCAAATGTGCTCAAGCAATACAAAACACAATAGGTAAAAAACCAAAACTATTTCGTCCTCCATTTGGTGTTACCAATCCCAATATTGGCAAGGCAGTGAAAAGTTTAGATTTTAAAACTATAGGTTGGAGCATTCGCTCGCTAGATACCGTAGAGGAAAAAACAAGAGAAGGAATTGCTCAAAAAGTGCAGAAAAAACTGCACCCAGGGGCAATTATTCTGCTTCACGACAGATGTGCAGGTGCTGATGTACTTCTAGAAAGTATTATAGAAGAAGCACTTAAAAGTGGCTATAGTTTTGCCTCGCTAGATAAAATGATAAATTTACAAGTGTATGAAAATTAAACTAATAATAATCTCACTAATGTTTATTTTGGGTATTTCTACTTATGCCCAGAAAACAAGTGTGCAACAATTATTTCAACAAGAACTTCAAGAGAAAAACAAAGATGTAGTCTCTATTAACTGCAGATTTAAACAAACAAGACAGGTGTCGTATCTGGCAAATTCAGCTGTGAAAGAAGGCAATTTTTCTTTTACAAAGCCAAACGATATACTCCTGGCATTCGACGATGGAGATTATATAAAAATGACAAGCGATTACTTTGAAATGAAAACAGGTGCTAATGTGGCCAAGACCAAAGTAACTGCAAATCCGATGCTGAAAAATCTTAGTTCAATTTTATCTACTTGTGTATTAGGCGATTTTGAAAGTATGAACAAAGATTTTACTGTTTTTATTGATCAGTCAAACACTGAGTGGGTGGTAACCCTTACACCAAAGCAAAGCAAGATAGCGTCAAAAATTACAAATATTGTAATATCTTTCGACAAGTCTGATATGTCTTTAAATCTACTTATGATGGTAGAAAAAACGGGAGATTATACTGCATATAACTTTACAGATAAACATGAGGTTAGAAGATAAAGAAAGAATGGCATCACTAAAATGTGTGGTGTTAATACCTACATACAACAATGCAGGCACTATAGCAAAAGTGATTGCAGATGTAAAGGAGTATTCTACAGATATTATTGTTGTGAACGATGGTTCTACCGATGATACAAAAAATATTCTAGCTTCAATAGAAAATATTAAGGTAATAGACTATCCAAACAACAAAGGCAAGGGCTATGCTTTAAAATTAGGACTTCAAAAGGCATACGAGTGGGGTTATCGTTATGCAATTACCATCGACTCAGATGGGCAACATTATGCAGATGATATTCCTACTTTTTTAGATAAAATAGAGGAAAAACCAGATAGTTTATTGATAGGAGCAAGAAACCTAGCAGCAGACAATATGCCTTCTAGAAATACTTTTGCCAATAAGTTTTCAAATTTTTGGTACAAGGTAGAAACAGGTAAAACATTGTCTGATACCCAGTCTGGTTATCGTTTGTATCCACTAGAAAAACTTCAAAACATACACTTTATAACAAGAAGATATGAGTTTGAAGTAGAGATAATTGTACGTGCAGCATGGAGAGGAGTAAATGTAGAAAATATCCCAATTAAGGTTTATTATCCACCTGTGGAAGAGCGAGTTTCACACTTTAGACCTCTGCAAGATTTCACTCGTATAAGCATTCTTAATACCGTGCTTGTGCTTTATGCTTTCCTTTTCTACTACCCTTGGAAGTTTGTTAGATTGCTAACGCCAACAAATATCAAAAATTTTATCAATAAGCAGGTAATTCATAGTAAAGATTCAAATACCAAAATGGCGGCAGCAATGGCTTGGGGCGTATTTTGTGGGGTAATTCCTATTTGGGGGTATCAAATGGTTTTTGCTGGTTTGTCTGCCCACTTTATGAAACTCAACAAAGTGGTTGCAATGGTATTTTCAAATATTAGCATTCCGCCTATGATACCATTTTTGCTGTATGGAAGTGTGGTGCTTGGTGCATTGGTTTTAGGTGTAGAAAATGCTTTTACTCTAGATGGCATCACGTTTGAAACTGTGGCACAAAGTCTTACTCAATATATTGTGGGAAGCGTGGCACTAGCTATTATTTTAGGATTATTAGTCTTTATAATATCACTTTTAGCAATGATTATTTGCAAACGCCGACCTAGCAATGAGTAGAATCTTTATATTTTTATATGATTGGTTTGAAAAACATAGAGTAGTTTTTTATGTTATTCTCTTTTCTCTTGTAGCCATATTGGCAATAATGGCCTCTAGGGTAAGCTTTGGGGAGAACATAACAAACTTTTTCAACAATTCAACAGAAGAAAAAAATGCAACATTTGAAAACTTGGCTGTAAAAGACAAGATTATTGTGTTAATATCTGGTACCGACCCAGATAGCATAATATCTTCTGCAGAAATATTTGAAAATGAAATAGAAACTCTTAAAAATGAAAATCTTGTCACTTCAGTAACTGCAAGCGCCGATGAACACACAATTGGAAGTGTTATTTCTTTTGTGTATAAATATTTGCCAATTTTTCTTACAGATGAAGACTATAAGGCATTAGAAGAAAAAACTTCTGCAGAAAGCATCGCAAACCAAATAGGAAGTGTTTACAATCTGCTTACTTCTCCATCTGGCATGATAATAGGCGATGTTGTAATGCAAGACCCACTAAATATAGGCACGCCACTACTTCAAAAATTTGAAAAATACAATCCAAACCTAGAGTACGAGATCTATAATGGTAGATTGTTTACTAGCGATTTATCAACTATGCTGGTGTTTATTCAGCCTAGCAATGGTATGGGCGACACAGGTGCAAACGACCGTCTTGTAAGTGTGCTAGAACAAGCAGAAGCAAAAGCTGAAATAAACGGCGTAAGCATAGATTGTATAGGTGGGCCTATTATTGCAGTTTATAATGCAAGACAGATAAAGCAAGACATAATGGTCACACTTTCTATAGCAATGGTGGTGATATTACTTGTTATTTATTTGTCGTTTAAAAACAAAAGGTCGATACCACTTATTGTTGTGCCACCTATGTTTGGGGCATTATTCTCACTTGCAATGGTGTGGCTTGTGAAGGGAGAAATCTCAGCCATAGCCATAGGTGTGGGATCTGTGGTCTTGGGTATTGCATTAAGTTATTCAATACACATTGTTTCGCATCTGAATAGCAAATCGTCTCCAAAAGAAATTATCGAAGAACTCACTACACCGCTCACAATAGGATGTTTCACCACAATAGGAGCATTTGCGGCATTGATATTTACCCCATCTGTGCTACTTCAAGACATGGGATTGTTCTCTGTCTTCACACTTATTGGCACTACAATCTTCTCTCTAGTGTTTATGCCTCAGTTTTTAAGAGGTTTTGACACTACAAAAAAGAGTTATCTGCTAGATAAAATTGAGCAAATAGTAGGCTATAGATACGACGGAAACAAATGGGTAGTACTCTCTATATTGGCACTTTATATAGTGGCATTGTTCTTTTACGAAAAAGTGGACTTCGATGAAAATATGTCGCATATAAACTATATGCCTACACATATAATCGAGGCAGAAGAGCGTTCTAAAGAGATATTTGGCGATGATAGTAAAACTGTTTATATTGCCACCGGAGGTAAAGATTTAAAAGCACTAACCACCGAATATAAAGAATTAGAAACTATTCTAAAAGGCTTTGAGGCAGATAGTATTATTAGCGAAGTTACAACTTTGTCAGACTTTGTTGTGCCAATTGATGAGCAAAACAAAAGAATTGAAAAGTGGAATAGTTTCTGGGCTAAGCACAAAGATGAGGTTTTCTTAGAAATTGAAAAGTCTGCCCAAAAAAATGGCTTTAAAGCAGGTGCGTTTTCTCGTTTTACAGATATTATAGAAAGAGAATATTCTGTATGCACATATTCAAAAAGTGAAGTAGAAAATGTGCCACTTATTTCGGAGTGGATAACCCTTTCGGATGATAATACATCGTTGCTTTCGTGCATTTCAATAGAAAAAGACAAAAAGGAAGAAGTTTATAACTCTCTTGAAAAGCTTGCTCATACTACAGTGATAGATAGGGGATATTTCTCATCAAAAATGGTAGAAACTACCACCGATGAATTCAACTATATATTATTGGTGTCTTCGCTTTTGGTCTTCATTACACTTTTTATTTCTTATGGCCGTTTGGAACTTACTCTGCTTACATTCTTGCCAATGGCAATAAGTTGGGTAATAATACTCGGACTAATGGCTATACTAGACATTAAGTTCAATATTGTAAATGTAATTCTTGCCACATTTATCTTTGGTATAGGCGACGACTTTAGTATATTTACAATGGACGGCTTGCTTCAAGAATATAAAAACGGCAAAAAAGTGTTTGGCGCACACAAAATTGCAATATTCTTCTCCGCATTTACTGCTATTGTAGGTATGGGTGTGCTTATTTTTGCACAGCACCCAGCGCTTAAATCTATTGCATTAATATCAGTTTTGGGTCTAGGTATTGTGGTATTGGTATCGTACACAGTGCAGCCTATGCTGTTTAGACTTCTCATTACAAATCATAGTAGCAAAGGGGGAGTGCCATTTACATTTGTGAGCATTCTCACCACGCTATATTGTTTCCTTTACTTCTTGTGTGCTTGTATATTCTTGCACCTTTATACAGTGCCAATATTATTGTTGCCAATAAAGAGAGCTAAGAAGAAACTAGCGGTGCACAAGATGATTTATTGGATAATACGCTTCTATCTTTATACCGTAAATGTAAAAATAGTAAGAGAAAACCCATTTGGCGAAACATTCAAGAAACCTGCAGTAATCATTGCAAACCATCAGTCGTTTGTAGATATATTGTTGATGCTTTCTACCACTCCAAAATTGGTAATGATGACCAAGCATTATGTTTGGCAGTCGCCAATATTTGGCTGGATAGTGAGATATGCCGACTTCTTTAGTGCAGGAAATGGATACGAAAATCTTGAAGAACAGCTTAAAGAGCGTGTAGCAGAGGGCTATTCTATAATGGTCTTCCCAGAAGGAACACGTTCTGCCGATTGCTCAATACAGCGTTTCCACAAAGGTGCATTCTATTTGGCAGACCTACTTAAACTAGATATACTGCCAATGTTGATATATGGCACAGGGCAAGTGTTGTCAAAAGGCCAAGCATTCCGTATTAAAAAAGGCACAATGGCTGTTCGTGCTATGAAGCGAATAGAATATGGCGACAAATCGTTTGGAACCACATATCAAGAGCAAGCCAAAATGTATCGTAAGTGGTACAAAGAACAATACAGATTGTACTATCAAGAGTGGAGCAATACAAAAGATACTTATTTCAAGGGAGTATTGATAAACAATTATATCTACAAAGGTCCAATGCTAGAATGGTATATGAGAATAAAATGCCGTTTGGATGGATATTACGACCTTTGGGATAGACTTATTCCACGCAATGCTTCTATTGTTGATATTGGTTGCGGATATGGCCAAATGTCGTTTATGTTGGCACTTTTGTCGGCAGAGAGAAATGTATTGGGTATAGATTACGACAATGATAAAATAGATTTTTGCAACAATTCTTTCTTGTGCAAAAATAGGAATATTAAGTTTTTGTGTGCTGATAGTAGAACAGTAGATATACCAAAAGCTGATGCAATACTCTTCAACGACAGCCTGCACTATGTAGATATGGAGTCGCAACGTAGTATTCTTCTAAGGTCTGTGGCAAGCCTAAATGAGGGTGGAATGATACTAGTGCGAGATGGAGATGTGAGCCAAACAGAAAAACATAAGAAGATAAAAAGAACAGAATTGTGGTCTACTCGTATCATTAAATTTAATAGGACCTCTACGGAACTTGTTTTTGTGAGTGAAAAATGGATGAGAGACTTTGCAGAGGAAAACAACTTGAAAATTAAAATTCATATTTGCGATAAAGGTAGCTCAGAAACATTATATATACTAACAAAGCAAAAAGATGATAAAAGATAGAAGCCTTCATTATAAGAGTGTAGAGGAGATAAAAGCCTTTCAAGAAGAAAGATTGAGAGAAACATTGAGTTACGTGGCAGAACATTCGGCTTTTTATAAAAGAATGTTCAATGAACATAATATAGATGTGTCTCAAATAAACACAATAGAAGATTTACAAAAACTTCCAACCACCTCAAAACAAGATTTACAGTTTTACAACGACGATTTCTTGTGTGCAGCCCCTGTTGATGTGATTGATTATGTTACCACTTCTGGCACACTGGGCAATCCTGTTACATTCGCCCTTACAGAAAACGACCTTCAACGTTTGGCATACAACGAAGCAAGTTCATTTTCTATTGCAGGTTTTAAGAAAGAAGACGTAATGCAACTAATGACTACCATCGACCGTCGTTTTATGGCAGGCCTTGCATACTTTATGGGAGCAAGAGAGCTAGGTTGTGGAGTAGTGCGTGTGGGCAATGGCATTCCAGAACTTCAATGGGATACTATCAATAGAGTGAAATCTACTGTTTGTATGGTGGTGCCATCTTTTTTAATGAAGATGATAGAGTTTGCAGAAAACAACAATATCGATTACAACAATTCTTGCCTTAAAAAAGCAGTTTGCATAGGCGAGGCACTTCGCACTCCCGATGGTGAACTTACCACATTAGGCAAACGTATAAACGAAAAATGGCCTTCGCTAGAGCTATATTCTACTTATGCATCTACCGAAATGCAAACCTCATTTACAGAATGTGAAGCCCACAACGGAGGACATATCCCTTCAGATTTAATTATAGTAGAACTTCTAGACGAAAACAACAACCCAGTAAAAGACGGAGAAGTAGGTGAGGTAACAATTACAACCATTGGTGTAGAAGCCATGCCACTTGTTCGTTTCAAAACAGGGGATATGTGTATTCGTTTTGCTCAGCCATGTAAATGCGGTAGAAATAGTGCAAGATTGAGTTCTGTGTTGGGTAGAAAAGGTCAAATGATTAAGTTTAAAGGCACTACAATCTATCCACCTATCCTTTTTGATATATTAGACAATATCTCAGATGTACAAAACTACATAGTAGAAGTATTTACCAACTCTCTAGGTACAGACCAAATACAAATTCGCATTGGTAGCGAAAATCGTTCAGATGCATTTGTAAAACAAATTAAAGATATTTTCCGTAGTAAAGTGCGTGTTGCACCAGATATTAAATTTGAGTCTGTAGAACTCATTGCAAGCCTGCAATGTCCGCCGATGAGTAGAAAGGTAGTGAAGTTCTTCGATTTAAGGTAAGAATTATTTTAAAGGTTGTTTTCTGCGTTGCCCTTGTTTTCAAGATGAGGGCAACGCTTTTTTTCTGCCGTTAGGTACAGACACTCGTGTCGGCGGACGGTCCCTGAGCTTGTCGAAGGGTATGCACACAAAAAAGAGAGGTTCAACGAACCTCTCTTTTTTTGTGGTGCCACCAGGAATCGAACCGGGGACACAAGGATTTTCAGTCCTTTGCTCTACCAACTGAGCTATGGCACCATCGCTTTTGCGGTTGCAAAGGTAAGACAAAATTTTAAACTACCAAAATTTTTGAGTAAAAAAACGAAATATTTTTAAAAATATCTTCCAAAATCTTGTTTACCTCATGGTGTTTTCGGGTTTTATGGCATTAATACAGCCTTCTTTACTGCCAAAACAGCCTGTTTCCATAGCTGCGGCAGTTACTCCCATTTGCTTAAATTGCTTCAAAAGGTTTGAAACTGTATTCTCTTCTGCAGAGAAAGTTACCACCACTGTTTGGTTTTTTAAGTTGGTTTCCACTTTCTTTACGCCAGCTTGCTTCTTAAGAGTTTTAGTAACCTCAGCCGATTTTGCCTTTGGCATTACCACAAGAAATGTAGTAGTAAGCATTACATCATCGTTTTTCTTTGCTAAAACAGGTGCTGTAAGTAATAATATAGAGGTAAAAAGTATAATAATCTTTTTCATTTTAAGTTGTTGACAAGTTTTCGGTGTACAAAAGTAATATTTTTAGAAAAAAGTAATGTGGATTTAACAAATATTTAATATTTTAGCAGAACCAAAATCAACCGAAAAATCAAATATTATGAAAGAGAATAAATTAATTTTATGGCTAGTTGTAGCTATGTCTTTATTGCTTCCAACTACTTTGTGGGCGCAAGAAACAGGCGCAGAGTCTGCTGCTCAAACCACTACTACAACAACTAAAAAGCAAAGTTTCTTTAAACTTAGCAACATTACATACGGTGGTAACTTTGGTTTTCACCTAGATTCATACCAATTCAATGTGTTGCTTATGCCAGAGGTAGGTTACAAACTTTTTCCACGTTGGAAAGTAGCAGTGGCACCACTTTATAGTTACTATGGTTATATAAATAGTACATACGATGCAGGTGAACACACATTAGGTGTGAGAGTTGGTACTACTTTTGACATTTTCAATGGTACCCGTTTCCCAAAGTTTAATATGTTTGTTTATGCGGGTTATCAATATGAACACCACTGGAGCTCTGAATATGGTGGTACTGAATACGATGCAAACTATTTCGATATAGGTTTGGGTGCAAAATATAGAATTAGTTATAAAGCAAATGCTTATCTATTAGTATCTTGGCACGCATTTGCCGAAGCACGCACAGGTGGTTTTAGAGTAGATACAGGTTGGTTTACCGACCCAATCCCAAGTATAACATTTGGTGTAGAAATAAATTAAAATCTTGGCCTGCAGTTTTTTTGATTGTAGGCTATTTTTTTTGTAGTTTTGTGCTCGGTAAAACTTAAACTCATGAGAAAACTACTATATTCTTAAAAATATTAATAAATTAGCAAAATGAAATCAATCCTAAAAATCCCTCCTCTAAAATGCACTCTTATGACTCGCTAAAATTGAATATTTAGAAAACGGTTTTATAAATTTCGTAATTTACGTTACGTAATTTACGAAATTTGTTTTTAAATCTTTTGGAAACTTAATTTTTAATCATTACTTTTGCATTACGTAAATTACGTAACGTAAAATGTGAAATATGAGAACAAATAATCCTTTTTTGATTTCAGGTTACCATAGTCCGGAGTTTTTCTGTGATAGAAAAAACGAGACTAGAACTATAATTAGTGCACTTCACAACGGTAGAAATATTACTCTTATAGCTCCTCGTCGTATGGGTAAGACAGGTCTTATTCATCACTCTTTTTATAATATAAAGGAAGAGAATTCTGAGATTATTACCCTCTACATGGATATTTTGTCAACTCAAAATTTGGGTGATTTTGTTAAACTTTTCGCAGAAACAGTATTAGGAAAACTAGATTCTGCTCCTCAAAAGGCACTTTCACGTATAGGTAAGTTTATACGTAGTATTCGTCCAGTGTTTACATTCGACGAACTAACAGGTTTGCCTCAAACTTCAATAGATATTACATCTGCCAATGAGGAAAGTACACTAAAAGAAGTGTTCAATTATCTAGCTTCTTCAGAAAAACGCTGCTATATAGCAATAGATGAGTTTCAGCAGATTACTGAGTATCCAGAAAAAGGAGTGGAGGCGTTGCTTCGTTCGTATATTCAGTTTTTGCCAAATGTAAACTTTGTTTTTGCAGGAAGTAAAAAGCATATTATGCAAAAAATGTTTACATCTTCTACACGACCTTTTTATCAAAGTACACAAATACTTAATATAGGTGAGATTGAAAGACAAGAATATGCAAATTTTGCTATAGAAAATTTTGCCAAAAAGAATTTAAAAATCTCCGAAGATACATTTAATGCAATGTATGATAGGTTTGAGGGGCATACTTGGTATCTTCAAAACTTGCTCAATCGACTTTACGGATATGGCGAAGAAGTAAACTTAGAAAGTGTGGAATTTGCTATAAATCAGGTAGTTTCTGAATATTCATATTCTTACATAGATTTGTTGAATTCATGCACAGCAAGCAATGTGCGTTTGATAGAAGCTATTGCCAGCGAGGGATGTGTGAAGGAAATTTATGCAGGGGAGTTTATCTCAAAATATAAACTAACAGGAGCTAGCAGTGTGAGTGCCTCGCTTACAAAACTAGAAGAAAACGAGATTGTATATAAATCTGAAAATGGTTATATCATTTACGATAGATTTATGTCTGAATGGTTGAGAAAACGTAAAATTAAATAATATGTCTGAAGAAAAAGAACTTAAAGCTCCATACGGAGAGCGTCCGGTGTATAAAACTCCGATGCTAAATAGTCTTATTAAAAGACCTGAAGATAGCGATGTAAAGTGCAAAGTGTGCGGGGTGTCGCTTGCTGGACGCATAATGCAATCTACTCAATATACTTGTGACCATTGTGGACGCCGTTTTGATATGTGTCGCGACTGTGGCGTAACCGAATTTTGCCCAAACTGTGGCGGTTGGCTGCTAAATAGTTGGGAGTTGGAGGGGAAGTGGATTGAGAAGAAGCTACATAAACCTCACCACCATCATTGAGAGGCATTTTAAAGGGCTCTCGTCTTCGAAATCCTCGAGTACTACTTGTACACTCCGGTTTCTCAGACTTCGCGACGCCTAAAATCCACTTCTTTAAAATTACACTCATAGTAATACTTTTATAGCGCCCTCTCAGGTACTTTTGAGAGGGTGTTCTTATTTTCTAATAAAAAATATTTTCAATCGTTTGCATATACTGTAACATTTTTGTAATTTTGCACTCTGGATTTATAGCAAATAAAAAAATACAAAATATGCGAAAATTACTACTTTTATTATCTTTCATTTTTGCTTCTTTCTATGTGATAGCGCAAAATGAATGCGAAGTTAATAATGACTTCAAAAATCTTAAGTATCAAAAAGATGCAGATAATATTGTTACTTTGACATGGCAATATGCGCCAGTTGAAAGAAATGATATTTTCTATGTTTATCGTTATGAGAATAATGATGGTGAATCTACAGAGTTTGCGGTAAAAAGAATTTATGCTACAGACCCTTGTGAGTTTAAGCAAGATACTCCAGCAGGTCAAACTCCTGAAAAAGAAGACCCTACAGCTCAAACAACTTATAGCTGTACATTGTATGGGTTAGATATGTCTGGTAGTATAAACTATACCTTCGCAATAGAAGTGGAGAAAAAATTATCTGATGGGAGTACACAAAAAACTCGTGTGCATATAAAAGAAGAAGGTCAAAACTTTGTTGGCGTTGCATCAGAAGAATGTGCAACTCCTTATTCTTACACATACGGATTAAAATGGAAAGACCCTGCACTTACAAATAAGAAATCTCAATCAGTTACATTAAATTGGGAACCTTATAGTGAAGATGGTAGATATTTATATACTATTTTTGGTATAGAGCATAACAAAGTGTTTGCTACGACTAGTGAAACTTCCAATACTATTACCCATTTGGAGTCTGGAGTGATGCATTCCTTCCAAATACGTGCGTACGATGAACAAGGAAATTATTTAGCAACAACCTCTATTATAGATTATAAACCAGAGGTAGTGTTGTGTTTAACATTCCCAGAAGTAAGTGTATCAAACAACACTGTTACTCTTACGATATTAGATTTTGGCAATGGTTTTGATGATAATCTTACATCTTATACACTAATCAATGATGAAGAAAGAATTACTTGTAGAAATATAGATAAAAATACAGGTAAGTTAACATTTACTTTTTCATCAATAAATTATAATGAAGAATTTAGATTGGAAACCAAAAGAAAGGTTGAAGGACAAGAGGTTAATGCGGTGGGGTTGTTTAGATTGAATTCAGATGGAACATTGGCAACCCAATACTGTGATATTGTTTTCGATCTTGCAGTTACTCATATTACTCAACATACAGTAAAATTGGAATGGTCAGACCCAGGGTTTGTGCCTACAGAGGCAGTGTTACAATATAGAACGCCTAGAGGGGAACCAAAAACTATAGAATTGGCAAATCCAAGGGCATCTGTTTATGACTTAGGAGGTTTGGAGCATTCTACTCAATATACTTTTGTACTTACATTGTCTGATAACTACAAGAATGAGGCTAGAGCAGAAGTAATAGCTACAACTAAAGTAGGTAGTATTTGTGGTTTGGAAAATATTAATAGTGGTTCTACAAATATTGGCTGTGGTGATGGTGAATTTTTAATGCCATACGACTTGGAATTTTATACAGCATACCACGACCAAGCGAAGAAAGATCCATATGTAGTTGTAAGATTTAAACCTTTGGGTGCACAACAGATAAATGATGTTAAATTGTATGCTACCACGGAACGTGGTTTGATTAGTGATATAGTAGGTTTGACCACAAAAGAAATGAAAAAAGAGGAAGATGGTTGGTATTCATGTCAACTAGATAAATTGGGTTGGATTTCTTGGGCGCAAACAGATATTAAGGACGATTTGAATATTCGTTTTGCAGTAAGTGTGAAACATAATGATGGTTGTAAAGGAGGACTTTGGCAAAATAATACCTATGTAACTAAGTTTGCTTCTTACAAAGTAGGTATAGGTTGTCAGGATGATGCAATATTTACAATATTGAAGTTTGAAAAATTGTATCCACAGCAAAGTCAATACACTTTACAAACCAATGGTAGAATTGCTTCTGTAGGTGTGTTCCCAGAACATGGTTACAACGAGGCTAACGGTAGTTTCGATTTGAATACACGTATATTCTATAACAGTTTCGACGATGCTCCTTCTAGTTTTACACTTGATATTTCAGATCCGCAGAAATTTCCTGTGGGTAAATATTACGTTCACATACACGACGTGTATGGTGAAGCAGAAGGTCTAAAATATTTATGGGCAATTTATTAATGAGGAGGGAAGATGATTATGAAAACAATGATAAATAAAATATTAAGTGTTTTAGCAGTATTCTTTTTCTGCCTAACAACTTTCACTGCGGGTGCTGCGAATGTTGCAAATAAAACTAAGATTTATTTTGATGCAACAGGGTATCCTGAAATACAAAAACAACAGGTAGTTCAATTAATGATAGGACATTCTGGTTGGTCTCAAGGATATGAAATGAATCTAGTACAAGGTTATGATAATCTTTATCTAGTAGAGATGCCTAAATGGGACGGCTGTACAGAATTTTGCTTTTTTGGAGCTGATGAAGTTTGGAATGGTAGAAGTGAAAAGATGAGTGGTAGATTTGGAGAAACTCCTCGTACTGATATAATTTCAATAACTTCCAATTTATCAGGTAGTGTTACCTTTGCAGGAAATCCGTTGGTAAGAATGAATCGCCTTTCGACTCAAATTACTTATACTCTTATGGGCGTCAAAGGTGATTGGTCAAAAGGAATAGCTTTTGTGCCTAATCCAGATAATGCGGGAGAATTCATGCTGTTGAATCAACAGATTTCTAATTCTAAGGATGCTGTAAAAGTAGTATTAGTTGATAGTGATGGTAATAGTGTAGGATATTATGCGACTGTAAAAGATTCTCCATGTTCAGCAAAGGTCACAGGTGGTGGTAGCAATAATATAAAATTACCAGATGGAACTTATGACTTCTATTATAAAGCAGGAGAAATATATATTACTCCTTCACCATCTTCTATAAAATACGTCCTTATGGGCGTCAAAGGTGATTGGACCAATGGAATTGAGTTGGAAGCAAGTAATGAAAATGATTATGAATTGCTTCTATTGGGACAAGAAATTTCTAAGGCATCAGATGCTGTTAAGATAGTAAAGAAAACCCCTTGTGGTGATGAGTTTTATGGTGAAGTAAAAATAGATTCTCCGGTGCCATCTACTAGAGACAATGATGGCAACATAGTCCTAGAAGACGGTATCTACGACTTCTATTTTGATAAAAACACCAATCAAATCTATATTGGTGGTGAACTTGATAAAGCAAATGTTGTTTACTTAGACCCAAAAGTAGAAGATGGCAACGATTGGGAAACACACAAAGCTCGTTTTGCAGTATATTACTTCAATGATAAGGGTAGTAGTGGTTGGGTATCTGCCGACAAATGTGGTGGTCTTTATTTTGCATATATCCCAGCAGAATATACTAGATACGACTGGGTTAGAATCGCGGAAAATGGTTCAAACAACTGGGATGATAGATGGGACCAAACACATAGTATAAACTATGACAAAACCAAACCATTAACAAAACTAACTAAACCATCATCAGAGGCAAACTATTACGATTGTTATCAAACTACTTACACAGGTGTTTGTGGCAACAACTATAAAGACTTAGATTGCACATTCCCAACATTCCCAGACACGGTGTATGTACATATCAATCAATTTGTAGAAAACGACCTTTGTAACTATGTATTCGATTCTTTTGAACAAGCATTTGCAGTATTAAAAACAAGAAGTGAAATTTGTGATGCAACAACAAAATACTATGGCACATTAAAAGAAGATGAGATTACATTTAAAGTGCCAGTTGTAATGTTGGTTCACTATGGTCCTGAATATTACAGAGGTACTGAAAAGGTAGGTTCTTCTGGTGGTAATGTATCAGAAGCTCCTGCAATTTTCTTCCGCAATATCAATAAAGAAGGTGGACAGCCACTTATTGTACGCACAGCAGACCCAAAAGGTAATCGTGCTGTACTAGTTCACCCTGTTATTCGCCGTAGCAAAAACATAGAGCTGAACAACTTGGATATTGTTAGCGACGAAACTCTATTAGATAATGCCCTTGATATTGATAATGGCATGGGAAGGTATAACAGAGAAGGATTAGAAGAAGATTTTAATAAAATACCATTACCAAATGAAGCCAAAGTAGATGCTACAATCAATGTTACTATTAAAAACTGTTTTGTAGAATCGTTTGGTAGAAACTGTATTCACTTATCAGGTGTAGATGGAGTGCATATTGAAAACAACGAATTCTATACCAAATTTGATTTCAAACAAGCAAGTAAAGAGGTTGCAGAAGATGTTGTGGACTGGGGTGGTACTATTAAGATGATAAATAGTACAAACATTAAGTTCCTACGCAACAACTCAGAAGGAACATTGGCAACATCATTCTTTATTCAAGGTTGTCAAGGTTTGCTTATTATGAACAACGTGTTCTGGAATGCAAACTCTGTGGTAGTGGATGAATTCAATCAAGGTAATAGAACTGTAGCAAATATTCGTTTAGTTACAGTAGATGATGCAGAAAGTAAGTTCCCACTTAAAAACATTGGTATTTACTATAACACATTCTTTATTCAAGACAACGATGCAGCGGATGCTAGTTACATAAACTTTGACTTCTTCCGTTTAGGTGGTGCAGATAAGGAAAGTAAACAGATAGTTACCAAAGATAATATGGATAACTTCGTTCCTACTACAATTCGTTTTAAATACAACAACTGTTATTCTTACGACGATGATATTATAGGGAATAATAGATATGATACGAAAAAACAAGCGAGCGACCCAGTAAATGCTATTAAATATTATTTACAAGGTATAGGTGAAATTATTTACAAACAAGGTAAGACTGAGGCAGAGGCAAAAATAATGGCAGATTGGTGTGCTTGTTTCAGTTACAACAACTTCTGGAGTGAGTATGATAAAAAAGAAGACCATTCCTCTTCAAACTTTGAGATAGGAATGTTCTGTACTGGTGATAACGAAACATTTAACTTGTATCAAGAAGTCTCTACCCAAGTATGCAAAACCTCTCCTACCAACCCAGGTTCATTGGTTGTTTTAGGTGGAGAAATGAATATCGGTACAGTTATTACAGACGATGTATCTTTACAAGGAGCAGGAGAACTATACAACGATAGGTTAAATCCTGACAATGGACTTTATTCTGCCCGTCCGCAGGTGGTGGTAGATAATAGCAACGAATCGCTAAACCCATACGACAATATTTACATAGAACCTGGTGTGATAAATCTATACACCTCTCCTTTGGTTGGTTCTCAAACCACAGATGTACATATTTCTTCGTTGGACCTGTCAAAACAACAAGTTATTAATCTAACGTTAGTGGATAAAAATGGTAATGCATTAACTTCACAAAATGTGGATGAAAAATTAAGAAAATCGTTTGGTTTAACAGATGCAAATGGTAATGCTATTACTTCTCTAGAAACTGAAAGTGGTAATTTAGACAATGTTCCGGTTTATGTTACTTTCGCACGTCCAGCAGATGAGGTAGAAGATGATATCACTTACGAAATATTCTTAGAAGTAGTACCTGCTATAGATAATTACTTTATTTTACGAATTCCTATTCGAGGACACCATAAAGCAAAAATAGAATCTATACCAGGTGCGTGGACAGTGGGTGCTTTCCAACAACGTAATGCTATGCCTGTTGATACTATTGTTTGGAATGGTAGTGCTTCTACAGACTGGGACAACCGCAACAACTGGTATAAAACTGATGGTACTCTAGTTACTTGTTTAGATGCTCTAACAGAGGATTTAACTGTAATTATTCCAAATAAAGAATCAGAAAATTATGTGACTCCACCATCTGGTATCACAAATTATCCAATATTGCCAGATGGAATCAGTACAGTAGATGGCTTTACCACAGATAGACATGAAGAAAGAGTAAATGCCGGTAGTAACGATAAGGCAACCAAAGTAGCCAACAAAATTTATATGGAATATGGTGCTGCACTTGTGGGTGTAGAAGAACTAAATAAAGAAGGTTTGGAACGTTACACCGAAGTAGAGCAAGAATTTATTGCTCGCAGACACGATTGGTTGCTTGTTGGTCCTGTAGTAAAACCATGGGGCGATGACGGAAAAGCTCGTGATGTGGTTTCTGGAGATTATTTCCTAAACGACCTTCCTCATGTGTATATGCATAGAGCAGAGATAAAGGAAAATCCTGAAACACATGAAATGGAGGCAATGTGGAATGAATCATTCCCAGAGTTGGATAGTTTAGTAACACATGAAAAAGCATTTGCAATTCGTATTCCAAACCAATATGGACGAAATCTAGATTTGTTTGGTATGAAGTTTGAAAAACTTCCTGCAGAAGTGTATAACGAATTGTTCCCAACGGCAGAAGGAGTACCATATGATGGAAATGCTCCTCATACATATTCATTTAAAGGCCGTTTCTACAACGAAGCTTCTTTGCCAACATATACCTTAGGTGCTGATATTGCAAAAGATGAACTTGTTATATTAAACAACTCATATCCTGCTAATATTGATGCTCAAGAATTAAAAGCTGGTCTAGGTGGTATTGAAATTCAATATTACAATTATGAAGATAAAGGATTTGTTGTTTTAGGTGATGATGATAAATCTATTATGGCTCAACATAGTTTTATTATTCCAAAGACTTTAGTAGGAAAACAAACAATAAATATCGAAAGAAGTTGGTTCCAAACCACAGAGACTGGTCATAGAAGTGCATCTGTTGACACAGAATCATTTAGAATAGAGTTGCGCAATAAGACTGCATCTTCTGCTAGTGAAATTTATATTTGCTACGATCCTCTTAAAGAAGATGCATTAAACTATTCAGTTGATGCAACTAAGATATTTAACACAATGGAACCTTCGCTACCAGATTTGTATGCTATGCGTTACAATAAGAGATTGTCTGGTTTAGTAATTCCTACTATTTCTGAACCAATTCCATTGGGTATAAATGTAAGCGCTGAAGATCAAAGTTTTACATTTAGTTTAAAGAGAACCTCATTGCAATCTGATATTATCTTGGAAGATAGATATACAGGAAAACAATGTAATTTATCTGAAGGATTAAAATATACTGTAGAAGATTTACCTATAGGTCTGTGTGAAGGTCGTTTCTATCTAATGCTACAAGAACAAGAGGAAGAACGTCCTGGAGATGATGTTTCTACAGAAGTAGAAGACGGACAATCTTCAGCAGCAGGTATAGACATCTTCACTCAAGGCAATTCAGTAGTTGTTTCAGCTAGCTCAGATGTAGAACTTATGCAAGTGATTGTATCAGATGTATCTGGTCGTCATCAAGTATATAATGTATCTGGTCAATATGTACAACTAAATCTTCCTGTAGCAACAGGAGTTTACACCATAAGTGTAATTGGAGATAAGGCAAATAGAGTAGAAAAAATAAAATTAAATTAATTTAGAAAAGATGAAATTAAGATTATATATATTATTTCTACTTTTAAGTTTAGTAACTGCCGTTTTTGCTGTTACTTTACCTAGTTTGCCATTTAGTTTTGCAAATGAGCTTTATGAAGATTCAAATGACGACATCTCAATGCATTTGGGTGTAAAAATTACTAACGTCAACATACAACTTCAAACAGGTAACAACCCTTGGGGACAAGAATGTACTGCAAAAGGCGAGCAAGGCGCTTGTCAAGATTGTTGTAAACTACAGTTGCTAGATGAGGGAGTATCTCAAGACAATTTGATTTATTATAAATATTGTATGGAAGCATGTGGAGGTGGTGAGTCTTTGACCCCTCTCGGTTCTACTCTATGGCTGTTGCCGTTTGCCTTTGCCTACGGATTCTACAGAAGATATAAGAATAAAAAAGCAGACTGTTAAGTCTGCTTTTTTTATTGTATAAACTTTTCCGCTCTCTCTAATGAGTCTAATTTCCCTACGTCGAGTAGTTGAAGTCCCTCTTGGGTGTAGGCTTTTATGTTTTCGTCTTTGCAGGTGTTTAGATAGAAATCTATGATAGAGAATTTCTCTGGATATGCGCCAAAATATTTAAATAGGCGAGGGGAGAAAATATGAATACCGCTAAAGGCAAACTCATTTAGATTGCTAATATCTATGTCTGAGTATGGGGTTTTCACTTCGCCTGTGGTTTTGTTTGTCCATGCTGTTAGGTTACCTTCAGGACTAAAAAGCAATGCACGAGTGCTGTTTCTTTTGCTCACAAGCAGTGTGGCAGCAGAGTCTGCCTCGCTATGTGCTGCAATAAGTGCTTTTAAATCTACATTAGACAAAATATCCACGTTGTGAATAAGGAAAGGCTCATCGCCAAGCAAATCTATTGCGTGTTTTATGGCACCGCCAGTTTCTAGGAGCATTTGTCTCTCGTCAGAGAAAAGTATCTCTATTCCAAAGTTGTTTTGACTTTTTACATAGTCTATTATCATATCACCGAAGTGGTGAATGTTTATTACTATCTTTTTGCAGCCTGCAGCTTTAAGTTTTTCTATTACGTGTGCAAGCAGTGGTTTACCTCCCACAGGTACAAGTGCTTTAGGCATGGTGTCTGTGAGTGGTTTTAGGCGAGTGCCTAGTCCTGCGGCAAATATAAATGCGTTCACTTTATTATTCTTTTTATCTTTTGTTCACGATGTGTAAGGCGAATTTGCACGCCAAATTTTTCTGAAAGGTGTTGCGCTAGGTGTTCTGCTCCATACACAGACCTATGTTGACCTCCTGTGCAACCAAAGCTAAACTGCAAGTGAGTAAAACCTCTCTCCAAATAGCGAGCCACAGAAGCGTCGGCAAGTGCATATACGCTGTCCATAAATGTGAGCATTTCGCCGTCTTCTTCTAGGAAGTCTATCACACCTTTGTCTAGTCCTGTAAGTTGTTTGTATTCTTTGTATCTGCCAGGATTGTGCACAGCACGGCAGTCGAACACAAAACCACCACCATTGCCAGAATAGTCTGCTGGAATACCTTTTTTATATGAGAAACTATAAATATCTACACAAAGTTTGTTTGAGTCTATCTCATCTTCTGTTTTGTCTGTGTGATATTCAATTAGCTGGTTTAGTAGAGATACAAGATAATCAATACCCGTAAACTCACACTCTGCAAGCAAACTCTTTAGGTTTTTAATAGCAAACGGAATGCTGCTTATAAAGTGTGCTTTGCCTTCTATTAGTCCTCTATATCCGTATGCACCAAGCACTTGCAAGTTTCTAAATAGTGCAAAAAGCATTAGTTTTTCTCTAAAGTCTTTTTCATCTACTTCTGTGTATGCTTTTAGGTTTTCTAGGTATGTGGCAATAAGTTCTTCTCTTATTTGGGCAGGAATGCCTGCTTTTGCTTGGTAAACAAATGAAACCAAGTCGTAGTAGATAGGCCCTTTTCTGCCTCCTTGGAAATCGATAAAGCAAGGCTCACCATCCTTTATCATTACGTTGCGAGACTGAAAATCTCTATAAAGGAAAGTATCTCCGCTATCGCAAAGAAGTATGTTCACCAAATGGTCGAAACAATCTTCTAGAAGTGCTTCGTCGAACTCTATTGGGCTAAGTTTTAGGAAATTGTATTTAAAGTAGTTTAAATCCCAACGTATGCCTCTCTCGTCGAACTCTGCCACAGGGTAGCAAATAGAAAAGTCTAGCTTTTTGCCTACCTCAAATTGTATTTTTGGTAGCATTGCTACTGTTTTGTGAAGCAAAGCCACGCATCCCTCATCGAACCCTTTGGCAATGTGGTTGAAGAATAGCGATTCGTCGCCAAGGTCGCTAGTTAGGTAATACTGAAAGTCTTCGCTCACTGCCAGCACCTTTGGTGCAGGAATGCCACATTCGTTGAATATTTTGCAAATTTCTATGAATGCTTTGTTTTCTTTTACTTGGCTTCCGTACACGCCGATTATACTTTCGGTTCCCTCGGTCACTGAGCCTGTCGAAGTGCCAGAGGATACCGAAGTTCCCGAAGTCCCCTGCATCCTATAATAAATCCTGTTCGACCCAGAACCAGCAATGCACTGCAGTGAATCTGCAGTGCACCCTGTATATTGTTTATAAAGTTCTAGAAGTGGAGTCATAAACTATTTTTTATTGTGTTTAAACTCTGCTATTGCTTTTTTCTTTTTGTTTAAATCTTCTTTAGTGTCTCTTATTTTTATTGTTAAAGATTTCAACTCGTTGTTCAACTCAAGATATTCATTTTGTAGGTCAAGTGCAAGTTCTTGTTCTTTAGCAATTTTTTTAGAATCTACATTTAGGTCATTTTCGTCAACAACAGTTCTTGTAGCTTCTAGTTTGCGTTGTTTATTTTCTACTTTCTTAATCTTTGATTCTAGTTTCTTTTGTTCAGATTCTAGTTTAGAAAGTGCTTTTTCTATGTCTTTTTGTTCTTTTTGGTGAGTAGCTAAAGTTTGATTGTGGACATATTCATAAACCACTCTATCTACACCTCTAAGCCACTTGAATGCTTTTTGTGTGGTGATAGTGTCTTGATATGGGTCGATGTAGTTGTCGTAACCTTGTGAAATAATAAGATTTACATTGCCAGATTCTTTATTTCCTGTGATAGAAACATAGATATCGCAAGTGTTGTCCCATAGAAGTGTATATTTCACACCTTTAAATCCGTAAAAATTGTGTTTACCTTTTTTGCCTTTAATGCCTTCTGTTTTCAATCTTGCGTGAAGGGCTGTTTTAATGTTTTCTGCAGAATATGGAAGTGTAATTGTGTACAGATTTACTAAATCTTTATCGTCTCCAAGTGCAGTTTTAATTTCTGGAACAGCTCCAGACAACGATCTCTCTTGAGCAAACATTGCTCCCGCTGCAATTAATGCAATACCAAGTACTAATAACTTTTTCATGTTTTATATTTATTTTAATTATTCGCTTCGCTCATGATTTTGCTCCCGCTCGGCATAGTTCAAACAAGTTTGACTCTGCTCTCGCTTACTCGCAAAATTCCTAACTCCTAACTCTTTAAAAAACTCCCATCATATCTCCGCCCATGCCGTCCATGCCACCCATGTCGCCACCTTGTTCCATTCCTTGAGCGCCTTTTGGTGGACGTTTACGTCCCATGTTGCCAAAGTTGTATGATAGGGTAAGACGGTAGCTTCTGCCAGATGAGATATTGCCATTTTCTTGATAGAAATTGTCGCCCCAAGTTTCTCTTGTGCTTTTTGAACGTGAGTTTAGTACGTCTCTCACAGTAAACGAAAGGTTAAGGGCTTTGTCTAGGAAACTAGCTTTCAAACCAATATCCATACCATATCTGTGTCCCATAGAGCCTTGTGCTACTAATCTAGGTGAGTTGTAATAACCTGTAATTTGTGCAGAAAGGTTGTTTATAATTTTTACATTGGCATTAATTCTAGCATTCCAAGAGAATGTTTCTGTTTTTGAAATATTATAATCGGCATTTTCGCCAAGTTGATAGTAATATGCTGTGGCTGTGGTGGTAAGGTCTAAATAGTTGTTGAAAAGTCGGTTTTTTACCGTTAGGTCTATACCTGCACTTTGAGATTGGTTGATATTGTCCCAAGTGCTTTCCATTACGCCGTTGTCGTTTAGCTTTTGCACCCTTTGAATTACATTTTCTGTGTAAGAATAGAATGCTCCCACAGAAATGGTATGAAATTCCCAAGTTTTTAGATAGTTAAACTCTACATTGTTTGAGTATTCTGGGTCGATATATGGGTTACCATAACTAATATTTGTGGGGTCGGTTCTATCCACATGATTGTTGATAATCCAACCACGAGGACGATTTATTCTTCTGGTATAGTTTAGTTGAAGTTCGTTGTCTTTTGGTAGTTGGAACGATAGATACGCCGAAGGGAATAGTTGGAAATAATTCCTTTTAATATCGTTGGCAGAGGTAAGTGTTTCTTCTGCTCTAAGTCCTACTTGAAGGCCAAACCAATTCCATTTGTTTCCATAACTTGCATAAGCTGCATAGATTTGCTCGGTGTATTTGAATGGGTTGTATTGTGTAGGGTCTTCATTTTTGTTTTCGTCAAAACTACGGTCTTCACTGTCGTTAGTTTTATATTCAGCTTTAATACCCACTTCTAGTTTAGAGTCTTTGGTAAACTTGTTGTAGTAGTCTGTTTGAAGAGAGAAGTTATTGTTATTGTTCCAAGATGTTTGATAGTCTGTTTTTTCGCTAATAACATCACCTATTTTGTTCCAGTTGTGATAACTATTATCGTTGTTGCCAAGACCTCCAAAATAACTAAAGTTTGCGGTGATTTCTTCTGCATCTTTTTTGAAAACGTGTTTATAATCTGCAGATACGTTGTAGAAGCCCATATAACCTTCGTTGCCTGTAGTTCTCACTCTGTTTTGGGTAGTGTCTAGTGCTTGGTTTAGGTGGTGATAGAAGATTTGGCTATTTGATTCGTTTTTGCCAAATGCTCCCATAGCACTAATGCCAAAGTCGTTTTTAGAGTCGATATGATATGTAAAACCAGTTCTTAAGAAACCATTGGTGTTCATATTTTGTCTATGATTGTATTGGTTTAGGTGTGTGGTGTCGCCTGCCTCATTCCAAGATGTTCTTAAGTTGTAGTTTTCATTGTGTCTAATGTTGTGTCTAGCAGAAGCGTTTAGGAATACATCCCATTTTGAGTCGCTATATGTGAAGTTAAGTCCAAGGTTTCCGCCAGGGTAAGGGTTGCCTTCACGATAGTTTGCACCTAGCGAAACGCTACCAAAATAGCCTCCTTTTCTGTTTTCTTTTAGTACAAGGTTGATAATACCTACAGAACCTTCAGGGTTGTATTTTGCAGAAGGATTGGTGATAAGTTCCACTTTTTCAATGCTTTCTGCAGGAAGCATTTCTAGTACTTGGCCTTTGTCTGTGCCAGAAAGTCCAGATGGTTTGCCATTTATCCAAACTTCTACAGAAGAGTTGTTTCTAAGTGAAACATTCCCTTCGGTATCTACTTCTACAGATGGTATATTTTCTAGAAGTTCTGAAGCTGAGGCTCCCTCTGCCACAATGGTTTGAGCCACGTTGAACACTTTTTTGTCTATCTCTAGGCTCATGCCAGATTTTTGACCTACTACACTCACTTCTTCAAGGCGTTTAGCATCTTCTTTAAGTGTAATACGACCAATTTTTACTTCTTGTTCGGTGCCAGTGGTAAATGCTTTTTCCACTGTTTTGTAACCCATAAATGAGACTTTTAGCACGTAGCTACCTTTGTTCACATCTATGTTAAATTCACCGTCAATATCTGTAAATCCGCCTGTGATTATTTTGCTTCCACTAGCGTCGTAAATAGTTACATCGACATATTCAAAAGGTTTTAGATTGTTTCCGTCGATAACCTTACCAGTTACGTTGAAACTTTGGGCAAGACAGGTTGCTGCGCCCAACAAAAGAATTAAATTTATTATTATTCGTTTCATAGCACAAAAATAGACTACATAAGATAAATAAAGTTTAATAGATAATTTTTTTTAACATTTTTTATAAAGTAGCTTAATATATGAGAAAAAAGTTAGGAGTTAGGAGTTAGGAGTTAGGAGTTTTTTGTACCTTTGCACAAATTTATATAAAACGATATGCAAGACATTAGAAACATAGCAATTATAGCTCACGTTGACCATGGTAAAACTACCTTAGTTGATAAAATGTTAGTGGCAGGTGCTCTTTTTAGAGAACACGAAAAAGCAGGTGAATTAATCCTAGACAACAACGACTTAGAAAGAGAAAGAGGTATAACTATTGTTTCTAAAAACGTGTCTATCGACTACAAAGGCACAAAAATCAATATTATTGATACTCCAGGGCACAGCGACTTCGGTGGAGAGGTAGAACGTGTGCTTAATATGGCAGACGGTGTGTTACTGCTTGTTGACGCATTTGAAGGCCCTATGCCTCAAACACGTTTCGTGCTTCAAAAAGCCATTGAAATTGGTCTAAAACCTATTGTTGTTATCAACAAAGTGGATAAACCAAACTGTCGTCCAGACGAAGTACACGAAGCAGTATTCGATCTAATGTTTAGCCTTGATGCTACAGAAGAACAATTGGACTTCCCTGTGGTTTATGGTTCTGCTAAACAAAACTGGATGTCAACCGACTGGAAAAATCAAACAGACAATATATTCCCACTTCTAGATGCGATTATCGAGCACATCCCTGCTCCAAAACAACTAGAAGGCCCTCTACAAATGCTTATTACCTCACTTGATTATTCTTCATACGTAGGTCGTATTGCTATTGGTAGAGTTCACCGCGGCACTATCAAAGAAAATACAGATATTCTTATTGCGCATCGTGATGGCACATCTCACAAATGCCGTATCAAAGAATTAAACGTGTTTAAAGGCTTCGGCAAACAAAAAGTGAGCGAGGTGTCTTCTGGCGAAATCTGTGCTATCATTGGTCTAGACCGTTTTGATATTGGCGACAGCATCTGTGATGTGGAAAATGCAGAACCACTTCCTCCAATTGCTATCGACGAGCCAACAATGAGTATGGTGTTTACCATCAACAACTCACCTTTCTTTGGTAAAGAAGGTAAATTTGTTACTTCTCGTCACATTCACGAAAGACTTATCAAAGAGCTAGATAAGAACTTGGCTCTTAGAGTGCAAAAAGAAGAGTCTAGTGATATTTGGCACGTGTATGGTCGTGGTGTACTTCACCTTTCTGTGCTTATCGAAACTATGCGTCGTGAGGGTTATGAGTTGCAAGTAGGTCAACCACAAGTTATTATAAAAGAAATCGACGGCGTGAAATGCGAACCAATCGAAGAACTTAGTGTAAACGTACCTGAGGAAACTTCTGGTAAAGTGATTGAACTTGTTTCTGCTCGCAAAGGCGAAATAGTAAGTATGGAAAGCAAAAACGACCGTATTCACTTACTATTCCACATTCCTTCTCGTGGTATTATTGGTCTTCGTACCAACCTACTTACTGCTACTGCAGGTGAAGCTGTTATAGCTCACCGTTTCATTGAATACGCTCCATATAAAGGCGAAATCGCTCGTCGTGTAAATGGTTCTATGATTGCAATGGAAGCAGGTACAGCATTTGCATACGCTATTGACAAACTTCAAGATAGAGGTAAATTCTTTGTGTTCCCACAAGATGAGGTTTATGCTGGTCAAGTGGTGGGTGAGCACGCAAAAGAAGGCGACCTTGTTATCAACGTAACAAAATCTAAGAAGCTAACAAATATGCGTGCTTCTGGTTCAGACGAAAAGGCGAAAATTGTGCCTCCTATCGTATTTAGCCTAGAAGAAGCTCTAGAATATATTAAGGAAGACGAATATGTGGAAATCACTCCTCAATCTATCCGTCTAAGAAAGATTATTTTAGATGAAATTGAAAGAAAACGCGCAAATAAATAGGGCGTACCTTAGTTTGGGAAGCAATCTAGGCGATAAGTCTGGAAACCTAAACAAAGCTATAGAAATACTTAAGGAAAGGGCAGGCGAGGTGCTTGCCGTTTCTTCATTTTATGAGACAGAACCAGATGGTTTCGTTTCTGAAAATAGTTTTGTAAATATTGCTCTCTCTTTGGATACAAAACTTGATGTTTATGTGCTTTTAGATGTGTGTGAGGAGATAGAAAGAGAACTTGGTCGAACCACAAAAAGTGTAAACCTAAACTATAGCGACAGAGTTATTGATATAGATATTCTATATTTCAATAATATGCAACTTGCTACCGAGAGACTCACTCTGCCACACCCGAGAATGCATAAAAGACTATTTGTTCTAGAACCTCTTGCCGAAATCGCACCAAAGTTTAGACATCCAATTTTAGGAATGAATACGGTGAAGATGTTAAAGGACGTAGTCCGTAATTAACGCAGCTTATGAAAAAATTAAATAAAAAAATATTCTCTTATTTCGTGTGTATTTTCATAATATACATGACTGGGATTGTTTTGGGATATTTCTTTAGAGAAAGGTCTATTCTTATTTTTCTAATAAGTTCAATTTTAGTAAGTATTTTATTCTACATTTTGGCTCGTCGCCTTGCAATAGAAAACTCTAAACGTTGGGAAAAAACTAGGGAATCTCTGTCAATGGAAAGAGAAAAACTTAGAACTCACCTTCAATTCTCTACACGTGGACGAGCTGTGTTTTCTCCACATAGAAAAGAAATTAGCTCCAATGTACTTTTTATTCAGCTTCTTAATATGATTTCTGATCATAGAGTGGAACATTCTGCAAAATTCTTTGATATGCCAGAGGTTTATGATATTGTAGAGTTTCTAGATAATAAACAGTTGGATGGAAGTAAGGATACTGTTACTAAGGAAGTTAGATTTTCTAAAAACGATTTCCACTTTGTTGTAAGTTGTGTGATATTTGCAGATAAGAGTTTTGAAGTTACAATTCATGATGTTACAAAAGAAGAAGAACAAAGTATCTTGAAAAGACAATTGGCTCAGAATGTTTCACATGAGCTTAAGACCCCTATTAGTAGTATTCAAGGCTTTACAGAGACTCTAATCAACAATCCTAATATGGATGAGGAGAAGAAAGCTTTCTATATAGAGAGATGTCACGCACAAGCGGTGAGGCTTACTAGTCTTCTACATGATATATCTATGCTTAATAAATTAGATGAGTCTTCTGATAGTTTTGAAATGGTAGAGATAAATATCACAGAAGTGGTAGAAGGGGTAAAACAAGATGTATCTTTGGCTTTGGAAGAGAAAAATATGCATATAGAAGCTGAACTTCCAAAAGAACTTATAATAAAAGGTAATACACTTCAAATATATTCTATTTTTAGAAACTTAATAGACAATAGTATTCTGCATGCAGGTGTGGGAACTACTGTTTTTATTGAATGTTACAGAACAGATTCAGAATATATCTACCTTTCTGTGGCTGACAATGGAGTGGGAGTAGAAAGTAAACACTTAAATAAAATATTCGACCGTTTTTATCGTGTAGATAAAGGCCGTTCAAGGAAACTTGGTGGCACTGGTCTCGGTCTTTCTATTGTGAAGAACTCTATCCAATTTCACCAAGGTCGTATATCTGCCAAAAACCGCAAAGGCGGAGGTATTGAGTTTTTATTTACACTACATAAATAATTAGGAATGTAAAGTCAGAGAATCAAAACTCCCAACTCCCAACTCCTAACTCCTAACTCCTAACTCCTAACTACACCTCTAACCTTTTCAATTTACAATTTGCCAAATCTGCAGTCACTTGCTTCTTTTTAGCGTTTAGCTCGCTTTGCTCCTTAAGTAGTGAAATAATTTGGTCGTCAGCTCCAGCTACCTTACTCGCTATGGCAATTGAATTCTTTACTTCTTTAAGTTTTTCTTCTACAATTCTAAGTTCCAATCCATACACAAGTTGAGGTATAATAGACGACAATTTCAACGAAAGTTGGTCTGGAGTTATTTCTACATTCTCTTTGTGTATTTCATATTTATCCTCCACTAAAGCGAATGTATAGTCTTGTATTTCCTTGTCGGAATGGTTAAGAAATGCATTTCTTATGTCTGGAGTTTCACTTTCTATGATATAATCCCAAATTTTATTATGCAATTCGTATGAGAATGAAATAATTCCATTTTCTTTCATAAATGCAACGTACTCTACCACAGGTACTTGTATTACTTCGTCTGGTGTAACAAATTCAATAGGTACAAGCGCATAGTTTATAATATGTTTTAGAAGTTCTCTTTCTTGAAGATATGTGTATGGAACTTCTTTTTTAGGTGCAACGTCTTCTATAGAAACCTGTGGTTTAGCATTTTGATTTTTCTCTGCTATTATTGTTTTTACACTTTGAGTAAGTGTTTCTAGTTTGATGCCAAAACGTGTTTGACAGTCTTGAATATATACAGAACGTTTAATTTCGTCTGGAATTACAGAGATAGAGCGCAAAATGTCGTTTATCAAGTTTGAACGCTTGATAGGGTCGCCTCCTGCTTCTGCAAGGGCTAGTTCGCACTTAAATGCAATAAAGTCCTTCTGATTTTTCTCCATATACTCCATTAGTTCAGAAGCATTTCTGCTACGAGCAAATGAGTCTGGGTCTTCTCCGTCAGGCAGTAGGAGTACTTTTACGTTCATATTTTGCTCAAGAAGCATGTCAATACCTCTTAGAGAGGCCTTGATACCAGCAGAGTCACCGTCGTAAAGCACTGTGATGTTTGAAGTGAAGCGGTGAATCATGTTTATTTGACCGTATGTAAGAGAAGTACCAGAAGATGCTACCACGTTTTCAATGCCAGATTGATGCATTGATGTTACGTCAGTGTAGCCCTCAACCAAGTAAACATTGTCTTTCTTTACTATCTCGTTTTTTGCAAAATATATGCCGTAGAGTTCGTTACTTTTGTGGTAAATAAGAGACTCTGGAGAGTTTACATATTTGGCAGTTTTTTCGTCCATTTTCAGCGCTCTACCGCCAAATGCCACTTCTCTACCAGAAATACTATGCACAGGGAATATCACTCTGCCTCTAAAGCGGTCTGTGGTGTGTTTTTCGCCTTTTGTACATAGACCCACTTCAGTTAAAACCTTAGGGTCGAAACCACTTTTCACGGCTTCTTCATAAAAGGCGCTGTATCTGTCTGGGCAATAACCAATTTTGAATTTCTTAATCATTTCGTCTGTTATGCCACGACTTCTTAGGTATGATAGACCCACAGATTTGCCTTCATCGGTGTTCCAAAGAGTATTCACAAAGTATTCTGCAGCAAATTTGTTCACTTGCATCATACTTTCTCGCATGCTCTGAGCCTTCATTTCCTCAGAGGTAAGCTCTTTTTCTTTTATCTCGATATGATATTTGTCTGCCAAATAGCGTAGTGCCTCTGGAAAGGTAAGGTGTTCTTTTTCCATTATAAAGTTTACAGGAGTACCACCTTTGCCACAACCAAAGCATTTGCAAATGTTTTTTGATGGTGAGACCATAAAAGAAGGTGTTTTTTCCTCGTGAAAAGGACACAACCCCTTTAAATTGGACCCACTACGGTGCAATTTTACAAAGTCGCCTACCACTTCTTCTATCTTGGCAGCCGCTAAAATTCTCTCTTTAGTCTCGTTATCTATCATTTTAAATTCGTTCCTCTTAATAAATCTTCTGCCATCATCGCCTTCTTACCAGCAAGTTGCACCTTAATCAGCCTTAAAACGCCATCTGCAGTGGCAAATTTAAGTGTCTTGCCATCAGAAATAAGTGTTCCAGCAGGAAGGTTAGATTTCTCGTCAAGTATCTCAGTTTCAAATACTTTTAGGCCTAGTTCTCTGTCTTTGTCGTCTTTTACCATGGTAAATGCAGCAGGGTATGGCGACAAACCTCTCACAAGATTGTGAATTTCCACAGAAGTCTTGTTCCAATCTATTTTGCAAGTGTCTTTAAAGATTTTTGGAGCAGGTTTTAGCTCTATGCTTTCGTCTTGAGGTGTGGTTTCTAGGTTGCCGTCGATGATTCTATCCACGGTTTCTATTACTAAATCTCCACCTATATTCATTAGTTTGTCGTACACTATGCCCACATTGTCTGTTGGCTCAATAGAGATTTTTCTTTGCAAAATAATGTTGCCTGTGTCTATTTCGTGTTTTAGGAAAAATGTGGTTACACCTGTTTCTGTTTCACCGTTTATTACTGCCCAGTTGATAGGAGCTGCACCTCTATATTGTGGGAGTAGGGAAGCGTGTAGGTTGAAAGTGCCAAGTTCTGGCATATTCCAAACCACTTCTGGAAGCATTCTAAATGCTACTACTATCTGCAAATCTGCTTTTAGGGCTCTTAATTCTGCCAAAAACTCTTCATCTTTTAGGTTTACAGGTTGAAGAATATTTAGTCCTGCTTCCTCAGCATAAACCTTCACTGCAGATGGTTGCAAGTTGTAACCTCTACCTGCAGGTTTGTCTGGCATAGTAATTACGCCTACCACATTGTATCCACCCTCAACCAATCTTCTCAATGGTTCCACCGCAAATTCTGGTGTACCCATATATACTATTCTCATTTGTTTGTCCATATATTTCGTTTTGTCTTTTTATAAACAATTCGTTTTTCGTTCTAAATAAAAATCTATAAAGTGTACCTCTAGACACTCTCACTACTTTTGCAATTTTTGAAATTGAACAACCTTTATCTAGGAGTTTATTAATTTTATCAATCTTATTTAGGCATTTTTTGTTAGGATTTTTGTTCTTGCTACCATATCTTCTTCCTAAAATAACACCTTCTGCTCGTTTTCTGCTAAGGGCTTCTTTTGTTCTTTGCGAGATGAGGTTTCTTTCTATTTCTGCCGATAGGCCAAAGGCAAATGCCAACACTTTACTCTGAATGTCCTCTCCAAGCCTGTATCCGTCTTTTATCGACCACACTTTGCAACCTTTATTCATGCAAATGTTTAAGATTTCCATTATCATAAACAAATTACGCCCAAGCCGCGAAATCTCTGCACAAATGATAAGGTCGTCTTTTTTTACTCTCTTAAGTAACCGCCCCAATGCCCTCTTGTTATAAGACTTTGTTCCACTAATGGTCTCCTCTATCCAACCATCAATCGCTACTTCTTTTTTCTCACAAAAATTAACAATCTCAAACCTTTGGTTTTCTACTGTCTGCTTGTCGCTACTTACTCTAATATAACCGTAAATCATAACTCTATTGTTTTTATTGTACAATAAAGTTATGAATTTTTACTTGTTTTATGAGTGTCTGCTCGCAGAGCGCCTTTACAGAGTAGAAATAAGTTCTCGCATTATCAACGCCATTTTTGGCTGAACAGAATTTGCAACTTGTTGCACTTCTTCGTGGGTTACCTCTACAATTTTGCCTTCCACGCCTAGGTCTGTGATAATAGACATACCAAACACTCGCATATTGGCGTGTACTGCCACTATCACTTCTGGCACAGTGGACATACCCACAGCATCAGCACCTACAATTCTAAAGTATTTGTATTCTGCAGGAGTTTCAAAAGTAGGGCCTTGTGTGCCAAGATATACGCCTTCTTTTACCCTAATATTGTGTTTAGCGGCAATTTCTTTTGCTTTTGCAATAAGTTCTGGGTCGTATGCCTTGCTCATATCTGGGAAACGAGTGCCAAGTTCGTTGTAGTTTTTACCTCTAAGAGGATGTTCTGGGAAGGTGTTGATATGGTCGTTGATAATCATAAGTTCACCAATCTCAAACTCTGGGTTCATACCGCCTGCCGCATTAGAAAGTAGTAATGTTTCCACACCTAAAGCCTTCATTACCCTAATAGGAAATGTTACTTCTTGCATAGAGTAGCCCTCGTAGTAGTGAAATCTACCTTGCATTGCAAGCACTTGCACATCACCCAAATATCCTATAATAAGTTTCCCAGAGTGACCTTCTACAGTAGAAATAGGGAAGTTTGGAATGTCTGTATATGAAAACTCTGTTTCAATCTTTATCTCTTTTGCAAGTTCGCCAAGTCCTGTGCCAAGCACAATGCCCACTTTTGGCATAAAAGGCATTTTAGCCTTAAGATAACAAGCTGTTTCTTCTATTTTTTTCAACATAGTCTTTGATTTTTTTAGATAAAACATCTTCCTCGTTGTTCAGAATTTTAATCTTAACAGGGATAATAATAAGTCTCTCTTTTATCTCATCAGAAAAAGAATCTAGTTTTGCCGCATCTTTTTCTGTGGTGATTATCCATTTTTTGTCTGAATTTAGTTTTGTAAACTCAGAGTATATTTTTTCGTTGTCGCCATCGGAATAATTATGATGGTCTGAATATTTTATAGATTTAAGTTCTTTTACGTTGGCACTTAAATAGTCTTCAAGTGGCTGAGGTTTTGCAATTCCTGTAAACAAAACTAAAGAGTCTTCGCTTGTAAGTTCCACTTTCTCACCTGTTTGGCAATGATATGGAGTGTCGTAGTCTAAACAAGAGAAGAACAAACTTTGGTATGGCAGTGGGTTGATTTCCTTGATTAAGTTTCTAAAATCTATAGGTTTTAAGTCCTTTGGACATTTGGTTACCACAATAATCGAAGCCCTTCTTTGTGCCGATTTTAAGTCTCTCAAGTTGCCAACAGGCAGCAAATAGTCGTCTTTAATTGGTCTGTTGTAGTCTATAAGCAAGATTCTACAACGTGTGTTCACGTATCTGTGCTGAAAGGCATCATCAAGGATAACAGTCTTCACGTCTTTGTGATATTCCTTTATATATTCAATGGCTCTGCATCTGTTTGAGTCTGCTACAACCAATGTTTTAGGGTACTTTTTGTATATCTGATATGGCTCGTCGCCCAGGATTTCTGCCGTAGCATTTTCGCTAGACACTTGCATTCCTTTAGATTTTCTCTTATACCCACGACTCACTACTGCCACAGGGTAACTGTCTTGTAATAATCTTATTAAGTATTCAGTAAAAGGAGTTTTCCCTGTTCCGCCCACGGTAATATTACCCACACAAATCACAGGAAGATTAAATCTTTTAGACTTAAGTTTCCCTGCATCAAACATCTTATGCCTTATCCATATCACTAAAGCATATATCCAAGTTATAGGTAATAATATAAATCTTATGTATCTCATAATATTAACCCTCGTAGAGGGTTTTTCTTTATTGTAGGCAGGTCTTAAGCGTTAGCGCAAGGCCTGTTTAATTAATGATATATACATGTGCACGCCCGTAGGGTGTGCGTCCGAGCGTAGCGAGTTATTTTTTTGAAACAACTATAGAACACACAAAATTAATAAAATTATTTGCTTTTTTAGCGCTATATTTATAATTTTGCACCTTAATTATAGAAAAAATTATAAACATTAAATAATATGGAAAACATTAATTGGTCTGAACTTGGTTTTTCTTATATGAAAACCAATGGCAACGTACGTTGCGAATATCACAACGGAAGTTGGGGAAATCTAGAGTGGCACACAAATGAATATATCAATATGCACATGGCTGCTACATGTCTTCACTATGGTCAAGAAGCATTTGAAGGTTTAAAAGCATTCCGTGGTGTAGATGGTAAAATCCGTATCTTCCGCCTAGAAGAAAATGCAAAACGTTTAGCTTCATCTTGTAGGGGTATCTGTATGCCAGAGCTACCAGAAGGTCTTTTTGAAGAAGCAGTTATCATGGCTGTTAAAAACAATATCGATTTCATTCCTCCATACGGAAGTGGAGCTTCTTTATATATCCGTCCTGTACTATTTGGTTACACAGCACAAGTAGGTGTAAACCCTGCTAAAGATTATATGCTAATTGTGTTTGTTACCCCAGTAGGTCCTTACTTCAAAGGTGGTTTCTCTACAAACCCTTACGTTATTACTCGTAAATACGACCGTTCTGCTCCTCTTGGCACAGGTATCTATAAAGTAGGTGGTAACTATGCTGCATCTCTAGCTGCTCACCAAGAAGCTCACGACAAAGGTTATTCTTCTGAGTTCTATCTAGACGCAAAAGAAAAGAAATATATCGACGAATGCGGTGCTGCAAACTTCTTTGGTATCAAAGACAACACATATATCACACCAAAATCTTCATCTATTCTTCCTTCTATTACAAACAAGAGCTTAATGCAAATTGCAGAAGACCTTGGTCTAAAAGTAGAACGTCGTCCTATCTCAATCGACGAACTAGAAACATTTGAAGAAGCAGGTGCTTGCGGTACAGCTGCAGTTATTAGCCCAATCCAACGTCTAGATGACCTAGACAACAACAAGTCTTATGTGTTCTCTAAAGACGGCAAACCAGGTCCTGTTTGTACTATGCTTTACAACAAACTTCGTGCTATCCAAAATGGTGAAGCAGAAGACATTCACGGCTGGAATACTATCGTAGAATAATGAAAATTCTAATTATAAACGGTCCTAACCTTAACTTGTTAGGCACACGTGAACCAGAAATTTATGGCAAGGAGGGTTTTGAAACCTTCCTTACCTATTTACGTGAAGAGTATTCAAACATCCAAATAGATTACTATCAATCTAATGTGGAAGGCGAAATCATCAACAAACTTCACGAATACGGTTTCGATGCAGACGGCATTATCCTAAATGCAGGAGCATATACCCACACCTCTATTGCCATTGGCGATGCCATCAAGGCCATCACCACACCAGTAGTAGAAGTGCACCTTTCAAACGTGTTTGCTCGTGAAAGCTACCGCCACGAAAGCTTCCTTACTCCAGTCTGCGAAGGTTGCATCTCCGGCTTCGGCCTAAAATCCTACAAACTCGCTTTAGAGAGTTTCTTGTAGAGAAAATTATAATTAAATAAATACAAAAAAAGTTTCCTTACATCAAGGAAACTTTTTTGTATTATACCTAGGATAATATAACTTTACCTATCCCCTGCTTCTTCTTTAAGAAATGATTGAACATCAGCATCGTGTTCATCTCTTACTTCACTTCCTTTAGGTCCAAGAACCTTGTCTAAGACTTCTTCATGACTATAAAATTTCATACCTTTTTAGTTTAGAGGGATATAAAATCAGACATCGCAATTTACGACGTCTAATTCAAATCAGAATAACTTCAAGACCTAACCTTTGTTGAGTTCAAAGGATATACAAAGATAATCAAAATAACAGAAAAACAAATGATTTTTTACTCATCTATATAATAAAAATCCTGTATGCAAGTTTTTCTGAAAATGCGATGTAATGCAAGTAACAAGCCTATGCCCAACAATGCATAAAAGTAGATATTTGCTTTGAATAGCACTGCATAACTAAACTGCAACATAATAGGTATAAGCAGCACAGGAAGTAGAAGGTAAAGTACAATATAAAGGTAGTAAATATAATTTCTCCTTCTGCCTAGTCTGAATATTCTACTTATGATGGTATTACACGCACTTAGTGTATATAAGAAGAACATATAACAAACTATCTTGTCTATGGCGTATGGATAAACAAGTAGAAAAGGCAGAAATAGACAAGGTAATATTAAGTTGAAGAGCGAAAAACATTCTTTTATAAACACAATGTCTGCTAATACTTCTTTCCTTACAGGTAGCGTAAGGAAAGAATATACATTAAAACCTTTATGACCTTTGCCAAATAGTTTTATTGAAAAATCTAATGAAAAGAATGAAATTAAAGCAGCATTGATAATAAGGTGTGTATCGTTTCTACCTATAATATTGTCACGTAGGTTGCCAAACTCACCACTCAAGGAAATAAGCAATAGGACCAAAACCACTATCATCATTAAATACATAAAAGTGGTAGAGATAATGGCAGATTTATTCTCTTTTATATTTAGAATAAACCTTTTAAATGACAGCTTATATAACTTGATAATTAAATGTAGATTCATTTTATAGAGAAATAAGTTCTCAACTCTTCAATTGCTTCACCTGCGGTAGCAGAAATATCTTTCTTTACAATGCCTTTTTCTAGTAGAATAATACGTGAAGAGATTTCGGATACCAACTCAATATTATGACTAGACAATATCATTGTTGTGCCAAATTCTTTATTCAAATCTCTTAACAGACGCAACATCTCCATTTGTGAAGAAGGGTCTAGAAAATTGAAAGGCTCATCAAGTAGCAACACTTTAGGATTTGTTATCATGGCAGCTACAATGCCAATCTTTTGTTTGTTACCTGCCGAATAATTTTTTATAAGTTTCTTTTTGCCAAGAATCTCACCATTCATAAACGATGCAAACTTAGCTATACGTGCTTGCAAATCTTCTTTGGTAATGTGGTTCAATTCAGCAATAAGTTTGAAATATTCTTCTGGTGTAAGAAAATCTATCAAATAGCCAGAATCAAGAAAAGAACCAGTATATTCTTTCCATTCTTCAAATTTAGACACATCTTTGCCACCACTTAAAACCACCCCGCTACTTGCTTGGCAAAGATCGAGTACCAATCTTAACATAGTGGTTTTGCCCGCACCATTGTTACCAACTAGACCTACAATACTTCCTTGTTCCACTTGTAGTTCTTTTATATCAAGTGCTTTGTTATCGCCAAAATATTTAGTTAAGTTATCTATTTTTATCATAATCTTGTTACTTAGAAAGTGAATCAATCAGAGTATATTTTCTTTTAACAATCTGTTTCACAGATATTTTTATCCATAGTGGCATTAGTATTATTAATGGAAAACCTACAGCAAAATAGATCCAATAAACGTAAGTAGGAAGAGCAAAGTAAATAGGCATGCACAAAAGAACTGTAATTAGTATCATAATTACAACTGTAAGATAACCGACAATACCTTTCATAGAATTTGCCCTCATTTTAGCCATATCAAATAAGTTTAGGCTATAATTGTTATATGGTACAGTAAGTAAACCTAAACAAATTGACATTCCTATTGAGAAGATTGAACTACCTAAAAATACTTCTAACTGCATTGACACTATAAAATAATACAATAGGAAATATATCAATGTAAAGAAAACTCCTATTATACATTTACTTATAAAGTATGAGTATAGTGTTTTGTAATTCCAAGTATATACTAAATTGATAAAATGAGATTCAATTCTCAAAGTATAACTAGAGAGCAATAGGAGAAAGCCAAAAGACATTACAATAAACAAATAAAATATCTTCACGTATTCCGTCCAGGTACCAAAGTCTGTATAACTTAATTGCAATATAAACATTGGTAGAACGAATAATGGAAAAAGAAGTTGTCTTTTTAATAAAGTTCTGCCCCAAGGCTTGATATTTAACAAAAATAACTGCCAGAACATACTACTCTTGGTTTAGGAGTGACTCAATATCTTTGCTAAATTTGTACGTGTATTTTTCGCTGAAAAGTGAGCTGGTGTAGTACACTTCCAATAAGCCGTTGGCAAAATTTACATCCTGAATCCACATATCATCCACCTCTTGTGGCAATTTAAAACTACCAAGATAAGTACCGTCTGCAAGCGAATAGAAGTCTAAACAACGAAGTCTATTATCTGTTTCCCAATTGTAATTGCGGTGCTCAGGAGTAAGTAGAGCTATGTAACTATCGGTTACGTAACCAATGCAAGTAGTGCAAATACAGTTTGTTAAATCCAAAGACACGTTTTCGTTGCCTAAGTTTCTAAAGTCTTTATAACAAGCTACTTTGCCATCGGCATGAACCACCATAAACTTTGGAATACGATGAAACATAAGCACTGCATCACCCTTTGCATTTACTTTTTGGCCATTGCAAACTACGTCCCAATATTTCATAAATGTGGTGTCTATTTCAAGCATTTCTGCAAAACCATCAATAGGAATTCTTTCTGCAGGGGCAGAGATAACTGGAGTTTGAGTTCTTGCTTCTTCAAAATATTCGTGAGCCACAGTTTCTACTGTTAAACCTTCTATAAATACACGGTTTGGTTCTTCTTCGTATGAATAATCACGACAAGAAGTCATTAATGCCATAACGGCAACGGCTGATAATAATAAATATTTTTTCATAATAATTCTGTTTTATTCTTTTACATACTCTAAAATATCTGATGGTTGGCAATCTAGTGCCTCGCAAATGGCTTCTAATGTGCCAAAACGTATGGCCTTGGCTTTACCTGTTTTTAAAATAGACAAATTTGCTTGGGTGATACCCACTTTCTCTGCCAATTCTCCAAGCGAAATCTTTCGCTTTGCCATCATTACATCTAAATTTACAACTATTGGCATGGTATTAAATAGTTAAAGATTGTTCTTCTTTTAGTAAAATAGTTTGTTTAAGTATCTCGTTGAACAACCAAAGAATTATGGCTGTAATAATGCCTGATATATAAAGATTTGGCATAACAAAGTTCCAATCTGCTAATGTTACTTTTGAGGCTGTATAATAATGTATTCCTAGTGTATAGGCATTGTTTAGTACATCCGAAAGAATTAGTAAAAATACAATGGTTCCTATACGTTTAGATTGTTTGTAGTTAAATATTTTATCTTTTGCAAATCCCCACAGCACCATACATGATAAAACAAAGATATAAATACAAATTATAACTGATACGATAAATACAGCAACAGATGCGCTCCAATAAACAATCATCATATCCTTTAAATCGTGACGATTTTTAGCCGTTAGCTTAAGCCAAAGCATAGAACAACCAGAATATTCTGTCATAACAGAAATATCTGCCGTTGTATGATGAGTTCCTACTTGTGCATCACCTACATTGATAACAGGCATTTCCTTAAGGTCTGATTTTGGTTCTATTCTACAGGTAGTAAGAGCTCTCTTAAGAAAATATTCTGCAAAATTGTTGTTTATTGGTAACAAAAGAACTGATTTGCTTATTACTACGTTTAATATAATCAATGCAAACAGCAAAATAGTTAATACTTTAAATTTTTTCATAGTTTTAGATTGTTAGTTTGACTTGAACTGAAAAAAGTTGATACTATACGAGTTAAAACGTTTTATAATATTTCGTGGTTTTGCTAGGCAGTGATATGCGTTGATTTCCAGCATTACCATTTTCTATCCAAATTTGATTTTCCCAGCTTCCTTGTGTAAATTTAAAATCTACGGGTAATTGTAATTGTAAATCAATACTATAGGTTGAGTCATTTAATTGTTTCATCTTTACTCCTTGTGGATTCCAATTACATAGAGATGACTGATTTCCTGTTATATATACGTCGCCACGAAGAGAAGCCCCAGATAATTCTATGTGAATAGGATATAAGGTTGAATCTGAAATAATAGGGCTCTGACGATATTTTACATAATCTGATAATGCCTCTAACAAGGCTGGTAATATTGTTTTATTATGTTCTAATGCAGGAAATTCAGAAATTTTAATCTGAACGTATTGAGGAAATTTAGAGGTTTCCACAAACTTCTTCACCTTTTCCCAAGCAGGACGCCATTCTGTTGGCCATCCAGTCATTTCTGATTCGTTTGCCATAGATAAGTATATATAACGTGGTTTTTTATTATTAAAATCATATTGCATAAAACCTCTAGCAAATCTTTCTTTATCCCAAGCAAAATTTGGAGATATTGCTATATAGTCATCAAAAAGTTCATCAGTAACCAAAACGTCCAAAGCAAATGAAGCTCCTAAAGAATGGCCTATTGTCAATGTATGTCCAGAAGTATGATAATGTGTATTAATATATGGCATTAATTCTTCTTTGATAAATTTCTTAAACTCATTAGATTTGCCGTAATAGGGTGTTGACAGAGTTATGTACTCTGGGATAGGCAGAAAATCATTATTCCTATGATACTCTATTTCTGGCATAAAGGGTGAAACTACCCCAACCACTATAAAATTTTGATCATTTTGATCTTGCACATTGTAATGCAACAAAGCATGCACCAAATCAAAAAAAGAACGTGCTTGTGCATCAAATACATAAATAACATCATACTCACTTTGAGTTGCTTCATTATAATTTTCTGGAGTGTATATTAATACTTCTCTATCAAAAGAGAAATATCTAGATTTAAATGTTTTAGTTTCAACATTTGCAACTTGTTGTGCCAAAGATGTAGATGATACAATCAATGCAAACAGCAAAATAGTTAATACTTTAAATTTTTTCATAGTTTAAAATTTGTGTTAGTTTATAATTTTTAGTACGAACTAATTAGTTTCACGATGCAAAGATACACACTTTTCTTGAAAAACAAAATAAATTTATCGTAATTCAATAAATTATTATCAAAAAGCAGTAAACTTTACCTCTTAATCGACAAAATTTATCATTTTAACACTTATAATCGACAAAATTTGTAGGTTTTGGGTATTTTCACCTGTTTTAGTCGACAAAATTTGTAGGTAGGGATAGTAGTTTCTGAATATAGATAGTAAATAATAAATTAGTTTAAATTTAAAATAATTTCTAAATTTGTAATCGTAAACATCGAGATACTTATAATAAACTAATTTATGGTTAAAACATCTATTATTAATGTAAAAGGCAATGAGATTGCAATTACAAAAGTAAACAATGAAGATTACATTTGTTTAACAGATATGGTCAAAGGAGAAGAGGGTGATGATCATATAAGAAATTGGATGAGAAATAAGAATACTATTGAGTTTTTAGGTTTATGGGAACAATTACATAATCCTCAATTTAAAGGTGTCGAATTCGACACCTTTTTGAACGAAGCAGGTTATAATCGTTTTAATATGACTCCTAAGAAGTGGATAAGTTCCACGAATGCAATAGGTATTATTTCAAAATCAGGGAGAAATGGTGGAACTTATGCTCATAAGGATATTGCATTTGAATTTGGTGCATGGATAAGTGCTAGTTTTAAATTGTATCTGATTGTAGAATATCAAAGGTTAAAAGAGATTGAGACTAATCAGTATAATTTAGAGTGGAATGTAAAACGTATTTTATCAAAAGCAAATTATCAATTACATACAGATGCAATTAAGAATTGTATTATACCTCAAAAAAAAGAAAATGTTAAGGACGAATGGATATATTCAGATGAAGCAGATATGCTAAACCTAATTATGTTTGGTTGTACTGCAAAGGAGTGGAGAGATTTAAATAAGGAAAGAGTAATGTTAGGAGAGAATATTAGAGATATGGCTAGTATCAATGAACTTAATATACTATCTAATTTAGAGTCGCTAAACTCTATACTGATAAAGAAAGGAGTTAGTAAAAAGGATAGATATACAATACTTTCTAATACAGCACAAGAACAGAAAACTCTATTAGATAAATTTGATTATTTGAAGTCAATAAAAAAAGTTAGTGATACAACATATATTGAGAAATCAAGAGAAACTAAACCTGATAAACTATTAAATGAATCATTAAATAGTGAATCTAATAATAAGATTCAGTCCTAAATAAATTTATGAAAGTAATATTAGCAGAAAAACCTTCGGTAGCAAAAGATATAGCCAGAGTATTGGGAGTGAAAACAAAGAAAGACGGCTATATGGAGGGCAATGGGTATCAGGTAACTTGGGCATTCGGACACTTAATTTCACTAGCAGATCCGGGTGTGTATGGCTATGAAAAATGGCTAAAAGAAGACCTACCTATGTTGCCTTCATTTTTCATATACAAACCTACAGAAGACGAAGGTGCGAAAAAACAGCTAGACACCATAGAAAGACTTTTCAATGAAGCAGATAGCCTAATCTGTGCAACTGACGCCGGCCGCGAAGGTGAGGCAATATTCCGTTACATTTACAACGATAGTAAGTGTAACAAACCATTTGAACGTCTTTGGATTTCATCAATGACAGACGAAGCCATACTGGAAGGCTTCGCAAACCTAAAACCAGGCACTGAATACGACAACTTATATTTTTCAGCGCGTAGCCGCAACGAAGCCGACTGGCTAGTGGGTATGAATGCAACACGTGCTTTAACATTGGCTTCTCGTAGCAAAAAAGCCCTTTCACTAGGTCGCGTGCAAACTCCAACTCTTGCACTTATTTGTAAGCGTTGGAAAGAACACACCGACTTCAATCCAGAGCCTTTCTACACCGTAGAAACTCAACTTTTTGCAGAAAACCAAAGCTTTGTGGCACGTTATCCTGAGCGTTTTATGCAAAAAGAAAAGGCAGAAGCGTTGGCAGAGCTTATCACACCAACTGTTACTGTTGTAGATAAGCAAATAAAACAAAAACAAGAAAAAGCTCCGCTTCCTTTCGACCTTACTTCGCTTCAAGCAGAAGCCAACAGACGTTTCAACCTTGGTGCGCAACAAACTCTAGACATAGTGCAAGCACTTTACGAACGTCATAAAATGCTAACATATCCACGTACAGGTAGCCGTTACTTAGGCGATGATATGCTTGCTGAGGTGCAAAAGAAACTAGGTGCTTTAAAAGAAAACGACTTTGGAAAATCATATCTTACTGCCATTGAAACACTAGAAAAAGGCAAACTCAACAAGGCATGTTTCGATAGCAAACAACTTACAGACCACCATGCTATTATTCCTACCTTTCAGAATATGAAGTCATATTCTACACTCACAAAGGAGGAAAAGAATATTTACGAAATGGTTTGTAAACAGCTAGTTATGGCACTTCTTCCTGTTTGTAAAAAAGAGGTTCTTTCATATAAATTTCATTTCTCAGACGACAAAGAACTACTTGAAGCCTCTGGTACAAAGATAAAAGAAGCAGGTTGGCGTATGGTTTTAGACAAAGATGTGCCAGTTGCAGAAGATGCCGAAGCAGAAGACGAGCAAGCACTTCCAAATCTTAAACTTCAAGATATAGTTGATGTGCAGGAGAAACGCATCAAAGAAGGTATGACCAAAAAGCCAGCCTTAATGACAGAAGCAACACTCCTTAAAGCAATGGAAACAGCAGGTCGCCAACTAGACGACCCAGAAGCTGTGCAAGCAATGAAGGATTGCGGTCTAGGCACTCCAGCCACACGTGCAAACATTATTGAGACTCTTTACAAACGCAACTATATTGTAAAAGAGAAGAATAAACTTATTCCTACCGAGCTAGGTTATCAAGTTTACGAACTTACAAAAGAACTTCCTATAGGCAACCCATCCCTAACAGGCGAATGGGAAAAGAAACTCAACCTAATGGCAAAAGGAGAGTACGAATCTGATATTTTCTACAACGAGATTCTTGCCTTTACAAAAGAAGAAACAGCACATATTTTGTCAACTGGCGAACAAGTGCAAACACAAGTACTAGACGGAGTGCGTTGCCCTGTATGTGGAGAACGTTTAAAAGAACTTCCTAAAGGGTGGGGATGTGTAGGCTTTAAAACCACAGGTTGCAAATTTGTACTTTGGAAAGAAATGGCAGGCAAAACTCTTACCGAGAAACACCTACGCCAAATGATTGAAAAAGGCAAATCAGAGGTGATAAAAGGCTTCAAAAGCAAGAAAGGCACAGACTTCGATGCTCGCGTAAAATATAGTGCAGAAGAGGGTAGAGTAGTGTTCGACTTCACTCCAGAAGAAATTGGCGAGTGCCCAATCTGTGGAAAAGACATTATAGAAGGCAAACGTGGTTTCGGCTGTAGCGGTTACAAAGAAGGTTGTAAATTTGTGCTTTGGAAAGAAAAATCTGGTAAAATCATTACCCTATCTCAAGCGCAACGCCTATTAAAAGGTGAAACTATTGCACTTAAAGGATTCACAGCAGAGGATGGTACAAACTTCGACTCAAAAATCAAACTTGTGCCTACAGAAGACCCTGCAAACCCATATAAAGTAGATTTTGTAAAAACAGAAAAGAAGACTAAAAAGAAGTCGGAATAGACTTACAATGTAATGTGGTGTGCTTCGATATTCTCTTTTAAAAACGCAGAAGCAGATTTTTTAAACTTATCCACAGACTCAGTAGTGTAGAAAATGCACTCTCCGTTTTTACTAAGTCTAGATTCCATTTCAGGATGTCTAAAAAGATAATCTTTTAGCCTATCGGCAATGATAGGACCTTGAGAAATAATTTGCATGTGCTTTGGCGCATGCATTTTTATTTTATCTACAAGAAGAGGATAGTGAGTGCAAGCCAACACTAAGGTGTCAATTTTAGGGTCTGCACCTAGAAGTTCGTCAATGTATTTCTTAACGAAAAAATCAGCCCCATCAGAAATGTGTTCGCAGTTTTCTATAAGTGGCACCCACATAGGACAAGCCTGTCCAGTAACAACAATTTCAGGGAAGATTTTATTTATCTCCATAGGGTAGGAACCAGACTGAATTGTACCCTCAGTACCAAGAAGTCCCACATGAAGTGATTGGGTAAATTCTCCTACTTTTTCGGCAGTAGGGCGTATCACGCCAAGTACTCTTTTGTTTGGAGCAATAAGTGGTAGGTCTTTTTGTTGAATTGTGCGTAGTGCTTTAGCCGATGCAGTATTGCAAGCAAGGATGACTAAGTCGCAATCAAGCTCAAAAAGTTTTTTTACACATTCAAGTGTGTATTGATACACCACTTCAAAAGAGCGTGTACCATATGGAGTACGAGCATTATCGCCCAAGTAAACATAATCGTACTCAGGCAATAATGCTCGGAATTTTTCTAATATTGTTAAACCTCCGTAGCCAGAATCAAAAACACCAATTCGAGCCATCAGGTTTAAATATTATTGAATGTTAAGAGCCTTTTTAATTAAAGGTAAAACATTGTCTGCTTTAGGAGAAATGTAAGGTGCTACGCCTGTAGCGTTGTCAATAATATAAGTGAATCCGTTTTCGTCACCTACTTTTTTTATTGCTTGTTGAATTTTAGTAGCAATAGGTGCCATTAACTCTTGTTGTTTTTTCTTTAAAGCATTATCTGCGCTAACAGCAAATTCTTCTATGTTTTGATAAAGACGTGCAAGTTCTCTTTGTTTGTGTTCTTTGATTGTCACATCTGTAGTTTCTGGAAGGGCTTGGAACTCTTCTTGTTTTTTTAGAAACTCAGTTTGAAGTGTTTCTGCTTGTTTGCTGAAGTTAAGCTTCATGGTTTCTAATTCTGACATCATAGCGTTAGTTTCTGGCATCATAGTCATCAATTCTTGTGAATTGAAAACACCAATTTTTAGGTCTTGTGCCATTACAGTGAATGGAAGAGCTAATAGTAAAGCAATAAAAATCTTTTTCATATCTTAATATATTTTGTTTCGTTTGTAATTATTTTGCGTAACCAAGTTTTGTTAGTACATCATCGCTAATATCTACAGCAGGATTAGCAAAAAGAATGCTTGGAGAAGAAGCTCTATCATCTACGCGCATATATTTTTTTGCTTCAGCAATGTCTTTAATAGCATTGTAAATTTCTTCTTGGATAGGTTTCATTAGACTTTCACGTTTTTTGTAAAGTTCGCCATCGTTGCCGAAATATTTACGTTTAAGTTCTTTAACCTCAGTTTCTTTGTCTAGAATTTCTTGAGCTCTTTCTTTCTTTTGTTCATCAGAAAGAAGTACCATTTCTGATTGATAGTTTTTATAAAGAGTTTGGATTTCTGTGTTAAGAGCTGATATTTCTTTTTCCCATTTTTTAGAACTTTGTTCTATTTGTTGCATTGCAGATTCGTATGCAGGAATATTTTTCAATATATATTCCATATCTACTAATGCCCAGTTTTGAGCTGTAGTACTTATAAAAGCACTCATAGCTACGATTGTTAATAATAGAATCTTTTTCATATATTTTCGTTTTTAAGTTGTTTACTCAGTTATTTAGACGGCGTTTGTGTGTATAGGTTTAAAAGTAATAGGGCAGGAGTTCTAAATTTCGAAATTTAGAACTCCTGTCCTATTACAAAGTGGAACTGACTTCCGCTCACTTGGCCGTTGACTTTGTCGAAACCATAAGCCCAGTCTATACCAAGAAGACCAAACATTGGCATATAAACGCGCAGACCTACACCAGCAGACTTTTTAAGGTCTAGAGGGTTATAATCTCTATAATCTTTCCAACAGTTTCCAGCTTCAGCAAATGCAAGCACCCATACCATAGTGCTCTCTCTCATTACAATAGGATAACGCAATTCCAAGCTAAATCTAGTATAAATGTTACCAGCTTGGCCACCATCGTCGTAATATGGAGTAAGAGAACCATTTTGATAACCACGAAGTGCTACGGTTTCTGTAGCATATGTACTGCTATAACCACTCATACCATCACCACCAACCCAGAAGGTTTCAAATGGTGAACGTTTATGAATATTATAATAACCCAAGAAACCAAATTCAGCACGTCCCATAAGCACAAGTTTATTGTCTTTTGTAAGTGGGAAGAAGAATTTAGACTTGAATTTTACTTTGTAATACTCAATCCATTTATATTTTTCCTGCATAGTGGCATTTTCATAATCTACACCATCCCATGCAGAATAAGGTGGAGTAAGAGCCACAGAAAGCGATATATCAGAACCTCTACTAGGGTAAATTGGTTGGTCTAGTGAGTTACGAGACAATACTGCAGAAATATTAAAGTTGTTTGCAATACCATCTGTTAGGGCAAAATAGTTCCAGTTGCTTAAGTTGTAATTTAGGTAAGCAACTTGACCATACAATGTGAAATAGTCGTCTGGCCAATTTAGTCTTGTACCAATACCAGCAGTAATACCTAGTGTTTTAATGTATTTATCTGGGTCGTAGTCGTATGAATACCAAGAGTTGTCGCCATAATAAGTATTACTATAATTTGAACTATATGTGCTACTTACACCAGATTGGATAGAATAGTATGCTGAGAAACTAAATGAGTTTGGACGTTTACCGCCTAGCCAAGGCTCTGTAAATGATAAACTATAGGCTTGGTAATACAAACCATTGGTTTGCGCACTAATAGAAAGTGTTTGACCATCACCTTGTGGAAGTGGACGATATTTCTTAAAGTTGAATAAGTTCTTTAGCGAGAAATTGGTGAATTTTAAACGTAAAATACCTACAACCCCTGTCTGACCCCAACCAGCTGAAAGTTCTATCTGGTCATTACGCTTAGATTCTAGTACGTATGTTAAATCGACTGTTCCATTTTCTGGGTCTGGTACAGTTTTAATGTCCATTTTACCAGGTTCTGCAGAGAAGTGACCGGTGGCAGCAAGTTCACGCATAGAACGCATGATATCAGATTTACTAAATAAGTCACCAGGTTTGGTTCTTAACTCACGTCTTACAACATGTTCATAAAGATATTCGCTACCCTCAATATTTACTCTATTAATTGTAGCTTGTCTGCCTTCTATAATACGAATTTCTAAGTCTATAGAATCCTTAAAGATATTAGTTTCAACAGTTTGAAGATTGAAGAATAGGTAACCATTGTCTAGATAAAGATTGCTAACACAGTCGTCATCAATATTTAATCTTTCATCTAGTTTCTTTTTATTGTAGATATCACCTTTCTTAAAGCCTAAAACTTGATTTAAATAGTCTGTATTATAAATAGTGTTACCTCTCCAATTGATATTTCTAATTTTATACTGTTGACCTTCGTTTAATTTAATATAAACATTTACGTATTTCTTTTTGTCTGTGCTTAGGGTTGTGTCTGCGTAAACACTATCGCATAGAATTTCTGCATCTCTATAACCTAATTCATTATATTTATCAATAAGCAGAACCTTATCGTTTTTATATTCTGCAGGAATGAATTTTTTACTTCTAAAGATGTTCATAAAATTAGATCTGTCATTTGTTTTTTTCATGGCACGGTCTAGTTTCTTTGTAGAAACTTGATCGTTACCTTCAAATATCAGATGATTTACCTTAGTTTTAACACCTTTATCGATTCTAATATCTACTATTGTTTCAGAACCTTCTTCTTCTCTAGGAGTAACAGAAGATTTCACATAATAATAGCCTTTTTCTTGGAAATAGTTGGTTATAAATCTTTTGGCTTTGTCTATAGAGTAGGGAGTAAGTTGCCCTCCTTTGCTTATGCCCATTCCTTTCTCAAGTTCTTCAATCTCTTTTTTCTTAGCACCGATAAAGTTGATTTGAGAAATTTTTGGACGTTGGTCAAGGTGAATATTTAGCCAAACTTCTCTACCTCTAATGGCCGCAATCTCCACTCTAACATCTTTAAATAGACCTTGCTTCCAAAAACGTTTAACTACATTAGAAATGTCATCACTAGGGATAGTAATTTTTTCTCCTTTTTTTAGACCTGAATATCCAATAAGTACGTAGTCTTCGTAGTTATTTTTACCAGATGTAGTGATTTCCGATATAGTATATTCCTGTGGGTGAGAGTAGTTTATCTCTGGTATCTCTTCGCCTGAAAGAACATTTGCTACATCTGTAGTAGATACACTATCAATCTCCACTACCTGAGCCAATGTGTTGTTAACGGCTAGTAGTAAAAGCAGGTTTAAAAATATTAATCTTAGATACGAGTTCATTCCCTGCTTATTTGTTTATTTGTTCGCTTGTTTTACCAAAACGACGTTCTCTTGATTGATAATTAATGATAGCTTTGTAAAGATCATCCTTAGTAAAGTCTGGCCAAAGCACTTCTGTAAAATACAATTCGCTATATGCAATTTGCCATAGAAGGAAATTACTAATTCTATATTCGCCACTAGTTCTAATTAGAAGCTCTGGGTCTGGAATATTTTTAGTGCACATATAGCTTGAGATTAACTCTTCATTGATGTCTTCTTGTTTGATAATGCCGTTAGATAAATCTTTAGCAATATCTTGGGTCGCTTTTGTAATTTCCCAACGAGAAGAATAGCTAAGCGCTAGTATAAGAGTTAGTCCAGTATTGTTTTCGGTTACTTTAATGCAAGCCTCTAGTCTTTCTCTTACGTCTTTTGGCATACGAGAATTGTCTCCAATGCTTAGAAGTCTTACATTGTTTTTGTTAAGAGTAGGGGTTTCAGCTTCTATTGTGTGAATAAGAAGACTCATAAGTCCTTTTACCTCTTCTTCTGGTCTGTTCCAGTTTTCTGTAGAAAATGCGTAAAGAGTAAGGAACTTAATGCCCAATTCGGCAGAGGCTTCTGTTACTGCTCTTACAGAACTTACCCCATTGTTGTGACCAAATAAACGAAGTTTTCCTTGTTTTTTCGCCCAACGCCCATTGCCATCCATGATGATAGCAACATGAGATGGTAAATTGCCTATGTTTATTTGTTCCTTAAATGTACTCATATTATCTACAATATTTTTTTGTGTCAAACAGATTAACTGATAATGAAATATTAGCTAATGAATAAAAGTCTGTGTCTAGGAATCCTACTTTAGGAGCTCCTGTAGGGTTGTTTAAAATTTTGTTGTTATCGTTGGTTACATCAAACTTGTCTGTAAATAGTTTGTGTATACTCCATTGAATGCCCAACGTTAATCTTTTATTGATTTTCCATTTACCGCCAATGGCAATTGGAATAGAGAATTCATACATACTAGAACCGCCGTATAAGTCGTTGTAAGCACATAAACCTACTCCTATTAGAATGTATGGGGTGGCATCAAATTTCTTTTTGTAATAACTATTTTCGCCAATGTCAAGGAAATTGAATTCTACTGCGGCTTGGATATCAACAAATCCTCTTTTAAATGTAGCGTATGGTTGTGCATTAGGTAATACATAACCGAAATCTCTGGTGTCACCTTCTACCTCTGCGTAGTTTACATCCAACTTTAATGCCCATCTTGTGTCGATGTTGTATCTATAAAATGCACCAGCTGTCCATTTGGGTCTGTTAAATGGAGTAATATGGTTAGCATCGCCTAGATAAAATGCAGTACCGCCAGATAAACCTAATTCATGATTATATTCAGCGTGACAGAAACTATAGCATAAACACATAAGAGACATTAGAATATAGAATCTCTTATGATTTTTAATATTTAAATTCATAAATTTTAATTTGTTAATGCGTAAAGTCTCGTCGATAAATTGCCTAATTTGAATTATCCTGCAAATATAGTGAATATCTTTATTTTAAAGGGTATTAAAGTGTCAAATAATGATATGTTAAATCATAAAAATATTAAAAAAATGATGAATAGATATTGTTAAAATAGCATTGGTATATATAAAAAATAAAGAGTTGACTTATAGCCAACTCTTTATTTTTTTGGTTTATATTCAAGAAATATTAATATTCCCAAAGGTCTTGCTCAAAATTGATGATTGCAGTTTTGATGCGTTCTTGTTCTTTGTGCATTTCTTCTGCTGTGCTATTATATTGAAGCAAGTTGCGGTTCATTGTTGATGATGCTTTGAAGATATAACTACCAAATCTACGTTTGATGAATAAGTCGTCCATACTTTCACGAGCACCATTGTTTCTGTCAGAAATAAGTGCTTCTTGTTTTGCTAAATAAGGACGTAATTCGTCATATCTTATCCAGAATAATGGAGATTTTTGAAGACCCATGTCGTAGTCTTGTCTATACCAAATTGGACAAAGCGCAATTAATCTAACATTGAACACAGAGTTGTGTTTGTCAAAATACCATACTTCTTTTGCATAGTATTTTAGGATTTCTCTGTTAGGGATATTACTTTCGTCTATTTCTTTAGATAGGGTATCTCCAGAAATAGAGTCTGTTTTATAGGTGATAAGAATATCGTATGTTTTAACGAATTCATCAAATGGTACTAACTCATTTTCAGTGAAGATTTCTTTGCCGTCTTGATATTCGTATGCTTTTACCTTGTCATCTTCATATAGACGGAAGATAGTTGTAAATAGACTTCTGCGGTTATCACTTTCTTCTTCTGGGAAGTACAGAGGATAGTTGATTTTTTCGCGTAGGTCGATGATACGATATACAACTTGTTGCCATACAACATCATCTACTCTAGGGTTGTTGTACTCTACAGGCTCGCGCTCTGACATGTCTATTGTTGTAGGTAGATTTGAAAGAATCTCACCTGTTTCTGTGAAGAAAGAAATGTCAGTTTGTGCTACTGTAGAAGCTGCACTTAGCGAGAATAAACCAATTAATATGTTTCGAAAAAACTTTTTCATCATTTATGTATTAATTTACAATTACTTCTATAGGAGGAAGGATTTTTTCTACACCGTCTGGACCTTTAGCACGTACACGAGAGATGAAGAATTTTCTACCTTTACTCATTTTACGCATAATTTCTTGTTGCTCCCCAGTAAATTTACCGCTAGAAGATGCTTTAATAAGGTTGTTGCCCATTGAGTCAAAGAAGTTAAGGTCGAAACCTAACACTTGATAACGAACATCTAAGTCTGCGTCGTCTAGTTCGGCTTTGATACCTTTAGCACTAATTAAAGCACCTTTAGAAATAGGTTTAGAACCTTTGTATTTTGCAGGGTTACCATCGCTTGTATATTCAATATATGCAACTGGAGGAGGAAGAAGTTTCACGCGGAATGGTTTAGAACCAATGCTTTGAACTTTTCCGTTTTCTCCTTTAGTAGATACTGCGATTTTACAATCTACACCAGCTTTAGTAGGACGTACAGACCAACCTTTAGCTGTGCGAGTAAGTCTACCGTTGCTTACAGATACTTGGATGTTTTGTGATGGTACACCAGGAACAGAAACACTAATAGGGTTTTCGATACCTGCGTAGAACACGTTCATCATATCAGCAGAGATAATTGCTGTAGGTTCACCTACAATGTATGAGCTGCTGAAGTCGTATGGTTGGATACTACCGTCACCACGAGGAAGTTCAATAGTACCAGCGATATCAAATTGACCTACAGTGTTACATTGTTTTTCGTAAACTTCAGATTCTAGAACTTCACCATTAAGTGTGATTTTAGGACGTTTTGTTGAGTCCACAGCAGCTAGAATAATACGAGCTTTATATGTTCCACCACGAGTGATGTATGAAGCATCTGGAATTACTTCTGCTGTAATTTTGTTCACACGGAAGTCACTAGCGTCCACTTGGTTTTTAAGGTAGCTTACAACTTCAGATTCTGTATTACGTAAGTCTGCTTGAATCTTTGTTAAAAGAGTTATAGTAGCAGATACTGGCATAGAACTGAAACGAGCTGTTTCCCAAGATACAGGGTCGCCGTTTACAATGCGGTCTTCTGTGTTGAATGTTTCCTTAATAGCTGCAATCTTAGCTGTGTCTTTTACAAGACTAATCATGTAGTCTGCATATTTATTAAGGTCGTTTTTAAGGATTACACCACGTTGGTTTTGTGGAATAACTCCTGAAGGAAGTGCCACTTGTGCACTAACGTCTAGGTTGTCTTTACCTTGGATGTTATTTATATCTGCTTGCTCTCCGTCTGCTGCTTTAACGATATCAAATTTAAGTGTTTCAATAACGCCATATAGAGAGTCGGTTTTTGATTTTACATTATTCGCAACTTTTAACCATTCTCCAACTTTTTGTGGGTTTTGAGAATTTAAGTCTGCAAATTGGTCGTAAAGAGCTTCATTTTTAATCTCAGTACTGTGAATAGTCTTGCTAAGACTTTCTTGTACTAAAGAGAAACCGTTCAAGACATCAGTAGATACGTTCAATGCTAGCATCGCAGTTAGCACGATGTACATCATACTGATCATCTTCTGCCTCGGTGTCTCTGGACAATTCGCTGCACTCATATTATTATTGTGTAGTTTTTAAGTTAATGATTCAGTTATTAAATTCTAGCACCAAATGCGTTTAACATGTTGCCATAAACGTTGTTTAGGCTGCTAACTTGTTGTGTAAGTTTAGTTGCTTGTTCTTTGAATTGTTCTGTTTGAGCAGAAGCTGCTTGCATTGCAGAACCGATTTTGTTAAGGTTGGTATTAACACTTTCAACGATTTCTGCTTGTGCACTGATGCTCTTAACTTGCATTTCGTAGCTTGCGTTGATAGCAGAAAGGTTTTTGGTGATACCTTGCATTTCTTTCATGTAACCTTCAGCGTCAGATGCAACGTTAGCCATGCTTTCAGCAACGGTTTTGTAAGATGCAAATAGAGAGTCTGAAGAACTTTTAAGTGAAGATTGAGTAGCAGCGAAAGATGCGATAGCATCAGATGCAGCGTTCATGTTTCTAGCGTAGTTTGAAGATGCAGAAACTGCAGCTGTTACGTCAGAGATTTGAGAAGCTGTTTCGCTAAGTTTACGGATACCTTCGTTTAGTTTTTGAACATCGCTTTCTGATAATTTACCAGCTTGTGCAATGTCGTCGATAGAGTTGCCAGCTTTAGAAGCTGCTGGAGCAGGAGATGCAGCGCCCATGATAGGACCACCTTCACCACCTTCTAGTTGTGGGAATACAAGATCCCAATGGTATTCTTTGTGTGGATCTTCAAAAGCTGATAGGGCGAATAGGATAGCCTCAGTACCCATACCTAATGTTAACACTACAGATGCACCAGGAAGGTGAAGGATTTTGAATAACGCGCCAACGATTACGATAGCTGCACCGAAACCATATGCATAACCTACGATTTTTTTGCCTTTAGGGCTGCTTAAAAAGCTTTGTTTTGCCATAATTTAAGTATTTAATTATTAAAGTTTGTAATTTATTTTATTGTATAATCTCTTTATTAGTTTTGATAGTTAGCTCCAATTACACTTCTTACACAACGGAAACCGATGTAAGAGCGAGCTTCTGTTTGGTATTCGTATGTACGAGCACCACATTGTAGGTAGAAACCTATGTCTTTCCAAGAACCACCTCTAATAACTTTACGAGTCATGATTTGTGGATCGTTAGATTTAGAGTTGTAGTTGTAGCTTGGGTTTAAGTCATTCACAAAGCTATAGTTTGATTCGTGATATGCTGATGATGTCCATTCTGCTACGTTACCTGACATATCGTATAAGCCATAGTCGTTAGGAGGGAATGAACCAACTTTAGCAGCAATCATATATCCATCTACTGTGTAGTTGCCGTGCATTGGTTTGAAGTTGCCTAAGAAACAACCTTTTGCTGTACGTACGTAAGTACCACCCCAAGGATACATTGATAGCTCACGACCACCGCGTGCTGCATATTCCCATTCAGATTCTGTTGGAAGACGATAATCTTGAACGATTGGGTTGCCCATGCTTACTTGAGCAGAGTTGTAATATTGTGTACGCCAGTGGCAGAATGCACTTGCTTGTTCCCAGTTTACACCAACAACAGGGTAATCACCGTAGCCATCGTGGTGGAAATACATTTTCATGTATGGTTCGTTGTATGCGTATGTGAAGTCACGAATCCAGCATAATGTATCTGGGTAAACATTGATGATACGAGATGAAATAAAGTCTCTACGGCTTTTTAGCTCAACGAACATGGTTTTATTTACGATGTAACCATTTTCGTCTACGTAAGAAGTGTCTTTCTTAACCATTACGTCAGCAGAGTCTTTGCCTTTGCCAAGTAATGATAAGTCGTTTTCGTAGCGACCTTTGTTTGGATTGTATTTGTTGCGTTTAAGAGCTGCTTGGTTGTAGTCAATCCATAGGTATTTGTAGTTTAGGATATGACCATTAACTTCTAGAGAAGGAGAAATTGCTTCTTCTGAAGAATAGTACATTGAGTCAAGAGCTTTTGCTTGAGCTTCTGATGTAGGTTTTGACCATGGAATTTCTTCTTTCCAATTGATTTTTGGACGACGATTTTCTACAGCTTCTTCAGAGTCGTTTGGACGACCACCTGTTTTGTAAAGAACAGAACCTTTAGCTGCATCTTCGTTGTCGCTTTCGTAAGATAATTCTTTTTTACGTCTGTCAACATACGCAGAAGTTTCCCAACCTGGATCTTCTTCTTCGGCTGTGATCAATTTTTCGCGGGCAATAGAGTCTTTTACCCAGTACACGAATTGTTTGTACTCGCGGTTAGTTATTTCTGTTTCATCCATCCAGAAAGCATCAATAGATACCACTTTAGACTGTGTAGAAGCAGCCCATGTAGCATCTTGGTCGTTAGGACCCATTGTGAATGAACCTTGTTTGATGAAAACCATACCGTATGGGTTTGGTTCAGTCCATGATTCACTCTTAACACCAACTAATTCTCCGCTAGAAGAATTACTACAGCTGCTTAAAATAGCTAACGCAAATAAAGGAGCAAGTAATTTTTTCATTGTTAAATTTAAGGTTATACTTACAAGTATCTTATACTTTTATATTTATTCTTTTTTGACAAATCTATGTTGAAACTATATGATAGAACAACTTCATGACCACCTGCAGAGTTTATTAAACCTGATGTTGGTAGGTCGTATGAGTAGGCTATCACTAGTCCGTTTAGGATTTTTACACCTGCTGTGAATATCACAGCACCATCAATTCTATATCCTAAACCTCCCCAAAACATTTCTTTATATTCAAAATTGGCATTGATTATGCCTGTCCATGATATAAAGTCTGTATTGACTAGGGCAGATAACTTCAATTTATATAACGGATTTGTAAATGATATATTGTACCCACCCATTATAAATAAATTTCTCGTTTTGTTAAATAATGTTAAATCTGAACTAGTACTTAAGCTGTATTCTGGTGCAAGTAGATTCAGAGCGGAAATCCCGGCGTACCAATTTTTTGTTTGGTATAGAAAACCAACTCCTAAATCCATTTTAAAGTCATTTGCTTCACTTTTAGGAATTGCAGGGTCGTTTTCTGAGTGGTAGTCGCTCTCTACATTGTGAATACGCTTTGTGTCGTATTTTAATGTAGTGAAATTTACGAAGAAACCACCGCTCAAATAACCTTCTCCTATTTTATGTCTATATGCATATTGTAGGTTTATGTCTTGAAAGACAAATAACCCCATGCTATTGTCATAAAATGAAAGTCCAGCACCATGTTTTGTATTTGCTATGTCGAAAGATGCATCTACAGCTACGTCAAATGTCATAGGTGCTCCTTCTAGTCCAGCATATTGTGACCTAAATGTTCCGAAAACATTTATCATGTCATTACAACCTGCCGCTGCAGGATTGTATGTATTTAAATTCAGTCCATATTGGCTGAATATGATATTTTGCCCTGCGAAAGATAAGTACGCAAAACAAAAAAGCACTACAGTAGTAACGATTTTTTTCATGTCAAATTTTATAAATCGCGTTCTAACGTTTGCAGAAGGCTATTGTGTTAATGCGTAAAGTTCTTTCAAATATATGCAAAGGTATATAAAAATTTGTGAAAATCAAAATTTTAATACTCATCTTCGTTAAAGAAGAAGTCTTCTTTACTAGGATAATCTGGCCAAATGTCTTCTATTGTTTCATAAACATCCCCTTCGTCTTCGATTTCGTTAAGGTTCTCAATCACTTCTAGAGGCGCTCCAGAACGCATTGCGTAGTCGATAAGTTCATCTTTAGTAGCAGGCCATGGTGCATCTTCTAGTTTAGATGCTAATTCTAAAGTCCAATACATTGTGAAAATGTTTAAAATTTATTAATAAATTGTCTATTTATGAAAAACCACGCAAAGGTAAGGATTTTTCTACACAAAACAATAATTTTTATGTAACAATTTTAAAATTTTCTGCCTAGTACAAAGAAAAAATCTGAGAGTCTGTTAATATAAGCGGTCGCTTGCGATTGACAAGGAAGTAATTCTATATGATAAATCTGTCTTTCTGCTCTTCTGCAAATGGTGCGTACAACGTTGCACAGAGCATTTAATCTAGACGAACCTGGAATTAGAAAACTTTTGATAGGTTCTAAGCCTTCTTCATATTCGTCTATTTTATCTTCTATTTCTTTTATTAAGTCTGTGTTGAAGCCTATTTTCTCATCCCACTCTTGGCAATCTGTTGCAAATAAGGCATTTACTTGGATTAGGTTTTCTTGAATTTTGTGCAAGAATTCTTTGTATGGAGAAGGAATTTCTGTTTTAAGTAGTCCTATGAAGCTATCTAGTTCGTCTAGAGTTCCATATAATTCTAATCTGTCATCAGCTTTAGATACTCTATTCCCACCTACTAAGGCTGTCGTACCTTTGTCTCCTGTTTTTGTGTAAACTTTCATATTAGAACTTAACCTTAAAATGTGATTTAATCCATTCTTTATTGAATAGTACTATACCCAAGTGGAATAAATCTATTGAATATGTTACGTTTGGGTTTTGGTATATTTCATTCCATGCCTGAGTCATGCCTTCTGACCAATAGATGTCGTCAAAGATAAATACTGTATTGTTGTTGACTTTTTCTAGACATTGGTAAAAGTAGTTTAATGTGGCTTCTTTTGTGTGATTCGCATCAAAGAAAACCATGTCTAAACTATCAAATTTAGATAATGATTCAGGCAATTTATTATCTAAATTTCCCACTATACTATTGATATTGGCAGCTTTGGAATTTTTGAAATTTGTTTGCGCTATCTTTGCAATATTTGGGCAACCTTCTATTGTATAAATGTTGGCGGATGGTCTAGCAGAAGATAGATATAGTGTAGTAATACCCAAGCTTGTACCCAATTCTAGAATGTTTTTTGGTTGCATCAAACAAGCAAATCGAAATAACATTTGTGCTTCTTTTTTGCTTTTTAAGCTGGTGCGAGCTATATCTGAAACTTTTCTTTCTCTAGAGGTGCCTGTGCCGTGGTCATTTACAAAAATAGTAGAATGGTCTGATAATAAGTTAATTCTAGTTCTTTCTATGTCTTTAAAGGCATAATAAGGGTGCTTTTCGTTTAATACATCTTCTATAAATGAAAAAACGAATGGAGAATGAACGCCGTGACCTTTATGATGTTTGGCAGTAAATTGAAATTTAATATATTCTTTTATGTAGTGCCAAATTCTCATGCTAAGTATTCAATTCTGTTTATAAGTTCCTGACCTAGAGCTGTTTTTACTTCAATGTGTCTTAATACTTCTTTCACAAATGGGTTTTCTTCAAATTTACCGCGTACGTTGTAGAAATCTTGTGCTTTGGTTTCTTCGTCGCCATCGGTACCAAAACCTGTGCGTGAGATAAGGTTGAACTCTTTTTTAGCGTCTTCGTATAGAAGTTTATCCAAATCTACTACGCTCTTAGTCCATGTATGAACTATGTTTATAATGTCAGAAACTGTAAATTCTGTATATTTTTTGCCTAATTTTTCCTCGATTTTGTCTAATGCCCAAATCCACTCGTATTCATAGTAGTTTTTATGAATATCTTGGAAGCGTTTGTTGATATCTTCTAGTGTGTTTAGTGTTTTGTTGTCTATGTCGTTTAGAAGTTTTTCTATTTCACTTGCTGGTGCAATAAGCCCAGAAAGGTCGTTCCAAGTGCCTAGACCTATTTCTGTAGAAGGTTTAAGACGTTCTCTAATTTCTTCTATAGATTTGAATTTAGTTTCTTCTAGACGTTTGATAATAGAATTGCCTAAAAACTTATTGATAGCCATATTGTAATAGCCAATACCATTTTTTAGTGATGATTGGTTTATTACTGTGCTATGATAACTATAGGTGTGTGATGTTTCGCCAGAAAGTGACTTCAATGTGTTTAGAATATCTATACCTGCATACATTTTTTGTATAGTGTATGGGCTTAATAGGTTGAAGTTTATTTGGTCTAGTTTGTTAGGGTCTTTGCGGCGGTCGCGTTTTGGCCATTTTTGTGCGTCACGAATTGTTCCTACACTCTTGATGTTGATACCTGGAACGATATATGTTTCGTTGTCGTTTTCTATTAGGTATGAGAATGGTAGGTTTGATGTGTCTGAGTGATGTGTGTGACGACCCATAACTAGTGAGAATGCTCCAATTTTTGCTGGCCAAAGTATGTATGAGTCGCTAGTGGTTTTAGAACCTCTTTCTACTACGCCTTGGTGAATAGGACCAAGTTTGTACATGTGGTTGCTTTGGTTTGAACCACTACCTGCGTTTAGGAATGAGAATAAACCTGCGATTAATAGACTTGATTTGTGGTGTGTAACTGTAAATGGTCCACCGAATATAGCGCATGCTTCTCCGTGGAAACCTTGACAGTTGCAGAAATATACAGAGTCATAAATAGAGAAGTGTTTACCAAGTAATGTGCCTTGACCAATAAAGCAGTTTTCTATTAATGTGTCGTCTGTGGCTTGTACTCCAGATGAAATAATGAAGTTTTTAGCTATAACTCCATTACCAATATATACAGGGTCGCTTTCGTTACTGTTTATACTGCCATTAATTAGCTCACTAGCACTGTCTATTGTGGCGTAAGCGCCTATTTTTACGTTTTTAATATTTCTACAGGTTGTAATTTTAACATGTGGAGCAATGTAACCCATGTCTGATTTTACGCTTTCTGTATATTGGTCTATAATGCGAGTGATATTTTCTATGGTCTCTTTTCTGTGTCTATAAAGAGTTAAAATATAGGCTAGATGAGATGAAAGTTGGTCGGTAATGCGTATTTCTCTACCGCCTGCTTCGTTTAGTACTGCTATGTCTTTACCGTTGCCAAATGTGCAGTTAGGTTCTGTTACAAGTAGTTGTGTATTTTCTATGTAGCAGTCGTCCGAAATAATGTAATTGGCGATATAACGGTGAATGTTTGCTATGAACACGTTGTCGCCTATTTGACAATTGTGAAGTGTGGCATGAAAAATACCACTATGTTGTTTTAGGCCTCCTTCCAACTCAAATTCTTTCTCAAACTTTCCTATTTTTATGTCGCCTGAGAAATGAACGTGTTTTACGTATTTTGTGTTGAATTCTTCAGAAACTATGATTTTAGACCAGTCTGAACATGTGCAGTATTGGTCTTTTAGTTTTGTGATTTCAGATTCGGTTAGCTGTCTGTAGTTCATAGTATTTTATTCTTCTTCATAGTTTTCGTATAAGAAATTGTTGTATGGGAAGCGTGAGGTGTGTATTTCTCTTGCTTTGGAATACAACAATGTCTTAAATTCTTCTATGTTGGTTTTGTCTTTTGCTGATATGAATATGCAGTTTTCTCCTTTTTTAGACATCCATGTGCGTTTTAAATCTTCGATTGAAAGATTTTCTTTTTGGATAGGAGATAAGTCGTCTTCTTCTTTTTCTGTGTATGTGAATGCATCTATCTTGTTGAATACCATGATGCTAGGTTTGCCGTTTGGTTCAATTTCTGATAGAGTTTTTTCTACTACTTGTATTTGGTCTTCAAATTGTGGGTGTGAAATATCCACTACGTGTACCCAAATGTCTGCTTCGCGTACTTCGTCTAGGGTAGATTTAAATGATTCTACTAGTCCGTGAGGTAGTTTGCGAATGAATCCTACTGTGTCTGTTAGTAGGAATGGTAGGTTTTCTATTACTACTTTTCTTACTGTGGTGTCTAGTGTAGCAAATAGTTTGTTTTCTGCAAATACTTCAGATTTGCTTATTAGGTTCATTATGGTAGATTTGCCTACGTTGGTATAACCAACAAGGGCTATACGCACCATATTACCTCTGCCTTTTCTTTGTGTACTCTTTTGAGTATCAATGCTTTTAAGCTCTTTTTTAAGTAATGATATGCGTTGAAGAATGATACGACGGTCGGTCTCTATCTGGGTTTCACCAGGACCACGCATACCGATACCACCACGTTGCCGTTCCAAGTGAGTCCACATTCTTGTTAGTCGTGGTAGTAAATATTGTAGTTGAGCTAGCTCAACTTGTGTTTTAGAGTATGAGGTTTGAGCTCTTTTAGCAAATATATCTAGAATAAGTGTGGTTCTGTCTAGAACTTTTACTTTAAGCTCGTTTTCTATGTTTCTAAGTTGAGAAGGTGAAAGCTCATCGTCGAAAATGGCAAGTTGAATGTCATTTTCTTCTACGTATTTTTGAATTTCTTCTAATTTTCCTGTGCCTACGAAGGTTTTCTTGTTGGCATAATCTAGGTGTTGGAAGAAATGTCTTACAACCACGGCTCCTGCTGTGTCTGCTAAGAATGCTAATTCTTCTATATATTCTTTTGCTTTTCTCTCATTTTGTTCTTGGGTGATAAGACCTACAAGAATAGCTCTCTCTGCTGGTGTTTCTATTGAAGATGTATTGATACTATTTAGCATAACTGTTAGTTGCTTTGGTTGTATTCAAAAATAGGGTGACTGATTGGGTCACCCTATTGTATGTAAAGTTTAAGTTTTTATTATTGTAGTTTGAAACGAATAGGTAAGGTGTATTTTACACGTACGCTCTTACCACCTTGACGTCCTGGAGTCCATTTTGGCATAGACTTGATAACACGGATAGCTTCTTTGTCTAAGCTTTCTTCTACTCCACGAACTACTGAAATATCTACGATACTACCGTCTGAGTTAACCACGAATTGGCAAACAACACGACCTTGGATACCGTTTTCTTGTGCTAGTAGAGGGTATTTGATATTTCTAACTAGGTAACGGTTTAGTGCTTCTTGACCACCAGGGAATTCTGGCATCTTTTCTACACGGATGTGGATTACTTGCTCTTCTTCTTCCTCTTCTGGAGGAGCAATAGGAGCTTGAATTTCTACACGTGCATCAGCATCGTCTTCTGAGTTGAAGTCTGTTGTTTCTACTTCAGCGTCATTTTCTTGAATGTCGATGATGTCACTTAAAACAGTTTCTGGTTGTGGAGGTGGAGGAGGTGGAGGAGTTTCTTCGCGGAAGGTAACTTCTACCATTTCTTCATCGATTTCCACTGGGCCTTGAAGTGCCTCTTCATAGACGGTGATTTCATTTTGAGACCATTCGAATGCAATGTACATGATCCCTAATGCCATTACCAAGCCGATTAAAACCGCCATCATTTTCTTGTTTTCTAAATCGGCTTTAGGTGATTTTTTAATTTCCATATTATTGTTTAATGATTTTATTTCGTGTCTCGTTTGCAAATGTAATAATTATTTTTTTAGAAATAGAAAATTAAGACTACTTTTTTTGTAAAATCTGATAATCATTTTCGTGTTATATGAGTAAAAATAAGTATATTTGAACAATTTTTTGGAGATTGTGAAAAGAAAAGTTTTTATATACCTAGCAATATTGTACTGTTTGAATGCTTTTTCTCAAGGTGCGGGAATGGTGTTTAATAGTTTTTTAGAAGTACCTTCTTCTGCACATGTGGCGGCTTTAGGTGGTCATAATGTGTCTTTTGTGGGTGAAGATCCTATGTTTTCCATAAATAATCCTGCATGTTTACATACCGGAGTGGATAATTTGTTATACCTTAATTATTCTATTTACATGGCAAACTCGGGTTATGGTTCAGCTCTTTATTCTACTAAGTTTAGCGAAGTTGACGCTTTTGCTGGGTCGTTTCAGTTTGCTCAGTATGGTAAAATGAAGGGTTATGATGAGGGCGGTGTGGAAATAGGTGACTTTTCTGCTCAGGAATTTGCTTTAAATGCAACTTATTCTAGACAATTGAATAAGTATTTTACAATTGGCGTAACCGTTAAACCTGTACTTTCTACTTATGAAACCTATACAAATTTTTCTTTAGGTGCAGATATCGGTGTGCTTTTCTCTGATACTACTCATTTGGTTTCTGCAGGTTTGGCTGTAACTAATATAGGTGGTAGGGTTTATGGACCAGAGGATATTCATTTGACTAGTGATTTGCTTCCTATAAATGTTTCGATAGGCGTGAGTAAGAGTTTTTCTAAAGCACCTATTGCATTGCACTTAACTCTTCAAAATTTGCAGAAGTGGGATTATGATTATCAAGTAAACACATCTACAAATTCTACAGGAAAGGTGAGTTTGGGTGAAATGTTTGCAAGGAAAATTATTTTAGGTATGGATATAGTGCCTAAATCTAAGAAATTTTGGATTTCATTGGCGTATAATTTTGATAGAGGTTTAGCTTTGGCCAATGATGACCTATTCTCTGTGGCAGGTTTGACAGGAGGGGTTGGATTTAAAATTAAAATGTTTAGTTTAGCAGGGGCTGTGGCTTTCTATAATTCATCTGGAATTACTGGTCACATTTCTGTTGCTGTAGATATAAATGGATTTAATAAGAAGAATTCATTATGAAAAAAATTAGTATTGCAATAGATGGTTTCTCTTCTTGTGGTAAGAGTACAATGGCTAAGCAGTTGGCAAAGGCTATTTCTTATATTTATGTAGATACAGGCGCTATGTATAGAGTTGTGACACTTGCTGCTCTGCGTGCTGGTGTAATGGAAAGTGGAGATGTAGATTTGGATAAATTAAATGAATGTGTTAAGAATCTAGAGATTAATTTAGATGCTAATGCAAAAGTGTATCTAAATGGTGCAGATGTGGAGAATGAGATTAGGGGGTTGGAGGTTTCAAATTGGGTGAGTAAAATAAGTGCAATAGGTTTTGTAAGAGAAAAACTTTTAGATATTCAGAGAGAATTAGGTGCTCAAAAAGGAGTTGTGATGGATGGTAGAGATATAGGCACGGTGGTTCTTCCAAATGCTGAACTAAAGATTTTTGTAACTGCGGATGCAGACGTGAGAGCAAAACGTAGATATGATGAACTTTTAAGAAAAGGTTCGCCTGCAACATACGAAGAAGTGCTTGATAATATTAAAATGAGAGACTATAACGATGTTAATCGTAAGGTGAGTCCTCTAGTGCAAGCTCCTGATGCGTTGTTGTTGGATAATAGTTATATGACTATTGAGGAACAAAATACTTGGCTATTAAATAAGGTGAAAGAGGCATGCAACAAGTAATGATAGAAATAGATGAGGATTCTGGATTCTGTTTTGGGGTAGTGAATGCTATCAAAAAAGCTGAAGAGGAATTGGATGAGAAGGGTGGTTTATATTGTCTTGGCGATATTGTGCATAATAGCGACGAGGTAGAAAGGCTAGCCAAAAAGGGTTTAAAGATTATAGATCATGATGATTTGTCTAAACTTACTAATACAAAAGTACTTTTAAGAGCTCATGGTGAGCCTCCAACTACATATAAAGTGGCTGCTGCGAATAATGTGGAAATATTGGATGCAACTTGTCCTGTGGTGTTGGCTTTGCAAAAGAGGATATTAAAGGCCTGGACAGAAAATCCAAATGCTCAGATAGTGATTTATGGTAAAAAAGGTCATGCAGAGGTGAATGGATTGGTTGGCCAAACTCAAGGTGAGGCTATCGTGATAGAGCATGAGGATGAAATAGAAAATATTGATTATTCTAAACCAATATATTTGTTTTCTCAAACAACAAAGTCTATTGAAGGCTTTCAGAAGTTGGTTGATGAAATAAAATCTAGGATGGATGAAGGAGTGGATTTTGTTTATTATGATACTATTTGTCGTCAGGTGGCAAATAGGATGGATAATATAAAGAAATTTGCTCGTGAGCACGATTTGGTATTCTTTGTGAGTGGAAAGAAGAGTTCCAACGGAAAGGTTCTTTTTGAGGAGTGTAAAAAACAAAATGCTAATACTTATTTTGTTTCATCTGCAGAAGAAGTGGATATAAATGTATTGTCAGGAAAACCAAAATCAATAGGTATATGTGGTGCAACTTCCACTCCTAAATGGCAAATGCAAGAAGTAAAAGATAAACTAAAAAATATAATTAATTATGTATAGTATTAAGACTATTGGTATTCTTACCTCAGGTGGAGATGCTCCAGGTATGAATGCAGCATTACGTGCGGTAACACGTGCTGCTATTTTTAATGGTATAAAAGTGAAAGCCATTATGAGAGGTTATAAGGGTATGGTAACTAACGAAATAGTTGAGTTTAAAACTCAAAACGTTAGTAATATCATTCAACATGGTGGTACTATCATCAAAACAGCTCGTTGTGATGAATTTAAAACTAAGGAAGGCAGGCAATTGGCGTATGACAATTTAAGAAGCCATGAGATAGATGCTTTAGTGGTATTGGGTGGAGATGGAACCTTTACAGGTGCAAGAATCTTTGCACAAGAATTCAATTTCCCTATAGTGGGTGTACCTTGTACTATAGATAACGACTTATATGGAACAGACTTCACAATTGGTTATGATACAGCTTTAAATACTGTGATTGACGCAGTGGATAAAATTAGAGATACAGCTTCTTCTCACGAACGTTTATTCTTTGTGGAAGTGATGGGTCGTGACGCAGGTTTCTTGGCTTTAAATGCTGCGATTGCTTCTGGTGCAGAAGCTGCTGTAATACCTGAAATTAGCATTAAAGATGACCTTCTTTCTGAAGTTATCAAGAATGGTTTCAGAAAAAGTAAAAACTCAAGTATTGTGTTAGTTGCAGAGAGCGATGTTACTGGCGGAGCTCAAGGTGTGGCAGATAGAATTAAAAAAGAACACCCTGAATATGATGTGCGTGTAGTGGTGCTAGGACATATGCAACGTGGTGGTTCTCCTTCTGCTCAAGACCGTATTTTAGCAAGTAGAATGGGCGCGGCTGCTATTGAAGCACTTCTAGAGGAACAACGTAACCTAATGGTAGGTATTGTAAATGACGAAATAGTTTATGTACCTTTTACAAAGGCTATTCGTGATGATAAACCTATTAATATGAAGCTTATTTCAACTCTTAGAACACTTTCTATCTAATTGGATAAAAATATTCACATAAAAGGTGCTAGGGTTCACAACCTTAAGAATGTGGAACTTAAAATCCCTCGTAATTCCCTTGTGGTAATTACGGGGGTTTCTGGTAGTGGAAAATCTTCTCTTGCTTTTGATACTCTTTATGCAGAAGGTCAGAGACGCTATGTGGAGAGTTTGTCTTCATATGCTCGTCAGTTTTTAGGCAGAAAAGCCAAACCTGAGGTGGATTTTATTACAGGATTGCCTCCTGCAATTGCTGTAGAACAAAAGGTAAAAACTCGCAATAGTCGTTCAACGGTAGGAACTTCTACTGAAATCTATGATTATTTAAGAAAATTGTTTGCTAGAATAGGTGTAACATATTCTCCTGTTTCTGGTAGAGTGGTGAAAAAACACCAAGTTTCTGATGTTTTAGATTATATTTCATCTAGAAATGAAGGCACTTCTATGGTTTTAACAGTGCCTTTGAATATGAATTCAGGACTTTCTAATGACAAATATCACGAAACTCTTTCTCAGCAAGGTTTTACAAGGATTTATGCAGACAAAAAATTCTTTACGTTAGACCAATATTTTTCTTCTGATACTTTAATTGCTGATGCAGAACTTCTTATAGAACGTTTTTCTGTGCATCACGGTGAGGATTTCTTGAACAGAATAGCAGATTCGGTGCAAACGGCATTTTATGAAGGTGCTGGAGTTTGTAGGGTAATAACTCTAAATGAAAAAAGGGAAGAAGTGAGTAGGGTGGAGTTTTCTCACAACTTTGAGGCGGATGGAATAAGTTTTGAAGAGCCTACAGAGCAACTTTTTAGTTTTAATAGCCCTCTAGGTGCTTGTCCTGAATGTGAAGGATTTGGCTCGGTAATAGGCATTGATGAAGATTTGGTGGTGCCAAATAAATCGCTATCTGTGTTTTCAGGAGCTATTGCTCCTTGGAGAGGAGAGAAGATGGGGGTGGATAGACAATTGCTTATTACTCATGCCCATAAATTTAATTTCCCTATTCATAAACCATATTTTGAACTTACAGCAGATGAGAAAAAATTGCTGTGGACTGGTAATGAGTATTTTGAGGGGTTAGATGAGTTTTTTAGATTCTTAAAACAAAATCAATATAAAATTCAGTATAGAGTGATGCTGAGTAAGTATCGAGGCAAGACTATTTGTCCTGCTTGCGGTGGTGCAAGGTTAAAAAAAGAGGCGACCTATGTAAAGGTTGGTGGTAAATCAATTACTGAGTTGGTTAATATGCCAATCTCTGATTTAAAGGCATTTTTTGATAATCTTAAACTGAATGAATTTGAGACAGCAGCGTCTAAAAGATTGATTTTTGAGATAAATAATAGAATTCAATGTTTGGTGGATGTTGGTCTCTCTTATTTAACTCTAAACAGAGCTTCTAATACTCTTTCTGGTGGAGAAAGTCAACGTATAAATCTGGTAAGTTCATTGGGTAGTTCATTAGTTGGTTCGCTTTATGTGCTAGATGAACCTAGTATAGGTCTTCATCCAAAAGATACAGAGGCATTGATTAATGTGCTAAAAAGACTTAGAGATATCGGTAATACTGTGGTAGTAGTGGAGCATGACAAAACCATGATGATGGCCGCCGACTGGATTATAGATATAGGACCAAATGCAGGAAGATTGGGTGGGGAAGTAATATTGGAAGGTAATCCTAACGATTTGATAAATAGTAATATAGATTCTTCAGCTTCTAAAACTCTTGAGTATTTAAGAAGTGATGGTATGGAATATAGGGGGACACCTCGTATTTCTTCTAATTATATAGAATTAAAAGGTTGTTGTGAACACAATTTAAAGAATATTACTGTTAAATTCCCACTTAATACCATTACAGTGGTTACAGGTGTATCTGGTTCGGGAAAATCAACTCTTGTTAAAGATACTCTTTATTCTGCTCTTCTTCGTCATTTTGAAGAACCAGTTGAAAAAGTGGGTAGCTTTGAGAGCATGACAGGTAGTTTGCATTTATTAAAAGGTGTAGAACTTGTAGATCAAAATCCTATTGGTAAATCTTCTCGTTCCAATCCTGCAACATATATTAAAGCATATGATTATATAAGAAAATTGTATGCCGACCAACAACTTTCTAAGCAAATGGGTTATACTGCCGCTTATTTTTCTTTTAATACACCTGGTGGTAGATGTGAAAAATGTGAGGGTGAGGGTACTATAACTGTGCCAATGCAATTTATGGCAGATGTGGTGCTTACTTGTGAGGAATGTGGAGGTAAAAGATTTAAAAACGAGATACTTGAAGTAAAATATAAAGGTGCTAGCATTTATGATGTGCTTGAAATGACAGTAAATCAGGCTGTAGAGTTTTTCTCTGATGAGAAATCATCTACTTGTAAGGCTATAGTTGATCGATTGAGTTTACTTCAGCAAGTGGGGCTTGGTTATATTAAACTAGGTCAGTCTTCTTCTTCTCTTTCTGGCGGTGAAAGTCAAAGGGTGAAACTTGCAGCATTTTTGGCGTCGGAAGGTGTTGGACATCAGATGTTTATATTTGATGAACCAACAACAGGACTTCATAATGCGGATATTCAAGTGCTGATGAACTCTTTCCAAAAACTAATAGAGAGAGGACATAGTGTGATTATTATTGAGCATAATACAGATGTGATTAAGCAAGCAGATTATATAATAGACCTTGGCCCTGAAGGAGGAAATAATGGGGGACATCTAATTTTCTCGGGTACTAGAGATGAGATTTTACATTGTGAGGATTCATATACAGGAAGAGCGTTAAAGAGTTAGGAGTTGGTGAAATCTCCTAACTTTTTTGTAACTTTGCAACCCATAAAAAACAAAAAATTATGATACAAACAAATAAAGGTTTAACTGAAGCGGAAGTATTAAGAAGTCGTGAAGAACACGGTGTAAACCTTCTTACACCACCAAAAGAAACTCCATGGTGGCAACTTTACCTAGAAAAATTTAAAGACCCTATCATAGTTATCCTACTTGTTGCCACTGCCATTTCACTTGGTTTTGGTATAATGGAAGGCAACTTTACCGAGTCTATAGGTATCATCGTAGCCATTTTAATTGCTACAGGCGTAGGTTTTTGGCAAGAATACAGCGCCAAAAAGAAATTTGACGCTATGAAAAGCGACAAAGACTACGAAATGGTAAAAGTGCGCCGCGATGGCAACGTAATAGAAATTACCAAAGACCAACTTGTTGTGGGAGACGTAGTTATACTTTCTGCTGGTGACGAAGTCCCTGCAGATATAGAACTTTACGAAGCCACCGACATGAAGGTACAAGAAGCTGCCATGACAGGCGAATCTGTTGGCGTTTCAAAATACCCACTTGAAGAGCAATATACTGGTTCTGGGTTTGCTCCAAACCTACTTCTTCGTGGCACAACAATTGAGCAAGGCATGGGCGAAGGCATTGTTGTGAAAGTTGGTGACGACACAGAGATTGGTAAAACAACACGCCTTGCATCTGTAGAAACAGGCAACAGAACGCCACTTGAAGAAAAACTAGACGAACTTGCATCAAAAATAAGCAAAATTGCCTTCTTTGTGGCAGGCCTTATGTTTGTGATGTTCAATGTTCTTCATTGGTTAAGAGGAGCAGAATTTGCATGGAATCTTGAACTTCTTCTCACAGAAATCGAGTTCCTAATGGGAGCTGTAGTAATTGTAATTGTCGCAGTACCAGAGGGTTTACCTCTTTCTGTGACTATGGCACTTGCATTTTCTATGAAAACTATGGCAAAAGAAAACAACCTAGTAAAGAAAATGCACGCTTGTGAAACCATTGGTGCTGTTAACGTAATTTTCACCGACAAAACAGGTACTCTTACCCAAAACTGCATGACTGTGGTAGAAAAAAGTGTTAAGAAAGAAGATGAAGACATATTTAATATAATAGGTGCAATAAATTCTACCGCAAACTTCTCAAACGAAAATCTTGTTTTAGGCAACCCTACCGAGTCTGCTATCTTAAAATCTATTGGTTTACAAGGTACTACAGATATCCGTGGCGAATACAATATCCTAAATCGCATCCCATTTTCAAGTGCATGGAAATATATGTTGACCCATGCAAAAAGCGAAAAAACTGGCAAAGAAATCATGGTAATCAAGGGCGCTCCAGAAGTGATTTCTAAAATAATAGGAGTAAACGAATACCTTGCAGAAGTAGCTGCACAACAAGAACGTGGACGCCGTGCCATCTCTGCTGCGGTAATTAATTCTACGGATTTCAACAAGATTAAAGAAGAGCTTGAAGCAGGTAAATCTCTTGCAGATTGTACATACATAGGCACTTGGTTTATAGAAGACCCTGTTCGTCCAGACGTGCCTATTGCCATTGAAAAATGCTATACCGCAGGCATCGACGTAGTGATGATGACAGGCGACAATATTAAAACAGGTAGCGAAATTGCACGTCAAGCAGGTTTCACAAATATTTGGGCTATTGAGGCAAAAGACTTTGCCGAAGCAATCAAAAATCCACAAAATGGTCGTGCATTTCCAAATGTTATAACCCGTTGTACACCAAGCAACAAGCTAGACATTTTGCAATGGATGCAATCTAAAAACTACGTATGTGCCATGACTGGCGACGGAGTAAACGACTCTCCTAGCTTAAATCACGCAGACGTAGGTATCGCTATGGGTACAGGCACATCTGTTGCAAAAGAAGCTGCAGATATTGTCCTTCTAGACGACGCATTCCCATCTATCGTAACAGGTGTAAAATGGGGACGTTCACTATACAAAAACATTCAAAACTTCCTATATCTGCAACTTTCTATCAACATTTCAGCATGTCTTATTGCTGTATTTAGTCCACTTGTTGGCATCAACATGCCATTTACAGTAACACAATTCCTTTGGATAAACCTTGTAATGGACTCACTTGCAGCTATCGCCCTTGCATCAGAACCAGCAGATGAAAAAGTTCTCCTAGAAAAACCACGAGACAAAAAAGAATTTATCATAAACAAATCTCTAGGTAAAGCAATCTTTGGTTTTGGTGGATTTATCTGGATTCTATGTCTTACACTTCTTTTCGGCATGAAACATACCGAATTTCTGCATGAAAGTGGTCTAGATACCTTAGCAAGTTTCTTTGAGGGTATAAATCTTACAATTTTCTTTGCCACATATATGTGCATCAACTGGTGGAATATGTTCAACGCACGTGTTGTTGGCAAAAACAAATCTATTTTCAACGGATTGCTAAAAAATTCTAAGTTTATAGGTATTATAGTCTTTATTTTGGTAGTGACAATCATTATTGTGCAAGTTGGCGGTGAAGTCTTCAACACAGAACCACTATCATTCAGCACATGGCTAACTATAATTTTAGTAACTTCACCTATTTGCTGGGTAAAAGAACTGTATTTCCAACTTATAAGCAAACGAAAATAAAAATTTATAGGTAATTTATTGAAATTTAGGCATTAAATTTGGAAAATTATTAAAATTCCTAATTCCTAATTCCAAATTCCTAATTATTTTTATTATCTTTGCACCCTGATTTTCAAAAAGAAGGTCAAAACAACTAATTTTTTTAATTTTTTATTAACATTATGTCTAACTTAACTAGAAACACCCAACCACTTGAATCATTTGATTGGGACGCTTATGTGACCGGCGACACTAACGCATCAATAAGCAAAGAAGAACAACTTGCGGCTTACAGCCAAACACTTAACCAAATCAACGCTGGCGAAGTTACAGAAGGTACTGTTATCGCTATGAACAAACGCGAAGTAGTTGTAAACATTGGTTACAAATCTGACGGTATCGTTTCTATGAACGAATTCCGTTACAACCCAGAATTAAAAATCGGTGACAAAGTAGAAGTATTCATTGAGTCTCTAGAAGACAAAAAAGGTCAACTTGTACTTTCTCACAAAAAAGCTCGTAGCGCTCAATCTTGGGACCGCGTTAATCAAGCTCTTGACAACGACGAAATCGTTAAAGGTTACATCAAATGTCGTACTAAAGGCGGTATGATTGTTGACGTATTCGGTATTGAAGCATTCCTTCCAGGTTCTCAAATCGACGTTAAACCTATCCGTGACTACGATGTTTACGTAAACAAAACTATGGATTTCAAAGTTGTTAAAATCAACCACGAATTCAAAAACGTTGTTGTTTCTCACAAAGCTCTTATCGAAGCTGAACTTGAACAACAAAAGAAAGATATCATCGGCAAACTTGAAAAAGGTCAAATCCTTGAAGGTACCGTTAAAAATATCACTTCTTATGGTGTATTCATCGACCTTGGTGGCGTAGATGGTCTTATCCACATCACAGACCTATCTTGGGGTAGAATTACACATCCAGAAGAAATTCTTCAACTAGACCAAAAACTTAACGTTGTTATCCTTGACTTTGATGATGACAAAAAACGTATCGCTTTAGGTCTTAAACAACTTACTCCTCACCCATGGGAAGCTCTAGATGCTAACCTGAAAGTAGGTGACAAAGTAGAAGGTAAAGTAGTTGTAGTTGCTGATTACGGTGCATTCGTTGAAATCGCTCCTGGCGTAGAAGGTCTTATCCACGTTTCAGAAATGAGCTGGTCTCAACACCTACGTTCTGCTCAAGACTTCGTTAAAGTTGGTGACAAACAAGAAGCTGTTATCCTAACTCTTGACCGCGACGAACGTAAAATGTCTTTAGGTATCAAACAACTTAAAGAAGATCCATGGTTAAATATCGACGCTAAATATCCTGTTGCTAGCAAACACACTGCAAAAGTTCGTAACTTCACAAACTTCGGTGTATTCGTAGAACTAGAAGAAGGCGTTGACGGTTTAATCCACATCTCTGACCTTTCTTGGACAAAGAAAATTAAACACCCTTCAGAATTCACTTCTCTAGGTGCTACTATCGACATCCAAGTTCTTGAAATCGACAAAGAAAATCGTCGTTTAAGCTTAGGTCACAAACAACTAGAAGATAATCCATGGGACAACTATGAAACTATCTTCGCTGTTGATACTATCCACGAAGGTACTATCGCTGACCTAATGGACAAAGGTGCTGTTATCACTCTAGAACACGGTATCGAAGGTTTCGCAACTCCTAAACACTTAACAAAAGAAGATGGTTCTCAAGCTAAAGCTGGTGAAACTCTTCAATTCAAAGTGATTGAGTTCAACAAAGAAACTAAACGTATCATTCTTTCTCACAGCCGTATTTTCGAAGATGCTCAAAAAGCAGCAGAAGTAGCAGAAGCTCCTAAAAAAGCAGCTAAAAAAGCAGCTAAAAAAGAAGAAGCTCCAGCAGCTCCAGCAGTAGAAAAAACTACTCTAGGTGACATCGAAAGCCTTGCAGCTTTAAAAGAATCTCTAGAAGCAGCTGAAAAAAAATCTAAAAAATAATTTTAGAAAATCTATAAATAAGAAATAGTTCCGAGTTTTTCGGAACTATTTTTTTATCTTTGGTATTTAAATAAAAGATATTTATGAGGAAGTTTACTTTATTATTATTGTTTGTGTTTTCTTTTTCTATGTTGACTATGTCTCAAAAGAAGATGTCTGTACATAAATCAGATGGTACAACTGTGGAGTTTTTATTATCTGAGGTAGATAGCATAGAAATAGAAAAACCATTGGATGCAAATGGACGCGAATATGTAGATTTGGGTCTTCCAAGTGGAACATTATGGGCTACTTGTAATGTAGGGGCAATTTCTCCAGAAGGTTATGGATATTATTTTGGATGGGGGGAAAGAGTTCCTAAGGATGATTATTATTGGTATTCTTATACATGGATTTTGTATGGTCATTATAATGAGTTGGGGATTAATAAATATACAATTCCTGATGGTTGGCTAGAAGGTATTTGGTATGAGAATGGTAATTTTGTAGGTGATAATAAAAGGTCATTAGAACTAATAGATGATGCTGGCCATAGATATTGGGGTGGAGATTGGCGTATGCCTACAATGGAGGAACGTGATGAACTTCATTACCATTGTAAGAGCTATTGGGAAACTCTTAATGGAGTGAACGGAGTTAGGTTTGTAGGACCTAATGGCAATTCAATCTTTTTACCAGCTGCTGGAAACTATTCTAGAGATGAAGTTCAGTATAAAGGAGAAGAAGGTCATTATTGGACCAAGACTTTAAGTAATGGAAATACTACAAATGCTTTAGGTTTTGCTTTCGACTCAAGTAGCACAGAACTTGTGAGTTATACTGCTCGTTATTTGGGAGCGTCTATACGCCCTGTTTTGAGGAGGAATTAATAACCTTTTTTAAAGGACAGTCTTTTGTGCAACAAGCACATTTATTTCTCCCTTTGAAGCTGAGGTAAACTTTTCGCCCTACGAAAATAAGGGCGAAAAGTATTATTATTGAAACTAAAATCCATTGGATAATCATAAGAATAGGCCTCCTATTTGATATACTGCAAATGCTAAAATCCAAGCCACGCCAGTGGTGTAAACGGCAGAGAATATCGCCCATTTCCAACTTCCACTTTCAGATTTTATTGCCATGATAGTGGCGATACATGGGAAGCAAAGCAAGATAAATACTAGGTATGAAAGCACGGTGGCTGGAGTGTAAAGTGGCTCGCCATTTTCTCTTACTTCGCTTTTCATAGCAGCTGCAAGAATGTTGCTTTCTTCTGTTTCTTCGTCGCTATCGGTGTAAAGTACGCTTAATGTGCTTACTACAAGTTCTTTAGCAGGAAGACCTGCAACAATACCGATACCCATTTTCCAGTTGTAACCAAGTGGCTCGATTGCTGGTTCTATAAATTTGCCAATTCTACCTATGTAGCTTTGTTCTAGTTGTTCAGATGCTGTTACGTTTTCGTCTTTTGCCATTGGGAAATAGCCTAATGCCCAGATGATTACAGATGCAAATAGAATCAGAGTACCCATTTTCTTTAGGTATTGAACAGATTTTTCCCACATGTGGTGAATGGCAGATTTAAGGGTTGGCACGCGATATGGAGGTAGTTCCATAACGAATGGTGTTTCGTCGCCCTTAATCATAAAGCGTTTGAATATTCTGGCAGAAATTACAGCTACAAGTATGCCTAATACGTATAACAGAAGCATTACGCTAGAGGCGTGTTCTGGGAAGAATATTTTTGAGAATAGCACGTAAACTGGGAGTCTGGCAGTACAAGACATAAACGGAATTACTAGCATGGTAATAAGTCTGCTATGTTTTGTTTCTAGGGTTCTTGTTGCCATAATGGCAGGAACGTTGCAACCAAATCCCATTAGCATTGGCACGAAAGATTTTCCGTGAAGTCCCATTTTATGCATAATTTTATCCATAATGAAGGCGGCACGAGATAGGTAGCCAGAGTCTTCCATTAGTGAGATAAAGAAGTATAAAATAAGGATGTTTGGAAGGAAAACTAGTACTCCGCCTACACCGCTAATGATACCGTCTAGAAGTAGGTCGGTGAATGGCCCTGCTGGCAATACGCCTGCCAAGTATTCGTTTAGCATGCCTACGCCTGCGTCTAACCAATCTTGTGGATATGCGCCAAGCACAAATGTACATTCAAACATTAGCCACATAAATAGGATGAAGATAGGGTAACCAAGGAATTTGTTGGTTACGATAGGGTCTAAAATATTGGTTAGTCCTGTGTTTTTTCTTTTTGGCTCGGTGTAAGTTTCGTTTAAAGCTCCGCTAATGAAACCATATTTTGCATTGATGATAGCAGATTCGCAGTCTTCGTATAGTTCTGCTTCAATATGAGGAACAGTTTTTTCTTTGTATGCTAAAATTTCGTCTGCGTTGCTAAGTGTTTTTACAAAATCTTCTGCGCCTTTGTCGTTTTCAAGTAGTTTTACGGCAAAGAAACGGCTAGAGAAGTGGTTTTGGTAGTTGTCAGACTTCTTTATTAGCTTATTTATGTGATTAATAGCTATTTGAAGGTCGCCACCGTGGTTGATGTGAATGTGTTTTGTGGTTGCGTTTTTGCCTTCGTATGTGCTAATAACTGCGTCGAAAAGTTCTGAAATGCCACTGTTTTCTGTAAATCCATCTTTTGCCTGAGTAGGAATGATGGAAATACCAAGCATATTTGAAAGTTCCTTATAGTTTAGTTTCGCACCGCTATTTTCTAGTTCATCGTACATATTTAGTGCGATAACCATAGGAATGTCCATATCTATGAGTTGAGTGGTAAGATATAGATTTCTTTCTAGGTTTGATGCCGAAACCACGTTGATAATAAGGTCTGGGTCTTGCTCCATAATATGCTTACGCACAAATACTTCCTCTGGAGAATATGCGGTAAGTGAGTATGTGCCAGGAAGGTCGAAAATGTTTAGGTGATAACCTTTGTAGTCGATATTTCCTTCTTTTGCATCTACGGTTACGCCAGTGTAGTTGCCCACGTGCTCGTGTTTGCCAGAGGCAATGTTGAAAAGAGAGGTCTTACCTGCGTTTGGGTTACCTACTAAGGCAATGTTGATAGTGTTACCTTTCTTCTTGGCAATAGATATTGGGTCGTATTCGATAGTGCCATAATTGTCTGATTTTATGGCAGTTTCTTTTTCATTTATGCTAACTACTTCTATAAATTCGGCTTCGTTTCTTCTAAGTGAAACCTCGTAGTCCATAATTTTGTATTTAATAGGATCTTTGAGCGGAGCGCCGATAAGAACTTCCACTTTTTGTCCTCTAACGAATCCCATTTCGATGATTCGTCTTCTAAATTTGCCAGTGCCGTGTACTTTTGCAATGATGGCACTGTCGCCCATTTTTATGTCTGATAATTTCATTGTTATCTGTTTTTATAGTTAAAAACTAGCGGTGTAACCTATACCTATTAAATGTGAATATGAATCTACTGTGTGAGAAAATTCATAATATATGCCTAATGTGTTTATCTCGTCGATGCTCCAATCTAGTCCTACTCCGTGACAAAATTCGTCGTACCAAGGGGTGTTTTTTGGGGTTAACGGATTGGTCATCTCGGTGTAAATGTATGCAGAGAGGGGAGTGTTTGGTATGGCGTATGCAACTTCCAAATTGCTCACCATCTGCCAATTGTAAGATTTTTCAAACATTGAGTATGTCATCTGCGCTGTTTCTTGCAGAGAAAGTGAAAAGTCTCCTAACTCTACTTGTGGTATGGCAGATAGTTTTACGCAATGTTCCATCACTTCTGCATTTGAATATAAAAATTCGTAACCTGCTTCTATTGCAATGTTTGGGTGTGGAGTGTATGTTACTCCCAAAACTGTATTTGTGGCATCGAAAACTCCGTTTTCTGTTGCTAAGAAATTTGTGAAAGAAACTTCTTCTCCAAGTGAAATAGTCACTTCTTCTATAGGAGAATATTCTACATAAAGGTCTATCTGGCCACCAAGATTAGTCTCTTTTTCTCCACTTGCAAAGATAGATAAAATAGGAATAGTAATAAGTGTTAATGTAAAGAATATTTTTCTCATTAATGTTAAGGTTTAATTTGTACTGATTTTGCATTTTGTTTTGCACTGCAAAGGTACTTTAAACCCTACCTATGTGTCAATCCCAATTTTTTAGGTTTTTGTATCCCTATTTTTAGGGATATATATAATAAGGTGTAGTTAGTTGGCGAAGTCCGACATTTCAATGATGCCGTTTTGGATAGCATAAATAGTGAGACCGGCAAGAGATTTGATGCTAGTTTTAGAAGTGATGTTTTTTCTGTGAGAAATCACTGTATGTGTGCTAATGTTTAGTTTGTCTGCCACTTCTTTGTTTGAGTTTCCTGCAAGTAAAAGGCGTAGCACGTCTATTTCTCTTTCTGTAAGTTCTATGTTTGGGTTTTCTGCTATTTGTACTGCAGGAGCAGATGTAGAAATGATATTTGGTGTTTTGCCCTCAAATTTTTCCACAAGTGGAATAAGAACGGTGTCTTCTATTAATGTGTGGATTTTTAAATCGTGTTCTAGGTCGAAAAGACAGTTTAGCAGTTTGCGACGCAGGTTGTTTTTATCTTCAAAAGGAAGATATTTGATGATAAGGCCTTTGATGTCAGCAAGTTTGTCGTCGATATTGTCGTGATGATGTTTGTAGTCTATTACGCTATAGTCGGCTTGTGAGGCAGAGCTTGCAGTGTGGTTTGTGGCTGAATTGTTTTGGTTTGCTAGTGAAATCATATATGGAAACACTATGTCGTTTTCGTAGGCAAAGTGTTTTTTGATTTCATCGATATAGTTTTGAACAAAGTCTTCAAGCAGTTTAATACCCGCACAGTTGGTCTCTTGAGAAATCTGCGTAACGTACTTAATTATTTTATTTGCACGTTCGTTTAGGTAATAATTGTGACAGTTTTGTAGGTATTTAACTACACATTTTATGTCATCTAGGTTAAAATCTGGTACTGTTTTCACAGATTTGTTGGCAAATAGGGTGGCAAAGTGAAGATAAAGTGTAGGATTGATATTATTTTCCCTACAAATGTCTTCTACAGTTTTCTCTTTTACTATAAAAGACACTCCTAAATGCTCTAGAAGCAATACTTGCTTGAAGTCTCGCTCTATAATATCTGCTATTTTATCTGTGTTTTTAAATGACATGCATAGCAAAAGTACAAAAAAATATTATAATAATGTGTATTTTTTCATTTTACTGCAAAGGTAGTTGGCTTTATTTTATGTGTCAATCCCTATTTTTAGTGAAAATGTCAGAGACAAATTTGTCAAAAAAATAAAGTTGGCACGAAATTTGTAGTAATATAAGTGAAAGTTAGGAATTAGGAGTTAGGAGTGAGGAGTTAAAATTAATCACAAATAACAGTAAGTACTAATTAAAGTAGAAATAATAACAAATTAAAATATTACAATTATGGGAAAAATTATTGGTATTGACTTAGGAACAACAAACTCTTGTGTTTCTGTAATGGAAGGTAACGAACCTATCGTTATCACAAATGCTGAAGGTAAACGTACAACTCCTTCTATCGTAGCATTTATCGACGGTGGCGAACGTAAAGTAGGTGATCCTGCAAAACGTCAAGCTATCACAAACCCTAAAAAAACTATTTTCTCTATTAAACGTTTTATGGGTGAATCTTTTGACAATGTTTCTAAAGAAATTTCACGCATTCCTTACGTAGTAGAAAAAGGTGACAATAACACTCCACGTGTAAACATTGATGGTCGTCAATATACACCACAAGAAATCTCTGCAATGGTGCTTCAAAAAATGAAAAAAACAGCAGAAGATTATCTTGGTACAGAAGTAACAGAAGCTGTGATTACAGTGCCTGCATACTTCAACGATGCTCAACGTCAAGCAACTAAAGAGGCTGGTGAAATTGCTGGTCTTCAAGTGAAACGTATCGTAAACGAACCAACTGCTGCTGCTCTTGCATACGGTCTTGACAAAACAGAAAAAGATATGAAAATCGCTGTATTCGACTTAGGTGGTGGTACATTCGATATTTCTATCCTAGAACTTGGCGACGGTGTATTTGAAGTGAAATCTACCAATGGTGATACTCACCTAGGTGGTGACGACTTCGACCACGTAATCATCGACTGGTTGGCTGAAGAATTTAAAGCAGAAGAAGGTATTGATTTACGCGAAGACCCAATGGCTCTTCAACGTTTGAAAGAAGCTGCTGAAAAAGCTAAGATTGAGCTTTCTAGCACAACTTCTTCAGAAATCAACTTACCATATATTATGCCAGTAAACGGTGTTCCAAAACACTTAGTGAAAACTCTTACTCGTGCTAAATTTGAACAACTTGCAGACCGCTTAATCCAAGCTACAGTAGAACCTTGCCGTAAAGCTATGAGTGATGCTGGTCTTTCAAACTCAGAAATCGACGAAGTTATCCTAGTAGGTGGTTCTTCTCGTATTCCTGCTGTTCAAGCAATGGTAGAAAAAATCTTTGGTAAAGCTCCTTCAAAAGGTGTTAACCCAGACGAAGTTGTGGCAATCGGTGCTGCTATCCAAGGTGGTGTGTTAACAGGTGAAGTAAAAGACGTATTGTTACTAGACGTAACTCCACTTTCACTTGGTATCGAAACTATGGGTGGTGTGATGACAAAATTAATCGACGCAAACACTACTATCCCAACTCGTAAATCTGAAGTGTTCTCTACTGCTAGCGACAACCAACCTTCTGTACAAATCAACGTGCTTCAAGGTGAACGTCCAATGGCTCGCGACAACAAACAAATTGGTATGTTCCACTTAGACGGTATTCCTGCTGCTCCACGTGGTGTGCCACAAATCGAGGTAACATTCGATATCGACGCAAACGGTATCTTAAATGTTTCTGCTAAAGATAAAGCAACTGGTAAAGAACAAAAAATCCGTATCGAAGCATCTTCTGGCTTAAGCGACGATGAAATTAAACGTATGAAAGCTGAAGCTGAAGCAAACGCAGAAGCTGATAAAAAAGAAAAAGAACGTATCGACAAACTAAACCAAGCTGACGGTATGATTTTCCAAACAGAAAAACAACTTAAAGAACTTGGTGACAAGATACCTGCAGATAAAAAAGCTCCTATCGAAACTGCTCTAGGTAAACTTAAAGAGGCTCACAAATCTCAAAACTTAGACGCTATCGATGCTGCAATGAAAGAACTAAACGATGCATTCCACGCTGCAAGCCAAGACATGTACAATGCTGCTAACGCTCAAGGTGGCGCTCAAGCTGGTCCTGACTTCAACGCTGGTGCTCAAGGCGGTTCTTCTTCTCAAAACGCAGGCGACAACGTACAAGACGCAGACTTTGAAGAGGTAAAATAACAACGAGCCGAGAGCAGTGCTAAGTTTACTTAAGCACTGCCGAGGCGAGGAAGTTATTGTACGGAACGAAGTGGAGTACAAATAAGAGCCGAGAGCAGTGATAAGCTCGCTTAAGCACTGCCGAGGCGAGAATAAAAAACTGCAATCCATTTGGGTTGCAGTTTTTTGTGTTTTTAATTGTATGTTATTTCTTCAAGAAGCAGGTTTTTAGGACGATGCTGCTGCCGTCTATTTTGCAGTCTACTTCTTCTGGGTTGTCAGTTAGGCGGATGCTTTTTACTTTGGTGCCGCGTTTGATTACCATTGAAGAACCTTTTACTTTAAGGTCCTTGATAACGGTTACCGAATCGCCGTCTAGAAGTTCTACACCATTGCTGTCTTTTGCGATGTCTGCGCTTTCTGCTGCTGCAATATCTTCTTCGTTGAACTCATGTCCGCAATCTGGGCAAACGTAAAGTGAACCATCGAAATAAACGAACTCTCCGCTACATTTTGGGCATTTTGAAATTTCTGTCATAATTGTTATTACTTTTTTGATTTGTATATTTTGTCAATGATAAGGGCTATAGCACCGTCGCCTGTTACGTTGCACGCAGTGCCGAAGTTGTCCATAGTGATGTAAAGTGCAATCATAAGGGCAATTTGGCTTTCGTCGAAACCTAAAATACTTTGTAGTACACTAATTGATGCCATAATTGCACCGCCTGGAACTCCCGGTGCTGCTACCATTACTACACCTAGCATGCAGATAAAGTAAAACATTTCGCTAGGGATAACAGGATTGCCGTGCATCATCATAAGTGCGATAGCGCAGGCTACAATTTTTAGTGTGCTACCAGATAGGTGAATGGTGGCGCAAAGTGGAATTACGAAGTCTGCCACTTCTTCGTCAACCTTGTTTTTCAATGTTTGTTTTAGTGTAACAGGTATGGTTGCAGCAGAAGACTGTGTGCCTAGTGCGGTGAAGTATGCAGGAAGCATTGTGTATAAAAGTTTAAACGGATTTCTGCGTGTAACTATGCCAGCCACAGTGTATTGCAGAAGTAGTACCACTACGTGTAGGGCAAATATGATGCCGATAATCTTGATGAAAAGTGTAAGCATACTTGCAATTTGACCTGAGTCGGTGATATTTAGGAATATACCTAAAATGTGTAGTGGAAGAAGTGGAATGATTACTTTTTCTATTGCTAGTGAAATGATTTCTTTAAACTCATCTAGGATGCGTTTTAGATTGCCACCTTTGATTTTGGCGTTGCCTAGACCAAGCAGAAAAGCAAGGAATAGGGCTGTCATTACAGACATAAGTGGTGGAATGGTAAGTTGGAAATACGATGTAAGACTGCTACCTTCTGCCATCCCTTTTGTTGCTTGAGACGCATCTACTATAAGAGGGAATGTACTTATGGCAGTGCCGTATGCCATGATACCAGAAAGAAGTGTTGCGCCGTATGCAATGCCCACTGTGATAAGTAACATTTTGCCTGCTTTTTTACCCATGTCGGCGATAGCAGGAGCTACCATGCCTAGAATAATTAGTGGTACTAAGAAGCTTAGAAGTTGGCTAAAGATGTCGTTGAAGGTAATGAAAATTCTAACGCACCAATCTGGCAATACGTCGCCTAAAAGAATGCCTAATGTGATTGCCACCAACACTTGTGGCAGTAGTCCTAGTTTAAACTTTTTTTTCATGTATGTGATTTTATTTAACTGAATCTGGATTCATTTGTTTAAATTCTTCAAGATAGCCTTCTAGTATTCCACCTAGTTCTATGAGACCTTTTTCGGCACGTTTCAGTAGGCCTTTAGTAAGATATGCAGAACATTTTCCTTTAAGTTTTCCTATCTCCTTTATTTGATCAGCAGTGTAGTCGTCCAACTTAATTTGAGATGTAATAGAATCAAATTCAATTTTAACTTTTTCCCAATCTTCTTTGGTGTAGTTCTCGTGATTTAACTCCATTTCTTCGTAAAGTTCTTGTAAAGAACTCAAACTTTCATTCTCAGGTGTAGCATATACCACCATAAATGAGGTGAGAATAATTGCTACTAAAACTCCAAAAAACTTTTTCATATCAATCATATAATTACATTTTGCGAAGTTAATGAATAATTGTGAGATTTTGGTGATATTCCCCTTAAATTTTGCTGTGCAGAGGTGGAGTGAAACAAAAGTGGTTTAATGGACCATAACCTGTGGATAGTTTGATATCTTTTGAGGCGATGATGATTTTGGAGATATACTCTTTTGCAAGTGCGATGGCATTTGGGAGTGTTTCTCCGTGGGCTATGTAGGTGGCAATGGCAGACGATAGGGTGCAACCTGTGCCATGTAGGTTGGTGGTTTCTATTTTGGTAGAAGGGTAAAAATGGTATTGTCCATCGGTGTACAGGATGTCTTGTATGGTGTTGCCTGTTTGGTGACCACCTTTGATGAGTACGGCTGTATGGTATTTCTCTGACAAAGTTTTTGCTGCAAGTTTTGTTTCGTCTGCTGTGCGGATTTTACTGCCGTAGAGGTGCTCTGCCTCATGCAGATTTGGGGTGATGAGCTGGCAAAGTGGGAACAAGGTAGTCTCCAGTGCTTGAATGGCATCTGGATTTAAAAGTGGACTGCCGCTGGTGGAAATCATTACGGGATCGCATACCACAAAGTTTGGTTTGTGCTTTTGTAAACTACAGGCTATTTGATCAATGATTTCAGAGGAATATACCATACCGATTTTGACGCAGGCGACGGGCATACCGGTCATCACTGCCTCTATTTGGGAGTGCACCATGGCTGGGGAGACAGGCTCGATGCCGTGGACAGCGGTGGGGTTTTGGGCGGTGATGGCAGTGATGACCGTGGTGGCGAAGCCACCCAAAGCCGATATGGTTTTCATATCGGCTTGTATGCCCGCGCCTCCACTGCTGTCGGACCCCGCTATGCTCAATACCACAGGGGGTGTTTGCAATTTGTCCCAAATGTACCCCAAAAGTGCCATGCCACCAAAACCATTTGCTTTTAAATATGGGGCATGCTCAGGTTTTATTCCACCAAGAGCAATCACTTTGCTGTCTATAATACCTTGTTTATAAGCCTCTTGCAATGTTTCTTCAGGAAACGTACTGCCATAGCCTTCTTTGGAAATACTGTCAAAAATAGGACTTAAAAACACATAGTCACACTGGTCTTTGTAAAGCACCACTTCTTCTAAACTGTGGCAAGAACGGCTTATTCCACCTTTGAATCCATCGGGTAGGTGAGGGCATCTGTTGTTTAGGTGAAAACCTTGCAGTTGGTATTTTTCCACTAATTGTGGGTGCTCGTGCAATACCACTTGGGAGCGATACTTTTGCGGAATTTTCTCAATAAGTGTTTGCACATCTTCTTCCGATGAGTGTGGTTTGCGCAAGTGCAAACTTGTGATACCTTGATCAAAAAGGTGAGCGATATATCTTTCTTCCCCTTCAAAAAAATATGGGCGTGTGATAACTATGGTTTTCATAAATCAACTAGGTTGAATTGATTGGTTAATAAATTGACAGATAGTAACTTGTTACAAAGTGGCTCTCCATAATTTCCTATTATTTTTAGTACTTCGCTGGCTTGTAAACTCCCCAAAACTGCTGGCGTAACTCCCATTACGGCTTTTGACGGAGTCCTGTTTGTGCTACCAAAAAGTTCTTGAAGGGTGTAATGGCTATCTGCTGTGAAAACTGTTAGCAACCCTTCAAACCCTTCTATAGCACCGTAAACAAGTGGTTTGCCTGCTTGTTTGCAAGCCTCGTGCAATAAATATCGAGTAGTGAAATTGTCGGTGCAATCTACCACTACGTCTGCTTTTTCTACAAGAGATAGGGCGTTTTCTTTACACAAAGCAACGTTGTGAGGGTGCACTTGCACGTCTGAGTTTAGGTTTTGCAGTACTTGTTTGGCAATTTCTACTTTGCTCTGTCCAATGTGGGTGGTGTTGTATAGGATTTGCCTGCCTAGGTTTGATAGGCTAACCACATCGGCATCTACAAGGTGCAGTGTGCCAACTCCTGCTGCTGCCAAGTATAGTGCCACAGGTGAACCGAGTCCGCCCACGCCCACTATCAGCACTTTGGCATTTTGTATTTTTCTTTGTCCTTGCTCGCCAATTTCCGGCAGAGCGATTTGTCGTAAATATCGTTTCATGTTATTTATGTGTGATGAAAAAGTGACAATGCTGGGCACTTGAATATCTTTGGCTGCGGCTCGGCATAGTTCAAACAAGTTTGACTCTGCGCTCGCCTTGCACAAAGATTCGACAAGCTCAGTGGCCGCATTGCTTTTGCTATCGCTGCTAAAACTCCTAACTCCTAATTACTCGCTACGCTCATGATTTTGCTCCCGCTCGGCAATGATTAAGCAAGCTTATCATTGCTCTCACTTACTCGCAAAATTCCTAACTATTTTTGACTCCGTCAAAAATAGCATCCCAGTCTTTCCAAACAGGTTCGAGCCCTAGCTGTTGTAGGCGTTGATGAACTTCAAAAGGGGTGCGTTCGTCGCTCACTTGAAATTGTTCCAAGGCTTGTGGGTAGGTGAAATAGCCACCTGGGTCTGTTTTGCTACCAGCACTCATAGTGGTCACACCAAGCGTAGCCATGTTGTCGCGGAAATCGGGAAACTCACGAGTAGAATAAGAAATATCCACTGTGTGGTCAAAAATACGCATGGCAAAGGTGAGTTGAGCAAGTTCGGCATCGCTCATAATCACATTTGGCTGAAAACCACCGTTTTCGGCAGGGCGCATTCGAGGAAAATTTACACTATATCTTGTTCGCCAGTAATGCTTTTGCAGATAACGTAGGTGATACGCCAACATGGTTACGTCAGTACGCCAATCTTCCAAACCAATGAGCACACCCATGCCAATGGAATGCACGCCTGCCTGACCCATTCTGTCGGGAGCATTCACTCGCCAATCAAATTTTGACTTCATTCCACGAGGGTGATAAACGTTGTAACGGCTCTGATTATAAGTCTCTTGAAAACAAATTACACCGTTTAGTCCGCATTGCACAAGATGGGCATATTCTTCTGCTTTAAGTGGCATTACCTCTATTTTCAAATCGGCAAAATAAGTTTTTGCACGGCGCAATGCCTCGCTCAGATATTTCACACCTGCTTTGGCTGGATTTTCGCCAGTAACAAGCAACAGACTCTCAAATGGCCCCATTGCCTTGATGGCTTTAAACTCATCTTCCATTTGGTCTGGAGTGAGAATGGTGCGTGCCATAGGGTTTGAAATGTGAAAACCACAATAAACGCAACTGTTTGTGCAAGAGTTTGTTAAGTAAAGAGGGATAAACAGAGAAATGGTTTTTCCGAATCTCTCTTGTGTGTAATGCCTGCTCAAAACTGCCATTTGCTCCAAAAATGGTGTTGCCGCAGGCGAAATAAGTGCCATAAAATCATCTACATTGCAAACTTTTTTTGCAAGCGCCCTACGCACATCAGCCTCTGTTTTTGAGGCAATGCGGCGTGTGGTTTCTTCCCAACTTATTTCTTGTAAAGTATCGTAAAACATAATTATTGTAAGAATGAGGTTAATGGTGATGAGGCTTGGGCTTGCATATTTAGGCCCACAGCTCCAAGTCCTGCTTCGTAGGCTCTGCGTCCTGCAATTACTGCTTCTTTAAAGGCGATGGCCATTTCCACAGGGTTTCCAGCTACTGCAATGGCAGTGTTTACAAGGCAGGCATCTGCGCCCATTTCCATGGCTTCGGCAGCATGGCTTGGTGCACCAATACCTGCATCAACTACCACAGGCACAGTGGCTTGCTCTATAATAATTTGCAAGAAATCACGAGTTAAAAGACCTTGGTTTGTGCCAATAGGAGAACCCAAAGGCATTACAGCTGCTGCACCTGCTTCTTGTAGGTGTTTGCAAAGAGTAGGGTCTGCTGCACAATAAGGAAGCACTACAAATCCCATTTTTACCAGTTCTTCTGTGGCTTTAAGTGTTTCGATTGAGTCTGGCAATAGATAACGTGGGTCTGGGTGAATTTCCAATTTCAACCAATTGGTTCCAAATGCTTCACGAGCAAGTTGCGCAGCAAAAATAGCTTCTTCAGCATTGCGTACGCCAGAAGTATTTGGCAATAATTGAATGTCTGGCGAAAGAATATTTGTTAGCATTTCATCATTTGGATTGTCCAATTGAATGCGTTTCATGGCAAGTGTTACCATTTCAGATTCAGAAGCCTCAATGGCTTGTTTCATAAGAGCGTAGGAAGAAAATTTTCCTGTTCCTACAAAAAGACGCGATGTAAATGTGCGGTCTGCAATTTTTAGTGTTTCCATATATTAACTTGTTTGATTATTTGTTGCATTTTTTCTACTGGATTGTTGGCACGCAATACTTCCGAGCTAATGGCAATGCCCGATACACCTGTACCCATAATGGATGGTATGTCGTCGATGGTAATGCCACCAATTGCCACGATAGGCAAGGTAAAGTTTGCTTTTTTGCATGCTGAAAAGAGGTTGTTGTAGCCTTCCAATCCTAAAATTGGGCTTAGGTTTTTCTTGGTGGAAGTAAAACGAAAAGGGCCACAACCAATGTAATTTGCACCTGCTGCCACGTGGGCACAGATGTCTTCAAAAGTATTGGCAGTGCCACCAATAATTGCGTCTGGACCTAGGATTTTACGAGCCTCGTTTATAGGCATATCGTTTTTGCCAAGATGTACACCCTGTGCGCCTATTTCTTTGGTTACAAGCACGTTATCGTCTACTATGAATGTTGCTCCATAGTTTTTGCAAAGTGCAAATGCTTGTTTTGCGGTAGCAAGCAAGTCTTCTTCAGAGGCGTCCTTCATACGCAGTTGTATCCAGCGGCACCCTCCTTCTAGTGCCAATTGAATGGAGTTGAGGTATGAATATTTTTCGGTGTAGTGTGATATAAACTGTACCATAAATCCTCCTATCCGCCACAAACGGCTTTAATTACAAGAATTGACATGCCGTCTTGAAGCAAGAAGTCTTGCCAATTGGTGCGAGGAACAAGGCGGTTGTTTACAGCTATTGCAATGCCCGATGTAGGCAGTTGAAGTTCAAGGGAAAGGTCTGAAAGATTTGCAGCCGATACCTCAAGAGGTTGTTGATTGAATAAAATTTTCATTGCTTTGTTTTGGTTTTGTGGTTAAACTCTTTAAAAACAAAGCGGTGTCGGCCTACTATGGGTATAAAAAAATGCGCACCAAATATGGATACGCACATATACTAACTATCCACAATTCCTACGGCAGTACTAACTGCATCAGGTTCGAGGGTATCATCTCAGCCTTTTGGTAAACCAATAGGCACCCCTTTGTTTCTTTGTCGATTTTCGACTCTGCGACAAATGTCGCACTGAATTCGGTGCAAAATTAGAAAAAAGAATTGAAAAATTAGTAACTTTGCAGTCCAAAAAATGAAGAGGATGTATAGTTTCGCAAAATATAAGGTTCATTATAAGGAAACGTTGAGGTTGGCTTTCCCAATTATTATTTCACAATTGGGATATATTTTGGTGCAGTTTGCCGACAATGTGATGGTGGGACAGTATGGTGGCGACGACCCTTTGCCACTGGCAGCTGTGTCTTTTGGTGTGATGACCTCGCTTATTTTCTTTTTGGCAGGGCAAGGCCTTACACTTGGACTTACTCCACTTATTGGCGAACTTTATGCTCAAAAAAATAAACAACATTCTGCTTCGTATTTAAAGCATTCTTTGGTGCTATTCCCTATTTTGGGCGCGGCTATTGTGTGTTTACAACTAGCGCTAGAACCATTGCTTTATCATTTAGGTCAGCCTGTTGAGGTGGTGGATGCGGCTCTTCCGTATTACAGAATGATGGCGTATAGTATTTTCCCTGTGTTGCTGTTTAGTTCGTTTAAAAACTTTTTAGACGGAGTTGGAAATACGTTTGTGCCAATGGTTATTATGATGATTTGCAATGCGATAAACATCTTTTTAAACTGGGTTTACATAAGTGGAAACTTGGGTGCCCCAGAATTGGGTGTGGAAGGTGCCGCTTTGGCTACTCTTATTTCTCGCATTTGCATGCCAATACTAGGTGCTGGATATTTTATATTCAACCGAAAATATCGTTCGTTCACTTCGCTTTTCCCAAGTATTAAACTGGGAATGTCTGATATATGGTCGCTTTTGAGAATGGGTGGACCGATTTCTGCTCAGATGTCGCTGGAGTCGCTCGCCTTTATCATTTCTGGCATTATGATGGGGTGGTTTACAACTGCTGCCATTGGTGCAAACCAAATAGCAATGACTCTTGCCAACACTTCGTTTATGATTATCTTGGCATTGGGCACAGCGGTTACTATTCGTGTGTCGCATTTTTATGGCAGACGCGATGTGACTAATATGAGCCTTACTGCCAAGGCAACCATACATTTGGTGCTACTTTGGAATATTTCTGCGGCACTTGTTTTCACGGTGTTTAGAAACGAGATTCCTCTGCTATTTACTACCAACGAAGACGTGCTTGCACTCGCTTCGCAAATGCTTATTATGGTGGCGTGCTTTCAAATTTTTGATGCGCTTCAATGTGCTGGCGTGGGCATAATGCGTGGCTTTCAAGATGTGAAAATGATTTCGTGGATTTCACTTCTTGCCTACATTGTTTTAAATATTCCTGTGGGTTATCTTTGTGGTATCACCCTTGGAATGGGTCCCGTAGGACTCTTTGTTGGCTACATTTTTGGCCTTGGCACAGCTGCCATTTTGTACCTTCTTAGAATCAAGTTTAAACTGAAATCTTTTAGAAAAATGCTAACTGCTTAAAAATAAATCAATTAAACAACGAATCTTCGGATTCTAGGTATAGGGGAGCGTCTTCGGTGGTGTCGAGGATGCTCTTTTTCTTTTTGTTTTCGCGGGCACCGGCGTTGATAAGAGATTTGGCTGCGGTGATAATGCTGGCGCCGTTGTCTGCAGTAGTTACTTTTAATTGGTTCATGCTTTTTACGGTGGCATTCATTTTATTTTCAACGTCGGCAAACCTGCTTGCAAAGTCTTGGGTGCGGTCTATAATGGTGTTGGCAGCTTTAATCATTGCTTCTTGGTTGTGGATTTGTCGGTTTTGAGTCCACATAAGTTCCAAAATACGCAGGTTCATATACATGGTTTGCGGACCAAGGATAAGTACGCCTTTGTCGTATGCTTCTTTCCATAGAGAAGTGTCGTTGAGCAGTGCTAGGTTGAGCGCACCATCGGTGTGAATATACATTATCACAAAGTTTAGTTTGCTATATCCTTCTAGCAAATATTTGCTGTAGTCTTTTTCGGCAAGTCTTTTTACTTGGGCACGCACACTCAAAATGTGGTCTTTTAGGTGTTGAGTGCGGAGTTCTTGGTCGTCGCAGTTTACGTATCGTTCATACGCAGTAAACGACATTTTAGAGTCTACAATCACCTCTCTATTGTTTGGGAAATGCAAAATAAAGTCTGGAATAAGTCCTTTGCCCTCGTTGTCTTTTATAAGGTTGCCAAACTTGTCACGTAGGTGAGTTTGCGAAGAATATTGTTCGCCGTCTTTAAGTCCTAGGTCTTCCAAAAGTTGTTTGAGTTTAAGCTCGCCAAAGTTGCCTTGCACCTTTACTTCGCCTGTTAGGGCACGAGTAAGTCGGTCGGCACTCTCGCCAAGTGACGCACTGTTTTCCATGTTTGCCCTAATGGTGGCGTCGAGTTTGTTGATTGCTTCTTGGTGGTCTTTTTGGTTTTGATGAAGTGCACGGCGCATTTCTTGCAGGCTTTGCTCAATAGGCGAAATAATCTTTGACACTTGCTCCTTATTTGCACTACCAAGTTCTTCTTGACGACGTTTCAAAATGTTCTCCGACGTGGTCTGGATTTGCTCCTTGATAAGTTTTACTTGAGTCTTAAGTTGAACTTTATTTAGTTCCTTTATTGCTTCCAGTTGTTTTTCGTTCGCCTCCTTTGCTGCCGCAAGTTGGTTTTCGTTGTTTTCTTTTGTTTCTGCTATTTGTCTCTCGTAATAGTTCTTCAGCGAGTTTATCTGATTTCTAAAAACAAAAAACATTGCAACTATTACTACTGCAAATATAATTGTAAGTACGATTAGTGTTTCCATAAGTTAGTTTTGTTTATTTCTTTATAACCCAATAACCATTTTTACGTCCTCCTTCACGGAACAAGATTCCCATTTCATGAAGCGCTGCGAGTTCTCTTTTAATTGTCTTTTCTGAGAGAGGTTTCTTTTGGGACATTTTTTGGGCAATCTTTTGGGAAGTTGTGGTCTTATCTTCTTCTATCATTTTTAGTATAATGCGTTGTCTATCAGTTAGTTCGTTTGTATTTTCTTTTGGGACATCTTTTGGGACATTTTTAGTATCATTCAATGTCCTAAAAGAGCCTAAAAAGGTATATTAAAATCTACACTGTCTTCGCAAAGGAAGATATTATTCTCTAAAAACGACAAATCTTTAATTTTACTCCTATATTCTAAAATAGTATTGATATTGTCTAATTCTAATCTTCTATTTTTGGAAATTTCAAGATATTCAGTTTCCTTTTCTATCCCTAAATATTTTCGTTTTAATAATGAACAAGCAATGCCTGTTGTGCCTCCTCCATTAAATGGGTCTAAAATCCATGAATTCTCATTTGTTGATGCCAATAATATTCTAGCAAGGAGAGATAATGGTTTTTGAGTAGGATGTTTACCACATGATTTTTCCCATCGGGCGATAGCAGGTAGGTTCCAAACGTCTGTCATTTGTTTTGAACCATTAATTTCCTTCATCAATTCATAGTTATAGAAATGTGGGACTTTTTCTTCTTTTCTTGCCCAAATAATGAATTCTGTACTATGTGTGAAATATCTACACGATATATTTGGCGGAGGATTGGTTTTAGCCCACGTTATAGTGTTTAGGATTTTAAACCCTAATTTCCTTAATGAATTTGCAACGGAGAAAATATTGTGTTGAGTACCACTAATCCATATCGTGCCATTAGGTTTTAGTTTTTTACGACATTCAGATAACCAACTTAAGTTGAAATTATCAATTTCTTCTTGTGTTGTAGTTTTGTCCCAATCTCCTTTGTCAACACAAACGACTTTCCCAGATTGCACACTGATACCTCCACTAGATAGAAAGTATGGAGGATCAGCAAAAATCATATCAAACTTAAATTCAAATGACTTTAGTATTTCACAACAATCACCTTGTATTAGTGTGAAATCATTGTTTCTTGATTTGAAATAAGATGGAATCATATTTTAATTATTTGATTGAATTTATAAAATTGTTTATAGTAGTTAGGTTGTAAACATCTGGTATGGTCATAAATGCTTCTTGTAATTTATTCTTAGCATTATTCCAACCTTCTCCATCTGTAATCCAAACGAAACGATAACCTTTGACACTATTAACTTTTGGTGCAATTTCTGTGTATGAGCGTGCGGTTTCATTTAGTTTAGAACCATTACTAGAATAAAAGTTAACTTCTATTAAATAGGTTGTGGTTTCGCCTTTTATTACAAAATCAAATTTCTTTATATCTGCACCTAGTACTTTATATATATCAGGTATTGTTTTTGAGGATACTTGTTCTTTAAACGGAATTTTATAGTTTGTAAAAATACTAGCGATTAATTTTTCTGTAATTTTACCACTTCTATTCTTTCTCGCATTAGTATCTAAACCAGTTTCTACACCAAAAACATAATCAACTAAATTGTTTACCTCTGTATTAATAAATACTTTATCTAATCCAGTTCCCTCTAAAAATTCCATAATTCCATCTACAGAATTGAATAAAGAATGAACTAATAATTTTTCACCTTTTTTATTATAAAATTTTTTCTTATCTCTTTTTCTTGTTGCAATTAGTATGTCAAGAACATCAAAGACTTTTTTATCTCTCTTCCAAATATCTTCTACTGCTTTGCGTAGATTGCGTTTGCCCAACATATAATTAAGGGTGTTTAAACTAATTGCAATGTCTGCTACGTTTGTAGATATTTTATCAAAGTCACAAAAGAAATCAAGTGTTGCATTGGTTTCACTTAATTGTGACATAAATTTTTCAAAGTCTTTAATACTTTTCATCTTTATCTTATTAATTATAATTTCTAACTACAATTTCTGTTATTTTTCCACGTTTTTTTCCGTTGGCATTCACATTTCTGCTTGCCATAACTCTGGACATATTATAATAATCCTCTACTAAATATAAGTCTTCAAAGAATGTATCTTCTGGGTTGGCAGAAGAACAGTCTGAATTACTTAACATAAACATGTGACCTGCATTTTGGATAGTATCACAAAAAGATTTTAATCGTCTTTGTGCTATGTCGTTAAACACTTCTTTGCTATAATCATTAAAATTGCTAGTTGCACTTAATGGTCGATATGGCGGGTCGAAATAGAAAAATGAATTTCCATTAGCAAACTTAAGTGTTTCTTGGTAGTCACCTGTGATTATTTCTACATTTTGTAAAAGTTTACTATCTGCATATATAGTTTGCGGGTCGCAGATGGTTGGAGTCTCATATTTCCCAAATGGAACATTGAATAAGCCAGATTTATTTACTCTGTATAAACCATTAAAACATGTTCTATTTAAAAAGAAAAACAAAGTGGTATTCTCAATCTCACCTAAGTTTTTTTTATTAAATTCTTCTCTCATTAAAAGGAAAAATTGACATTTCTCATCCTTAGATTTTATAGAGTAATACTCTTTTTGAATTTCTTTAAGAGAATTGACTAGTTCATCTGGATTGTCTCTAACAGTTCGATAACATGTAGTTAAATCTGGATTTATGTCGTTAATTACTGCAGTTCTGATGTTTCTATATTTCTGCAGCATATGGAAGAGCATTGCACCGCCGCCCACAAAGGGCTCAATGTAAGTGACGTTCTCCCATGAGTCAAAGTCAGCTGGAAGCAATGCTTCAAGTTGTTCAATGAGTTGTGATTTCCCACCAACCCATTTGACGAATGGTTTCGCTTTCATTGAAATTAATTTTTAATATATGCAAAGATAAAAAATTATTTATTTTCTGCAAAGGTAATGGGTGGGGTGTAGCAAAAAATGATACAGGGTGATATTATTTTTGCAGAGTGAAAGTTTTTTTCTAAAATTTACTATATTTGTGTATTGAATAATCAAAAACAAAAAACTATGAAAACTATAAGAACTTATGTGAATGCGGTGGAGGCGGAAATGGACCGTCAGGTGCTAGAAAATGAGGGTGTAAGGGCCTGTGTGATGGATGAAAATATGGGTTCAATGTTTCATGTGGCTGTGGGTGGAGTGAAACTAATGGTGGATGATGCCGACGTGGAAAAAGCAATTGAGATATTAGAAAAAAGTAATTAATATACCGTGTGAACTAAGTGACAAAAGAGTATAACGGACAAATATAACACAATATAATGGATTGGAAAGATGCATTGGCGGGGCTGCAAGTGCCTCAGGTGGAAACTCAGGAAGAGGAACAAACATCTGAAACTAAACAAGTGCAAAAAACTGCGCTTAATATTTCGTTTCAACGTCGCAACGGCAAGCCTGCCACAATAATAACAGAATTTGAGGGTACTGACGACGAACTTAAGGATTTGGCAAAGTACCTAAAGGTGCAATGTGGGGTAGGAGGTTCTGCTCGTGGGGGCGAGATTCTTATTCAAGGCGACGTGCGTGCCAAAGTGAAAGATTTACTTAAAGCCAAAGGTTATAAAACAAAAGGGGGATAATATGCCTATAAAAGTATTGAAAGCATCTGCTGGTAGTGGTAAGACTTATACTCTGACCAATGAGTATCTAGACTTGCTAAGAAATTCGTTGCATAGTAAGATATTGGCTGTAACTTTTACAAATAAGGCGACAGAGGAGATGAAGTCGCGTATAGTAAAGGAACTAAACAAACGTGCCAAAGAAGATAATGATAAAAAGGCTGCAGAGTCCCTTAAAACTATACTTCACGATTATTCTCATTTCAATGTTTCTACTATTGATAAATTCTTTCAGAAAGTGGTACGTTCTATGTTTAGAGAATTGGGATTTAGTGGAGTTTATGACCTAATTCTAGACAAAACGTTGCTTTTAGATGAAATGGTGAATGAAATGAGGATAACTTTGGATCAATATCCAAATGCTTATAACTTGTTGTTAGAAACTGCTTTTAGTAAACTGAAAGAAGAGCAGGATTGGTCTTCATATAAAGATATAATAAATCTTTCTAAATATCTGTGGAAAGATGAATTTATGAATCTAACTCCCAAAGAACTAGAATCTTATAACTATGAAAATGTAAGAAACTTTTTTGCAGAATGCAATAAAAAGAGAGAGGATATCTTGAATGAGTGGGCCGATTGGGCGAGTAAAATTAGAAATTCTTTTAAAGTTGATATAGACCTAGGGCCAAGAACCAAAATAGGTGCCTATTTTACTAGAATAGATGCTTGTATTACAAAAAATGAGGAGAAATTGCAATTTACAGAAAAGCAATTGATAGCCATCCATGAGATATTAAATGGTAAAGACCTTCTTGAAAGTGTATTGAATGCAACAGATCGTAAAAAGTATGGAAAGACCTTGCGTGAAGATGGTTTTGTTGTAGCATTTTTAGAATTTTTAAATACCTATACTTCTACTATAGAGATGTTTATGTCGCTAAAGGTAGTTGTGGCGTATGCTCAATTTCTCCCTATTCTGGTGGAAATTAATAAACTGTTGAGAGATAGGTTGATAGAAAGAAATGAACTATTACTTTCTGATGTCAATCACCTTTTGGCAGGAATGATTGGTAAAGATGATGCTCCATTTATTTATGAGAAGATAGGAACTCAAATACAACATTATTTATTAGATGAGTTTCAAGATACTTCTACTATGCAATGGCAAAACTTTATTCCGCTAGTACACAATTCAGTTAGTGAAGGCAAAGACAATCTGATAGTAGGAGATGTAAAACAAAGTATTTACAGATGGAGAAATTCAGATTGGGATATTCTAGCAAATGGAATTAAGAGTAAGTTTGCACATAATGTAAAAGAGGATTCTTTGGAATATAATTGGAGAAGCAAGGCTAATATTATAGATTTTAACAATAAATTTTTTACAAAACTTTCTGCTTCATTAGATGAAAATTCGGGTTTGGTTGTAGGTGCTTATTCTGATGTTACCCAGAAAATTCATGTAAAAAGAGAACATTCAAATGGAGGATATGTCAATTGGAAAGTTTGGAAGAAGGTAAATGGTGAAAAAATAGATTATCAAAAAGAAGAATTAGAAGCAATTTATAATGATATACAAGAGGCTTTAAACAAAGGATATTCAAAGAAAGATATTGGAATTTTGGTGAGAGGAAATGTGGAGGGTGCAGTTATCGCAAAATATCTTCTAGAAAATGGGATTGATGTAATTTCATCTGAAAGTCTATATATTTCGTCGCATAATGATGTAAAACTCCTAATTTTTCTTCTCAAACGTGCGGTTGCAGGTCAGTCGGATTTGAATAAATTGATTTTGGAAAGTTTGGGTGAATCTTTCAAAAAGGATAAAAATTCTATATTAGATAATGATGAAATAAAAAAGGCTTCAACTCTTCCTTTATTTGAGCAAGTAGAGAGATATATTCAAATTCTTGATTTGTCAAATAAACCAGATTCTATAAGTTATATTCAGGCATTTCAAGATTTAGTATTTGATTATACTCAGAAAAAAAGTTCAAACATTAATGACTTCTTGCAATGGTGGAACTTAGAAGGAGTGACCAAATCTGTGCAAGCAGGGGCTATGTCTGATGCTGTAAATGTGATGACTATACATAAATCTAAGGGGTTAGATTTTCCTGTAGTTTTGGTACCATTTTGTGAATGGCCCTTATCTTCGCCAAATGTTGAAATAAAATGGTTGAAAAATAAAATAGAAGGACTAACAAATACTTTGCCTATATTGCCAATAGGTCTTACTAAAGCTTTAAACGGCACAATCTTTGAAGAAGAATACAACAAGGAAAAATTAAATAAGAAGTTAGACAATATCAATCTTCTTTATGTAGCATTAACTCGCCCTAGAAATGTTTTGAATATTTATTCTGCCCCAAATGGAAATAGTTATGAAATTTATAATTGGGTGTCTAGCGTATTGTCCAATCTTTATGAAGTGCAGATGTGTATAGACGAAGATGACAGTAAGATAACCTATAGTTATGGTGAGATAATTGAAAAATTGGCAGATGAAGAACTTAAAGAAGAAGAATCTAAAGTAAAACAATTGGAGGGATTGTATCCAAGTTTTAATTATAAATCTTCTAAAGTAAAATTTAGACTTCAAACAGAAACCTCTGAAATTCAACAAAGAGGAAATGTGCTTCACGGTATTTTGCAATTTGTGAAAACGAAGGAAGATGTTGCACGAGCTATAAATAAGGCTGTGCGTATGGGACTGATATCTAGTAGGGAAGTCGATGATTATCAAATTAAATTAGCAGACATAGTAAACAATCCACTTGTTTCAGAGTTGTTTGATGGTAGTTATCCTGTGGTTTGGAATGAGAGGACTATTATTGCTGATAAAAATTATCGCCCAGACCGTATCATGGAAAAAGATGGCGAACTACTTGTGGTGGACTATAAATTTGGTGAAAAACACGACAAGTATTACGCCCAAATAAGAAACTACGTTAAACTACTAAAACAGATGAATAAGTGGTCTAATGTGCGTGGTTGCCTATATTTCCATGAAACCAAGTCTTTGCAATGGGTTTAGGAATGTGTTCAAAAAAGGTTTAATCAAACAGACCTGCAACAGAAAGGTATCTTTCGCCTGTGTCTGGTAAGATGCAAACAATGTTTTTTTCTGCAAAATCTTCACGTAGAGCTAGTTGTGCGGCTACGCACGCAGCTGCTCCAGAGGAGATTCCAACAAGGATACCTTCTGTGCGTGCTAGTTCGCGAGCGGTTTTCATCGCATCGTCGCCAGAGACAGTTACTACCTCATCTATCACAGACGAGTCGTAGATTGCAGGCACAAAACCAGCGCCTATACCTTGTATTTTATGTGCTCCCTTTTCGCCTCCAGAAAGCACTGGCGACTCAGCAGGTTCTACTGCCACAACATAGATGTTTGGATTAAACTCTTTTAGAGCCTTGGCTGTGCCAGAAATAGTGCCACCGGTACCAACTGCAGATACAAACACATCAATTTTGCCATCGGTGTCTTCTATGATTTCACGTGCAGTAGTTTTGTAGTGTGCTTTAGGATTTGCAGTGTTGTCAAATTGTCCTAAAATCACAGCACCTTCTATGCTGTCACGTAGTTCATTTGCCTTATTAATAGCACCTTGCATGCCTTCTACGCCAGAAGTAAGTTCTATGCGAGCACCATACGCTTTTAGTAGTTTTTGGCGTTCCACACTCATAGTCTCTGGCATAGTTAAGATTAAATTATAACCTTTTACTGCGCATACCATAGCAAGTCCTACTCCAGTATTACCACTTGTTGGTTCTATTATGGTTGCCCCTGGCTTTAAAATACCATCATTTTCTGCCTGCAACACCATATTTAGTGCCACACGGTCTTTGATACTACCAGCAGGGTTGAAATACTCCACTTTACCTATTATTTTAGCCCCGCAACCTCTGTTTTTAGAAAATCTAGCAAGCTCCAATAAAGGTGTTCTTCCTACCAATTGCAAAATATTTGATGCTATTTTCATAACTTATCTATTTAAACTACACAAAGATACATATAATTCGTTAAATTGAGAAATTTGGGGCAAAATAATTGGCAGACAGAGGTTTTGTGAAATTCTGATTTTTGGAGCAATGTAAACTAAGGAAAAGAAACAGGTTCTTCTTATTTCGGAAGTATTGTCAGTTGTTTATTATACACAACCTTAAATGAAATTATAATTTTTGACTGAGATAATCCGAGAGGTTTTAACTGTGTTTGAATCAATGCTAGCAAATGCTCGTTGTTCCTTGCATAAATTTTTACAAACAAGTCATAAGCTTCATTCGTGCAATGAACCTCGACAATTTCAGGAATGGACTTTAAGGCTTCGATAACACTCTCAAAACGAGAATCATCTTTAAGC
>JAZQZD010000007.1:0-2208 GCA_045633865.1 Candidatus Enterocola sp.
ACAATGGGCAGATTTTTGATGCGTATAAATTTGCTACGGATTTGATTAAGTCGGCAAATAAAAGTTTGGTGCTTATTGACAACTACATTGATGAGTCGGTTCTACTTATGTTGAGTAAGTCGGATCGTAGCCATGTCGTTCTGTGAGCCAAGGAGTTGCTGCTTGCTGTTGTCTTCCTAAGACCGCTTGGCCTCCGACTTAGCAATCCCATTTTCGGTAAAAGCATTTGGTAATTTTCTCGCTCCCATGATTATAGAATTGGAAGTCGCATTTTGCGTCATCCAATTGGAAGTCACAGATTGTGACTTCCATTTTTCAAATTCCTCTTTATTAAGCTGAAACATAAAATCCTCAGGGAACCTCTCAATATTCCTTTTTACAGCTTGGTTGAGAACCTTGGTCTCCACTCCATACAGGCGTGCCAAGTCGCGGTCAAGCATCACTTGCTTCCCTCTGATGTTTAATATAAGGTTTTCAATGTTTTCAAGTGGAGTTTGGCTAGAGGTTAATACCTCTTTCTCTGCAGTTTGCTTTGCTTGTAAATCAGTTTTCATATTGATGCTTGAAAGATGTTTTTTTAGCATTTTGTGTATATAAGTTCGTAGTTGTCAAAAGTAGAATTTCCTTCTAAAATTCCATTCAGGAAATAAAATTTATTGTAATAGTATTGATAATTATCAATTTCTTCTTCTAGAAAAACTATATTTTCATTGTGTTGGTTTATTTCCTTGTCAATTTTATCATATATTTCTAGATTTGCTTTAACAATCCGTTTTTCTAATCTTTCAATTATTTCCTTACTATTAACGATGCTTTCCTTATAATCGTTAATTCTTTCTTTATAAAAATCTAGAACATCGTCAAGAAGATTCTTTGTAAGAGGTTTTGGGTCTGGACTATATGGTAAAACATCTAATTCTCTGCTTGGGGTAGTTCCAATGTAAAATAGTCTACACCCGAATGAATTGTGAACAATGTTGTTGTATTCTTCAACTTCTTTAATTAGTTTATGAATATCTTTATCTTCAAGTCCGTGTGTTTCTTCTCCACTTGGGTAATCCTTATATTCAAGTAGAGGTTTATCTTTACTTCTTAAATAAACAGTTGTATATTCACTCATATTTTTTCTATATTATGTTAATAAATTCTTTTTTTTAGATAGGTTTTACCTAAAATCTGTACGAATTTAAATCATTAAATCGTGTTTTCAAAGTATTAGAGAGACTATTTTTGAAATATTCCAAATGTTTTGTTTTTTAGAATTTTATGAAGAAATTTCTGGGTGTTTTGTTCTAAAATTTAGAATTTCTTGATTATATAAAACTTAGTTGTTGCAAATTTTGCAACAACTGACTCTTCTAGTAATTCTTTTTCTTGAAAGATATTTTTAATGTGCCTTGAGATAGTAGATTTATTCCTTTGAAATAAATCAGACATCATTTCTTGTGTCAGCCACACCGTGTCATTCTCCAAACGAACTTCGAGACTAATAGTATCGTTCGGACGATAAAGGATAATTTGATTTTGTTCTTTTGCGGAAACTTCGTTAACACTCAAAGAAGTCTCTTCCCTTGCAGTTTGCGACCTCAAGTTGTGAATGCATTCATAATTAGAAGATTCTATACTTGAGGTAACAATCTGTGACCTTAAGTTGTAGTAATATCAAAATTTACATATTACAGTTTGTGACTCTATTACTTTTTGAGTGTCTTTTTATGCAACTATTCGGTTTCTCCGAACACTTGACTCAAAGTCTAGACTAATAGTGTCGTTCGGACGATAATTAAGTCTCATCTCTATTTCATTAACTCATCTAGTAATATATTTTGCAATTTGTCTTTAGGAAATAAGTATTTATATTCAGCAACAGAAATAGGTTTATTTACATCTTGTAAGGCCAATTCTACTTCTAAATGTTCTTTGCTGGCACATAATATAATTCCAATTGAAGGGTTCTCACTAGGTAGTTTTTCCAATTTATCTAACAGTGATAAATAAAAGTTCATTTTTCCAACGTATTCAGGTTTAAATTCACCTATTTTTAGTTCTATAGCAACCATTGATTGTAGTTGACGGTTGTAAAACAATAAATCAACCCTATACTCTTTATTGTTGTAAGTTAAGGTGTATTGATTTCCTATAAAACTAAAACCTCTACCGAGTTCCATTATAAAAGATGTGATTTTATTAACAAGTCGTTTCTCTAAA
>JAZQZD010000008.1:0-32638 GCA_045633865.1 Candidatus Enterocola sp.
CCCAAGCGTGCTATAGACGCTTTCAGCGTCATTAAAAGTACAAGATTTTAATTATTGCTGTCCGGTAAAATTTAGGTAATAATATAGCAGATGTCCACAAATAATCCTTACACCAAAGATGTTGTGCTCTTATTATTGTAGCCACTAATGGGCACTAATTTTCACTAATGCCTTGCGGAGTATTTAAGACCGGATGGATATTAGTGTAAATTGACTAGCGCGACCTTCGGTTCGTGTTCATTCGTGGCTCGAAATAAAACAAACGAGTTTTCGTGGACAACCAAAGGTCACGCAGGTAACACCTATATTATTGCCTAATTTATTGCATATCCAAGTGTGTGGGTCCTCCTGATATCCCCTCCGCAAATCCTTTGCTCGTCCCCCTAAACAGGGGGACAAAATACCGATAGAGAAACTCAACTGTTATCCCTAATCCGCAGGTTCACTGCGTTCACCAGCGGTTAGGCAAGTGTGCCCTCCTACGGGGGCAATGCATGCATAAATTTTAGATGGGTCAACTACTATTATTATTGCCAAAAGAAGAGTGGATGCATCACTCGTGTGACACATCCACTCATACGTTTATTTCACTCTACCATTGGGCAGAGATTCTTATTCATTAGTCAGCCAACTTTGCCTTGATGAACTCACGGTTCAAGCGAGCGATGTTAGCGATGCTTTCGTTCTTCGGACAAACTGCTTCACAAGCACGAGTGTTTGTACAGTTACCGAAACCGAGTTCATCCATCTTAGCAACCATTGCCTTAGCACGCTTTGCAGCTTCGGGACGACCCTGGGGAAGGAGGGCGAACTGTGAAACCTTTGAAGCAACATAAAGCATAGCTGAACCGTTCTTACATGCTGCTACGCACGCACCGCAACCGATACAAGTTGCGCAGTCCATAGCTTCGTCAGCGTCCTGCTTGGGGATGAGGATAGCGTTAGCATCCTGGGGCTGACCTGTGCGAACTGTTACATAACCACCAGCAGCCTGAATCTTATCAAATGCTGAACGGTCTACCATACAGTCCTTGATCACGGGGAACGCTGCTGAACGCCAGGGTTCTACAGTGATAACGTCGCCGTCGTTGAACTTACGCATGTAAAGCTGACAAGTTGTAGCACCTGTAGCTGTCTTACCGTGGGGTGTGCCGTTAATATAGAGCGAGCACATACCGCAGATACCTTCGCGGCAGTCGTGGTCGAATACGAAAGGTTCCTTACCGTCGTTGATAAGTTCTTCGTTGAGGATGTCAAGCATTTCGAGGAATGAAGTATCATCGGGGATATTCTTCATTTCACGCTGTTCGAAGTGACCCGCATCCTTAGGACCATTCTGCTTCCAGTATTTAATTGTAAAGCTGATATTTTTTGCCATAGTTGTTTTATTTTTAGTAGACGAGTTTATAGGTACAAGTAAACAAGATGGTTTGACTCTTCCGCTTGTAAGAACTACTGTTTCCAATCACGCCTTGATTTCAACACGTTTAATAAGTGCTGTCATCATTTTTGCAATTTCAGCAACTTTACTCGAAAGTTCAGTCATCTGATTTTCAGAAAGATAATTAAAATGATACGCCAATATAATCTGCGTTTCCAGTTCAGCCGTAGAACCTAATGCCACATACAAGAATCTCACCAACTCTTTAGAACTCTGCCTTCCATGACCTTCTGCAATATTTGAAGGAATGGAGATCGCAGCTCGTCGCATTTGGGATGTTATCCCATAGAGTTCATGCGACGGAAAGTATTGGGTAGCTTTGTGTATTGCAACTGCTAACGCCATACTTTTCTGCCAAACGAGCAAATCCTTGTGTGTTGTCATTCTTTATGAATTACGATTAAGAATTACGAACTGACTACACTATCTTTCTTGTCTACTTGTCTACTCGTCAACTCGTTTACTAATTTTTATAATTACGAGTCTGAACCTTGATAGCTTCGTAAACGAGGGGTTCCTTGTGGAGAACGGGTTCCTTAGTGTCGTCGCCCTGGTATTCCCAGCAACCAACGTAGAAGAAGTTTTCGTCGTCGCGCTTAGCTTCGCCTTCTTCAGTCTGGTATTCTTCACGGAAGTGACCACCGCAAGATTCTTCACGCATCAATGCGTCACGTGCCATAAGTTCACCTATTTCTATAAAGTCTGCTAGACGTAGAGCTTTTTCAAGTTCGTTATTTAAGTCGTCAGCTTTACCTGGGATAAATACGTTGCTCCAGAATTCTTTTCTTACTTCTTTAATTTTGGTTAAAGCAGTTTCTAGACCTTCTTTTGTACGTCCCATACCAACGAAGTCCCACATAATAAGACCAAGTTCACGGTGAATGCTATCAACAGAACGTTTACCTTGAATAGACATAAGTTTTTCAATCTTTTCTTGGATAGCGTTTTCTGCTTCTACGAATTCAGGTAGATCTGTGCTCATACGAGGAACAGAGATTTGGTCTGCTAAGTAATTTTGGATTGTATAAGGAAGCACGAAATAACCGTCAGCAAGACCTTGCATTAGAGCAGAAGCACCTAGACGGTTTGCACCGTGGTCTGAGAAGTTTGCTTCACCAATACAGAATAGACCTTTTACTGAAGTTTGTAGTTCGTAGTCAACCCAAACACCACCCATAGTATAGTGGATAGCTGGGAAAATCATCATTGGATCTTCGTATGGATTTTCGTCTACGATTTTTTCGTACATTTGGAATAAGTTACCATATTTAGCTTCTACAACATCTTTGCCTAAGCGTTTGATAGCATCTGAGAAGTCTAGGAATACAGCAAGACCTGTTGAGTTTACACCATAACCAGCGTCGCAACGTTCTTTTGCAGCACGAGAAGCTACGTCACGAGGAACAAGGTTACCGAATGCTGGATAACGACGTTCTAGATAGTAGTCACGGTCTTCTTCTGGAATATCACGACCTTTTAGTTTACCTGCTTGAAGTGCTTTTGCGTCTTCCAATTTTTTAGGTACCCAAATACGACCATCGTTACGAAGAGATTCAGACATAAGGGTAAGTTTAGATTGGAATGCACCGTGTACTGGGATACAGGTAGGGTGGATTTGTGCATAACATGGGTTTGAGAAATATGCACCTTTACGATACATTTGCATAGCAGCAGAACCGTTTGATGCCATAGCGTTTGTAGATAGGAAGAATGCGTTACCATAACCACCTGTACCTACTACAACAGCGTGAGCGAAGAAACGTTCGATGCGACCTGTTACAAGGTTACGAGCGATAATACCACGAGCACGACCGTCGATAACAACTACGTCAAGCATTTCGTAACGAGAGTACATTTTCACTTTACCTTTACCGATTTGACGGCTAAGAGCTGAATACGCACCTAAAAGAAGTTGTTGACCTGTTTGACCTTTAGCGTAGAATGTACGAGATACTTGAGCACCACCGAAAGAACGGTTGTCTAGTAAGCCGCCGTATTCACGAGCGAAAGGAACACCTTGAGCCACACATTGGTCAATAATATTGTTTGATACTTCTGCTAGACGGTAAACGTTAGCTTCACGAGCACGATAGTCACCACCTTTAATAGTATCATAGAATAAACGATATACAGAGTCACCATCGTTTTGGTAGTTTTTAGCAGCGTTGATACCACCTTGTGCAGCAATAGAGTGAGCACGACGAGGAGAGTCTTGAATACAGAAGTTTAGTACGTTAAAGCCCATTTCTGCAAGTGAAGCAGCAGCAGAAGCACCTGCTAGACCTGTACCTACTACGATAACGTCTAGTTTACGTTTGTTTGCAGGGTTAACTAATTTTTGGTGAGCTTTATAGTTTGTCCATTTTTCAGCTAAAGGACCTTCTGGAATTTTAGCGTCAATGGTTTCATTTTCTTCAACCACTTGTTTTATTTCTTGAGCAGCTTCTTTAACTGTTTCTACTACTTCTTTAGCAGCTTCTACAGCTATTTCCACGATGCTGTCTTTTTTAGATTTAGCCATATATTTAGTTTTTATTGTTATTCAAATTAAATTATGCACATAAACTCATTGCGAAGTAATATACAACTACTACAGCAAACATTAACACTACTAATGTAGAAACGATGTTTGAAATACATTTAACGCGTTTCATCCAGATTCCGTTGTTTAAACCTAGAGAGTGCATAGCAGACCATACACCGTGAGTTAAGTGGAACCAAATAGCAGCTAACCATACTAGGTAAAGACCTACATAGATAGGATTTGCAAATGTTTCTTTAATCCAATAAACACCATTGGTTGCGTTAGCAATATCTACATCTGCCACGCCAGCCATGTGAAGGATTTCTGCAAACTGCATTTTGTACCAGAAGTTGAATAAGTGTAAACCGATACCAAGTACCACGATAACACCTAAAACTAACATGTTTTTAGAAGCCCAAGACACGTCTTTTTGGTTAGCAGACACTGCGTAGCGTTGGCTACCACGTGCACGATAGTTTTGCACAGTTAAGATAAATGCATATAAAATATGCAATACCACTAAACCTGCAAGACCAGCTGTTGCTACAAGAGCGTACCAGTTTGCACCTAAAAACTCACAAATCATGTTGTATCCTTCTTCTGAAATAATAGCTACTAAGTTCATAGAAGCATGGAAAAGTAAGAACAACACTAAAGAAGCACCCGTGATACTCATCACGACTTTTCTTCCCACTGAAGAGTTAATTAACCACATAATCTTTTTGTTTATTTATAAATAAATTAAAATTATACTTAAAAACCTTACAAAAATAATGTAAAAAATGCAAAAAAGCAAACTAGAGGTTTACATTCTAACAATTTCTATCAATCCGAGCTTCTTTTCACCGCTTGGTAAGACTACAGAATAGTAATAAACACCAGGAGGTTGTATCGCGCCAACACCATGAGAACCCATATTTGCAGTACCGTCCCAACCATTGTCGCCTTCAAAAATTTGTTGCAAACGACTGTCAAAAACTTTCACATGCATACCCTCTGCAAACGTATCATTCAATCCATTTTTATTGTACGGCGTAATCGCTGTAGCCCAAATTGTTTCGTCTTCGTTTTGCATTACAACTTCTATTGCAGTTGGCATCTCAGGAAAAAGTTGCGCAGCATTAGAATATGCATGTTCACAATGTGAGTAATCTTCTGGAGATAAGTATATTATAGGACTTACCTCATATCTTATCTTCTTTATTATATCATCATTATAAATTGGTTGCCCATTATAATCATCTACAACAACAAACTCATTTTCATCAAGCAAACTCCACTTTGCTTCATATTTAATATACTCATTGGGTTCAACGCCATATTCAACAGTAGGATTGGTCAATTCCAAAGTCTGTCCTTCTTTATATTCATACACATCAGGAATATCGGAAATTTCAACTGGAGGAAGTACTGTAAGTTCTACTTCATTTGACCTTACAACACTCATCTTTCCATTGCAAGATTGAGTCACCTCATAATAAAGTTTTTTACCGTTTTTTTCATATGAAAGCATACCATAATCATATTCCTCACCATCCAATACCCATCTTTCAGAAACAATTTCTGTTCCTTTTAAAGAAATACGAGGAGATAGTGCAGCCAAATAAGAATTATCACAAATAGGTTCTGGAGTTTTTAATTCTTTTAGTTCTAAACTCTCCGCCACATTAAAACAAGAGACCCACGGACTTTTTATTACACCTCCACACTCACCTTCTACTTCATAATAAAGTTCATAATGTTTATCACCTTCTTTATAAATTGGAGTACCTTCTATATACGTCTCACCATTTAAAACCCATCTTCCTTTTATATCTTCATCCCCATTTGTTTCAATTGTAGGAACAGAAAGATTCAAGGCTTCTCCCTCACATACTGAGGATATGTATTCATCAATCATTCCTATCTCTGGTTTCTGTCTAACTTCTACTTGCACCTTGTTTGACATTGTAGAACCACACTTATTCACAACCTCGCATTGCAATACAGAGCCATTGTCTTCTTTATATAAAACGGCATCAAAGGCAATTAATCTATCATCTAAATGCCAAATCACATCAGTTACATTAGCCCCTTCCTGAATATCTGGCTTTTGAACGCATAAATTTGTGCCTTCACAAACAGGTTCTGGAGTTTGTAGAGTGCCTACAACTGGAAGTCCTAACACCTTAAAACTGAGAGAAGTACTCTCACCATCACATTCAAATCTTACTGTTTCATCCTTCTTTGCAATAAATGCCACAGTTATATTTGCCTGTTCTCCTCTTTCAAACTTACCAATAGACCAAATTTTGGTTTCGTAATCATATGTCCCAACATCTGGAATCACTTCCAACTCAGAAATTGAGTCAGATATATCCAATTTAAGTTTCAAATCTTCGTAATCTTTCACACTTCCATTAAACACATTACATCTCAATGCGACCCATTCATTTTCACAAATATACTCATTATACAAAAAATCCGAATAGATATTAAGCGCCAACATAGTGTGACGAAACATTCTCAATACAGAAGAATTAGAATAGCTTACTACACATGGAGAAATACTATTTGAGAGTTTCACTCTATAATTAGCAGTCTCTGGTATTTCGCTCAGATTTGATATTTTAAGTTTTGATGTTTGAGCGCCATAAATCACATTAACACTATCTACTTCTGGATTTTCGGTGTCTATCAAATCCTCAAATGTACTTCCGTTGTCGTATGACACTTGCCATTGATATGTATCAAACTCACCAAATCTATCATCAAAATTCAACGTGTAATCTTCCCCTGCAACTTTATAACCAGATGCGTAATTAATATAATATTCACGATTGCGTGGGGCATATATTCTAAATGGAGGCACTTCTTGGTCTGCCCAACAATAGTCATTGGAATAAATTGCAGTTATTCTATATTCAGACGGCATGGTTGGGAATACTTCAAAACTTCCTTCTGCAGATTTCACTACCACTGATTTGTAAAGAATATACCCAGAAGCACATAAATCACTACATGTGTAATATATGGTGTATGGAGGTTCTCCTCCTTCTATTTTATATTTTATAGTTACTTTGTCTGTCAATTTTCCATCTATATTACATAAAACAGTATCTTCTGGTTCTACCATTACTACCCTTGGGAATTCCTTTACAACTATCTGAAAATCAGATATCTCACTTTCACAACCACTTTCATCCACACCTAGCATATAATATGTTTTACCTTCTTCCGATGTTGGAATAGATGTATCAATGGTTTTTACTTCATTTTGCCTATCTTTATCCTCATAAATTCTAATGTCATTACTTGGGATACCACAACTTGATCTAATATCCACCAGATTTGATTCCAAAGACCCACAAATCTCAACTGTAGAGAGACCATATCTATTTCCATTATACCCTCTAAACGTCTCATCTACATTAAGTTTCATATTTGCATACTCATAACTTTGCCAACGCAAATCTTCTGCAGAAGATAAATACACCCCTAGATACACGTTGATTAAAGAAGACTTAATATTTACATCTATAGTTTTTGTTTCTCCCGCCAATAATGTACCTACATTCCATTGTTTTATAGCATCATCAAAAACACTAGAACTGTCCAAGACAGAAAAATCATACTCTCCAAAACCAAAAATATCCACAATATTTATCTTCACATTATCTACCGCTCTAGATAATGAGTTTTTCACAGAGAGTCTCAATTTTAGAGTTTCTGTAGTGAGACATGGATTTGGATTTAATACTTCGTAACTCATATCTAAAGATTTAACAATCACTTCTACAACATTAGAAACCATGCAATCTTCGCAACTTTCTACATTATCGTATTGGTAATAATATGTATCTTCAGAGAAAACCACTACTCTATAATACCATATACCCTCATCTCTCATTATTTCTTCATATTCATTATCAGCTAACCAATAAGAATTAACCACCTCCCAATGTTGTCCATCTGTTGACATTTGCCAAACGTAATAATAATTAACATTGGCAACATCTCCAAGCAACTTTGTAGCGAGTTTTATTGAAGCTCCTCTTAAAATTTCAATTGGAGAATTTTCTCTTTTGTTAACACTTAGTGAATCTTGCAATTCACCTGAATACACAAACACAGCCCTTTCTGCAACCTCGGCAGAATACGCTGAAATATTAATAAATATATATATTAATACTAATAAGTAAAATCTTTTCATAACTTTTAATTCAAACGTTTTTATTTAAATTTGATAATCCAAAATTATGGAGATTTTTACTATTAGAGCATTAAAATATACTAATTAAAAATGCCGTAATATTAAATAAAAAAAAGAGGCTGACAATACTGTCAGCCTCAAAATCTATATTTAAAGATTTATTAATAGTTTTCTTTTTTCACTTCAAAGTATGCTCTTGGGTGTTTGCAAGCTGGACATTCTTCTGGAGCTTCTTTTCCATCTAGAATGTAACCGCAGTTGCGACATTGCCATGTTACTTCTGTGTCTTTTACAAATACTTTTCCGTCTAGGATATTTTGTAAGAAACGGTTGTATCTGTCTTCGTGCATTTTTTCTACGATAGCGATTCTACGATATGTTTCTGCGATTTCTGGGAAACCTTCTTCGTCTGCCACGTTAGCCATTTCTGGGTAGTCAACAGCCCATTCTCCGTGTTCGCCAGCAGCTGCTGCTTTTAGGTTTTCGATAGTATTACCGATTTTACCAGCAGGGTAAGTTGCAGTAATTTCTAAATCGCCACCTTCCAAGAATTTGAAGAATTTTTTAGCGTGTTCTTTTTCTTGTTCAGCTGTTTCTGTGAAGTTTGCAGAAATTTGTTCGTAACCTTCTTTTTTTGCAACGCTAGCAAAGAATGTATATCTGTTTCTAGCTTGGCTTTCACCTGCAAAAGCGATTAGAAGATTTTTCTCGGTTTTTGTTCCTTTTATGCTTTTCATAACACTAATTATTTAATTGTTGATAATTTAGGTTGTGAAGGTAAGAAAAAATTTCTTATTTACCAAAATAACGTTTGTACAAACCTTCAAAACCTTTACCATGACGTGCTTCATCTTTTGCCATTTCATGAACTGTATCGTGGATAGCGTCAAGATCTAATTGTTTAGCACGTTTTGCGATACGCATTTTGTCTGCGCAAGCACCACTTTCTGCATTCATACGTTTTTCTAGGTTGGTTTTGGTATCCCAAACTACTTCACCAAGAAGTTCTGCAAATTTAGCGCAGTGTTCTGCTTCTTCCCAAGCATAACGTTTAAATGCTTCTGCAATTTCTGGATAACCTTCGCGGTCTGCTTGACGGCTCATTGCTAGGTACATACCTACTTCTGTAGCTTCGCCAAGGAAGTGAGCGTTAAGGTCTTTTTTCATTTCGTCGTCTGTATCAGCAGCGATACCGATAACATGCTCTGTTACAAACTCTAAAGCACCGTTTTCTTCTAGTTCTTTAAATTTATCTTTAGGTTGTTTACATTGTGGGCAAAATTCTGGAGCGGTTTCACCTTCGTGAACGTATCCGCATACATTACATATAAATTTTTTCATGACTTTATCTTTTAAATTATTATTTTACTTCTTTAAATACTTTCGCTGGTTGTTTACATTTTGGACAAACTGCTGGTGGTTGTTCGCCATAGTGAACATATCCACATACTGTGCACACAAATTTTTTCATAACATTATTTTTAATTGTTTATTTTTTATTTTCAGCCTCTCTAAGAAGCTTTTCTTGATAACATTTTTCGCAATATCCTTTATAATATACCTGAGTCTCTGTAATTCTCAGATTTTTGTATTTTGACAGACTTACCTCATCGAGTTTTATTGGTTCCACATCGTGTACACAACCACATCCAAGACAGATAAAGTGTGCGTGAGGAGTAATATTTCCGTCGTAACGAGTGTTTTTCTCATCTATCGTAAGCTGCAACGCCGCTCCATTATCTACTAAAACTTTCAGAGTATTATAAACTGTAGTTTTAGACAGCGTTGGAATACTATCAGAAAGGTTTGAATGTATCTCATCAACCGTTGGATGAGTGAAATTATTTAATAGATAATGCATCACAGCCACTCTCTGCATAGAAGGATTTATTCCTTTCTCTTGTAAATATGCTTTAATCTTAATTGGCATTTGCACCTCCTTATTTTATTATCATTACTAATTTGTAATGATTACAATTTTAATTTCATTGCAAATATATAACCTTTTCAAATAACTTCCAAATTTTTTCCCAAAAAATTTTCAAAAAAATAATATTGGCGGCACTCGGTTCGCACAAATTACTCGCTACGCTCGTGATTTTTGGCGGCGTTCGGCATAATAAATAAATTTATTCTGCTCTCACTTGCACAAGTTACTCGCTACGCTCGTGATTTTTGGCGGCGCCTCGGCAAATTAAGTAAACTTATTTGCACTCGGCTTGCACAAAAATTCCCAATTTATTTGTATCTTTGTACTGCCGCACTGACACATTTTGGGAAACTTAACAATCTATTTTTAACCGAGAAACTTCGGGTTAGTCAATGGCGTGCTACTGTCCGTATGGTCTGGGTAGATTACAAAGATAACCGGAGCCTCAAATCCTTTCTTTTCTAAGTTTGGATCACAAATGGCAGTGCGGTTTTTTTATTTTGTAGATTATTTTGGTGCTATTTTATATAGGTAGATACCAATAGCAAGATAAAGAACGTTTGGTATCCAAACTGAAACAATTGGATTCAAGCCTCCTTTGATAGTCAGCGACGAAGATACCATGCTAAATAGTATATAGGTTACACTCAACAAGAAACCTATAAATATATGAAATCCTGTTCCCCCTCTAGATTTTCTTGAAGCAACAGAAACCCCAATTATTGTTAAGATAAATGCTGCAAATGGATTCGCAATACGTTTTTGCAACTCTAATTCATACGCATTAAGTCCAGAAAGTCCACGCCTACTTTGAACATCAAGATACTCAATTAATTCACTAGTTGTCAGCTGTTCATATTCCTTTGCAACCTTTATAAAATCTTTTGGAATCATATTAAGTTCCAACTTCATCTGACCTGTAGTCTCCACCTCCTCTTTTAAATCAACAAACTTTCTATGCATACAATTATACGCAGTCCAATTATACAGAGAATCATATTTAATTCTCATTGCAGTAATTCTCTCCACTAGCTTCTTTCCTTCAAATTTATCATATGAAAATCTGTATCCAGTATTAAGTTCCAAGTCATATCTTTCCACATATACAATCTCATTATCAGAGATTTTCAATTGTTGATGGTCCAAACTAGACTCAAATTTTTTATGCTCAATATATTTGTATTCAAAGCGCAATCTTTCTCTAATGCCTGGAGGAATTATCTCTGAACTCAAATAAAAGGTAAGACCTGCAATAATCGCAGCCGACACAAGATATGGCACCAATATCCTTCTAAAACTAACCCCCCCTGCCAACATAGCAATAATTTCAGAATTGAATGCTAGTTTAGATGTAACAAAAATCACCGAAAGAAAGGTAAATAATGCACTAAAAAGATTTATATAATATGGGACAAAATATATGTAGTATTCAGAAATAATCTCATTCAATTCCAACCCTTCATTGTAGAAATCGTCCATTTTCTCGGTAATATCTATAACTATAGCTATACTAATAATAAGTATTATGGACAAAAAATATGTGCCCAAAAACTTCTTAATAATATAAAAATCTATACGCTTAAGCATAACTATACAAAGATATATTAGAATAATCAATCATCAGATATCTCAACCAACACCTCACGATAAGCATTGAATATCTTAGATTTAGAAACATAACCCACATACTTATCACCATCCAATACAGGAAGATTCCATGCTTGAGTCTGCTCAAATTTCTCCATAACAGAATCCATAGACTCACTCACATCAATTTTTGTTGGTGGGTATATCATCAATTTTTTTACTGTAAATCTATTATAAAGTTCTGGACGGAACATTATATTTCTCACCTCCTCTAACGATACAACTCCAATAAAAGTCCCATCTGCCTTTACCACAGGGAAAATATTTCTTTTTGAAGCAGAAATAAGTTTCACCAAATCGCCTAGTTTTTCCTCAGGGCGTATGGTTTGCAAATCTGTTTCTATTACATTATGCATCCTCATTAAGCAAAGTACAGCACGGTCTTTATGATGAGTAACCAATTCACCTTTTTTAGCCAAACGCATAGCATAAATACTATGTGGTTCAAACACATAGATTGTAATGAAAGAAATAACAGACACTATCATAAGTGGCATAAATAAGTCGTAACCACCAGAAAGTTCTGCAATAAGGAAAATACCAGTTAGCGGAGCATGCATTATGCCAGACATTACACCTGCCATGCCAGCTAAAGCTAAATTTTGTGCAGGAACATCAAAACCACACATTTGTAAACCCAACGCACAAATATAACCCACAATACAGCCCACAAACAAAGAAGGAGCAAACAGACCTCCCACACCTCCAGCTCCATTGGTTGCGGCTGTTGCCACAAGCTTAAATAGCACTATAAGAGCTAGATAGACTACAACTACATATTCATTATGCCTAAAACCAAAAAATAAACTATTCTCAAATAGTTTTTCTGGATTCAAACTAAGCAAATGATTAATAGACTCGTAGCCTTCACCATAAAGTGGCGGTAAAAGGTAGATTAACGCACTAAGCATTAATGATCCAACCAAAAGTTTAGACCAAAATGAATTTAGTTTTCTAAAAACACCTTCCACTTTATTCATTCCTCTTGTATAATACAATGAAACAAATCCGCACATCACACCAAGAAGTATGTACATTGGAATTCTTTCTAAAGAGAAATCCTCGCCTGCCAGATTAAACATCACTGTTTTTCCTAGAAGGAAATATGAAAGGGAAGTCGCTGTTACAGAAGATATTAAAAGAGGTACAATAGAGTTAAAAGTCATATCTATCATAAGCACCTCTAAAGTAAACACTACACCTGCAATAGGAGCTTGGAAAATGCCACTAATAGCACCAGCAGCGCCACAACCCACCATTAGCATCAGTGTCTTTTGGTCCATCTTAAAGAAACGGCCCAAGTTTGAACCTATCGCCGATCCGGTCAACACCACAGGCGATTCCGCTCCTACCGAACCACCAAACCCGATAGTCACCGAACTTGCCACCACAGAACTCCATGTATTGTGCAATTTCATTATACTTTTCCTCTGCGAAATAGCATAAAGAATTTTGGTTACACCGTGGCTAATATCGTCTCTAAGAATGTATTTTACAAAAAGTCCAGAAAGCAAAATACCCACTATAGGATATAAAAGATACAAAAGGTTCCCTGAGTAATATTCAAAATTTGTAGTAAGTAGATATTGAATACCATGAATTGCCCACTTAAGCATACAAGCAGCGATGGCAGTAAGTACCCCCACAACAAAACTCAAAACCAGAGCAAACTGCTTAGCAGGAATATTATCTTCACGCCATTTAAGCAGTCCATCGTATATATCTACTAGTTTCTTTTTCATTTTACTTTCTTAGCACCACAAAAGTACCATTTTTTTCAAACTTTATGATAGAAGAAGGAGATTTTTTTTCATCTTCTTCCCTACGAGCCTCTGCCACATAATCTACTCCCTGTTTAATTTCATCTTCAATCTCATAAAAATTTTGCGGTGTTGGATTTCCACTAATGTTGGCTGAAGTAGAAATTATTGGTTTGCGAAAAGCATAACACAAAGCCTTTGAAAACTCCTCATTAGTCACTCTTATACCCACGCTACCATCTTCTGCCATTACATTTTTTGCCAAATTTTTCCCTGTCGGATAAATTATAGTTAGCGGAGTATCAGACACTTCCGCCAAATCCCATGCCACATCAGGCACATCATCTACATACGCAGCAAGTCTATCTACACTATCAACTAAAACAATAAGAGATTTACTATCTTCTCGTCTTTTTAGCTCAAAAATCTTTTTTACAGCTTCTTCATTTGTTGCATCGCAACCGATTCCCCATACCGTGTCTGTTGGATATAAAATCAATCCTCCAGCACGCAACACTTCAACCATTTTTTTTATCTCGTTCATATTATGAAAATAGAAAAATTTTACCTATCTTTACAAATTGATATTTTGCAACGGCAAAATTAAGCATTCTTCCGCTATAAACAAATAAAAAATATATATGCTTCACAAATGGATTATTAATAACCTAACAGAAAAAGAAGAATTATGTAAAAACGAACTATCACAAAAACTAAGAATTAGCCCAGCCCTTTGCACCCTTTTAGTACAAAGAGGCATTACCACAGTAGAGGAAGCTAATAATTTTTTCCTTCCTAAACTAAAAGAAATACACGACCCATTTCTTTTAAACGATATGGATAAGGCCGTAGAAAGACTAAACGCAGCCTTAGGTAATAGAGAAAAAATTCTTGTTTACGGTGATTACGATGTGGACGGTACCACAGCTGTAGCATTAGTATATAAATTTCTTCAACAATGTACTTCAAACATCGATTTCTACATTCCAGATAGAAATGATGAAGGTTATGGAGTGTCATACAAAGGAATAGACTATGCTGCAGAAAACTCTTTTTCATTAATCATAGTACTAGACTGTGGCATTAAAGCCATAGAAAAGGTAAGTTACGCAAAAGAAAAAGGCATCGACATTATCATCTGCGACCACCATACTCCAGATGAAACTCTTCCAGATGCAGTAGCAGTTTTAGATCCAAAACGCACAGACTCAACATACCCATACGGGCACCTTTCTGGTTGCGGCGTAGGTTTCAAACTAATGCAAGCCTTTGCCATAAACAACAATATCCCTATGGAAAAACTATTCTCACTTTTAGACCTTCTAGCAGTAAGTATAGCCTCAGATATTGTTCCAATTACAGGAGAAAACCGCACACTTATGCATTATGGTCTCAAAAGATTAAACAGCAACCCTAGCATAGGACTAAAGGCCATTATTGATGTTTGCGACCTAAAAAACAAAGAAATTACAACTAGCGACATTGTATTCAAAATAGGCCCTCGCATCAACGCCTCTGGTAGAATGAGCTCTGGCAAAGAAGCAGTAGAACTTCTTGTTGCAAAAGACTATACCTCAGCAAAAGAAAAAAGCGACCTTATAGACAACTACAATAAAACAAGAAAAGACCTAGACAAGCAAGCCACAGACGAGGCTCACAAAGAAATCCTAAAACTTAAAAACTTAGGAGATAAGAGTTCAATTGTAGTTTATAACCAAGAATGGAACAAAGGTGTCATAGGAATTGTAGCTTCACGCCTAAGTGAACAATATTTCAAACCAGCCGTAGTACTAACACTCTCAAATGGCATGGCAACAGGTTCAGCTCGTTCTATCGCTGGATTCGACCTTTACAAAGCAATCGACTCTTGCCGCGACCTATTAGAAAACTTCGGTGGACATATCTACGCAGCAGGCCTTACATTAAAACTTGAAAACGTAAAAGAATTTAAGGAAAGATTTGAAGATTATGTAAGCAAAAACATTACAGATGACCAAAAAATTCCTCAAATAGACATTGACACAGAACTTTCACTAAATGAAATCAATGACATTTTCTTTGAAAGACTAGGTCAATTTGCTCCATATGGCCCAGACAACACCAAACCTATATTCGTCACCTGCAATGTAGTAGACGCAGGAGGCTGCAAACTTGTGGGCATAGACCAAAAACACTTAAAACTAGATGTCTGCACGCCAGACAACAGACATATCAGATGTAGTGGCATTGCATTCAACGTAGAAAATCCACAAGAATGTATTGAGCATATAAAAAGCAAAAAGCCATTCAATATATGTTACACATTGGAAGAAAATAACTTCAATGGTAAAAAGAGCATTCAACTAATGGTCAAAGACATTCAGTTAACATGACTCCATATCTACAGAAGTTAAAACAATATTGGGGATACGATAGTTTCAGACCTTCTCAGGCTGAAATTATCGAATCTATTGGCAGTGGCAAAGACACCTTAGGGCTATTACCAACTGGCGGAGGAAAATCTATAACCTTTCAAATTCCTGCTCTTTGCCAAGAAGGCAGATGTTTGGTCATCACCCCACTTATTGCCTTAATGAAAGACCAAGTAGAAAACCTTAAAAAGAAAGAAATTAAGGCAATTGCCCTACATTCTGGACTCACATACAGCCAATACAAACAGAGTCTAGACAATATTTGTTACAATAAATCAAACGACCCGAGAGCCAATTATAAATTTATCTACGTTTCCCCAGAAAGGCTCTCTACAGACACATTCCTAGAAGCCTTACCATATATGAACATAAGTATGGTAGCTGTGGATGAAGCCCACTGTATTTCACAATGGGGATACGACTTCAGACCTGAATATAAGCAAATCGCCGAAATTAGAGAAATCCTACCAAATGTTCCATTTCTCGCCCTAACGGCAACAGCCACTCCTGAAGTAGCAAAAGACATTCAAGCTTCCCTCCTTTTCAAAGAGGAAAATGTTAAACGTATAAGCTTCTATAGAAGCAATTTAGCATACAAAGTAAAACTTACAGAAAATAAAGACGAAGAATTAATTAGACTCCTAACAAAGACAGACGGAAGTGCTATTATCTACGTAAGAAACCGCAAAAAAACAAAAGAAGTTTCAGAATTTCTAAATAAAAACAATATCTCTGCAGATTATTTTCATGCAGGACTAGACAATGCCATAAAAGATTTAAAGCAAGATAGCTGGAAAAACAACAAGTTTAAGATTATGGTTGCCACCAACGCCTTTGGCATGGGTATCGACAAACCAGATGTTAGACTTGTTATTCACATAGATATTCCAGATAGTGTAGAAGCATATTTTCAAGAAGCAGGTCGTGCTGGCCGTGACAGAAACTACGCTGAATGTATCCTCCTTTACAACAAAAGAGACCTCAGCCAAATGAAAAAACGCCTCACAGACAATTTTCCAACCAAGGAATCTATCTGCCACGTTTACAACCAATTAGGCAATTATTTCCAACTCGGTGTAAACTATGGAGAAGGAAACACCTTCGACTTCAATATAGAAGACTTTTGCCGCAAGTTTCACCTACCACTTTTGCCTACACAAGCAGCCATTAGAATATTAGACCTAGATGGTTACATTGAATACAAAGAAGAAAAAGAACTATACTCCAGGATTCTTGTCACCAAATCTAGACGATTACTATACGACACCATATTCTCAGAAGACGAAGAAAGCATTATGCAGTTCCTTCTTAGAAAATATACTGGTATATTTGCAGATTACACTATAATTAGCGAAACAGAAATCGCTCTCTATACAGGTATCGACCAAAATAGAGTATACGAATTGCTCACTTGGCTCAGAAAAACAGGAGTTATAGACTACATTCCTAAAAAAAATCTACCTGCTATTAGATACAGACAAGATCGCATTCCACCAGAAAGATTAAAAATTTCTACAGATGTATACGAATCACGTCTAAGCCGATACAAGAGCAGAATGGAAACAATGATCAATTACGTTAGTTCAAATAATCATTGCCGAAGCAGACTTCTGTTAAACTATTTTGGAGAAGAAAACACCACCAGCTGTGGCATTTGTGATGTTTGTCTGAGCAAAAACAGTACAAGCAATCTCAATAACAAAATAATCTCTTACCTAAGCAAAGAAGGACCAAAACGACTAAGTGACATGATAGTAACCCTCAACGAAGAACCAAACAAAGTGATAGACACCGTTAGGTTACTACTTGATAATAAAGAAATTACAACAACAGACAATATTACATACAAAGTAAAATGAACTTCAACCTCACCATATTAGGAACAGGATCTGCTATACCTTCATTTGGCAGATTCTCATCTTCACAAGTACTTCAAACTCACAACAAGAGTTTCATGATAGATTGCGCAGACGGCACACAGTTCCAACTTAGAAAATACGAAGTAAAGACCAATAGAATGGGACATGTTTTCATCTCTCACTTGCATGGCGACCACTGCTTTGGCCTTATCTCTGTAATTTCAACACTTGGCATGCTACACCATACCAACGACATGTATATCCACGCCCACCCAGATTTAAAGAAAACCCTTCAACCAATGCTAGATTATTTCTGTAAAGACCTCACATTCAAGGTTTTCTTTGAAGATTTCGACCCATTGAAAAACGAAGTTATCTATGAAGATAGGAGCATAAAAGTAAGTACCATTCCACTAGTTCACAGTATGCCAACATGTGGTTTCCTTTTCAAAGAAAAAGAAGGGCTTCCACACATCGATGGCGAACTAGTTAAGTTTTACAAAATAGGAGTAAAAGAAATTCAAAACATAAAAAACGGAGCAGATTTCATTGATGAAAATGGCAGATTAGTCCCAAACTCTCGACTTATCACCCCTCCTACTCCTCCAAAATCATACGCATATTGCTCAGATACAGCATATACAGAACGAATAATCCCTATCATAGAAGGAGTAGATACTTTGTTTCACGAAGCCACCTTTGCAGAGGCTGAAAGACACCGTTGCAAAGCCACCCTTCACAGCACAGCAAGCGACGCTGCACACATCGCAAAAATGGCAAACGTAAAACAACTTATCATAGGCCATTATTCTGCCCGATATGCCGATCTAAACCCACTTTTAGACGAGGCAAAAGCAATATTCCCAAACACAAAACTCTCAACCGACGGAAGTAAGTTTAGTTGGTAAGAAATTTTAGGGCGAATTTGCATTTTTTATGCATAAAAATGCCCTAAAACCGAGTTTTTTTACTAAATTTGCACGCAATAAATTTCTAATTTTATACTATATGTCATTTATTGCAGACAAAATCGTTATGGACGGTCTTACCTTCGACGACGTCCTTTTAATCCCAGCCTATTCAGAAGTTGTGCCTCGTGACGTGGAATTAACCACACGTTTCTCACGCAACATCGAGTTAAAAACCCCTATCGTTTCTGCAGCTATGGATACAGTTACAGAAGCTAAGCTTGCTATTGCTATCGCTCGCGAAGGTGGTATCGGCGTTATCCACAAAAATATGCCTATCGCAGAACAAGCTCGCCAAGTACACACTGTAAAACGTGCAGAAAACGGTATGATATACGACCCAGTGAGCATTCTTTCAGGAAAAACAGTAGCAGATGCACTTGCACTTATGAAAGAGTTCCACATTGGTGGTATCCCAGTAGTTGACGAAAACAACTATCTACTTGGTATCGTTACAAACCGCGACCTACGTTTTGAACGCAATACCAAAAAAACAGTTGATGAAATCATGACTAAAGACAATTTAGTTACCACTCATCAAACTACAAACTTAGAAGACGCAGCAGAAATTCTTCAAAAACATAAAATCGAAAAACTTCCAGTTGTTGACAAAGACGGCAAACTTGTTGGTCTTGTAACATACAAAGACATCACCAAAGCAAAAGACAAACCTATGGCTTGTAAAGACTCAAAAGGTCGTCTTCGCGTGGCTGCAGGTGTAGGTGTTACAGGTGACACTTTCCAACGTATCGAAGCTCTAGTTGATGCTGGCGTTGACGCAATCATCATCGACACAGCTCACGGTCACTCAAAAGGAGTTATCGACACACTTAAAGAAGCGAAGAAAAGATTCCCACAAATCGACATCGTAGTAGGCAACATCGCTACTCCAGAAGCTGCAAGAGCCCTAGTTGAAGCAGGTGCTGACGCAGTGAAAGTAGGTATCGGTCCAGGTTCTATCTGTACTACCCGTGTGATTGCAGGTGTTGGTGTACCTCAACTTTCTGCTATCTACGAAGTGTCTAAAGAGCTAGAAGGCACAGGCGTTCCAGTAATCGCAGACGGTGGTATCCGCTACTCTGGCGACATGGTGAAAGCCCTAGCAGCAGGTGCTAGTTCAATCATGGTAGGTTCACTACTTGCAGGTGTAGAAGAATCTCCTGGCGACACTATCATCTACAACGGACGTAAATTTAAATCTTATCGTGGTATGGGTTCTCTAGAAGCTATGCAAAAAGGTTCTAAAGACCGTTACTTCCAAGATGCAGAAGACGACGTTAAGAAACTTGTTCCAGAAGGCATCGCAGCACGCGTACCTTACAAAGGTTCTCTTTACGAAGTTGTTTACCAACTACTTGGCGGTCTTCGTTCTGGTATGGGTTATTGCGGAGCAAAAACTATCGAACAACTTCACAATGCTAAATTCACTAGAATCACAGCAGCAGGCGTGAAAGAAAACCACCCACACGACGTTACAATTACACAAGAAGCACCTAACTATTCAAGAGGAGAATAATGAAAAAGATAGCTTTAATACTTAGTAGTTTAATTGTTTGTTCATCTATTGTAGCACAAACTCTTCTTACAATAAATGACAAAGAAATTACCAAACAAGAGTTTGAATACTATTACAATAAAAACAGTCATATTGAGTCCGATAGTCTTTCTGTAGAGGCTTATATGGATATGTTCATAAACTTTAAACTGAAAGTAGAAGAAGCTTATTCATTAAAATACGATACCTTAAGTTCTTTTGAAGAAGAATTTAATTCATATCGTGCTCCACTAGCAAACGCTCTATTAACAGATAGCGCTAAAATAAAAAAACTAGAAGAAGAAGCTTATAAAAATCTTCTTAAAGATGTTGAAGTAAGCCATATTCTTTTCAGAATAAACGACCCTACAGATACTATTACTGCATACAACAAAGCAGTAGATGCTAAGAAACGTTCTAAAAAAATGGACTTTAATAAACTAGCTGAAGAAGTATCTGAGGATCCTTCTGTAGTGAAGAACAAAGGATACCTTGGTTGGACTACAGGTCTAACCATGGTATATCCTTTTGAAAAAGCAGCTTTCACACTAAAAAAAGGAAAAATAAGCGAACCAGTTAGAACTCATTTTGGTTATCACCTAATAAAAGTTCACAACACCAGACCTACACGCGGCGAAATACAAGTAGCTCACATTTATAAAAGCATTCCACAAGGTGCAGACTCTGCACAAATTGCTGCTATCAGACAAGAGATGCAAAGAATTCACACCGTGCTAGAAAATGGAGGTGAATTTGAAGACCTTGTAAATGCTCACTCAGAAGACAAAAACACAAAAGCAGGCGGCATCCTTCCTTTTTGGGTTACAACAGGCCAAACAAACGACTTCTTTGAAGATGCAGCATTTGCACTAAAAAATCCTGGAGATATCTCTGAAGTTGTAGAAGCTCCATATGGATTTCATATTATCAAACTAGTAGAAAAACGCGAAAAGCCAGACTATGAAACTTGGATGCCACAAATCCAAACTCGCATTAGAATGGATGAACGTGCACTAATAGTTAGAAATAGTTTTATAAACAAAACTAGAAAAGAATATAAACTAGCAGACACACTAACAGACGCTGAGGTTTTAGAATATGCCAACAACAACCTAGAAAATAAGTATCCAGAATTTGCACTTCTAATGAAAGAATACCGCGATGGCATCTTACTTTTCAATATTAGCAAAGACCAAATTTGGGACAAAGCTTCTCAAGACGAAGCAAAACTAAAAGAAATTTACGAAAAAGGCAATTTCGACAAACCATACAATAAAGTTCGTGGCATAGTCATTAGCCAATACCAAGACGAGCTAGAAAAAGAATGGATTAAAGAACTTAGAGAAAAATATACAATAACCATAAACCAAAAAGTACTTAAGTCTATTAAATGAAAAAAGTAATTTTCTTCATATTCTCACTATGCATATTGGTCTCATGTCAACAGATTCAGAGAGACTTAACTCGTAATGCAGTGTTAGAAATGAATGGAAATTTTCTTTACCTAGATGAAATAGAAAGAGTCATCCCTACAGGACTTTCAGTAGCTGATAGTGCAGAATACGCAGAAAGCTATAAAAAGCAATGGATTATGGGAAACCTAATGTATCAAAAAGCGAAAGAAAACGTAGGTAAATCTAAAGAAATAGATGAACTAACAGAAATATATAAACGCGAGCTGATTATAAATAAATATCAGCAACAACTCATTCTAGAAAAGCTAAAACAAATTCCAGAAGATTCATTACTTTCTTTATATCAAAAAAGAAAAGAATCTTTCTTACTTAAAAGCCCACTAATCAAAGGAATATTTATTCAAGTTCATTCATCAGCACAAGGTCAAGATTCACTTTCAAACTTGCTACCAGAAATCAACGACGAAAATCTTGAATCCATTATGCGTTATTGCACTGCTAATGCACTTAAATACGATTTCTTTATAGACAACTGGACTCCATATTCTAAAATAATTGACAATCTACCAAATAAGATAGAATCAACAGATCCTATTCTAAGCAGAAGCACCATAGTGCAACAATCAGAAGAAAATACCTATTACCTAAAAGTTATTGGTATTTGTAAAGCAGGAGAACCATCTCCATACGAACTAATAAAAGATGAACTATATCATATCCTATTAAACAAAGAAAAGATTCAGTTCATCACAGACCTAAGACAAGAACTATACAATGAAGCCATAGAAAATGGCATTGTTCACTTCTACGAAAACGAAGAATAATATGCGTAAACTCCTAACTATACTTTTAATGCTATTGGCTTATGCCAACACCTATGCCCAAAACTACAAAGTTATAGACCAAGTAATATGGGTTATAGGCGATGAACCTATTCTCTATTCAGATGTAGAGAATGAAATCCAACGTAGAAAATACGAAAAGACACCAATAGAAGGAGACCCATATTGCACAATTCCAGAACAAATTGCCCTACAAAAATTATTTATTGCAGGAGCAAAACTAGACAGTTTAACAGTAAGCGAAGCTTCTGTAGAGCAACAAGTAGATGGAAGAATTAAATATTTCATCTCACAAATCGGATCAAAAGAAAAAATAGAAGAGTATTTCAACAAATCTATAAGTAAGATTAAAGAAGAGATGTCTAACACCGTTAGAGACCAACTTCTTATGCAACAAATGCAACAACACATAGTATCGAGTGTTAGAATTACTCCACAAGACGTTAAGCGTTTCTATGAGAAGATGCCTAAAGACAGCATTCCAAACATACCAGAAACCGTTGAAGTACAAATCATAGGTCTATACCCTGAAGTTACTGCAGCAGAAGAAGAAAGAGTTAAAAGCCAGCTAAGAGACTTTAGAGAAAAAATAGAATCAGGATCATATCAATTTTCTACACTTGCCATACTTTACTCAGAAGACAGAGGTTCTGCCCTACAAGGTGGCGAATTAGGATTTATGACAAAAGGTAAATTAGTGCCTGAATTTGCTAATATGGCCTTTTCTCTTTACGACAAAAACAAAGTTTCAAGAATTGTCAAAACAGAATTTGGTTATCATATTATCCAACTTATAGAAAGAAAAAACGACCAAGTAAATTGCCGTCACATTCTTCTTATCCCTAAAATTGGTTTAAAAGAAAAACAAGATGCATCTAATAAACTAGATAGCATTGCCACCTCTATAAGAAACAACGAAACCACATTTGGTGAAGCAGTTATCAGTTTCTCAGAAGATGATAACACAAAACAAAATGAGGGTATAATGATTAACCCACAAAACGGGACTACAAAATTCCAATTGCAAGAGCTACCATCCGACATAGCTAAAGTTGTTTACACTATGAAAGAAGGAGAAATCTCAGCACCAATTACCTATAAAAACGAAAGTGGCAAAGAAATGGTTTGCATAGTTCGTCTAAAATCCAGAATTAAAGCTCACAAAGCAAATCCACAAGACGACTACCAAGCATTAAAAGACATGGTTACCGCATATAAAAACCAAGAACTAATAGAAAACTGGATTAAAGAAAAACAACAAGAAACATATATTCACATTGCACCAGAATATAGAGATTGTAACTTCCACTACCCAGGCTGGATAAAATAATATGCAAAAAAGACTTTACATATTACTTATATTTATCCTAGCATCACTTATGTTCTCTCATGCTGGGAAGACTCTTATCTATCTAGAACATTCAGAAACACTAGAATTTGACGAAGAGAACTATCCAGACTGCCAAATCCTAAACGGGAACGTAGTTTTCAGGCACGATGATGCTCTAATGTACTGCGACAAAGCATTCTTCTATAATAAATCAAATAATATTAATGCACACGGCAATATAAAGATGATTCAAGGCGATAGCCTTACTGTCTATGCCGACAACCTTTACTACAACGGCGACACTAAAATAGCCCGCCTAAGAAATAATGTAAGACTAGAAAATAAAGAGCTTACATTATATACAGACTCCCTAAACTACGACCGCAAAAACAATATCGGTTATTACTTCCTAGGAGGTAAAGTAGTTGACTCTACCAATGTTTTAACCTCTACAAACGGAAAATACTATCCCGACCAAGATATTGCAGTATTCCAAAACAAGGTTGTATTAAACAACAAAGATTTCGACCTATTCTCAGATACACTAAAATACGAGACCATAGGCAAAATTGCATACATATTAGGTCCATCAGACATTATTCAAGATAGCACACGCATATATTCTGAATATGGCTGGTACAACACTATTAAAGACAATGCAAAACTCATAGACAACTCACACATCAGAGATCTAGAAGGCCGCAGATTGTCTGCAGACACTATATTTTACAATCAAAGAACAGGAGAAGCAGAAGGTTTTAAAAACGTAGCATTAAGAGACTCTGCTCAAGCATTACTCCTAAATGGAGGTTATGGCATCTACAATGAGAAAACCAATAAAGGCTTCATGGTAGACAAAGCCACAGTAATAGACTTTTCAAGCATAGATAGTATGTTTATAACCTCAGACACAATATTCTACGATGCTTCAAATGAAGAAGAGACACACTTAAAAGCATACTATAATGTACAATCATGGAATATAGATTTCCAGTCTCTTTGCGATTCACTATTCTACAACTCAAAAGATTCTACAGCACAGATGTTTGGTGCGCCTATATTATGGAACGAAAACAACCAAATTACAGGCGAAACAATAAAAATGTACACCAAGAATGAAACCATAGACAAAGTAGAAGTCATCGGTAGTGCATTTATATACTCAAAAGAAGATACCTTAGCTATTAATCAAGTTTCAGGCAAGCACATCACAGCATATCTTACAAACGGAAAGATAACAAAAGCAGATGTAAGCGGTAATGCACTCTCTGTATACTTTGTAGAAGAAGACGATGAATCTGCAGAAAAAGACGCCCCAACAGAATATGTAGGTATAAATAGAGCAGAAAGTAGTGAACTATACCTATACTTTGGAGAAAAGAACCAAATTAAAAGGATTGTAATGACACCTGCCTCAAATGGCGTCATGTACACTCCAGATAAAATAAACCAGCCTAAAATAACCAAACTAGATGGTTTCGCAGACTATGAGTATATGCGTCCAAAAGACCAATACGACATCTACAATATAAAAAATAAAAAAGCCTTAGAAGAGGCTGTAACCAATTCTAAGGCTTCTAAGAGAAGACGAACAGAATATTAAGGTTGTAAATCCTGTATCTTAGCTATACTTTTGTCTATCAATTCTTGAGGAACTTCGTAATTTGTCAAACCTCCGTGTAGATATTTTTCGTATGACATCATGTCGATCAGACCATGGCCAGACAATTGGAATAAGATTACTTTCTCTTCACCAGCCTCTTTAGCCTTCAATGCCTCACGAATAGCTACTGCAATAGCATGTGTACTTTCAGGAGCAGGAATAATTCCCTCTGCTTGTGCAAATAGAATACCAGCCTTGAAAGTTTCATCTTGATGTACATCTTGTGCCTCAATGTAACCATCTTTCTTCAACTGGCTTACCACATTACCAGCACCATGATATCTTAAACCACCAGCATGAATACTAGCAGGTTCAAAATCATGACCTAAAGTATACATAGGAATAAGAGGTGTATAACCTTCTGTATCACCATAATCATATGTAAATTGTCCGCGAGTAAGTTTAGGACAAGATGCAGGTTCTGCTGCAATAAGTCTAATATCCTTACCATCAGTTAGTTTATGACGCAAGAATGGGAATGTAATACCACAGAAGTTTGAACCACCACCAAAACATGCAATTACCATATCAGGATAATCACCTGCAATCTCCATTTGTTTTTCTGTTTCCAAACCAGAGATAGATTGGTGAATTGCTACTTGGTGTAATACACTACCCAAGCTATAGTGTGTATACTCGTCCTTAAGAGCCTCTTCCACAGCTTCTGAAATAGCCATACCTAAACTACCTGCAGTACCAGGAAACTGTTCACGCATTTTTCTACCAATCTCAGTAACATCACTAGGAGAAGCAAACACCTTAGCACCATAAGTATTCATTACAGCCTTACGATAAGGTTTTTGTTCATACGAACATCTTACCATAAACACACGCAAGTCTAAACCAAAATGTTTACAAGCAATACTTAAAGAGCTACCCCATTGACCTGCACCAGTTTCTGTTGTTAAGTGCTTAATACCCTCTATTTTATTATAATAAGCCTGAGGAATAGCAGAATTCAACTTATGTGAACCAACAGGAGAAACACTTTCATTTTTGAAATAAATCTTAGCAGGAGTATCTAATGCTTTTTCAAGGCCAGAAGCTCTCACCAATGGAGTCGGACGATAAATACGATACAAATCACGCACTTCATCAGGAATTTCAATCCAACGCTCTGTAGAGAACTCTTGCTTAATCAACTCTTTTGCAAAGATTGGTTCCAAATCAGCCTCTGTAAGAATTTCCTTTGTTTTAGGATTTAAATAAGGCATTGGTTTTGTTTTCATATCTGCCACAATATTATACCAAGAAGTTGGCATCTCGTTCTCTGGCAATACGATTTTCTTTGTTGTTTTCATATTATTTGTTTTTTATTTTGTTATACATAAAATAGACATTGGTCAACCTACTATTATTATCTTTGGTACTAACGACCAAAAAAAACCGTAGGTGGAGTTCCTACGGCTATATAATAATACAATAAGAAGCATCCACCCTAAATTAATTAAGGCGCCACCACCATTGCATATTGTTAACCATGTTCATCATAACGATGGCAAAGGTATATAAAAAAAAATAAAGTTCCAACAATTGTTGGAACTTTATTTTAAGATAATTATTATATCATCTTAAGCATTAACAGTTTGTTCAGCTGCTAATTTACCTCTGTAATAACCACATTCGCAACATACTGTGTGAGCAATGTTTAAAGCACCACAGTTAGAGCAAGCTACTAAAGTAGGAGCAACAGCAACGTCATGTGTTCTACGTTTAGCTGTTCTGGTTTTTGATTGTCTTCGTTTAGGATGTGCCATCTCTTTTTATTTTTTAGTTATTATTATTTATCAATTTTTTCAAACCCTCCCATCGAGGATCAATTTCTTCTTTTTCTCTATTTGGAGAATACTTTTCTAAAAGTTCCTCCATCTGCTCATTACATTCACCTTCTTCATGAACAGGTTGAATAGGAATATTAAGCCCTATAAATTCATACAAGTACCAAGAAATATCAATTACTCCCTCCTCCTCTGGTATTATAACCAACTCATCAGTCTCGGCAGTCTTATCATCACCAAATCTTACCACCAAATGTTCTTCTGTGTAAATAGGTAATGTTAATTCATCTAAGCATCTTTGACAAGTTACCACTATCTCACCATCTATCTCCAAATCAATTTCAAAAGCGTCAATTGTCTTTTTCACAGACACATACGCATCCAAATCTCCTGAGAGGATATCTTCTTGTTCAATACTTTTAAAGAACTCTTCATCTAAATGGTATTCATAATCTGTAACTTGATCTTCAAGCTCTTTTAATGGAATTATAAATTTGCCTTCTAGACTCATATATTCACTATTTTTGAAAAGTGGGTACAAAGATAGTGATTTTTAATTAATTAGAGTAATTTTTTTATATCTTTTTTTACTTTTTCTTTAATTCTATAGAAAAAGTTGTTCCTTTATCTATCTGAGAATGTTTTACATATATCTTACCACCATGATATTCTTTTATAATTCGCCTAGACAAAGACAATCCCAAACCCCATCCTCTCTTTTTTGTAGTAAATCCAGTATTAAAAACTTTTGAAACATTAGATTTTGAGATACCCTTACCCGTATCAGTCACATCTACTACCACAGAATTAGGAGTTTCACTCATTTGCACAGTAAGAACACCACGTCCCTCCATAGCATCCACAGCATTCTTACATAAGTTTTCTATCACCCATTCAAACAGAGGAATATTCAACAACACAAAAGCCTCCTTAGGGATATCAGCCTTTATGGTCACCTGTTTTGAAATTCTATTCCTCATATAATTCAACACCTCAGTAATCACCTCAGACACATTTACAACCTCTAGTTCAGCCTTAGAACCTATTTGAGAGAAACGTTCTACTATAGTTTTTAATCTCGTAACATCCTTATCCAATTCCGGAATAAGTTCATCATTTGGATAATTCATCTTAAGCATCTCCGACCACGCCATAAGAGATGATGTTGGAGTTCCCAATTGGTGAGCTGTTTCCTTAAAAAGTCCTACCCACAACCTATTTTGTTCAGATTGCTTAATCGTAAGAAGAAGTGCTACTACACAAAGCAAAAACACCATTACCACTCCCAATATTATCAAAGGAATATACCTCAATAAAGTTAATAGAGTAGAATCATCATAACAGATATATTGCTTTGTATCCATTGGCAACTCTATCACAATCGGATCATTCTTCTCAGCGAAATCCATAGCCATTCCCTTCAACTGTTCATCAGTAAAAGCCTCCTCAGGTAAATTTCTATAACTCAAAACATTAAAAGAAGAATCAGCTAAAATAACAGGAATTGTAGTATTCTCTCCTATCACCCTTCTCAAAAAAGAAATATCAGCATTAATATCTGCTAATGAAATTTCACGCGTAGCCTCTGCCCACAACTCCATTTTAGCCTGTTCTTCATCTTCAAGAACAGATACCAATTTTGTTGACAACCCATAGAAAACCACAGCAATAACAACAGCTATAGCTACTAATACATACTTAAGAGTATCTTTTTTATCGTAAATAGAAAACTTCATTATCTATATTTCTTTTCGTCTAAATCAAGTAATATACTCTTATAACTATTATAACGAGACATTGCAATCTTTTGTTCTTCTAGAGCCTTAAGCACAGCACAACTAGGTTCATTTATATGCTTACAATCATCAAATCTACACTCCAAAGCAAATTTTGCTATATCAGGGAAAAACTTACTTATCTCTGCAGCCTCCATATCAATAATCCCAAAGCCTTTAATACCCGGAGAATCTATCACTTTACCCTCCGCAATATCAAATACCTCAGAATAAGTAGTTGTGTGCATACCAGTTTGATGCTGACGCGACACATCCCCTACCTTCAAGCCCAAAGAAGGTTGCAAAACATTTAAAAGAGAAGACTTACCAACTCCAGAATTTCCTGAAAACAAACTTAGTTTGCCTTTAAGCATTGCTTTCACCTCCTCTACACCCTCACCTGTCACAGTAGATGAAAATACCACTTTATAACCTAAATTTGCTTCATAAAGAGCCTTTATGGCTCCAGCCAATGCCATTTCATCCTCATCAAGAATATCTACCTTATTTAAAACTATCACCACAGGGATATGATAAGCATTTGCTGTAAGCAAAAATCTATCTATGAACTCAAAAGGAGTTTCAGGTTTCTTTATTGTAACCACCAGAAATACTTGGTCTATATTCGCAGCTAAAATATGAGATTCCTTAGACAGATTTGATGACTTTCTTATAATGTAATTCTTTCTTGGTTCTATAGCAACAATGCTTTCACCATCTACTTGCACCATATCACCCACCACCACAGGATTTGTAGAACGAATACCTTTCAATCGGAAACGTCCACGCAAATTTGTTTCTACCACAGATCCATCCTCTAGTTGAACCAAAAATAAACTTCCTGTATTTTTTATAACTAACCCTCTAGACATAAATTAAAAAGCCTCCGTTGCTGTTATATAAAACTTAAATTCTCCATAGTTATTGCCAGCAAAATCCACCCTTAAATTCACCCTCGCATCGTTTATTCTACATCTTATACCAGCACCATAACCAATCTTTGGTTTCACAATACTTGGATTATAAATATCAAACACATCACCTACAGAGCAAAATACCACAGCCTTCAATCTCCACCAAATAGGAATACGATACTCTACCTGACACTCAAACATTGAGTTATCAATAAACTTTCTTTCCCTAATACCCCTTATATTGTCACTACCACCCACGGTAGGCAACATTTGGAAAGGCACTTCATTTCCTAGAGCAGTTTCAAACTTCACTTGCCAAGCAAACACCTGACCAAGCCAAGTAGGCACATATTGTCTATAATCCAACTTCAAAGAAGTCATATTAAAACTACTTCCTAGTGCCTTATTATAAGTCTTTGCAGATATTTTCAGGAAATTGCTAAATTTCTGAGGATAAAAAGCATTATCCCTTGTATCGTACATAAACTGTGCACCAATACCAAGCATAAAATAGTCGTCCCAACCAGCACTACCATATCTCTGTTTATAATTTTCTAGATTAGCAGTCAGAGGATCATTATATTTTACCATTCTTTCCCCACGAAGACTCAAAAACACGCCAGCAGAAATATCATTATTAAAGTTGTAAAACGGCTCAATATCTATGTCAAAAATCTGTGAAGTATAGATATTTGCATTATTTTCATCCACCCCAACCAGATTATTAATATCATTTGAGATACCATAATAATGCTCTACATAATGTCTAAGTTGCACTCTACCAGTCAAATAAACCTTATCATCTACCAAATAGAAACGAGGATTTATATTTGCCTTTACCTGATTGAGCAAAGTATAAAATACATTACCAGAAATACTACTTATCTTATCCAAAGATTTAGACTTAAGATAATAACCACCATTTATACCAAGCCCTAGACTCGTTTCCTCTTGATAAAAACCAGCAGGCACCAAAAACCAACTTCTAGGCACAGCATAATGTGAAGAAACGCTATCCGTATTCTCCTTTGCAAATACAGATAGCGTTGTTAGAAGGAATAATATTAAATATATTAATCTAATCTTCATTTAGACTGTCATAATTTCTTTTTCTTTCAGCGCCACTTTCTCATCAATTTCCTTGATAAATTTATCGTGTGCTTTTTGCACGTTTGCTTCAGCGTCTTTTTCTGCATCTTCTGGAAGACCATCTTTAATAGCTTTCTTTAGTTGGTCGATAGCATCACGACGAGCATTACGTACACTAATTTTAGCATCTTCACCCTCTTGTTTTGCTTGTTTTACCAATGCTTTACGACGGTCCTCTGTTAGAGGAGGTATGCAAAGACGAATAATTTCACCATTGTTTTCTGGAGTAATACCTACTTCAGAAGCCATAATCGCACGTTCAATTTCGCGAATCATAGCTTTTTCCCAAGGTTGAATAGCAATAGTACGAGCATCTGGAGTAGTAATAGAAGCCACACCAGAAAGTGGAGTCATAGAACCATAATATTCCACCCTCACAGCATCTAATATACGTGCGTTAGCTTTACCAGCACGAATACGTGCTAAAGAGTCATCTAAGAATAATACTGCAGCTTCCATTTTTTCAGAAGCATCAGCAAGATTTTGTTTTACGTCTATCATAAATTAATTGTAAATTATAATGTAACTAATGTACCAATCTTCTCACCACTAAGCACTTTTTTAAGGTTGCCATAAACATCCATATTAAACACATAAATTGGAAGTTTATTTTCCTTACACATAGTAGTAGCAGTAAGGTCCATCACTTTTAATCCTTTATTATAAATATCATCAAAAGATATTTCATCAAATTTTGTTGCAGTAGGGTCTTTCTCTGGGTCTGCAGTATAAATACCATCCACACGAGTACCTTTTAGCATCACATCTGCTTTAAGCTCAATGCCACGAAGAGAAGAACCTGTATCTGTAGTGAAGAATGGATTTCCAGTTCCTGCAGAAAGAATTACCACCTGTCCTTCTTCTAAACATTGGATTGCTTTATCGCTACTATAATATTCACCAATAGGTTCCATTCTAATAGCAGTAAGAACTTTATTTTTAACACCTATAGCAGTAAGCGCAGAACTCAATGCTAAAGAATTGATTACAGTAGCAAGCATACCCATTTGGTCACCTTTCACACGATCAAAACCTTTAGAAGCACCGCTCAAACCACGGAAAATATTTCCACCGCCAATCACGATAGCCACTTGAACTCCCATCTCAGAAGCCTCTTTTATCTGAACAGCATAGTCTTGTAGGCGTTTAGAATCTATTCCATAACCTTGTTCACCCATCAAAGACTCACCACTAAGTTTTAATAAAATTCTCTTAAATTCCATAATCTTAATATCTAGGTTGCAACATTTGTAGCAGCGAGAGCAGAACTAAGTTTATTTAAGTTTTGCCGAGTCGCAACAAATGTCGCACTGAATTTTTTCAGTGCAAAGATACTAAATATCTGTGTAAAAATCAATATGGCATAAAAAAAAGAAGCTTGCAATTATTATTGCAAGCTTCTCTGAAAAACGGCAGCTACCTACTCTCCCACAATATGCAGTACCATCGGCGCAATTGGGCTTAACTTCTCTGTTCGAAATGGGAAGAGGTGGAACCCCAACGCTA
>JAZQZD010000009.1:0-142905 GCA_045633865.1 Candidatus Enterocola sp.
ATGTGTACTTATGTATTTAATAGAATATCCATCTTCTAACATATGCATGTATTTCAATCGTTCTGCATATCCATGTTTCTTGCGCTTTTTTGACATAAAAACCCCCGAAAGTTTTTTGTCTAACTTTCGGGGGTCATATCAATCACCCATATTTAGGGTGGTCTTTTGTTTTTCATATAGAGGATATAAACTGTTGCCGTAGTAGAAAGATTGTTTCAACCCCAAAAATCTCCATCTAAATGATAGTTCTGCATTGAATGCATGAGTGAAATATATGGTTTCTGTAGATCTTTCTCTTTGATAACCACCAATGTAGCCAAGTCTTACGTTAAAAACCTCAATGGGTTGGGTAAAATAGCTCAAATCGACTCCTACGTATGGATTAATCATAATGTCGTCGTAAACGCAATTGGTCTGAGTGCTATTTGCTAAGTGATTTAGCATAGCATAACCACCAGTATAAAACCATTTGTATTTATATTGACCAGTAGCTATTACCCTAAATGCCTCTCTAGTCTCCTTGCTATACATTCCGCGCCAATCTGCCATAAGTGAGGCAAATCCTTTTTCGCTTTCGTATTGAAATAAAGCCCCTTGAATGTTTGCGTTGTAATAACTTATTGAATCTGAAAGTAGGTATTCTGGGAGCGTCTCCTTTAAATAACGATATGGAACGAAACCTAAGTTTACATTAAAGCCTTTAGTCTCAATACGATAATAAATAGTAGGTTTTACTGTAATAGCACCCCAACTAGCACCAAAAGGTTGGTTGTATGAGACTCCTGCCATAAGTTTATGAACAGATTCTGTAGAGTCTGCTATTTGCACACCGATTTCTGGAGCAAGTCTTACTCCAAATATGGTCTGACTACGTTGAGGAGGAGTGCGGTCGTATTCTCTGTTGTCGAAGTAAAGTAGGAAATCTGTGTCGTAGGCAAAACTTACCTTTGTTTGTGCAAAAGCACAATAAAAAACTGCTTCTGTAATAAGCATTCCAACAATGATGATATTACGAAGCAGTTTATTCATGTTTTATCTAATGAAAAGCATTTCACGATATTTTGGAAGAGGCCAAAGCTCATCATCCACTATTAGCTCTAGTTCGTCTGCATTGGTACGAATAGGAGTAAAGTATGGAAGCACAGTTTCGCTGTAAGCAATGGCTTTTTCTCTTTCGCTTTCTATTTTATTGGCTTGTTTTCTAGCCTCTACCATAGCATCTACATTAGATTTAATGATAGAAATGTGTTTAGAAAGTTTTTCGATAAGTTCCATATTGTGTGCAGATAGCTCTTCAGCTTTTTCTGCGCTATAGATTTGTTTTGTTTTATAAACATTGTCTAGTAGCAGAGATTGGTATTGTGTAGCCACAGGAATAATGTGATTTAAACACAAATCGCCAAGCACGCGAGCCTCAATTTGAAGTTTTTTGGTGTATGTTTCCCATTTTACTTCGTTTCTTGCTTCAAGCTCTTTTTCTGTGAAAACACCAGTTCTGCTAAACATTTCAATGCTAGCTTCTTTTGTGTATGCGTCGTAGATTTTTGGTACGCTAGTTTCGCAGTCTAGACCACGTTCAGCAGCTTCTTTTCTCCACTCGTCGCTATATCCGTTGCCATCGAAACGAATAGATTTAGACTCTTTGATATATGCTTTAAGTACTTCAAATATAGCTTTGTTTGTAGGCTTGCCACTAGCAATTTCTTCGTCAACCAATGTTTTAAACTCATTTAGTTGGTCTGCCATTATAGTATTCAGAACAATAAGTGCAGAAGCGCAGTTTGCAGATGAACCAACAGCACGGAACTCAAATCTGTTGCCAGTAAAGGCAAATGGAGATGTACGGTTGCGGTCTGTATTATCAAGTAAAACTTCTGGAATGTGAGCCACTCCAAGTTTCATTTTCTTTTTGCTATCCATTACAATAGCTTCTTCGCTACTACTTTCTTCTAGTTGGTTAAGCACCTCTGTAAGGTTTGAACCTAAGAAGGCTGAAATAATAGTAGGAGGAGCTTCTCCTGCACCTAGACGGTGAGCATTTTGTGCTGTCATAATAGACGCTTTAAGTAGGGCGTTGTTTTTATAAACAGCCATTAAAGCGTTCACCAAGAAGGTGATAAATTGAAGGTTTTCCTCTGGAGTTTTACCCGGAGTAAATAGGCCTACACCTGTATCTGTTCCAAGTGACCAGTTGTTGTGTTTACCAGAACCATTGATGCCAGCGAAAGGTTTTTCGTGAAGAAGCACTCTAAAACCATGTTTGCGTGCAATGCGGTTCATAATAGACATTACAAGTAGGTTTTGGTCGTTAGCCAAGTTCATTTCACCAAAAATAGGAGCAAGCTCAAATTGGTTTGGAGCCACCTCATTGTGACGTGTTTTGCATGGAATGCCGTATTTATAAGCTTCAAATTCGAGCTCTTTCATAAAAGCTTGCACGCGAGCAGGGATTGCACCAAAATAGTGGTCTTCTAGTTGTTGGTTCTTTGCAGATTCGTGACCAATAAGTGTGCGACCAGTAAGCAAAAGGTCTGGACGTGCAGCATAAAGACCCTCATCCACAAGGAAATATTCTTGTTCCCAACCAAGGAATGAAACAACTTTTTTCACTGTTGGGTCGAAGTAGTGACAAACAGCTGTGGCAGCTTTATCTACTGCATTAATAGCCTTAAGAAGAGGTGTTTTATAGTCTAGAGCCTCACCTGTATATGCTACGAACACGGTAGGAATACAAAGAGTATCATCTACAATGAATGCAGGTGAAGAAGGGTCCCATGCAGTATAACCACGAGCCTCAAATGTATTTCTAATACCCCCGTTAGGGAAACTAGAAGCATCTGGTTCTTGTTGAGCAAGAAGTTTACCAGAAAATTTTTCAATTACCTCTCCACCTGGTACTGTTGCATATTCAATAAATGAATCGTGCTTTTCTGCAGTGCCTTCTGTTAGTGGCTGGAACCAGTGAGTATAGTGAGTGGCACCATGTTTCATGGCCCATTGTTTCATACCTTCTGCAACCTCATCTGCTATTTCGCGGTCTAGTGTTTCGCCTTGGTCTATAGCCTTAACAAGTATTTGCATACAACCTTTAGATAAGAATTTGGCCATTTCTTTTCTGCCAAATACGTATCTGCCATAATACTCAGAGATGTTTTCTGTGGGTGGATTAACTTGCAATGCTTTTTTATTAAAAGCTTCGCTGACTACCCTAAATCTTAATCCGCTCATAAATTATAGTTTTAAAGTACAAAATTAAGCATTTTTTTTTAGCATAGAGACTACATTTGCTCATTTTTACACATATTATATGTAATTTTTTTTACTTGTAACTAAAAATTTATTACTTTTGCAGCGAATTTTGATGTCAAACCATAAATTTCTTAATAAGTATGGCTAAAAATCTTGTCATAGTCGAATCTCCAAATAAAGCCGAAACAATTGAAAAATATTTAGGAAAAGATTATTCTGTAATGTCTAGTAGAGGCCACATTCGTGACCTTAAAACTAAAGATATTAGTATAGATTTTACAAAAAATTATGCTCCTATATATGAGGTTCCTGCCGATAAGAAAAAACTTATAGCAGAACTTAAGAAAAAAGTAAAAGAATCTGATATGGTTTGGTTGGCTTCCGATGAAGACCGCGAAGGAGAAGCTATTGCATGGCATTTGGCAGAGGTATTAGGTTTAGATATTAAAGAAACCAAGCGAATTGTATTCCATGAAATTACTAAAGATGCCATATTAAATGCTCTTAAAAATCCAAGAAACATAGATATAGACCTTGTAAATGCTCAACAAGCACGTAGAGTACTGGACCGTATTGTGGGTTTTGAACTTTCTCCTATTCTTTGGAAAAAAATTAAACCATCATTATCTGCAGGTCGTGTTCAGTCTGTAGCTGTGAGACTTATAGTTGAAAGAGAGCGTGAAATTCAAAATTTCAAAGCTGAATCAAACTACAAAATAGTTGCATTACTAACTGATGCAAATGGAGTGGAACTTAAAGCAGAACTTTCTAAACGTTTTGCAACCAAAAAAGAAGCTCAAGATTTCTTAGAAAAATGCAAGGACGCTTCATTTACCATCTCAGATGTGGTAACAAAACCTGCAAAACGTACCCCTGCACCTCCATTTACCACCTCAACACTGCAACAAGAGGCAGCACGTAAACTTGGATACTCTGTATCTCAAACCATGATGATAGCCCAAAAGCTATACGAAAGTGGTAAGATTACCTATATGCGTACAGACTCTGTAAACCTTTCTAATCTAGCTCTAAATGCAGCAAAATTTGCAATTGCTTCATTTGCAGGGGAGAAATATAGCAAAGTAAGACAATATGCAACCAAGTCGAAAGGTGCGCAAGAGGCTCACGAAGCAATTCGTCCAACCAACTTGGCTGATGCAACCATCGAAGGCACAAAGCAAGAAAAATATCTATACGAACTTATTTGGAAGCGTACTATTGCTTCTCAAATGGCAGATGCTGAATTGGAAAAGACCACTATTACAATAGAACTAGACAATTCTAACGAAACATTTGTTGCTACAGGCGAAGTTTTAGTATTTGATGGTTTCCTTAAAGTTTACATGGAATCTAAAGACGACGAGGAAGAAGATTCTTCACTTAATATGCTTCCTGCGTTTAAAAGTGGTGAAAAACTTGAATATAAGAGAATCGATTGTACAGAACGTTTTACCCAACGCCCTGCTCGTTACACAGAAGCTTCTTTGGTACGCAAACTAGAGGAACTAGGCATAGGTCGTCCTTCTACATACGCTCCAACAATCAGTACTATTCAAAATAGAGAATATGTAGAAAAGACTGATAGAGAAGGTATTAAGAGAAATTACAACTCTCTTGTTTTGGAAAAAGGTATTATTACCGAGCAAGTGAATGAAGAAGTTTATGGTGCTGAAAAATCTAAATTATTCCCTACAGATATAGGTGCAGTAGTAAATGATTATTTAGTTGAAAACTTTAAAAGTATCATTGATTATAACTTTACAGCACAAGTAGAGAAAGATTTGGATAAAATAGCAGAAGGTCAAGAGAAATGGGAGTCTATCATAGACAATTTCTATAAAGATTTCCACAAAACTATTGAAGATTCTTCTAGCAAAAAGACAGAACGCAAAGCAGGCGAACGACTTTTAGGTACCGACCCTAAAACTGGAAAACCTGTGTATGTAAAAATAGGTCGTTTTGGTGTAGTAGCTCAGATGGGTGATGCTACCGACAACGATAAACCAACCTTTGCATCTCTTAAAACAAACCAGTCTCTAGAAACTATCACACTAGAGGAAGCTCTAGAATTGTTTAAACTTCCTCGCGTGCTAGGTGAGCTAGAAGGCAAAGAAGTAAAAGTAGCGGTAGGTAGATTTGGTCCATATATAGCATACAACGGTGCATTCTGCTCTCTTCCTAAAACTTACGACCCACTATCAGTAACTCTAGCCGAGGCAGAAGAACTTCTTAAAGCAAAACAAGAAGCAGAAGCAAACAAAGTTGTAAAAACATTTGCAGAGGACGCTTCAATGCAACTTTTAAATGGTCGTTATGGAGTTTATTTATGCAAAGATAAAACAAACTACAAACTTCCTAAAGATTGCGCTCCTGAGGCATTGACCTACGAAGATTGCGTGAAGATAATAGAGGAAACTCCAGTGAAAACTTCTTCTAAAAGAGGTAGAAAGAAATAACAAAAAAAGGCGATTTTACCGGTGAAATCGCCTTTTTTATTCTTATTGTAAGATGTAAGAGTTATTTTTAAAGGAGGGATTTTTAACTATGTGATATGAATAAAGGGCGACCATAAGGCCGCCCTTCTTCATTACTATATAGTATTTATTACAATACTTCGACTTTTAGTTTTGCATAAGCTCTCTCAGCTTTCTCAAGAGCAGCCTCTACGCTTTCGTCAGAAGCAAGGATAACACCAAGACGGCGGTGACCCTTAATTTCAGGTTTGCCAAAGATGCGAATTTGAACGTTGTCTTCGCTTAAAATATCTTCTAAACCACTGAAAACGATTTCTTTAGAAGTTCCTTCTACTACCACTGCTTTAGATGCGGAAGGACCAAAGAATCTGATAGATGGAATAGGAAGACCTAGAATAGCACGTGCGTGAAGAGCAAATTCAGAAAGGTCTTGTGAAATCATTGTTACCATACCTGTGTCGTGTGGACGAGGAGAAACTTCACTAAAGATAACTTCGTCGCCACAAACAAATAATTCTACACCAAAGATACCATATCCACCTAGAGCATCAGTAATTTTTTTAGCAATATCTTGTGCTTGAGCAAGAGCCACTTCGCTCATAGCTTGTGGTTGCCAAGACTCACGATAGTCGCCATCTACTTGGTGGTGACCAATTGGGTTAAGGAATAATGTACCGCCAGAGTGACGCACAGTAAGAAGTGTGATTTCGTAGTCAAATTTCACAAAACCTTCCACAATCACGCGTCCTGCGCCAGCACGACCGCCTTCTTGAGCTTCTTTCCAAGCATTGTCGATGTCTGCTTCAGATTTTACAGTACTTTGACCATGGCCAGAAGAACTCATAATAGGTTTTACCACGCAAGGTATGCCAATTTCTTTAATTGCAGCATCAAACTCTTCACGAGTTTCTGCAAATTTATATCTAGAAGTAGGAAGACCAAGTTTCTCTGCTGCAAGTGTTCTAATTCCTTCACGGTTCATAGTAAGGAATGCTGCGTTAGCAGTAGGGATAACATTGTAACCCTCTTTTTCCAATTCTACTAATGTAGGGGTTGCAATAGCTTCTACTTCTGGAATAATATAGTCTGGTTTCTCAGTTTCTATAATACTTCTTAGAGCATCTGCATCTAGCATAGAAATTACATAATTTCTGTGTGCTATTTGCATAGCTGGTGCGTTGGCATATTTATCCACTGCCACCACTTCCACTCCAAAACGTTGAAGTTCTATAGCTACTTCTTTACCTAGTTCTCCAGAGCCCAATAAAAGAGCTTTTTTACCCACTGGGGTTAATACAGTTCCTAATTTTAACATAAAATAAAAGGTTTAATACTTCGCAAATATATGAAAAAAATAAATATAATGCGTAAATTTGTACCATAAGAAAAGAATAATTTATTAAAACATTTGATTATGATAAGACATATTGTAATGTGGAAACTTCAGGCTGAAGCCGAAGGTAAAACTAAAGCAGAAAATGCAGTTATTATTAAGGAGAGTTTAGAGGCACTTAAAGGTGTGGCACCTACACTTGTAGATATAGAAGTAGGTGTAAATCACCCAGAAACACCAGAAAGTAACTATGATGTGATTTTAAATTGTACTTTCAATTCTGTAGAAGATTTGAATGCATATCAAGTTCATCCAGCTCACCAAGCTGCAGCAGTTTACATTAAAAAAGTAGTAGAAGCTAGAGTTTGTGTTGACTATGAGTATTAAATTGTAATATATTTGTAATAAAACATACTTTTGGGACGAAAAGTGCTTATATAGGGGCGAAATTTCGCCCCTTTTTTATGTTTTATAACATAAGGTCGGGTGATTTTACTTATCTTTGCACTCTCTTAAACTAAACCTAAACTATAAATAATTTGATTGAGATGAGAAAGTTTATTTTTACGATGTTTGTGGCAACATTATCTGTTTTTTCTGTTTTTGCTTATAATGAAAAAACATTGGAATCTTCTGTGGTAACTTGGAAACATAGTATTGTGAGTGCTTCAGAAGAATCAAAAAAATCATACAGCGTAGAAAATGGTTATAATGAGATTTCTATAGATATAACTAAGAATTCTAGTATAGCAGTAGGTACATTTATTATCACTATTTTTAACAATAAAGAAGAATTAATAGGAAGAAAAGAGATTGAGGCTGGTGAAATAAGTAAGAGTAATTATAAAAAAATTTCACTTGCTTCTATAACAGGTGAAAGTATAAATAGGATTGATCTTTATTATAAGGGCTCATACACGATAAAATTTACGAACCTTAAAGTAATAAAAACAATAGATAAAATTTATGATTATGATTGCGTAATTTATCATAATAGTGAGGAGAAATCATATCTTCCGGGTATAGCAATAGAGCAATATGTAGTTTATGATTTACCTAAGAATATATCACCTAGAACTAAAAAACTTTCTTTTTCTGCAAAACGTCAGAAATCTTCAGTGGTAGAGGGTGAAGATATGTCTGTGTGGGTTCTTGTTAAAGGATCAGATGCATATAAAAAGATAGAGGGCTGGAATGGTAGGGATGCAGCTATATCAACAGATTATACAAAATATACAGTAATAATACCTTATAATGCAATTTCCATAAAATTTACCAATGGGGTATGGAACGGTTCATTAGAGCGTTATGTTGATGAGGTAAAGATATATATGGGTTATGAAGAAGTGAATACTATTATTTGGAATGGGTTGGCTTCTACCGAATGGGATAATCGTGATAACTGGTATAGACTAGATGGAGAACAACTTTCTTGTGCTGATATACTTACAGAAAGCCTAACAGTAATTCTACCAGCACCTAATTCCACAAAGTACATCGTACCAGCAGGTGGTATTACTCAATACCCAGTATTACCAGATTTATCTACTGAGAATAAATTCAAAAATGTGAGAGAGAGTCTTTGGAGTGGAAAACAAGTAAACGCAGGTGACAATGCTACCGCAACAATGATAGCAGACAAAATCTATATGGAAAATGGTGCTGCACTAGTGGGTGTGGAAACACTAAATGCAGGCACTCTTCGTTACAACGAGGTAGAAATAGATTTCACCCCAGTGAGATGCTATAAAGATGACAAAGATAGTTTGAGATATGATTGGACACTAGTAGGTCCAGTTGTAAAACCATGGAATGAAGATAAACCAGGAGAAACTCGTAATGTGGTTTCTGGTGATTACTTCCTACAAGACCTTCCTCATGTGTATATGCATAAAGCAGGAGTACAGGAAAATCCTGAAACAGGTTTATTGTCTGCAATGTGGAATGAATCATTCCCAAATTTAGATGTAGATTTAACACATGAAAGAGCGTTTGCCATTCGTATTCCAGACCAATATGGACGTAATCTAGATTTATTTGGTATGAAGTTTGAAAAACTTCCAGCAGAAGTGTATAATTCATTATTCTTAACAGAAGGAGAAACACCATACGATGGCACAGCTGCTCATACATATACCTTTAAAGGTCGTTTCTACAACGATGCTTCTTTACCAACATATACTCTGCCAAATGCAGGAGAATATGTTGTTCTAAACAACTCATATCCTGCAAATATTGATGCTCAAAAATTGAAGGCTGGTCTTGGTAGAGAGATTCAATATTATGACTATATAAATAAAGGTTTTGTTATTTTAGGAGATGATAATAAATCTATTATGTCTCAAAGTAGTTTTATTATAAATGCTAAGGCAAATTCAGAGAAAATAGAAATAAAAAGAGAATGGTTTGAAACATCTAAAACGGATCATAAAAGTGCATCTGTTGACACAGAATCATTTAGAGTAGAGTTGCGCAATAAAGCTGCATCTTCTGCAAGTGAAATTTATGTTTGCTACGACCCTCTTAAAGAAGATGCATTAAACTATTCAGTTGATGCAACTAAAATATTTAATACTATGGAGGCATCTCTACCAGATTTATATTCTATGCGTTACAATAAGAAATTATCTGGTTTAGTCACTCCTACACTTTCTGAGCCAATTCCATTGGGTATAAATGTAAGTGCAGCAGACCAAAGTTTCACATTTAGTTTAAAGAAATCTACATTGTCTGCAGATGTAATACTAGAAGATAGACAGACAAATACACAATACAACCTATCAGAAGGTGAGATATGTGAAGTGGAAGGTTTAGAGACTGGTTTATGTGAAGGTAGATTCTATTTACTTCTTGCAGAACAAGAGGTGGAAGACCCAGAAATAAGCACAGATATCGACGATGCTCTAATTGGTGATATAGATATCTATACTAATGGAAATTCAGTAGTAGTTTCTTCTACTTCAGATATAGAGATAGCGCAAGTGGTAGTTTCTGATATGGCTGGACGTAGTCAAGTATATAATGTATCAGACAACTATGCACAAATAAATCTTCCTGTTGAGGCAGGTGTTTACACCATAAATGTAATAGGAGACAAATCATCAAGAGTAGAGAAAATAAAAATAAACTAATTTTGATAAGATGAAATTAAGATTATATATATCATTTTTATTTCTATGTTTAGTAACAGTAGTATTTGCTGTTACTTTACCAAGTTCGCCATTTAGCTTCGCAAACGAACTTTATGATGATTCGCACGACGACATCTCAATGCAGTTGGGTGTAAGAATTACTAACGTCAACCTACAACTACAGACAAATAACAATCCTTGGGGACAAGAATGTACTGCAAAAGGCGAGCAAGGCGCTTGTCAAGATTGTTGTAAACTACAGTTGCTAAATGAGGGAGTATCTCAAGACAACTTGATTTATTATAAATATTGTATGGAAGCTTGTGGAGGTGGTGAGTCTTTGACCCCTCTCGGTTCTGCTCTATGGCTACTACCATTTGTTTTTGCCTACGCAGGAATAAAAAGATACAGAAAAGCACAAAACTAGTGTGCTAGTAAAATCACTCCAAGACTTATTGATAACAACAACCAGAAGTAGATTTTTGCGAAAAGGTTGTTGTTATTGCTGTAATAATAGGTAAGTAGAAAGGTGAGCCAGTAGGCTGTGTTTAGATTTAGTCCGCTACTGTAGAAGATAATATTGAGTGCTAGTGACACTCCCAAAATAATAGCGGCAAAGTTGTTTATCCAGTGTGTGTAGCGTCTGTCGTCGTGTTGGTGAAATAGCGAATTGACACCTATCAAAGTTGATAGTGTAATAACTCCTATAACAATCCAATCTGCAACACTCTTAGGCAAGTTTAGTGTATAGGTAAACTCTATATTTACTAGAAAATCTTCAATATAACAGCCTAAATCCCATACATAAATAATACCTGCTGCCACTAAATATGGTGCTATTAGTCCCATAAATACTGCCAACGTGCATTTTAAACTGCTTTTATTGAAAACTATTAGTCCTATCCAAAATACAGGGATAAATGCCCAAAGGATAGGAGTAAAAATAGACCCAGTAGAAAGTAAAAGCATACTTTCCATACAATGCCATGGGGCAGAGAACTTATTTGATTGATTTATAAGTCTGTAGTAGGCTAAACTAGTGCAGGTTAATGCAATATGTTCTTTGCTTAAGCCTAGATTGTTGGCGGATATGCCTGTAAAAAGTAAAATAAATAGGAAAGGGAATATTGTTTCGTGTTTAAGAAACCTAATCTCGCGGTTTTTTAGGAAGATAGAAGTGCCTAGAAGTAGGGTGATTCCAAGTCCTAATAGATTAGTTATCCAGCCAGTCAATGAATTATAATATTTTATAAGCTGAGGTAACCACACTATAATACCAACCACGATACTTAAAATAAGTACCGTGGTAAATGATAATATAGTTTGATTCTTTTGCTTTCTCATTTTATAGGTCAAATCCTATATCGCTACGGAAGTATTTGCCTTCGTAGTTTATTTTTTGAGCGTTTTTAAATGATTGAGCAAGCGCTTCTGCTTTGTCTTTGCCGTATGAGCTCACTGCAATCACACGTCCACCGTTTGTTACGATATTGCCGTCTTTCACAGTTGTGCCAGCGTGGAAAAGAATACTGTCTGTTACTTCTTCAAAGCCAGTCATTACTTTGCCTTTTTCGTAGTCGCCTGGATAGCCACCAGCCACTAGCATTACGCTTACAGCAAAACGTGGGTCTTTTTCTATTTTTTGTTCGCTTAGAGTACCATTGAAAGTAGCTTCAAAAAGTTCTACAAGGTCGTTGTTTAGGCGTAGCATTACAGATTCTGTTTCTGGGTCGCCCATACGCACGTTGTATTCGATTACATAAGGGTCGTTGCCTACTTTGATAAGACCAAAGAATACGAAGCCTGTATAGTCGATGTTTTCTTTGTTTAAGCCGTCGATAGTAGGTTTTACGATACGTTCTTCTACTTTGGTCATAAATTCTTCGTCTGCAAAGCTAACTGGAGAAATAGAACCCATACCTCCTGTATTTAAACCTGTATCGCCTTCGCCAATGCGTTTGTAGTCTTTTGCTTCTGGAAGGATTACGTAGTCTTTACCGTCTGTTAGAGCAAATACTGAGCATTCGATGCCAGAAAGGAATTCTTCAATTACTACTGTGCTACTAGCGTCGCCAAACATACCGCCTAGCATTTCTTCTAGTTCTTTTTGTGCTTCTGCTAGGTCGCTAATGATAAGCACACCTTTACCTGCTGCAAGACCGTCTGCTTTAAGCACGTATGGAGCTTTAAGTGTAGCTAGGAATGCTTTACCTTCTTCTAATGTTTCTTTTGTAAATGCTTTATATGCAGCAGTAGGAATGCCATGACGCATCATAAATTCCTTTGCATATTCTTTACTTCCTTCTAGTTGAGCACCTTCTTTTGATGGACCAACTACTGGAATGTTTTTAAGAGCTTCGTCGTTTTTAAAGTAGTCTGAAATACCAGCCACAAGTGGAGCTTCTGGCCCACAAACTACCATTTTAACGTCATTTGCAAGAACAAATTCTTTAATAGCATCAAAGTCTTCTGCTTTGATATTAACGTTTGTTCCTACTTGACTTGTACCAGCATTGCCTGGAGCAATGAATAACTTATCCAACTTAGAACTTTTTGCTATTTTCCAAGCAAGGGCGTGTTCTCTACCTCCTGATCCTAATAAAAGTATATTCATAATGTTTCAAATGTATATCCGTTTTCTATCCAATATTTTACAGCAAGTGGGAATGCGTATTTCATATTTTTTTCTGCTTTTAATGAATCATGAAATACCACAATAGAACCATTGCGTGTGTATTTTTTAGCTATCTTCAGCACCTCTTCTTCTTTGAGATTTGTGTTATAATCTCTGGTGATTACATCCCATAACACCACTTTGTATCCCAACTCATTTAATTTTTTTACCTGACTAGGATAAATTCTGCCATGAGATGGTCTGAATATCTTGCTTTTTATAATGCTTTCACTCTTTTTTATGTCGTTGAGGTACTCTTCCTGTTTCTTGTAGAGTCCTCTAACGTGAGAGTATCCATGTATGCCCACCGAGTGTCCATTTTGCCTGATTTCATCGACAATTTCAGGGTGTTTTTCAGCATTGTTCCCTATGCAGAAGAATGTGGCTTTCACTCCAAACTCATCCAAGGTTTTTAATATCCAATGCGTTATTTCCTCTGTTGGGCCATCGTCAAATGTTAGATATATCACCTTTTTATCTTTATCTTTTCTCCATAAAACTGTAGGATAAAGTAGGCGGACAATATCTGGCATTTGTTCTATAAACATTATCTATAAAGGTAATAATATTTTTCCATTAACTCTGAACATCTACCAAATAATTCGTAGTCTTTATGTTCATTTGCCACAACTCCTATTTGTTGGAATATAATAAGGTTTTTGCCAATTTCGTCTGATGCACTTTTTGCCTTATTTCTATCTAGTGAAGCAATCCATTTAAGTTTGGCCTCACTATCTTTCATAATAATATCAGCTAGTTTTCTGCCTTTTTCTTTTTCTCCTACTGCGTAATATTGTTCAACAAAGTCTGTAGAAGAGAAGTTGTGAGGAACGCTGCTATGTGGTATTACATCTAAACAATAGTCTAGTGCCGCAATAGCTTCTTCTTTTTTACCTTCTGCGATAAGTGCATTTATCAGTTCTGAGAACATTTGACGGTGTGCTCTGCACATTCTAAGGATATTTTCATCTAGATATAAATCTGTTGGATGAATTATTTCTGTGCCATCTTCAAATATTTCTCCCTTTATAATGTCGATACCTCCAAATCTAAACTTATGCATCATGTTGTTGTACATGATTTCTGTATTGGTAGTGCCGCTTTTAGGAGCGTCTTTGTAAGGTACAATTCTGTATGCAAGACCTTCAAGTTGGAAGTATTTTTGCATGTTTAGATACATTTCATTGCCTACAGTTACTGCGTAATAAATAGGACGTTCCCAATTGTTGTTTGCTAGCATTTCCAATATCATTACTTCACTTTTGGTGATGTAAGATTTATTAGAAAGGTCTATAATCATTTCGTCGGCAATCTTATCCTTGTCTTCTTCTTTAATAGCACCTTGTTTTACTAGGTTGTCTTTGTTTACTGCTAGTTTAAAGATTTTTCCCGGGATATAATCTTGTTTATATGGGTTTTTAGGGTCTTTTGCAGGGTTTGCTAAAAGGAATTCAAGAGCCAATTTCAGGTCGATAGGATCTTTAATCAAATCTTTTAGGTAAACGATGCTTCTGCTGCCTTCTGCATAGTCTTTTCTTTCCCATGTGATAGGAAGTGGGGCAGATTTGTATGCAGGACGACGCATTTGGTCTATATACCAGTCTGTTTGTAAGTAACTTAAGTTGCAAACGCGTTTGTCTATAGCTACACTGTCTCCTTCTGTTTCTTGTAGGTACCAAAGTGGGAATGTATCGTTGTCGCCATTGGTAAAGATAATAGCATTTGCAGCACAAGAGTTGAAGTAGTTTTTACCAAAATCTCTTACTACATATCTGCCACTTCTGTCGTGGTCGTCCCAGTTTTCGGTTGCCATTAGAATAGGGGCAGGAAGTGCTACCAATGTGGCAATTGCAGCGCAAATGGTAGGGTTTAGTTTTGTGCTTCTAAGTAGTTCTGCTATGCCTGCCACACCAAAACCAATCCAAATACAGAATGCGTAGAACGAACCTGCGTATGCATAGTCACGTTCACGAGGTTCTGCAGGTCCTTGGTTTAGATAAAGTACAATGGCAATACCTGTCATGAAGAACAGAGTCATAGTAATCCAAAATGTTTGTTTGCATTTCTCTTTTATGTGTACTTGGAATGCAATACCCAATATACCTAGTAGTAGAGGAAGCATATAGTAAACATTTCTACCTTTGTTGTTTGCGTATGCCTCTGGCAGATTTGATTGGTCGCCCACCATAAATTTGTCTATGGCGTTGATACCAGTAATCCAGTTGCCGTTTATAATGTCGCCATGACCTTGAATATCGTTTTGTCTGCCGCTAAAGTTCCACATGAAGTATCTCCAGTACATATAGTTTAGTTGATACTTGAAGAAGAACTCTAAGTTTTCACCAAATGTAGGTATTTTTACTAATACTTTTTGGCCGCATTGGTCGTATGGCACTTTTTTGCCCTTTACATTTACCCAAGACTCATAAGCTTGAGGGTGACCGCCAGAATTGCTATGCATACGTGGAAACAGAGTTTTCATATTGCTATCGTATTCCACGCTATATTTTGTGCCTGTTACTACGTATTCGTCTTTTTCATTTGGCGATGTTTTTTCTTTTACACCATATGTTTTTTCTCCTTCTACAATTTTAGTCTTGCAATAGTTACCTTCCACTTTTAGGGCTGGCTCAGAAGAATAATATTGTCCGTAGAATAGTGGACGGTCGCCGTATTGTTCACGGTTTAGGTATGTTTTAAGAGCAAAAACATTGTCTGGTGAGTTTTGGTCCATTGGAGGGTTTGCCGCAGAACGTACCACAATCACAGCGTATGTGGTATATCCAAGTAGCATCATAGAAAGACATACCATAATGGTACTCATCATACGAATGTTTAACTCATCTTTTATCTTTATAAAATAGATTACAATTGCTGCTATAATGAATAGACCTATCCAAAGGTTGCCCATAATAAATGGAAGACCCATTAGACAGATAGCAAGCAATGAAGAAATTTTAATTAAGTTGTAGTTTACTTTTTCCTTGTAAAGTTCTAGTATAGACCACACTAGAATGCCTACTGTAAGTAAACAATAGAATAAAGCTCCAGAGTTGAATGGCAGACCCAATGTGTTTACAAAGAATAGTTCTACGTATCCAGCAAGGCTGATAAAACCAGGAATTAAGCCGTATAAAACGAAAACTAAAATAGCAAATGACACTAAAAGTGCTATAATTGTGCCTTTAATGCTAGCTTCGTATTTTCTGTAGTAGTAAACTAATACAATGGCTGGAATGGTTAGCAAATTTAGAAGGTGGACACCAATAGATAGCCCCATTAGGTATGTAATAAGGATAAGGTATCTGTCCGATCCTGCTTCGTCTGCTTTTTCTTCCCATTTCAAGATTAACCAGAAAACTATTGCCGTTAGGAAAGATGAATATGCATAAACCTCTGCTTCCACCGCAGAAAACCAGAATGTGTCTGAGAAGGTATAAGCAAGCGAGCCTACCAAACCACTGCCAAGAATAATGATGCTTTGTGCAAGAGACATTTCAGCATCTTTACCTACAATCATTCTTTTGGCAAGTAGGGTAATGGTCCAGAACAGGAACAAAATGGTAAGTGCACTCAGAAATGCAGAAAGCATATTGATGCAATAAGCCACTTGTGTAGGGTCTGAAGCAAAAAGACTGAAAAATTTACCTGTTAGCATAAAGAAAGGTGCACCAGGAGGGTGACCAACTTCTAGTTTAAATGCTGTGGTAATAAACTCTGGGCAGTCCCAGAAACTAGCGGTAGGTTCTATGGTTAGTCCGTAGGTAGCCATGGCAATGGCAAATACTACAAAACCTAAAACCTTATCCCATAATTTAAAGTTTTTCATTTTTATATTGTTTTTTCTTTTTTCTGCGTGTTTATTGCTTTTTTGCGTAGCAAAGGTAATAAAATTAAACTATTTCTTCCCATTTTTTTAATAGTGAAGCAAAGTCTTCTGGAAGTTCACTATTAAAGAACATTCTTTCGTGTGTTCTAGGGTGTTCAAAACCCAATGTTTTGGCATGTAGTGCCTGTCTTGGGCATATTTCAAAACATTTTTTTATAAACTGTTTGTAGCTAGAACTAGGTATCCCCTTCAATATTTGGTCGCCACCATAACGCTCGTCGTTGAAAAGTGGGCAACCCTTGTGTTTCATGTGCACCCTTATTTGGTGAGTTCTACCAGTTTCTAGTTTGCACTCCACAAGGCTTACGTAATTGTAAGTTGCCAAAGTTTTATAGTGAGTTACGGCGTGTTTGCCACCTTCTTGGTCTGCTGTGTAAACTGCCATTTGAAGCCTATCCTTTGGATTTCTGCCAATGTAAGTATCTACAGTACCGTCTTTTGGGTCTGGTCTGCCCCAAACTAGTGCTTGGTAAAGTCTGTCTGTAGTTTTTTCAAAAAACTGACGAGACAGGAACATCTTTGCATAGTCGTTTTTAGCTACCACAAGTAGTCCAGAAGTGTCTTTGTCTATTCTGTGCACAAGTCCAAGTCGTGGGTCTGATGCCTGAAAGGTTTTGTTGCCTTCAAAATGATATGCAAGCGCATTTAACAGAGTGCCTTCAAAATTTCCATGCCCAGGATGCACCACCATGCCAGGAGCTTTATTCACCACAAGTAGGTCTTCATCTTCATAAACTATGTTTATTGGAATATTTTGTGGTATAATCTCGGTGTCTCGTGGCGGATAGTCCAACACAATGGTAATTACGTCGTTTGGTTTTACCTTGTAGTTGGATTTTATAGGCTTGTCATTCACCAAAATATTGCCAGCATCGGCTGCTGCCTGTATCTTAGTTCTAGATGCATTAGAAATCTTGTCTGTTAGAAATTTATCTATTCTAACAAGAGTCTGTCCTGGGTCTGCTGTAAATCTATAATGCTCAAACCTCGATGCCAATTCCTCGCTAAACTCGTCTATATTTTCGTCAATCATTGATTGTGTAATGTTTAGTATATATAACTCTTGATTCCTAAAATTACTCGCTTCGCTCGTGATTTCTCTTCGTGACTCGGCAATGCTTAAGCAAGCTTATCATTGCTCTCGCTACTTGAGAAATTATTCACTTCGTTCATCAACTCGTCCTAACTCCTAACTCCTAACTCCTCACTAGAACAGCAAGTCTTCCTCTAACAAATCATCCTCTCCTCCCACAACGTCGTCTTCTATGATAATCTCCTCATCCACAGCGATAGAGTCAGAGGTAATAGAATCTTTCACTTCCTGAATACCACCATCGCCAATATGAAGCACAAGCTCAGAGAAAGTAGGGATTTTTTCTCCTTCTTTCACTATTTTGCCGTTGTAAAGCACTTCAAGCACCAAATCTCTATAGTCAGAAGGCTTATAAACCACTTCTTTTATCTTGAAATCTGCTCCAGTAAGCAATGCTCCTGCTTGGCGCAGTGAAAGGTCCACTACATCTGGCAGTGCAGTCATTTGTGCAGATTTTGCATTTACAATCAGGTAAATTTTACGCTCTTTTTTTACAAAAGAACCAGCTTTAGGGTCTTGGTCCACCACAGCTCCTGGCATTGCACCTGTTCTAAACACAGAATCCACAATGTCGTAGTTCAATTCTCTGCCCAAAATAAGTGTGGCAGCATTTTCTTCTGTCATACCAATCACATCTGGCACGAGTTTTTGTTCGTCGTGTCTTGTGTAGTTGTCCAACCAGAAAATTAGTCCTGTAAACAGTAGGACAACAATAATCACCAAAAGCAAAAAGTGCTTTAGTATGTAATGCTTTTTGAAAAATTCAATCATATTGTTTGTATTTTGGTAATTCTTTTAGACTTCTATATAATTAATTATTATTACAATGACGTTTTATCTCTTAAATTAAAAATGCACGTTCTTCTTTGTCTATATTCCTACCAATGTAGTATGTATTTTTACATATTTATAAAATGTAGCCTTCCTTTTTGGAAGTATTATGAAAAACAAATGAATACTTGTCTAATATCTTCTAATATTTTTCTATATATTCTTCCCACGAGTCAGGGTATAGTTTTTTTATTTTTTTCTAAAATATAATCTTCTATTGGTTGATTATAATAATCAATGTTGTAATGATCTTTTATAAAATTTACAACTGCCATTTTATCTCGGTGTTTTTCTGAGTCTAGTGGGAACAAGTCTCTACACATTACTTCTATTGTGAACATTAAAGAATCATTTGCGTACTTTCCAATTAGAAAGTATATGTGCTAAAACTAATTGAGAAGAAATTACTACTACTTTAGTGACAAACTTAATTTTGTAGCATCTATACAATAATAAAAGTAAAACTATAGAACCAATAATAAATACTATTGAACCTAGAAATAGTTGTAATGTTAATATGTCAAGGGTATTATTCATAGAATGTTTGAGACTTTATGGTCCTGGTGCTCTAAAATTCTCATTGTTTTCTACTTGATAAAAATAAATGCTATCAGTTATGATTGTGTCGTATTCTATAATGAGTGGTGTGCGTTTGTCAAAATATAAACCATCTTCTGTATTTGTTAGGAATGGTGAGTGTCTAATGTTTTTTATTTGCTTTTGGTATGTTATAATATAATCATAACGATTAAAATCAAAAATATTCGCTAACGAATCAACCAATGATGAATTATATCCAGTAAACTCCCCCTTTAATAACCATTGTCTATTTATATAATATCCTTGCATAAAAAAGAACAATCTTTCTTTATTGTGAATATAATGGTAATATGTGGACTGACTATAATCTATAGGAGATTCGTTATGAATTTTACACACAAACGTGAAACTATGATTTCTGGGATAAAAGATATATAGAATAATACTACTTACTACAAATAATATACAAAATAGATATTTTTTCATGTAATTATTTTTTTATCGGTTTCATATAATGCCAATTATCCCAAAAATTCTGAGGTTCTGGTTCTTTAGTGAACCAGTTATAGCTAACACCTGCATCAGTACCTCTTACTTTATTGAACAAAAATCTTTGTGCAAAACCACGCATTAGCGTTACTCCTTCTTTTATTTCATATTGTGTAGTACTATTGGATTTACAGGTATTAAGATTAAGTTGAGCATTTGAAATATTGCCAATAGGATTAGGTATATCTTTAACATTTGTAGCTTCTGTTCCTGATTTATTAGTTAATCCATTATTAGTTGATGTTATATATTCATTATTGTTAGAATCAATCATTAATGTTTGGTTATTGCCATGGTAATTTATATTAACTTCTTTTATTTCCTTACTTGCCATATCTCTCCAATCTGATATAAATATATCTTTTGTATTAGCATTGCTTAAAGCAACAGAACCTTTACCATATATTTTCTCCGCTCTTTCTGCCATAGCTTGAGTTTGCGATGAAAAATCCTCAGAATCATAAAATATATAAACTTTTATGTTGTCATGTTTTTCTATTGGTGTTCCATCTGGATATTCCCAAGCTCTCCCATCTGGATCCACATACTTCACTGGATTTCCAACGCAGTAAACATACGGACTCACTCCAGGGTATTTACTTGCTAATGGGTCCACACCGAGCCATAGGGCCGTGGCTGGGTTGTAATATCTTGCACCGTAGTAGTAAAGGCCAGTTTCTGTGTCGAGTTCTTTGCCGTTGAAGCGGTATGGGGTTACGTTGTTGTACTCGCGGAACATTTCACCGTATGGAGTGTAAGCGGTGTATTGGGCTATGTCGCCGTTTAGGTCAGTGATGTAGGTGCTGCTACCTAAATGGTCTTGGAAGTAGAAGTATTGTTCTTTTTCTTCCTTGCCTGTAGGTACTAGTTCATTATTTTCATAATAATCTTCGCCTAACTTACTTACCAAACGAGTAGCACCAGCATAATAATGTTTGGTGTAACCGTTGTTACTTTCTACAAAGTAGGCAGAAGCGTAGGCACTATAGCTTTCTCCAAAGTCATACAGCGTACCCATATCCTTGCCATTTACATAACCACTTTGTGCTGTGCCGTAACGTTTAAGAATACGTTCACCTGTGTGGTCGTATGCATATGAGTGGAATAAACCTTTTTCTGTGTCAATGATCTCTTTTAATCTATTTTCAGCATCCCAAACCATATCTCTGCCTATGCCGTTAGCATCAAGTATTGAAGTAGGATTACCTGCAGCATCGTAGGTGTAATGCATATCTCCTATTTGAATAGGAGCATTAGGTTGAGAGTCCTGATTGTAAAGATAGGTATTATTTGTGAAATTTATTCCTTTTTCTGTTGAAATACTTTGATTAAAGACAACAGGAGATGACATTTTATTATATTCCATAGTCATACTATAGTCACTTCTCACTCCTCTTGTGTCATTATCACTACCTTTAGCACCTATTAAGCGGTTTAACTCATCATAAGTATATGCTTGGTAGTAGGTATTATTATCATTTATACCAGTTATGTTATCTACCTTGTCATAGTTATAGGTATTTTCAGAAATCTTCTCACTGCCTATATGTAGAGTAGCTAGTTGTAAGCGGTTCTTTTTGTCATAGAAATAGCGATGCTCTGTGTTGTTGCCTAATTTTCTATAAGCAGTTTGACCACTCTCGTGATAACCAGTTTCCACAAGGTATGGATATTTTATTCCGTCTTTTTCTCCGGTGATTGCCTTAAGTTCTCCGTTAGAATAGTATTCATAATCTACCACTTCACCATCTGGGTAAATCATCTTTTGTATACGGCTCCAGCTATCGTATTCAAACTCAGAAGTATAGCTATGTATTTTATCTATTTGTTCATCTATTACTATGCTTTTTACTGTTTTTACCACTTCACCCATATTGCCGTAGGTGTACTCTTCACTACCCATAGGGTAGGTAACACTAAGAAGTCTTCCTTTCTGGAAGTTTTCAGAAAGTGTATCTCCGTAGGTATAAACAATACTATCGTTAGGATGTAGAGAATATGCTACTGATTTAAGTCTCTCAAAGTCATAGTTGTATGAGACTACTTCTCCAGTCGCAGTGGTACGTGAAAGAATTTGACCTTGTGGGGTATATTCTGCAGTAACAGTGTCAGCATCTGGCGTTTTAGTTTCTATGATATTACCTAACATATCATATTTATACGTGCTGATATGCTCATTTGGATGCAATACTTCTATCACACGAGAGAGTGCATCATAGGTGTTTACTACACGTATAGGCTCGCCATTTACTATCTTTTCTGTAGCAATGGTTCTGCCAAGGGCATCTATGTATGTGTTGCTAATTCTTCCCTCTGCATCGGTGGTTGTACAGATGAGTGTAGTTTTACCTGTATATTCTTCGGTGTCTATTTTATACTGTATTGAAATTTCAGAACCATCAATAAATGTGCTTAGCATAGTACGGTCCATTTCATCGTATTCATTTAATGAGAATATCTCCACTCCTCCTTCATAAGAAAGTGCATCTATGGCATGAGACTTAATTTGTTTTTCTTTACGCATAAATGCGTCGTACAGGTAGTAATCTGAACGAATAGTTTTAGTAGAAAGCTCTCCATACTCATAAATATTAGAAGTGGTTTCTGTATATTTTTCTCTACCTAGAGAGTCTATATAAGCATATACCTCAAATCCTCCTTCTGGAGTATTGTGATGAGTTATACCTTTGTAATTATCTCCTTCTAATATGTAGTCAAATTTGAGAGTATGTTCTGTTTTTTCGGCTTCTTTAGGTGCTGTTATTGTGCTTAAACGCCCTTTGTTGTCATAATCATATTCTATTGTAGCACCATTAATATCTGTTTGTTTTATTGGAAGACCAAATATTTTGTCATATTCAGTGTATGAAGTAAATCCGTATGAGTCAGAAACTTCTATAGGAGATACGTGGTGAGTGTCATCGTATTTTACAGAAACCGAAACTCTTTCACCATTGTTATTTTCTGGTCTGGTAAATTTAGTTACATTGCCGTAGGTATCATACTCCATATCATAAACAGCCTCTAGAGCATCATTTACTGCTACAGAGATTTGAGTAACATTACCTTTGTCATCTATCTTACTACTTCTTTTTTGTAATGTAGCACCACTACCTGTTACTTCAATGCTTTTAGGAGCATTTTTTACTACCTTGTGGTCATGATAGGTGATATTCGCATTTAATTCTCCGTCTATGCTATATGAGGTTAGATTCCCAAGTTTGTCGTAGGAATATGTACGAGTGGTGCTTAAAGCATTTTCATCATCATAAATATGACTTGTCTTTTTAAGGAGTGCAGGATATACGCGTTCTTCTTTTAGAGTATCACCTACAAATGTGTATTCATATTCAGTGGTACTTAGTACATTATTTGTGCTATCCAACAAGCTAGTAGAAAGTACTAGACCTTTTGTATAGAATGAATTAGTAGCGTATGCGGTTTTTGTAGTTCTATAGATAGAATCTCCTTGTAGTGTATTTAGGTTACTTACACTTACTGTGTCAAACCCTAAAAATGTTCTTTCGCATCTGTTGTAATTACCTCCGCTATATGTTATAGTATCCTTAAATGAAGTTGCACCAAGTTCTTTACTACCGCCTGTTACTTCTACCATAGACAGACAGAAACGTGCACTAGGGTTTCTATAACTATGAATACTTGACGTATAATCTAAGTTAATTTGACCTTTAAGTGGTAGGATTACAGATTTTAATTTGCCAGTTCTTCCTATCTTACTGCGTTTAAATTTTAATTGATCAGCTGTGTTTGAACTTACAATATCAGGGAATCCATCTCCATCTATATCCATTATAGTATTGGTAGCTTTACTAATACCATCTGAATAAGAACCTGTAACACTTGGAGTAAGGCTCACAATACTTATTTGGATAGGAACAGCTATATTACACGAAACAGAGTTTGAGGTACTTCTTGAAGTAATAATTGATTCTTTATCTATAGTGCGTTCTGTGAGCAGTTTACCTCCTACATTGTATAGTATGTTTGTATTGCCATTGCCGTCACTTATTACGTAATCTACTAGGCCATCTCCGTTCATATCGCGGAATGTAGCATTATTTTTAGTATCAGTATATGTCATACTAATACCGCCACCAGCAGATGCTTGTCCGCAGATAGAAACATTTACACCAAGGCCAGCACCAACAGAGCTTGAAGCGTCACTGCTTATTACAGTATTATTGTCAAAAAGTAGATGAGGTTCGGTAAATGAAGTACCTGAGATATTATATTTGATATAGAGTTTACGTATTTTATTATTCTGTTCATCTTTTGTTAATTCTTCAAATACATAGTCTGGCAAACCATCTGCATTAAAGTCTATCCACTCAGATGCACTAATAGATTTACTAGAAGAGAAATTCTCACTAATACTTACAGAGGCTGAGGTGGTATTGTTTGATGAAGAACCTTCTTTTTGAAGTTGTATTTGCCAATTGGCTTTATCACCCATTGGTGCTATTAATTGGGGTGTAGTAGCAGAGAGTGAAACTCCTGTTGTTAATGTCTCGGATTTAGATATACCTACAGATGGATTAAAATCAAATGAAATTTTCTTATCTGTAAGTTGTCCGTTTGCATTTGTATATATTACTTCTATAGAATTATTTTTTTGATTTATCCAGTCTGGATAACCATCTCCGTTTATATCAAGTAATGATTGTGTGCTTGATGATGTTGTAGTACTATTACCTCCGCCAATGGTAGCAATAGCACCTGCAGAACCAGTAAAACTATCACCTTCTCCGCTACTTGTTATATATGGAGCTGCAGTTTCTTTTGCAGGAACATCTGGAGTACCTGCTGTTGGGAAATCTGGCTCATCAACGTGCAAGTCTTGACGACCTATACGTGAACTACTCATTTTATCTGCAGCAACATAAGAGTTATTAGCAACACTTTCATATCTCTCCTCTTTTGCAGAGAACTGCATAATATAGAACCATTGGTCATTGACACTTGGTATAGAACTTAATTGATTTTCCTTAACTCCTTCTTTAAAATCAGTTTTAATATCGATACCTTCTGTTGCTTTTTCATATTCGCTAGTATCTACTTTTAAAAGTTCTTCCTTAATTAATGCATTTGGTTCTTTTTCTCCATTATATGCGAATTGTCCCCAACCACGATAAAGATGTCCAAAGTCATTATTATCAAAAGTACTATAGATGGCGGCATCTTTGCCATCTCCCCCATTTATGCTATATGATGCATTTATATATGATGATACTTCTTTTTTTACATGAAAAGTTCCATAAAAGTTATTTCTTTTAGGAATGTTTATTTCAATAGGAAGTGAACTTATTGGAGCAGAGAAATAGACATTGCCGTCTTTATCTTTTAGACTAAAATTTACCAAATCTGATGTAATCTCGTTCCCCTCTAAATCTTTGGCACTAAAATCTACATTTAGTATTGCTTTCTGTGCATGAATGTCTTTTGAATCAGCTCTTTTAATATGTTTGTTATACATGGTAAGCTCTGGTGCTACATAAACAAAAGGTTCTTCTTCACCTATGTATGTTGCGATAGGCTTCCAAGTAATATTTTCCCATTTAATTTGGCTATGTGACTCAACTATAAATGAAAGATAGGCACCAGAGTTGGTGTCAATATCGTCCACAGTTAAGTAAATATCCATAGGTTCGTTGTTATGAATATCACTTGCCTTTAAATAGCGACGTTCTATATCAGAAAAGACTATATTTGGTTCTATTTTTGTGTCATTTAGAACCTCATTATAGTTCGTCACTACAGTTTTACGAACTATTAGGCAGATGTCATCTGATAAGATTTTCTTACTAAATGGAGCCTCAATATGAATACTTCCAGTTTTAGAAAGTGGAATAGTTGGTGCCCCGCAATATAAAAATTCATCTTGTGATACGTATTCTTCTAAAGAACCATTTTCGTCTATTGTGGCATCTGTTAGTTTTGTGTATTTAATTATGGGAGTAAATTCAATATTGTCATTTACTGCATTAAACCTTGATTGCAAACGGAAGTAAATTTTATCTCCTGCCTGTACTTTTACAGATTTGCTAACAGTTGTTTTATCATCTGTAATAGTACTGTCTATATAAACTAGTTTGTCTTTATGTTGTATAGAAAACTTAACACCATCTGCATTATTTTCTTTTAGAGAGATATCTGCCTTTATTGTAATCTTTCCATCGTATGGTGCACGCCAAAGCTTTACAACATCATGACGAGGGAATTGTTCACTCAGACTTTCTTGCTCCGCTTTTACATCTGGGATAAAAGCATCATCAATAGGTACACTAAGCCCCATAATAGGACAAGGAGTTGGTTCACTTGTAGTGGTAAGTGTAGGAATACCTTCAGAATCTATGTGATTGAAATGTACAATACCATTATTTGCAATATCAATAAGTCCGTCTGCATTGAAGTCGTGCAGATAAACCATGGTCTTATTTTTTTGCCAGTTATGTGAGTAACAAGCATTACCACTTACAAAGAATACTTGTGCTCCTGCATCTGTAAGTAGGGTATGTGTTTCACTCTTGCCCGAAGAGAATGATGTAAGTGTGGTTTTTAGTTTTATTGTTTCTCCAAATTGAGATTCTTCTTTTTCTTCTTTGGAATTGTCTTCGTTTTGAGTGCTGTCTGATTCTGAATCAGAGTCAGAGTCTGTAGTATCTTGCTTATTTTCTTTTGAAATCTTATGAGAAATGTTTTCTCTATAACATATAGCTCCGTCTTGAATAAAAATTAAATCTGCAAGACCATCTCCATTAAGGTCTGTAAGTGAGATTTTATTGTCATTTACGTTTTGACTATAGTTATATGAAGAACCTGCATAAACATTGATGAAACTGTTAATACCAAATCCTACATGAGCACCTCCTCCCACGCTAAAGCCTTGACTGTGTGAACCATGTAGCATAGAGAATTCATCCGAAAATCCATCTTTAGAGGATCTAAAGAATGAACCTTTTTTATACAAACTATCAGAAATGCTCCACTGCTCTTCTTCTGAGTAGAGTTCTGATTCTATATCATTAAAGTACTCAAAACTATGACTATAGAAATCATTTTTTTTACTATCATACTCAGTAATAGAGGTTAAATGTGTTTTTCCGAAAGAACCATTTGTATATTCTAAACGATACCCTCTTACTAGGTTTTCTGAATTGAAGATTTCTATATTAGATAAAAGTATAGAGTCTTTTTGTTCTACTCCTAAACGATAGCTGCTTGTAATATCTAATCGTGTTGGTTTAAAATTTTCAGTTTCTGGGGAGTATTTAAACAGGATTTTGTGAGTTCCTTTTTCTTTCTCTACTTTATGTCCTGTATATTCTATCATTTTAGGGTATAGTGTTCCACCATAGTTTTGATAGGAATAAGAGCAAGTATTGCCATTTATATCTTCTACTTCGGTTAATACCCACACAATTAGGTTCTTGTCTGTTGCTGTAGATTCTATAGATACAGAATCCATCACGCCATCAAAACCAGTATATGTTTTCTTCAGACCATCTTTGCTAATTACTTCCCATTTGTAATTTTTAGGAGAGTTTCCATAACGGGTAATATTTAAGAAATTTGCATCAACTCTTAAATAAAACTCTTTTTTGTCTTTTCTTTCTTGCTCCTTTTTTGGTGTATGGCTGTGGGCTTTTTCTGTAAATTGGACACCATTTAGCAGATAACTTTCACTCTCATATTCTTCACTAAATGTAGGACAGCCCCAACGTGTATCAATACTTATTGTTTCCATTGGGATAGAGAAACCATAACCAACGTATGAGCTTCCACCATCACTGCTATATTGAAGACTAATGTTTGGGGTTAAACCAGCACGAGCTGCAGGGATATTTAGTGGATAATTTAAAACCGCAGTACCTTGTTCATTAGGTGTTGGTTTCTGAATTTGGGTAATTCCCGAAGCTGGATTGACTGGTTTATAGTCACTAATAAATGTTGGCGTTAGATTACCAGTTTCTGGAGACTCTGGCACTTTTAAAATACCATTAATCATATCTGTAAAGTGTTCAGTATGAGAATATGCTAATTGTTTGTTAGCATCTATGGTATCTTTTACAAGTGGTTCCCAACGTTTATATTTTTCATGGTAATAATATGTGATAATATCTTTGGTAGTATATCCAGCAGGTATTTTAATAGAGTCAAAAGGTAGTACAATAGTAGCAGCCTTGGCAGTAAAGTGTTCTCCATGTGGAAGAAAACGATAACCATCAGCACCAGCTGTAACATTTACCATTCCTGTTGGTAGTTTTGCAATTTGAGTGCTATCTATAGCTGTAATAGAGATTTCTTTATCTGTAGATAAACTGCCACTAGGAACATATATTTTTGCCTTATTAAGCGAAAGTGAATCTTGTTTGCCTATGCGAAACCTCTTCTTAACAGAAAGTATAGGTTTTTCCTTAATAGATGAATCTTTTTTTGTTGATATAGTGTCAATAACGATAGCAATTGAATCAATTTTAGTTGATTTTACTTCTGATTTACTATCTTTGTTATTTACACAAGAGCTTACAAATAATAGTAAAAGACAAGTTAATATGTATAACGATGTTTTTCTCATTATATTCTCACTACTTTATACGTTAATACTTGCTCCTCAATCTTAACTATGATTACGTATGTACCAGAAGCAGGAAGAGTTGCCTTTACATTATAGTAATTAGAATTAGAGAAGTAACCATTAAAAATAGGTTGTCCTACTACATTATATATTTCAACCTTGATTGGAGTAATTTCCCACAATCTACATTCAACAAATATATGTCCGTCTATTGATGGACTTGGATGAACATGAATATATTGATATGGGTTTTCTTTTTCCTCATCTGTAAGTTCTCTTTTAGAGATAGTAAAGTGTGATTGTGATGTAGGAATTCTGATATTTGAAAATACAATATTCTCTGAATCAACATATTGATAAGGATAGCTTATAGTAGAACTTGTGTCAAATTCGCCGATTCCACTACTATCTATTAGCATGGTGTAAATTTCATCTTTTTCTAAAAAGGGAAGATTTTCTTCTCCGCCTATTTTAAACTGAAAATTACATGGGGTATTATCCCATTCTCCAGTAGGGGAAAGAGACCAAATTCTTCTTCTTGGAGATTCACCATTATGGCTCCACATTAGATACATTCCGTCAGAGAGTTCTTGTGTTGCAGAAACTATGGGAGATAGTGGAGAATTTATGCTACTGCCTCGTTTTTTATATAATAAAGTCTTGTCGTCTCTACCTATACCAGCTATATCTTCATTATATGATTTATTATTTCTTCCATCCCAAATTATACCACCTTTTGCATTGATGTAATCTGTTGGATTCTCTTGGTTTAGACTAATACCATACTTTATAGCAAGAAAACTTTCTACCATTCGTCTTGCAGAAGCATTTAGAATCTTATCATATACCATATATTCTACAAGCGGCTCTTCTGTATTGTTTTTAATAGATAGTAGATTTGCTACTGTATTATTATAATCTTTGCCTATATAAAGATGACTATTCATAATAGATTCATCTTTTTTATTTATGCCCATTGTATGTGTAAAGATACATAGAGAATCTGCTTTCTTTGTTTGCTCGCTATAGTCAATGATATTATCTTCTTTTCCAAACCAATTTGATGTAAAAGATGTGGCAATAGTATCTTTTCTACTTACATTCCATAGTAATGAAGTCTTTGTGCTATTCATTTTAGCCACTCCAATAATGCTTATTCCTGATGTATTCAAATCTTTTAATGCTACAGAATAAGCTCCATTCGTAGAATCTGAGTGCTGTATAAATGGGACTCCACCTTCAAATGCATATAGAGTACAGCAAAGAAGGAAAATAAGTATTGCTAATATGTATTTTTTAATATTTGTCATTTTATTTCTACAGAGAATTTATCGTAATATACATTACTATCAGCATTTTCTATATACATTACGTTTTCTGCGTTGTTGTTCTGAGTAAATTTTATTGTAGGATAATCCTTAGTTTGCCAAATGCCTATATTTGTGGTATCACTTTTCTTTGTTTCACGACATTTTAGTTTTGGTTCTGTTAAGTCTTGAACGCAGCGACAAGGCATTAAAGGAATAGTATTGCTTATTTCTATAAAAGAAAAACGAGAGGAATAGCCATTATAATTTTCAAAATATGGAATACCTTTTATGTAAAATTTAGTTTCTCCGTTTTCTTCATAACTGCCAGTTGTGAAGTCTTCAACCCAGTATAGAGCTTCTGCTCCGACTGAGAATATTTTATCATCTTTATATATAGCAGATTTGAAATCTCTGATAAAAGTGTTATCAATATCGTTTTTTACTAACTTTTTATAATCTTCTTGTTTAGGTAATCTCCAATCTGCTGGACATGTATTATTGATAACATCTTTTGAAAAATAGTTATTAGTTTTTTGTGTAGCGTTGCAATTCACTCCTTGAATAGATAACGAACTAACTAAATCCTCTATCATCCAACTTGTAGAACCATAGCGTTTAGTTCTGTATGTATGATTCTCTGTATCTGTTATAGTGCCACTACTTATGTCATCTTTTATAATAATCAGCTTGATTCTTTCTACTTTATATCGTAAAACCTTTTTTTCTTCGTCCTGAACATTGTTTTGATAAACATAAAGCCAATCTCTATCTGTTTGACCATCCCATACACAACGCACAGATTTGCCTAGTTCTTTATTTTCACTAGAAAATGATAATGATCCAGTAGCATCTAAACGAGTAGCAAGGGCACTTGTTTCTGAAAGTGACTCAGATGACCAATAAGAAGAAAGAATATCACTGTCTTTTATTTGTGAGCCTTTTGCATAGCCAGAAGCAGATGAATTAAAACCTTTTTCAGTACTTTCCCCTTGTCTTTTTAGTCCATCACTTGTTACTTCCCAATTTTGACTTCTAAGTGGTGTAGAACCTTTATGTTCTATAGATGCAAATAAATTTTCCCATTCAGTTTTGCTTGGAATATGAAATTTGTTTGGGCAAATTCCTTGATTTCTTGTAGTAGTCAGAGTATATGGAGGGTCTATTAAACCATTTGCAGCAGTCCAATTATAATATATTCCTTTATTATAAGGTGCAAGTGTTGAATCTTTGCTGGCTGATAATGATTTACTACGATGAATAGATAAGGTATCAAAAATAGCACAATCCAAATCTTCTAGCATCCAATATTTAGTGCCAAGTAATCCAACCCTATATTTTTTTTCGTTTATATCCTTAACAAATGTTGGAGCTGGTTCTATGAGACTAATACTATCTATATTTTCAGCGTGAAATATAGCGACACTATCTAAAGTGTGTATTTCTATAAACACCTTAGCACATAGTATGTGACTAAACAATATTGATAATATGATGAATATTAATTTTCTCATTCTATTACCTCAAATAAATATTCGCATAGGTTTTCACCTGAATAAAAAGATAGTTTGTAATGACCTATTTCTAATAGTTTGTCTATCTGCACTTCTTGAGTGCTTACAGAAGGTGTTAGTGTATATGACCAATCTACTTTATATGAGCATTCCTTTTTTAATAAAATTTCTATCTCTTTTTCTTGTCTGGCATCAAAAGTAAGGGATATGCTTTCCCCATATTTAGGAGTGAGTGGTTGCATCTTTAGTGTAGCACAAGGACTTACTGTTAAACTCTTGCCACTTAAAGTGAAACGATAGATGTGGTCACTAGGAATATTAGTGTGTATTTCTAATGTTGCATTTGCATCGAAAGTAGGCATATATGAAATGTCTATATTTACTGATTCTCCAGGAGCTAGTATCTTTAATATTCCTTCTTTGTCTGCCTCGTTTTCAAAGGGCTTAATTGCAAATAGTTCGTTATCTAATTTAATATCTCTAATATAAAGATTTTCACAACCTGTATTTTTAAGTGTAATGATTTTAGTTGTTTCTCTATCGCATAAGCCAAAATCAATGTCTGAATCTCTTTCTATCTGTTTATTTTCTATGTAGAATGAAGCCTTTGGCTCTTTAGGTCCAATTGCTATGTATGGGAAATCTGTGATTCGTGCGTTAGGTGAATATTTGATATTATGATTTTCAAGAATATAATCTATACCGTTTTGAATAAGTTTTAGTTTAATATCATCACCTTTTTCAAATCCATTTTTTACATTGCTATTACTTGAAGTACCATAAACAGTTAAGCGGAATCCTTTTATTAATTTATCCCATGTAGCATACGAACAAAGCACGTCTGTTACTGCTCCGCCACATCTCATAGGATAATATGCCGCAATAGTATCTTTTTCAGTGATAGGATTACAACCTATGGTAATTCTATCTAGTCCATAGATGATTATCTCCATAGGATCTTGTTTGCTTGCAACTGATAATGCTTCTATTTTCTGAATAATTGGATTTTCTGGAGTTCCATAATGTGCTTGTAGCCCTGTTTTATCTGTAGCAACTATAAAATATTCAATAGAGGCGTCTGCTGCTGATTCTGCGGGGATAAATGCAATATAATGATCTTCAAGTTGTTGAATCATCTCTACATTTTTATAATCAGTATCAATGTTTGACATCCTATAATCTAGCATAACAGTTTCTAAATTATCATCTGTAACATTAGCACTTATATTAATAGAACGACAAGGAACTGCTATTTGATTATTAACATTTGAGATAATAGGTGCTTTACAAGGATTAATTGCTATTGTCCAAGCAAATAATTCATGAGTATGTGCAGGTGATGTTATCTTAGTTACTCTACTAGAATCGTTTAATTCAACTTTCGCATTTGTCTCAAAATAGTATGCAATGTGAGTACCTGAGACGTGTTCTGCTGGAATTGTGAATGAGTATTCCTGTTGATTATCGTTAATAACTTTACAATCTGTATTTATTTTCTCGTACAATTTACCTTCTGATAAGTAAAATAATTTGAGTGTGTCTATTTGATTCCCATTTTTAGAAACGATGGCTGATAGTTCTATTGGAGTATTGGTGTCAATTACTTTCTTATCAAGAGCCGATGTGATAGCAGTCCTTTCTATAGTTGCAGATTTTACAGGGAAATAGTTATAGGAAATAGTATCTTTGTTCAATATGATTGTAATTTCTCTAGCATCTTCACAAGAGGTATTATCTGTCTCCACACAATAACGTAAAACATAATTATCTTTTATTTCTACTTCAGTTGCTATGTCTGCTAGAATATTCTTATTATCCCATTGGGCGACGTCATAAAAATTACCATTTGTTTGTTGGATTATCTCATTATATTCATCTTTATAGTCGTCATCTTGAATTATAAATGTCTGAATCTCATTTTCAGATAATGTATTGGCAACTTTATCTTCTTCTAATGGCATCGTGCCATTATTATTACTATAAGCTTCATCTCCAATCATTATAAATATTTTTGTAGCATCATCTCTATAATCTAGTTTCTGTTCTGCAACCCATTTTAATGCATTATAATATGGTTCATAACCACCACAAGTGTCGTTCTTTGACCATATTTCATCTGTAAATTGTTTAATATCTATTGAGTTTCTTAAAGGAGAAAAAACAGATATATGGTTTGCTTTTATTATGTCAGCCCAAATATATTCGCCATTGTATAATAATCCATATGCAGAACCAGTATGTCCAAATCGCGCTAATGCAACTCTTACATCTCCTTTTTTCGATAATCCATTTAGTAAATCATCTAATGTATTTTTGATTTTTCGTTGCTCAAATCCCATACTTCCACTGTTATCCATTAAAAATACAATGTCAATAGGATATTTGTATTCGTTTAATTCTTGGATAAGACGTTTGCAACTATATTTTTTTGTAGAGTTATCCTTTACAATAAAATCCTTTTCTTGAAGTCCCTCAACAAAATTTTTGTCCTCATCAGTTACAGTAAACTCTACAAATATAGCTTCAGGATAGTTTTCAGTATTAACATTTATGATTTGAAGATTGTACTTTGAAGAAGAAACTTGAGCATTAGTGTAAAAGAAGAGAATACACACCAATGACGCTAAGTATGTGATAATAAGTCTTTTCAAAGTTCTAATTAGGTTGGTTTAAATCGGCTGCAAAGATACGATTTATTTTTATGTTTTGCAACATATTTATAAAAAGATTTCACTAATTATAATCTCCTAACTCCTAACTCCTAACTAACTCCAACCCATCTAACAATTTCGTATATATTTCTATCGCTTGTTCAATTTCGCAAAGGCGGATAAATTCGTCGGCGGTGTGGGAACGGGCAGAGTCGCCAGGACCAATTTTTACCGATGGAATCGACAAAAGTGCTTGGTCGGATAGGGTAGAAGACCCAAAAACTTCTCCACTAGTTTTTAAATAAGCCTGCACAAATGGGTGTTCCATATCAGTTGCCGAAGGCTTAAGTCTCATAGAACGTGCTTTTGCCTCGCTTTTTATGTTTGCCTGTATGGTGTCAAACACTTCTTGGTGAGTATAGCATTCGTTTAGACGAATATCGACAGTAAATTTGCAACTATCTGGAACTACATTGTGCTGAGTGCCAGATTGAAGTATTGAAACAGTCATTTTCACAGGTCCAAGCACAGGAGAAACCTTTGGAAATTTGTAATCTTTAAACCACTTGATGTCGTCTAGTGCTTCGTAAATAGCATTTATACCCTCTTCTCTAGCAGCATGCCCAGATTTCCCTTTTGCCTCGCAATCTACCACCATTAATCCTCTTTCTGCCACGGCAAGTTTCATCTGAGTAGGCTCACCAACTATTGCAAAATCAATCTTAGGGAGCTGAGTAATAAGTAGTTCCATACCTTCTTTGCCTGAAACTTCTTCTTGACAAGAAATGCCTAAAACAAGGTTGTATGGCTGAGGTTTTGCCGTTAGGCTAACGAAAGTGGAAATAAGAGACACCACAGATGCGCCTGCGTCGTTCGAACCAAGACCGTAAAGTTTTCCGTCTTCTTCGGTGGCTTTAAATGGGTCTTTTGTCCATAGAGCCGATGGCTTCACGGTGTCGATATGTGAGTTTAAAAGAATTGTTGGTTTGCTTTCTGAGTAGTCTTTGCAAATAGAAAACAAATTGTTTCCCACTCTGCTTATCTCTAACCCTAGATTCTCCAAATAGTTTTGTAGAAAGTCCGCTACGGCAGTTTCCTCCCTGCTTAGAGAAGGAATTTCTATCATATTTTGGAGTAGTTTGTATGCCTCGTTTGCTGTCATTGTAAAAAATGCGTATTTGGTTACAAATTTAATAAAAAAACACTATTTTTGTGCATTGATTCTAATAAAATGAGAAAATTATCTGTAGTAGAACTAAATAGGCTAAACGTAGAGGAGTTTAAAGCGGTAGAAAAACTTCCTCTTGTGGTGGTTTTAGACAACGTGAGAAGCCTACACAATGTGGGGTCTATATTTAGAACAAGCGACGCTTTCATCGTAGAAAAAATCTACCTTTGTGGTATCACTTCTACCCCTCCAAATGCAGAAATTCATAAAACAGCATTGGGCGCTGAAGATAGTGTTGCGTGGGAGTATGTGGCAGAAACTTTAGACGTGGTAAACAGACTTCATGCCGAAGGTTACAAGGTGCTTGCGGTGGAGCAAACCGAGAATAGTATTTCGCTAGAAAAACTATCTTTAAGTAAAGACGAAAAATATGCCATTATCCTAGGAAATGAGGTGAAAGGTGTGCAACAAGAAGTGGTCGATTTATGCGATGAAACCGTGGAAATTCCGCAATTTGGCACCAAGCATTCACTCAACGTTTCTGTGGCAGGAGCACTTACAATTTGGAATATATTTACACAGTTAAAATTACAATAGATTATGGAAAAACTAACTATTATAAAAGTAGGGGGCAAGATTGTAGAAACCCCAGAATCTCTAAACACATTGTTAGACGATTTCGCAACAGTAGAAGGTAAAAAAATCTTAGTTCACGGAGGTGGTCGTTCGGCTACAGCTATTGCTACTAGACTTGGCATCGAAAGCAAAATGGTGGATGGCAGACGCATTACAGATGCCGAAACTCTAGAAGTGGTAACTATGGTTTATGGTGGTCTTGTAAACAAAGGCATTGTAGTAGGTCTTCAAAAAAGAGATATGAATGCACTTGGCCTTACAGGTGCCGATCTTTGTGTAATACAAAGTGACAAACGCCCAGTAGAAACTATCGACTATGGTTTTGTAGGCGACGTGAAAAAAGTAGATGCAGACAAACTTGCGCTTCTTCTTGAACAAGACATCGTGCCAGTGCTTGCTCCACTTTCTTTCTCAAAAGAGCACGGTCTTCTAAATACTAACGCAGACACTATCGCAAGCGAAACAGCAAAGGCACTTTCTGCAAAATTTGACACCACTCTTGTATATTGTTTCGAGAAAAAAGGTGTGCTTTACAATCCAGACGACGACGATAGCGTCATCTCTGAAATCACTCCAGAAATCTACGAAAAATACAAGGCAGAAGGTATTATCAGCGGTGGTATGCTTCCAAAACTAGACAATGCTTTCCGTGCCCTAGAAGCAGGCGTTAGCAAGGTAGTAATCACCGAAGCCTCTCAAATCGGCAAGGATACAGGTACTACCATTATAAAATAAAGAAATTACGCAATGCTTCGCATTACGTGATTGCTGGCTGCATTCGACAATGCTTAAGCAAGCTTATCATTGTTCTCATTTGCACAGCAATTCCTAACTCCTAATTCCTAACTGATGAGTAACAACGTAATCATATCAATCTTCCTAGCGGTATGCATATCGCTCACATTTTTGTTTAAAGAGAAAGATAATTTTGTCTTTAGACAACTTGTGAGCGCATTCGGCTATTACTACAGGTACCAAAAACTTACCTTTAGGGAGCACTTTTTACAATCATTTATACTCATAATAGGCTTGTTGGGTTATTCTTTGCTCTTCCTGCAGTATGCAGAACCAAATATATTCTCAACGAAGTTGTTTTTTATTGTTTATGCTGCGCTTGCGGTGTTTATAATGTTAAAATTAACAATTATGAGGACGTATTTTTCCTGTTTTTATGGCAAGAAAGCAAATAACATCCTTAATCAATACGTTAGATTGATTGCGATAGGAGGCATTTTCTCTTTTGTTACCTTTATTTTACTCAGATTTACTCCAAATGTTAGTCATATCGTTTGGGAGGTTTTAACACTTCTAATTTATTTAATAATCTCATTGTCATATTGTTATCTTCTTTTTAAATATTTTTTTAATAGAATTGAACTTACTTTGCATTTTATTTTGTACCTTTGCACCCTCGAAATTTTGCCCCTGTTGGTAGCATATAAAGCAGCAGGCGAAATGGTAATATTTACAAATTAAAATTCACAAAGCCTTGAAAATAAAGAAGATACTGGTTTCACAACCAAAACCTGCAGGAGACAAATCTCCTTACTTCGATATAGAGAAAAAATATGGTGTAGAAATAGATTTCAAACCATTAATTAAAGTCGAAGGCCTTTCTCTACAAGAATTTAGAGCTCAAAGAGTAGAAGTTAAAGACTACACTGCAATAGTATTTACCGCACGCGTTGCTATTGACCACTTCTTCCGCCTATGCGAAGAAATGCGTTATACAGTGCCTGATACAATGAAATACTTTTGTGTATCAGAAAAAATAGCTTCTTATCTACAAAAGTATATTCAATATCGTAAACGAAAAGTTTTCTTCCCTTCTGTAGAAACAAACAAAGTAGAAGAACTTCTTCCACAAATCAAACGTCACTCAGATGAAAAATATTTAGTGGCAGTTGCAGATGTTAGTAAAGATACTTTTGTTGAGGTTCTAGAAAAAAGCAATATTAAATGTGCAAAAGCTGCTTTCTATAAAACAGTGAGTGCAGATATTGCAGATGGAAAAGAGTTTGATTACGATATGGTTACTTTCTTTAGTCCAGAAGGTATTCATTCTTTAAAGAAAAACTTCCCAAATTTTGAACAAGGAGAAGTAGTTATTGCTGCCTTAGGTGCAAAAACAGCAAAAGCTGTAGAAGAAGCAGGTTGGAGATTGGATATTAGTGCTCCAAGTCCACAAGCACCATCAATTACAGCTGCGATAGACTTGTTCTTTAAGGAAAATAAAGTAAATAAAAAATAAACTTAGTTTAAACTCTATATAATATCCCAAAAATTCAGTATTTTTGGGATATTTTTTTGTCGGTCCACGTTATTTATGCCAAACACACTAAAGAAAATAGAAAGACTTCATGGTACTGCAGATACAGAAAACCTATTTGCAGGAAAGAAAAAGAGTGTATTTGTACACCCCCTTAGGGTGGTGTATAAAGCTCAAAATGAGGAGGGACTGCCTACAAGAATAATGGTAATTGTGCCAAAAAGATTCTTTAAACACGCAGTAGATAGAAATCTACTTAAACGTAGGCTTAGAGAGGCATATAGATTAAATAAAAGAGAACTTAAATACGATATAGCATTTATATATTCTAGCGATGAAATGGCAGATTTTTCTACTTTAGAGAAATGTGTTATTAAAGCATTGGATAAAATAGCAGAAAAGAATGACTGAGCAAACATACATAGAAATCTATGGTGCTAGGGAACACAATTTGAAGAATGTTGATGTAAAAATTCCTCACAATAAACTTACAGTTATCACGGGGCTAAGTGGTAGTGGAAAGTCTTCATTGGCATTTGATACCCTTTATGCAGAAGGTCAACGCCGTTATATCGAAACTTTCTCTGCATACGCTCGCAACTTTTTGGGAAATATTGAGCGTCCGGAAGTGGATGAAATCAATGGTCTTAGTCCAGTAATCGCTATTGAACAAAAAACTACAAATAAAAATCCACGTTCTACCGTGGGTACCACTACCGAAATCTACGACTTCTTGCGTCTTTTATTTGCTCGTGCAGGTCAAGCGTATTCTTACGTTACCGGCAAGCCAATGATAAAATATACAGAGGCTCAAATATTAGAAGTACTATATAAAGACTACAATAAAAAGAAGATATATCTTTTAGCTCCGCTAGTGAGAGCAAGAAAAGGACACTATCGTGAACTATTTGAAAGCTTGCGAAAAAAAGGTTTCCTAAGAGTGAGAATAGATGGTGAACTTCAAGAAGTGCTGCCAGATATGAGGCTCGATAGATATAAAATTCACGATGTAGAATTGGTTGTAGATAGGCTAGAGGTAAACGAAGACAATAGAAAACGACTTACTCAATCTCTTTCTATTGCAATGAATCAAGGTAATGGTTTGTGTGCTGTGATAGAAAAAGATGGTTCTGAAATTCGTTACTTTAGTAGAAATTTGATGTGTCCAGAGAGTGGGATAGCTTATTCTGAACCAGCTCCTCACAATTTTTCATTTAATTCTCCAAAAGGTTATTGCCCTAGGTGTAATGGTTTGGGTTATGTAAATGAAATAGATAGGGATAAATTATTCCCAAATAAAGAACTTAGCATAGCAGAAGGTGGTATAGAACCGCTAGGAAAATATAAGGCAGCTAGTGTTTTTATGCAACTAGAAGCTTTGTGTGCGTTGTATGATTGCGATCTTAAAACTCCAATCAAAGACCTACCAGAAGAACTCATTGATAAAATAGTAAATGGCTCCGACGATAGTTTGCTTACTAAAAGTACAGTATCTGGACTTAGCGACTATGCTAGCACATTCGACGGATTGGTGGAGTATATTAAGCTTATGACAGAGAGCGACGCTTCTTCCGAACGTTGGGCAGAAAATTTCTCTACAACAGTGGTTTGTCCTGAATGTAAAGGGACTCGACTAAATATTGAGGCTCTAAACTATAAAATCGCCGATTATAATATAGCGGACCTTTCTTCTATGGATATTGGCGACCTTTACGCGTTTTTCCAAAATATAGAGGAAAAACTAACAGATACCCAAAAGAAAATTGCTACAGAAATAATCAAAGAAATCAGAGTAAGACTATCATTCCTAATGGATGTGGGTTTGCATTATTTATCGCTAAATCGTTCTTCAGATAGTCTTTCTGGCGGTGAGAGCCAACGTATTAGACTTGCTACGCAGATAGGTTCTCAACTTATAAACGTGCTATATATTCTAGATGAACCAAGTATAGGTCTGCATCCTCGCGACAACGTAAAACTTATAGATTCACTAAAAAGACTTCGCGATATGGGCAACACCGTAGTGGTGGTGGAACACGACGAAGATATGATGAGACACTCAGATTATATAGTGGATATGGGGCCAAAAGCTGGACGTTTGGGAGGGAATGTGGTATTTCAGGGGCGAATTGACGAAATGTTGAAAACAGATACTCTAAGCGCAGGCTATCTAAATAAAAAATTATCAATACCAATTCCTGAAGTTCGTCGCCCAGGTAATGGAAAATTTCTTACAATTAAAGGTGCAACGGGACACAATTTAAAATATGTTTCAGTTGATTTCCCTTTAGGTAAGTTTGTGTGTGTTACAGGTGTGTCTGGAAGTGGAAAATCTTCTCTTGTAAACGGCACTTTATATCCAATACTTAGCAAACATTTTTATCGTTCATTAGCAGAACCGCTTCCTTATAAAGAGATTGAAGGGTTGGAAAACATAGATAAGGTAATAGACGTGGATCAGTCTCCTATCGGCAGAACTCCGCGTTCCAATCCTGCCACATATACTGGTATTTTCTCAGATATTAGAAACCTTTTTGTGGCCCTACCAGAAAGTAAGGCTCGTGCATACAAGGCAGGTCGTTTCTCTTTCAATGTGAAAGGTGGTCGTTGCGAAACTTGCCAAGGCAATGGTTATGAACGTCTTGAAATGGGCTTTATGTCAGATGTTTATGTGCCATGTAAAGATTGTCACGGCAAGCGTTACAACAGAGAAACCCTACAAGTGAAATTTAAAGGAAAATCCATTGCAGATGTGTTGGATATGACAATAAACCAAGCGGTTGAGTTTTTTGAAAACGTGCCAAAACTGCTTCCAAAACTTAAAACTCTGCAAGATGTGGGTTTGGGTTACATTAAACTTGGTCAGTCTTCTACCACACTTTCTGGTGGAGAAAACCAACGTGTAAAACTTGCTACTGAACTTGCCAAAAAAGATACAGGAAAAACACTTTATATCCTAGACGAACCTACCACAGGGCTTCATTTTGAGGATATAAAAGTACTTCTAGGGGTATTAAATAAACTAGTAGATAGGGGAAATAGTCTAATTGTAATAGAACACAACCTTGATGTAATAAAGAATGCCGATTACATTATTGATATGGGTCCAGAAGGTGGTAGAGAAGGGGGTACAGTAGTAGCCTCTGGCACACCTGAAGAAATTAAGAATCAAGGTATAGGTATTACAGCACCATTTTTATGAGAAAATTACTTATTATAACATATTTATTTGCCTCTTTTTCAATTTTCGCATCTGAAATAACAGGTGTTGCACCTAGTTATGTAGGTAAGAAATTGATTATATCTACTACACATGATGGTTGGGATGCAACAAAAGAATCTTTAGATTCTTGCATAGTAGCTGAAGACGGAACCTTCTCTCTGCAAGTAAATAATTCTGAAACTATCCAAGCACAACTAGATTTAGGTTATTATACAGGGATAGTGTATATAGAAAAAGGGAAAAATTATAGTATAAATCTGCCTACTAGAAAGGATATTACTGCTCGAGAAAAATTGAATCCATATTTTAAGCCTCAAACAATTCTTCTTAGTTTCAATGATTTGCCTACAGATGATATTAATAGGAAGATTGCAGATTTTGAAGATACTTTCGACTCTGTGTGGGTAGATCTTACTCAAAATTTCATTACTACAGAAAAAATAGACTCTGCAATGAATTATTTAGATGAAAAATATCCGTCAAACGATAAGTTTTTCTCTGAATATAAGCATTATAGATATGCACTTTTGGTAAATTTATATTCACCAGGTGCTCCAAAACTTGCAATTAAAAATTTCTTTCTGCCATATAAGGTTAAATACAATCAACCTGCTTTTTGGGAAGCTTTTGAATCTATATTCACAGGCTTTAATATGTCGGATTATCTAAAGGAAAATGAAGAACTTTATGACCTTTCTTTGTTGCATCAAGTGCTTCTAGACAATCTGCCTAAAAATTATATGGATTCAATTAAAACGGAAAATGTAACGAAGATAGTAGATGCTCTGAGAAAAGATGAGGTGCGCGTTGGCTATAAGCCAATACTTGGCGAACTTACCAATCTTAATGGTGTTACATTCCCTTGGAGTGAACTTTATTACAATAAAGTTTATATAATTGTGGCAAACTCATCGCTAAGACAAAGTCTGTCTGATATTCAGTATTTCAAAAAAATGCAAGAAAAGTATGCTGAAAAGTGTTTATTCTTGCTTATATTTGCAGACGAAGATAAATCTGCTTGCTTAAGACAGCTAGTAAATTTCAATAAGGATTTTGTCTTTAGTGTTGTTGACAATCCTCAGTTGGTAAGACAGTTGCAGATAAAAAATGCACCTTTATATATAACATTAGATAATGATGGCAAGATAGTAAAATATCCTGCCGAAGAACCAAAATATTTTGTGCCATGAAAAAACATATTCCAAACACCATTACAGCACTTAATTTAATTTCTGGATGTATTGCTGTGCAATTTGCACTTAACGGTGATCCTTTATATTGTGCTATTTTTATTATTTTATCGGCTGTTTTCGATTTCTTCGATGGATTTGTGGCTCGTCTTTTAAAGGTGAGTTCAGATATAGGCAAGGAATTAGATTCTTTGGCAGATGTTATTAGTTTTGGTTTTGCTCCTGCAGCATTGGTTTGCAGTATGTTTAAAGATTACGAATATCCAGAATCAATGTTTTGGATAGCTCCATATTTGCCATACGTAGCATTTATTATAGCAGCATTTTCTGCTGTTAGACTTGCTAAATTCAATCTTGATACACGTCAGAGTCATAGCTTTATAGGTATGCCAACCCCTGCTAATGCTTTGTTAATCATTGGTATAGCAAACTCTCCTCTGCTTCAAGTGGCTTGGACTACTCCTGTATGGGGTTTGATTTTCTTGTTTTCGCTTATTGCTCTTACTTCATATTTGTTGGTGTGTGAACTTCCAATGTTTTCACTAAAAACGCCTTCAAAGCTTCCGCTTATTTTTGCAATTTCTGCATTAGTTCTTACCATTACACTATTGTGTCTTGGCTACGGACTTTTAGGTCTTGCTATAAGTATGGTTGCTTATATTATTGCTTCTTTGGCTTTGTCACTAAAGAAATAATGATTTTTAAGGGCTACTTTTAGCCTCATTCACTATGGAAGATTTTTTTCTTAAAGCATCTTATTATTGTTCGCTTTCTGAACATTGCATTCAGAAAGTAAGGGAGAAACTTGTACAATGGGAAACCCCAAAAGAATTTATCGACCCTATTATAGACAAACTCCTAGAAGATGATTATATCAACGAAGAACGCTTTGCTAGGGCTTTTGTGAAAGATAAATTCAGATTTAACCATTGGGGTAGAGTGAAAATCACAACACACTTAAAGGCACTCAATATTTCATCAGAAAATATAGACATTGCAATGCAAGAAATTGGTGATGAGGAATATGATGAAATGCTTGATGCAATCGTAGAAAAAAAGCGAAAAACCATAAAAAATGGCACAGATTATGAAATCCGTGCCAAATTATTAAGACATGCACTTTCGCGGGGCTTTGAGTACAATTTAGTTGCTTCTAAACTTAATATCTAAAACTACTTCCACCTAAAAACTCTCTCAAAAGTGAAGTGTTTGGCACTTCATTGTAAGGAATAGGAGTGAAGAACTGCAATAAATTTAGCAATCTTTTTGCTGTTGGATATGCATCACTATCTTGTGGAACTTCTGTTAATATAGGCTCTGCTTGTTTCTTTATAGAAGAAATTTCATATAAAAGCGAAGAGTTAAACATTTCGTCTGCATATTCTTGATATGGGAAAATCCATTTACTTTCTCCTCTACGCACGCTAGGCCAACGCAAAATAGTTTTATCTGCAGGATAATTTCTATATTTATGGTCTCTAATACAGCGACGTAGCAAACGTGTGTCCGATGTTGAAAGCCAGTTTCTTGGGCTTAAAGACAGAGTTGTAAGTGCAGAAACATATACTTTAAATTTCTTTTCGTCTGGGATTGAGGCTGTTAGTTCAGGGTTCAGGCCATGAATACCTTCTATTACTAGCACATCATTCTCATTTAGTTTAATTTTAGGTCCCAACTCACGTTTTTCTGTTTCAAAATTAAATTTAGGTGTTTGCACTTCTTCTCCTCTAAGCATTGCTTGTAGTTGCTCATTGAAAAGTGGTAAATCCAATGCGTATAAAGACTCAAAATCTAGTTCTCCAAACTCATCTAGAGGGGTTTTGTCGTGAGTTAGATAATAATTGTCCAACGATAATGCTATAGGGCGAAGCTTACAAGCTGCTAATTGCACAGAAAGTCTTTTACTAAATGTGGTTTTTCCAGAAGATGAAGGTCCTGAAACAAGAATAATCTTTATTTTAGGGTTTTCTGCTATCTTTTCAGCTATTTTACTTATTTTTTTCTCGTGTAGAGCCTCTGTTACCTTTATTAAGGCCGCTCTTTGTTCCTTGTTTATTGCGTTAAGCGAAGGTAAGTCCTTCAATCCTACAATTTTATTCCACTCTATATACTCTTGGAAAATTTCAAAAATCTTTTCCATTGGAACTATATCTTCTAGGCTTTCTGTATCAGTTTGTTTTGGTACCCTAAGTAGGAATCCGTTAAATATTGGACTAACCTCAAACAATTTTAAATATGATGTGGATGGCGCTAGCAAACTATGATAATAATCTATTGTGTCACCTAGTTTATAATAGTGTGCATAATAGAACTTGCTGTAATTCAATAGGTTTGCAACTGCATTGTCCCCTGCTGTCTTAAACTGTTCTATCACGCTTTGTTTTGGGTGATAGAGCATTTCAAACGGAAGGTCTTGTGCTACCATTTCTTTAGCTTTAGCTAATAATTGTTGCAATTGTTCTGCAGAAATATTTTCTCCGTTAGACTTAATAGTACAATAATAACCACTAGGAACAGAATGTTCGATTCTAAATTCTGTATTTTCATACAAATCTAGAAGTGCCTTGTTTAGCATAAATGCCACAGAACGTACATAAATATCTCTGCCTAGGTTGGAAGAATAATCTATGAACTCCACAGTTTTATTAGCGAAAATCTGTGATTTTAGTGGTGTAGGTTTGTTATTGACTAATGCTCCTAGAATAGATTTTGGATTTTCTATCCTAAAAAGCAATAATAACTCTTCAAGGTTGACGCCCATTGGAGCAGAAATTTTCTCTCCATTGTTTTTGCAGATAATTTCAATTCTATTTCCCATCATAGTTGTAATTATTTTGAAATATAAAATTAAAGAAAATAAGAATAAAATCCAAAAAAGTTTAGAAAATTAATCATTATTATTTATATTTGTAAACATATTTTATAAATAGTAGTATGAATTATAGTTTTTATGATTTCATTACCCTAATAGGTTCTTTAGGGGTGTTCCTCTTCGGTATGAAGATGATGAGTGAAGGGCTTCAGAAGGTGGCAGGCGAACGTCTGCGTTCCATTCTTACCGCAATGACCAAAAACAGATTTGTAGGTTTATTTACAGGTCTTTTAATTACTTGTTTAATTCAGTCTTCATCTGCTACCACAGTGATGGTGGTGAGTTTCGTTAATGCGGGGCTTTTAAATCTAGCACAATCCATTTCGGTGATTATGGGTGCCAATATCGGTACAACTGCCACAGCATGGATTATCTCACTCTTCGGATTTAAATTTAGCATTTCTTCGCTTACACTCCCTATTATAGCTATTTCTATCCCATTTATTTTCTCTTCAAACAACAAACGTAAATCTGTAGGTGAATTCCTTATCGGTTTTGCATTGCTGTTTATGGGCTTGGATATGTTGAAAAATAATGTGCCAGACCTAAGTCAAAACCCAGACATGTTGGCGTTCCTAAACCAATATACTGGTTACGGATTTGGTTCTGTGCTATTGTTCCTTTTAGTGGGTACTATCCTTACCATTGTGGTGCAATCTTCTTCAGCTACCATGGCGATTACACTTATTATGTGTACAAAAGGATGGATTTCATACGACTTAGCCATTGCAATGGTGCTTGGTGAAAACATTGGTACTACTATTACAGCAAATATAGCAGCAATCCCAGCTAATGTGCCTGCAAAACGTGCAGCGCTAGCTCACTTAATATTCAATCTATTTGGTGTGGCTTGGGTGTTGGCTTTGTTCTATCCATTTACATCTTTAGTAACATGGGTAATTGAACAACTAGGTCAAGCAGACCCAAATAGTCTTCAAGCATTTATTGAGGCAAACAAAGAAGTTATGCCACTATTAAACGACCCTAATGCAGTGCTTACTCCTGCTCAAGAAGCATTGAGACAACAATATTTAGATGCTCAAGTAGCAAACTCATACGGTCTATCTCTATTCCACACCATGTTCAACTTAACCAACTCTGCACTACTTATTGGTTTAGTTAAGTTAATAGAAAAAACCGTTACATTAATTATTCCACAAAAGGTATCTGAAGACGATTTCCGCTTAACATACATTTCTACAGGTATGTTATCTACTTCAGAACTTTCTATTCTTCAAGCAGATAAAGAAATTGCAGTATTTGCTAAGAGAAATATTAAGATGTTTGGTATCGCAAAAGATATTTACGCTCTTACCGATGAAGAAAAATATTCTAAACAGGTGGAACGTATAGAAAAATATGAAAACATCAGCGATAGAATGGAAGTGGAGATTGCTAGATATTTAACTAAAGTGGCAGAAGGTCGTTTGTCAGACTTAGGTAAAAAAGATGTTCACGCTATGCTACGCGTAATCTCTGAGATTGAAAGTATTGGCGACGGATGCAACAATATCTCTCGCACAGTACAACGTAAACGTGGTGACAATCAAGAATATCCAGAAAAACTAGAGGCAAATATTCAAACTATGTTTGGTTTAGTTGACAAGGCATTGGATAATATGCAAAAGGTACTTGAAGCACCAGCAGAAACTCGTCCAAGCTTAATCAAGATTTCTATGGATATAGAAAAAGAAATCAACGATTTACGCAACGAATACAAGATGGATAATGCAACACAAGTAAAAGCAGGTGCATATCCATATCCTATAAGCGTGACCTATATGGACATTATTTCTGAATGTGAAAAAATCGGTGACTATATAGTAAACGTAGTAGAACAATACCAAGAAACCAACAAGAAATAATTCTTGAAGTATCTTTAAGGTACAGGATCATAGCCGCTGCCTCCCCACGGATGACAGCGGCATATTCTTTTTATGCCGAGCCATAGTCCCTTAAATGGTCCGTGCTTCTTCACAGCCTCTATCATATACTGCGAGCAAGTAGGAGTGTACCTACAAGCTGGAGGTGTAAGCGGCGAAATAAAGCTCCTATAAAAATACACCGGCATCAATATTATCGTAGAAAGTATTTTCTTAATTAGTTTCATTGGAGTATGTTTGGTATTTTGATTACAAACTTATGCAAAAAAATAACCAAAAGCAAATATTCTCCTCAAACTTGCCGTGAAATGCATTTTTACCTCGTTCGCGGCGAAATAGTACACCCTTATTCTGCCGTGAAACGCACTTTTATATCGTTCACGGCAAAATAGTGGTATATTTATTTAAATAAAATGATTTTTTTGTGATTCTATTTGCAATTTATAAAAATTGTTGTATCTTTGCACCGTGTTTACAAACACATCGGGCTTGAGTGGTGGAATGGTAGACACGAAGGACTTAAAATCCTTTGGCCATTACGGCTGTGCGGGTTCAAGTCCCGCCTCGAGTACAGTAAAAGAGATGAACTTCGGTTCATCTCTTTTTTTATATTGTTTACGCTATTGGGAGTAGGGTAGTTTTTTGGACTGGATAGGGGAAAAGTGCTTACCTGTAGGGTGGACAAAAAAATGCTGAGGAATCAATTGTGAAACCCCAGCATTGTATAGGTGCGTAAAGATATATTTTACTTCTTCATTTCTTTGTAGTAGTCTGAATCGTAGAAGGCTTCTGCGGCTTCTTCTAGTTCTGCATACCACTCTTCGCCAAATTTGCGGATAAGAGGCTCTTTAAGAAACTTATATACAGGCACTTTCTCTCTTTTGCCAAAGGCTAGAGCGCAGTCGCAAATGTCCCATTTATGGAAGTTTACAGCAGTAAATTTAGGATATTCTGTAAGTCGCACTGGGTATAAGTGACAAGAAATAGGCTTTTTGAAATCTACTTTACCTGCATTGTAGGCTGTTTCTATAGCGCATTTCCAACCGTCTTTGTCGCGGTATGAGAAAACGCATTCTCTGTTGCCAATGATAGAAGTAACAAGGTCGCCTTCCTCATCGATATATGAAGTGCCTTGTTTTTCAATTATTTCTTTAGCTTTGCGAGGTAGTAGAGGCAAGATTTCTGGCAAAATAGATTTTATCTTCTCATCTTCTTCTGCTGTGAGAGGAGCGCCACCGTCGCCTTCTTCGCAACAAATACCCTTGCAAGCCTTGTAATCACAAATAAAATACTTTGTGAAAAGGTCTAGAGAAACTATAGTATTTCCTATTTCTAACATATCAATTTCTTCTGTTTCAATCATCTGATGCCACCAATCATATTTTTGCCACCAATCTTAAATTGTTACCACCAATCGTCGTAATAGTAGTCGTCTGTGTATTCAGGTTCTGGTTCAGGCTCTGGCATGTGTTTCCATCTAAACTTCACAGGAGCTATATATGCAGATTTTACTCTGTAGCCATCTATTGTAGCTGCTTTAAAAATAGGGAGCATTTCCATAATTCTTAAAGCCTCTGCATCTTGTTCTTCTGTAAGAGACTGAACAATCTGAAATCTACCAGGTTTACCGCATCTATCTATAACAAATTGCACTAAAACCTCGCCAGTTACAAGAAGTGCTTTCCCATTTTCGTCGGTTTCACCGCTATAAACCTCTTGTCTTTCGGTGTTTTGATATATAAAAAGAGACAATTCTACATCTCCTCCCGGAAACTGAGCATCTATCAATTCTGGTGGGTATGCGCTGTAAGAACCTCCATATATAGGAGATTCCTCGTCGTCTACGCATCCCTCGTATAAGGGTGCATAAAGGTATCTGTCGGTTTGTGCCAATAGATTTGCACCCAAAATAAGAGATAATATTACGAATAATGTTTTTTTCATTTTAGCAAACTTTCACGCCGTTTGTTACAAGGTCTGATGGAGAAATTACTACCAATCTACCATTAGCGTCTTCTGCAGATAGAATCATACCTTGGCTTTCAATTCCTTTAAGTTTACGAGGAGGGAAGTTGGCAATAAAGCAAACTTGTTTGCCTACTAAATCTTCAGGATTGTAGTGCTGAGCGATGCCAGACACGATTGTTCTGCCGCCCATACCATCATCTATCTTGAATTGAAGAAGTTTGTCTGCTTTAGGTACTTTTTGGCATTCTAGCACAGTGCCCACGCGGATGTCTAGCTTCATAAACTCGTCGAAACTAACATTTTCTTTCACTTCTTCTGGTTTGTAGCTGTTTATTTCGTTTTGCTTTTTGGTGTCTTCCAAACGTTGGATTTGAGCCTCTATAGCTGCATCTTCAATCTTTTCAAATAGAAGCTCTGCAGGTAAAATTTCTGCACCAGTTTCTAATAAATCGATGCTACCTAGGTTGATCCAGCTCCAAGAAGAAAGTCTAAGCATATCTCTTAGTTTAGCAGAGCTAAATGGAAGGAATGGTTCAAATGCAATAGCAAGGTTTGCAGTGATTTGAAGAGCAATGTTTAGGATAGTGCCCACTCTTTCCATATCGGTTTTAGCAAGTTTCCAAGGCTCTGTATCAGCAAGATATTTGTTACCAATACGAGCTAGGTTCATAGCTTCTTTTTGTGCATCGCGGAATTTGAAGTTGTCAAGAAGTTTTTCTACCTCAAGTTTAATATCAGAGAACTCTTTTAGAGTTTCTTTGTCGTAATCGGTAAGTTCGCCTCTTGCAGGCACTTTACCTTCAAAATATTTGTGAGTAAGAACTAATGTTCTGTTTACAAAGTTGCCATAGATAGCCACAAGTTCGCTGTTGTTGCGAGCTTGGAAGTCTTTCCAGGTGAAGTCGTTGTCTTTGGTTTCAGGAGCATTTGCTGTTAGCACATATCTAAGCACGTCTTGTTTGTCTTTGAAGTCTACAAGGTATTCGTGCAACCACACTGCCCAGTTTCTAGAAGTAGAAATTTTGTCGCCTTCTAGGTTTAGGAACTCGTTTGAAGGAACGTTGTCTGGAAGAATATAAGAACCTTCTGCCTTAAGCATTGCAGGGAATACGATGCAGTGGAACACGATATTGTCTTTTCCAATGAAGTGGATAAGTCTTGTGTCTTCTGCTTTCCACCATTGTTCCCAAGTGTCTGGAAGAAGTTCTTTAGTGTTTGAAATATAGCCGATAGGAGCGTCGAACCACACATAAAGCACTTTGCCTTCAGCGCCTTCTACTGGCACAGGAATACCCCAATCAAGGTCGCGGCTCACTGCACGTGGTTGAAGACCCATGTCTAGCCAGCTTTTGCATTGGCCATACACGTTTGGACGCCATTCTTTGTGGTCTTCAAGAATCCACTCACGTAACCAACCTTCGTGTTTGTCTAGTGGAAGATACCAGTGTTTAGTAGTTTTAAGCACAGGTTTGTTACCGCTAATAGCAGATTTTGGGTTGATTAAGTCTAGTGGAGAAAGTGAAGTACCACATTTTTCGCATTGGTCGCCGTATGCGCCATCTGCGTGGCAATGAGGACATTCTCCAGTGATATAACGGTCTGCAAGGAATTGTTTCGCTTCCTCGTCGTAATATTGTTCGCTTTCTTTTTCTATAAACTCACCTTTCTCGTAAAGTTTTTTGAAAAAGTCTGAAGCCACTTCGTGATGAACAGGACCAGAGGTACGAGAATAAATATCAAATGAAATACCAAATTCTTTGAAAGAATCTTTAATGATATTGTGATAACGATCCACGATGTCTTGTGGAGTAACACCCTCTTTTTTAGCTTTTATAGTGATAGGAACCCCGTGTTCGTCAGAACCGCCTATAAATAATACATCTTCGCCTTTTAAGCGTAGGTAACGAACGTAAATGTCCGCTGGAACATAAACACCTGCTAAGTGACCAATATGGACAGGACCATTAGCGTATGGAAGTGCTGAGGTTACTGTGGTACGATTAAATTTCTTACTCATAAATTATAAAAAATTATAAATTTCGTACAAAATTAGTGTTTTTTTTCTGATTATGTATATATTTGTGATGTTCAATCACTTAAAAAATGGAAAATATGAGAAAAAGAATGTTATTTTTACTTGCGTCAGTTCTTTTTACTGTATGTGCGTTTTCTGCAGAAAAGTTGATTACATTTGAACAAATGCCGAAACAAGCACAAGAGTTTGCTAATAAGTATTTTGCACCAGATGACCCTCTTTATCGTATTTCATATATAGTGTATGATTCTGAATTGTTTGATTCTTCATACATGGTGGTATATGCAAATGGTGATGGATTGGAATTTAACAAAGATGGCGAGTGGAAAGATTTTGATTGTAAACATTGTGTAGTGCCAGCAGAATTAGTACCTGCTCCAATTCAAGCTTATGTAGATGCAAATCTTGTAGGACAACAAATTAAAAAATTAGAAAGAAATCGTCGTAGTTACGAAGTAAAAATGTCTGGCGGTATAGAACTAAAATTTGATTTAGACGGAAAATTAATAGAAATAGACGATTAATGGAAATATTTATTGCAATTTTAGGTGCTTTATTAGTCATTGTTGGGCTATTAGGCACCTTTATTCCTATGTTACCAGGTACCCCAATTAGTTATGCGGGGCTGCTTCTTTTGTTGCTTATTCCAGGTTGTACTCTTACTTGGAAATTTTTCCTTGTGTGGGGTATAATTGTGGTAGTTTTGCAGGTGCTCAACTATGTTATTCCAATTTGGGGAGTAAACAAGTTTGGAGGTACGAAGTATGGTGAATGGGGAAGTGTAATCGGTGTCATAGTAGGATTGTTTGCAGGCCCTCTAGGCATTATTATAGGTCCTTTTTTAGGAGCCGTAATCGGAGAACTTATAGGTGGAATGACATTTAAAATGAGCCTAAAAGCAGGTTTTGGCTCATTTATAGGTACTTTTGTGGGAATGGTTTTAGGAATTGTAGTAGCAGCAATTTTAATGTTCTACTACTTTAAAGAAGTTTTTTCTATATTCTTCTGATTTTTATATTCCTGATATTTTTTCCAAGCAGACATTATTAGGCTGTTAGACTTGCTAATGCAATGATATGGCAATGCAGTAGCTCCGTATGATTGATTTCTTAGTGCAACACCCTTTATCATACTGCCCTCAAAATCGTAATTTTTGGTTTTGTCTTTTAGAAAATCTATTGTTTCCCATATTAAAAGTGTAGTGCCCTCGCTGCACTTTTTCTTTTTATCAGAGGTCATAATCATGTTGTATGCAAACTCGCAGTCCCATATGGTCCAAAGAGCGGCCAATAGTTCGTTGTCTTTGCTGTAAATACTTATAATTTGGCCTTGATTTCTTTCCTTGGCGGCATTGTATAGTTTAAGGAAAAATTCTTTACTATAGAAAATTGTTTTATCTAAATCTTTTAAATTTGATTTGTAAAAATCGTAAAACTCTTCTGCTGAAAGTTCTAGAGAAAAATAATAATCATTTTTTGCTTTTTTTATTCTTTTTGCTCTTTGACTATATGACATCTCTTTCAGAAGAGTATCTTTGTTGGAAATATTTTCTAAAATGTATGTGTATTTTGTTGTTTGCTTATATCCACTCCAAAAAAACTGTTGCCAATTTTTGAATGAATGGTGGCAATTTATCTCGATGAAATCGATGTTTTTTGAATCTAGTTGTGCAATAATAGAAGTGTAAACTTTATTCTCGAATGAGTGGATATCACTTTTATTTAGGTCTTTAGGGTAAAAAATATAAGGTCCTGAGTATTGTGTTAGAGGAAGGTTTGTTACAATGGTTTTTCCTAATTTTTTTTGATGTGAGAAAACGAAAAAACCTACGATTTCATCGTGGATTTTAGCAAATATAACATCCCAATTTTCCTTAGAAGTAGCATCCAACCACCATGCTTGCATAAAGAGTGGAATCTCTTTGTGCGTTTCACATAAACTTCTATATATGACCTTGTTATTCATTAATTAGGTGTAATGGATATTTTTTTATACAAAAAAAATAGTTACTTTTGCACAAAAATAGTGATTTTTCAACTAATGTGTGCTAAAAAGAGAGAAATATTAATTCCAAAAAAGGAAAAGATGGTCAGAAAGCATAAAATTATTTTTACGCTAAACGACAAGGAAATGGAGGCTATCCAAAAATATCTCTCAAAATACAGAATTAAGAATAAATCTAGATTCTATAGGGAAACTATTATTCGTCACATCCTGAAGCAGATGGAAGAAGATAGCCCTGAACTTTTTTAGTCTATGGAAGAGGATATTAAGTTCATGAAGCAGGCATTGCTTGAGGCAAGGAAAGCATACGCAGCAGATGAAGTTCCTGTAGGGGCGGTATTGGTAATGGGCGGAAAAATTGTTGCTCGAGGGCATAATCTTACAGAAACTTTAAAAGATGCCACCGCGCATGCTGAAATTCAGGTGCTGACATCTGCAATGGCAGAGCTAGGAGCGAAGTATTTGCCAGATTGCACACTATATGTTACAGTAGAGCCATGTGTTATGTGTGCAGGTGCAATTTATTGGGCAAAAATACCTAGGGTAGTGTATGGTGCAAGTGAAGAAAAGTACGGTTTCACTGTGAAATCTCCTACTGCATTACTAGAAAAAACAGAGGTGGTTTCAGGCGTTTTAGCAGATGAATGTGCCTCACTTATGAAAGAATTTTTTAAAAGTAAACGAAAATAAAATGAATTTTGTAGAAGAACTTACTTGGCGTGGAATGATTCATTCTATGATGCCAGGAACAGAAGAACAATTGGAAAAAGAAATGACTACAGCATACTTGGGTATCGACCCTACTGCTGATTCACTTCATATTGGTCACTTAGTGGGTGTGATGATGCTTCGTCACTTCCAACGTTGCGGTCACAAACCTCTTGCCCTTGTAGGTGGTGCAACAGGTATGATTGGCGACCCTTCAGGTAAAAGTGCAGAACGTAATCTTTTAGATGAAGCAACACTTCGTCACAATCAAGAATGCATTAAGAAACAACTTTCTCGTTTCTTAGACTTCGATAGCGATGCTCCAAATGCAGCAGAAATGGTAAACAACTACGACTGGATGAAAGATTTCAGTTTCTTGGCGTTTATCCGTGACATTGGTAAACACATTACTGTAAACTATATGATGGCAAAAGACAGCGTTAAAAAACGTCTTTCTGCAGAGTCTTCTGTAGGTATGTCTTTTACAGAGTTTACATATCAACTTGTGCAAGGTTTCGACTTTTATCACTTATTTGAGACTAAAAACTGTAAACTTCAACTAGGGGGTTCAGATCAATGGGGTAATATTACCACAGGTACAGAACTTATTCGTCGTAAACTTGGCGGTGAGGCATTTGCATTAACTTGTCCTCTAATCACCAAAGCAGACGGTGGTAAATTTGGGAAAACAGAAAGTGGTAACGTATGGCTTGACAGAAGATATACATCTCCTTATAAATTCTATCAATTTTGGCTAAATGTTTCTGATGCTGATGCTGAAAAATACATTAAGATTTTCACATTCCTTCCAAAAGAAGAAGTAGAAGCATTGGTGGCAGAACATTCTCAGGCTCCACACCTACGTGTATTACAAAAACGCCTTGCAAAAGAAATTACTATTATGGTACACTCTGAGCAAGACTACGAAATGGCAGTAGAAGCTAGTAATATTCTTTTCGGTAATGCAACTTCAGATTCTCTAAAGAAACTAGATGAAGAAACACTTCTAGCAGTATTCGATGGAGTGCCTACATTTGAAGTTTCTAAAGAAGTAGTTCTAGGTAAAAAACTAATGGATGTGCTTACAGACGATGCAGCAGTATTTGCTTCAAAAGGTGAAATGCGTAAACTAATCCAAAATGGTGGTTTCGCTGTGAATAAAGAAAAAGTTGCAGATTTAGAACTTACTTTAAGCGCTGAAATCCTATTAAACGAAAAGTATTTATTAGTTCAAAAAGGTAAAAAGAACTATTATTTACTTATTTTGAAATAAAAAAATGCGTGCAGAGGCATTTTTTTTACTAAAAATTATTGTGTATAAAAAAAATGTATTATCTTTGCACCGCAATTGAACGGATTGCCTCATGGTGTAATGGTAGCACTACAGATTTTGGTTCTGCCTGTCGAGGTTCGAATCCTCGTGAGGCAACAATCCACTAGAGAAGCTGACTTATAAAGTCAGCTTCTTTTTTTATACAAAGAACCGAATAAAAACATTCTGCTGCGTTATGCTACAAAAAAAGCGATGCTCTTTTCAGAACATCGCTTTTAAATTTTAGGTATAATTGCTAGAATTAGATTGAATTTAAGATAAGAGTTTTAACTCCTAACTCCTAATTATTTCGCTACGCTCAATGATTCTGCTCTCGCTCGGCATAGTTCAAACAAGTTTGACTCTGCTCTCGCTTAATCGCAGAATTCCTAACTAGAAAGTCGCGTTTCTCATATCCCCTGTTTCGATGAAAGCCTTATGCATATTGAAGCAAGAGCTTAAATCTGTTGGGGTGTGACCTTTAGATGCTTTTGCTAGGTATTCTCTCATCATAGGGCGGAATTGTGGGTCAACGCAGTTGTTGATGATTAGTTCTGCTCTTTGACGTGGAGAAGTTCCTCTTAGGTCTGCGATACCGTGTTCGGTGATAAGTACTTTCACAGAGTGTTCGCTGTGGTCAATGTGAGACACCATAGGCACGATAGCACTAATAGCACCACCTTTTGCAGTAGAAGGAGTGGTGAAGATAGAAATGTATGCATTGCGAGTGAAGTCGCCAGATCCACCTAAACCATTCATCATTTTGGTACCCATTACGTGAGTACTGTTGATGTTGCCATAAATGTCAGCTTCTAGTGCTGTGTTGATAGTGATAAGACCCATTCGACGAACAAGTTCTGGGTTGTTTGAAAGTTCTTGTGGACGAAGGATAAGTTTATCGTGGAAGAAGTCTAGGTTGTCGTAGATTTCTTGTAGAACAGGGTCTGTTACAGTAAGAGAGCAACCACTTGCAAAACTTACTCTACCTTTTTTCATTAGGTCGATAACTGCGTCTTGGATTACCTCTGTGTACATTTGGAATGCAGGGATTTCTGGGTTGTTGCCAAGTTCAAACATCACTGCGTTAGCAATGTTACCTACACCAGATTGGATAGGAAGGAATGATGCAGGAATACGACCAGCTTTGATTTCTTGAGTAAGGAATTCAGACACATATTTACCAATGCGAGAAGTTACTTCATCTGGAGCTGTGAAACCACCAACTTCGTCTTTTCTGTTTGTTTCTACAACAGCAACGATTTTTTTAGGGTCAACTTTTAAAACTGGGCTACCAGCACGGTCACTTGGAGTATAGACTGGAAGTTCTTTACGATAAGGAGGGTCTAGTGGCTCGTAGATATCGTGCATGCCACGTAGAGCCTTTGGGTGACGGCTGTTAAGCTCGATAATAATCTTATCTGCCAAATTAGCAATGGTAGGAGAGATACCAACACCTGAGGTAAGTACGATTTCACCATCTTCTGTAAGGTCACAAGCTTCAAGAATAGCGAAAGTTGGTTTTGGAAGGAAACCATAACGTAGCTCTTGAGCAAGTTGAGAAAGGTGCATATCGAAATATTCGGTAGCTCCTGGTGTGTTTAAAGAAGTACGCATGTCTTTGTTAGACTGGTATGGAGTTCTAAAGCTAACAGCGTTAGCGCGAGCTAAAGCACCGTCTGTAGAGTCGCCAGTAGAAGCACCTGTGTACATGCCAATTTTAAACTCTTTACCTTCTGCGTGGAACATTTCTGCGCGTTTTGCAAGGGCAGAAGGAACTTCTTTTGGACAACCAGCTGGGGTGAAACCACTAAAGCCGATAATGTCACCATTGTTAATTAATTCAGCTGCTTGTTCAGCTGTAAGAAAATTGTAAGCCATTTTTTATATATGTTTTTTAAAGTTTATTTAACGCCTAACTCTCTACGAGATTGCAAAGTTAGCAAAAATCTAATTAATACTGCCTTTCTTTAGAAAAGAAGTAAGTTCGTCTTTGTTTAGATTTAGTTTTAAGCCTCCTTGATGCATACAAGATACTCTTCCTGTCTCCTCAGAAACTATCACAACAAGTGCGTCGGTTTTTTCTGTCATGCCAAGGCCAGCTCGGTGACGTAGGCCAAGGTGTTTTGGTATGTCTGTTCTGTTGGAAACTGGCAAAATACAGCCTGCGGCCATAATTCTATCTTTAGAAATTATCATTGCACCATCGTGCAGAGGAGTGTTTTTAAAGAAAATATTTTCAATAAGTCTTGAATTTATCTCTGCGTCTATAATTTCGCCGCTCAATCCGTAGTGTGAAAGTTCTGCTTGTTGTTCTATTACGATAAGGGCACCAGTTTTTGTCTTTGCACAGTTAAAAATTGCCTGAGTAATCTGCTCAATGCCACTCATATGAGTGCTATCGTCGGTTTTTAGAACAAGTTTTTTTATTTTTCTTACTATACTATTAGTCGCAGTTCTGTTGAACAATTTGCTAATAAAGGTTCTAATTTCATCTTGGAAAAGAATAACAATAAGAATTAATCCCACATTTGCCACCTTGTTAATAATGGAACCTAAAAGCTCCATGTGGAAAACGTGCGAAACCAAGAACCATACCAATAAGAATGTTAAAAGTACAGTAAAGATATTCATTCCAGATGTACCTTTAAGTAGTCGGTATGTTTGGAAGAATATAAATGCAACTATAAATATATCAAGTAGATCTTTAAAATGAAATTCTATCATAGGTCATTTATACATTTATATATACTAATAACTTCTTTTGCTTCCTTTGTGTCGTGCACTCTTAATATATTTGCACCTTTGCTCAGTAGAAAACTATTAAGGGCTGTGGTGCCGTTTAAGGCTGTGTTTGCGTTGGTTTTTGTAGCAAATTGTACCATGGATTTTCTAGAGATTCCCACTAAAATAGGTAGATTGAAGCATTTTAGACAGTCTAAGTTTCTGGCTATCTCAAAATTTTGTTCCATTGTTTTGTTGAAACCAAATCCAGGGTCTAAAATTACATCTGCTACTCCCAATGAATATAATTTTTCCAGTTTTTTAGAGAAGAATAGCATCATGTCATGAGAAAAACCATTTTCTGAATAGGTGAGGATGTATGGTACATTATATTTAGCTGCGGTCTCAAACATATTGGCCATACCACCGGAAACATCATTTATAATATCAGCCTTTTTTGTTTCTAAAGCCCATTGGGCAATAGAAGGTCTGAATGTGTCAACAGATATTATTGCATTAGGGAATTCCTTTTTTACTAGTTCCAACCCCTCTTTAAGGTCTCTTTTTTCTTGTGCCTTATCTACGGCTTTAGAACCTGGTCTGGTAGAGCAGGCGCCTATATCTATAATGTCGGCATATTTCAATGCTTCTAGATTTCTTCTGCTCTTCTCATAAAAAGAGTCTGTGGTGAAATTAACTATCCCCATTATCTTAGGAGTGTTGAAGTCTAATAATTTTCCTTTGATGCAAATAGTTAAGTCTTTTTCTTGTGGCATTTCCTTAGTTTTTTTGCAAAAATAAAAAAAATATAGAGCACTTTTTGAAAAAAAATGATTTTTTTTTGGTTTTCATACAATATCTATGCAAAAAATCTGTTATCTTTGTGGGCGACAAAAATGTAACCTCAGAATTTAACATATACTATGAAGATAAAAAACTTACTATTTGCTGTTTTAGCTGGTCTAGTTTCACTAGCGATTACCTCTTGTAACAAGAGTGCGTCTAATACTACAGGTTGGAAATATAATGATGCCGAATATGGTGGTTTCCAAGTAGTTGATAATTATGAACAAGATACCCCTCCAGGAACCGTGTTGGTTGAAGGTGGTACTTTTACTATGGGTAGAGTAAATGAAGATACCTATAGCGAATGGAATAATTATCCACGTCGTGTAACAGTAAATACATTCTACATGGACCAATATGAAATTTCAAACCGTGACTGGAGAGAATATGTATATTGGATGGGCTTTATGTATGGAACTGAGATTGCAGACAAATGCCGTCCAGACTCTACAGTATGGCGTGAAGAATTGGCATATAACGAACCATACTTAAATTACTACTTCACACACGTTGCATATGATATGTATCCAGTAGTAGGTGTTTCTTGGGAACAAGCTACTGACTATTGCGTATGGCGTTCAGACCGTGTAAACGAACTTAGACTTAAAGAAGAAGGTGTTATCGACTTCCCAGATTTCGAGGCTATCTATCGCGACTCTGCTCGTTTTGAAAACGACTCTGTAGCAAAAGCTAAAGTTTACAACACTGGTAAATACTTAAAAACTGATGATTACGATCCAGCTGCTGAAAATTCTACACAAAGAAATGCTTTCGGTGATGCTCGTAAAACTAATATGTCTGATGGTATTTTATTACCAAACTATCGTCTTCCTACCGAAGCAGAATGGGAATTCGCAGCTTATGGTATAACTTCTGAAGAAGGTATGGAAAATTATGACGAACGTCGTATCTTCCCTTGGGATGGTTCTCAAACACGTAACCCTTCACGTCAAGCTCGTGGTAAAATTATGGCGAACTTCTCTCGTGGTAGAGGTGATATGATGGGTGTTTCTGGCGACTTAAATGATAAAGCTAACATCACTGCTCCAGTAAACGCATTCTGGCCAAATGAATTTGGTCTATACAATATGGCTGGTAACGTAAACGAATGGACAATGGATGTTTATCGTCAAGCTAGTAGCGATGAATACTCAGAATACAACCCATTCCGTGGTAACGTATATGTAGCTCCTGTAAAAGATTCTGCAGGTGTATATCAATTAGACAGCCTTGGTCGTTTAGCTTACGACGTGCCAGTTTCAAAAGATAGTGTAGCTGCTTACAATAAACTAGACGTACGTAACTATAAAGACGGTGATGCTCAATCACAAGTTGACCCAAATAAATGGAAAGAAGTTATCAATGCTGACGAGGCTACACGTCGTCTATACGACCCAGACGCAGCAAATGAAGGTGACCCAGAAAAATATCTAGCTACTCAAATTTCTAATACAACACGTGTTTATAAAGGTGGTAGTTGGAAAGACCGCTCATATTGGTTGAACCCAGCAACACGTCGTTATAAAGAACAAACTGAAAGTAGCAATGATATAGGTTTCCGTTGTGCAGTTGACCGTGTTGGTTCTGATAAGGGTAACAACAATAAAAGCAAATAAGAAATAAATTATCCAATATAAAAAAAGAAGCTGGCTAAAAAGTCAGCTTCTTTTTTGAGGTTAAAATAGTGTGTAATTTAAAGAAAGAAAGTCTTGAGAATACTTCATATTCCTTGCAAATCTGATGTGGTGTATTGTGGCATTATGGCCAATACAGGCACAAGAGACGAACTTCAAAATGAGCATGGTATGGCTCACCTTTTGGAGCATCTTTTCTTTAAGGGTACTAAGAAGAGGTCTCAATATCAAGTGATGAACTGCCTAGAAACAGTAGGTGGTGAACTCAATGCTTATACCACAAAAGAGGAAACTGTAGTTTATTCTATTGTGCTTAAAAGAGATTTTTCTCGTGCTGTAGATTTGATTATGGATGTGATTTTCAATTCTACAATAAACGAAGAAGAACTTCTAAAAGAAAAAGAAGTAGTAAAAGACGAGATAGATTCCTATCTAGATGCTCCTGCAGAGTCTATCGTTGACGATTTGGAAGATGTGCTTTTTGATGGATTTTCTTTGGGTAGAAACATATTGGGTACAAAAGATTCTTTAGACCTTATCACATCTAAAAGGCTGATAGACTTCTACAAACGCTGTTATACCACAGATGAATTGGTATTCTTTTCTATGGGTGATTTTTCACAAAGCTATGTAGAAAAACTTGTTAATAAATATCTACTACCAATAGAGGCTACAAAAAGAAATTTTGTACGTACAACACCTAATGAATACACTCCTAAAAAACTGGAGATAAAGCGAAATACCACACAAGTGCATTACGTGATAGGTGGTAGAGCTCCTTCTATTGCAGAAAAAGAAAAATATGCGTTCTTTTTATTAAACAATATCTTGGGTGGTCCAAATATGACAAGCAAGTTGAATCTATCTTTAAGAGAGAAAAATGCACTTGTTTATCAGGTGGATTCACAATATCAAACCTATTCTGATACCGGACTTTGGTATGTGTATTTAGGCACAAATCACGACGATTTGTCTAGGGCTAAGAGATTGACTTATAAAGAGATAGACAAACTTGTGCAAGATAAAATTTCTCAAACTTTGCTATCGAGAAGCAAAAGACAAATAGTAGGTCAAGTTTATTTGGCACAGGAAAACAGAGAAAGCACTATTCTTTCGTCAGTAAAACAATATTTGACATTCAATCAGGTGTCTGAAATAGACGAAACCATAGAAAAATATATGGCCATATCTGCAGATGAGATACTTGACGTGGCACAAAAATATTTTGTAAAAGAAAATTTAAGTGAGATAATATATTTATAATGAAAGAATTAGAAAATTATATAATTGAACATTCAGAACCAGAGTCACAACTTCTACAAAAGTTGACTCATGAGGCAAATGTGAAACTATTACATCCTCATATGCTGTCTGGTCATATTCAAGGTAGGCTACTAAGTATGCTTGTGGCTATGATTAAGCCAAAAAGAATCTTGGAATTAGGCACATATGTGGGCTATTCTGCTATTTGTTTAGCAGAAAATCTTCCAGAAGACGGAAAACTTATCACTATTGATATAGATGATGAGATAGAAGATATGGCTCGTGAATATATTAACGCTTCGCCAAGTGCTTCAAAGATAGAATTTATAGTGGCAGATGCTCTAAAGTGGCTTGAAGAGTGCGAAGAAACATTTGACCTTATATTTATTGATGCTAATAAGAGACATTATATAGAATATTATAATGCAGTATTTGATAAACTAACCCCTGGTGGTTTTATATTGGCAGATAATACACTTTGGGGTGGAAAAGTGGTTGAAAAAGTGGCCAACAATGATTATCAAACCAAGGGCTTGCTTGCTTTTAACGATTATTTGAATACTCAGCAAGATAAGATTTCTTATTTTATATTACCTTTGCGTGACGGACTTACATTTATTCAGAAAAAATGAAAAAGATATTATCATTAATTTTATTTTGTTTAATAGTAAATAACAGTTTTGCTACAGATTCTCCGTTTCATACTACAGAATCTAAGTTATTAGAGCATGGAAAAGAATTTTTTCATGACAAAAATTTTTCTGCAGCATACAGATATACTGAAGAATTATTGGCAGAAGGCATGGAAAATAACGAAGAAAAAAGAGAAGTAGAGTCAATTTCTGCTCTTTCGTCTTATTATCTAAGAAATGCCGATGCAATAAATAAACTAAATGCATATGTAGAAAACTATCCTTATGCTTCAGAACTAGATAAGTTTAATCTTTATATCGGTATTCTAGAAATAGAAGCAGGAAAACAAAAAGATGCTTTGAAAAGATTGGAACAAGTAAGAAAGGATAAACTATCAGCAGAAGATCTAGATGCTCTTTTATTTTATCGTGGCTATGCATATGTGGATAGAAAAAAATATGAAGAAGCATCATTTGAGTTTGGACAATTACTAAAACGTAATTCAGAGAAATATAAAGTTCCTGCACATTATTACTATGGTTATTGTCAATATAGAATGGAGAATTATTCTGTTGCTTTAGAAAATATACTAGTGGCAGAAAATGACCCTAATTTTAAGGAAGAGACGCCTCTTCTATTATGTAGATTGTATTTCTTATTGGACAATTGCGAAAAAAGTACCCAATATGCAGAAAAAATAATATCTTCTGGCGAACTTAAAAAGGAAAAAGCAGAGGTATATAAAATATTGGCTGTTTGCAAGTTTAATAATAAGGAATATGCCAAAACAATAGAACTTCTAGAAAAATATCAGAAGTTAAGTAAAAAAATGACCCGTGAAGATTGGTATGTTTGGGGTATGTCTTATTACAACATAGAAAAATACGATAAGGCTGTAAAAACTTTGGCAAAATCTACAAGCGAAAAAGATAAGTTAGGCCAAAATAGTTATTTCCATACAGCTATGTCATATCTTAAACTTGCAGATAAGAAAAATGCTCGTATGTCTTTTGACAAAGCCTCTCGTCTCGACTTTGATAAACAAATACAAGAGGATGCTCTTTATAATTATGCACTTCTAACATACGAACTTTCATATTCTGCATTTAATGAATATGTGCAGGCGTTTGAAAGATTCCTTAAGGAATTCCCAAATTCTCAACATAAGGAAAAGGTACATGAATATCTAATATCTTCTTATCTAACAACTACGAACTATTCTCAAGCATATGCTTCTATTAAGAATTTGAATTCAAATGACCGTGTGGTAAAAGAAGCAGAACAAAGAGTGCTTTTTGGTATGGCTACAGATGCTATTGCCAATAGAAAGTATTCAGATGCAATGGCAAACCTTCAAACCTTGATAAAGGAGAAGTCGTACAATGCAGATATTACTGCTCGTGCTCATTTTTGGTATGGAGAATGCTTGTATCGTAGTAAAAAATATGATGAAGCAAAAGAACAATTTGATTTATATCTTAAGAAAACAATCTCTATAGACCAAGATGAATATCGTTTTGCTCAATATAATATTGCATATATTTTCTGGAATAAAAAAGAGTATCAAAATTCTGCATATTGGTTTAGAAAATATGAAAAGATAGAAAAGGTAAATCCAGTAATGCGCCTTGATGCATTGAATAGAATAGGTGATTGCTATTTCTTAGAAAGAAGTTTTGAACAAGCATTAAGTTCTTATAATCAATCTATTCAAGTAGGTGGTACTTATGCTGGAGTTGATTATGCATTGTATCAAAAAGCATTTGTGTTAGGTCTTCAAAAGAAATATAATGATAAAATAGTAACTCTTAAAGACTTACAAACTCGTTTTCCTAAGTCGGATTGGAATGACGACGCTTTGTTTGAAATTGGTAAGGCATATATTGCACTAGAAAAAAATGATGAAGCGATATCTACATTTAATGATATAGCGAGCAAGTTCCCTGTTTCAAATCCTGTAGTGAGAAAAGCTCAACTTCAGATAGCAATGCTTCAATATAACTCTGGAAAAGTGGCAGAAGCAACAGCTACCTATAAGAAAGTGGCTGTAAGTTATCCTAATACAGAAGAGGCAGCAACAGCTCTTTCTGCTCTAGAAAGTATAATGGTGGACAACAATAAGGTGGATGAATTCAACCAATTGGCTCAACAATTAGGCAAATCTTCTACTACAAAAGAAGATTCACTTCAATACAAGGCGGCTGAGAAGATTTATTTTAAAAATAACTATGCAGAAGCTAGTACTGCTCTTGAAAAATACATAAATATGTATCCTCAAGGAAAATACAATGCTCTTGCTAAATATTATTTAGCGAATAGTTATTACCAAGAAAAGAAATATTCAGAGTCGTTAGACATTTATGCAAAAATATTAGATAGTACAGAAAATCCTAATGTGGAATTCTCTCTTCTACGTGCTTCTTCTATGGCATATAATATGCAAAAATATGAGGATGCACTAAAATATTATACAAGATTGAACCAAATAGCTAGCGTTGAAAACAAACAAACAGCAAAATTGGGTATCTTGCGTTGTGCATATAATCTAAAAGACTATAATAAAACCATAGAAGTGTCTTCTGATATTATCAACGCTTCTACAGATGATGAGATGATTGCAGAGGCTCGCTACGATAGATTTAAATCTTATCAAGCACAATCAAAGATAGATTCTGCATTAGAAGATATGGTGGCATTGTCTGCTGATACTCGAAATATTTATGGTGCAGAGGCAAAATATGAGTTAGCAAACTATTATTATTCTAAAAATCAACTAGATAAGGCAGAGGCAGAAGTGTTCTCTTATATTGAAAAAGGCACTCCACACCAACATTATTTAGCAAAATCATTTATCTTACTAGCAGATGTTTATATTCAAAAAGAAAGATATTTTGAGGCTAAACAATATTTATTGAGCCTAAAAGATAATTATGTGGCAGATGATAAAATAATTTCTGATGCCATTGCGTCTAGATTGGAGTTAATTAATAAAAAAGAGTCAGAAACAGTATCTAACCAATAATAAAATGAAGAGATTTTTAATAATAGCATTAGCTTTAGGTTCTGTATTAACAGTTTTTTCTCAAGAAGAAGTTTCTAGAGACCTTACAGTAGAGAGAGAATATGACCCTGTGGTAGCAAATGCGAAAAAAATAAGTCCTACTCCACAAAAAGAAGTGATAGAAGTAGAACAACCAGAAATTACTTATACAACATGGTCTAAGGTAGAAAAAACAGAAAAGTCTGCTACAGTGCAAGATCCAACTGAGTATGAAGCTAAAAGCGACTCTGTGCCAGGAAGAAAAAAAGGAATGTTTAAAGCTGGTTTAGGTTTTTATTGGCAAACTCTAGGTGAGTTTTATTACCCACTTATTGAAAAGGAAAAACATTTGTTAGACGTGTCTTTGAAACACAATGGTGCCTTTGGTAATATTACATTAGCAGATGGTACAAAGCCTCGTGCTATGGACCAAATTACAGATTTAGGCCTAAATTATGAGACAAGTTTCAAAAAGTCTAAACTTGAAACAGGTGTTTCATACAAATTTAATAGCTACGATTATTATGGTTTGAGTACAGATTTAGAAGATTTGATGAAGGATACAATAGGTACAAATTCCGACGTGGATTTCTATCTAAAACTCTATTCTACAGACCATAAAAGCAAAATTCATTATCATACACATTTAGGTTATAAATATTTTGCGAGAAACTTTAATATTGATGCTCACATGATTAAGGCTGGTGTGGAACTAGCAGGTCATGTAGGTAAAGGTGAGCTAGGTGCAGAAGTAGATGCTGATATTGATATTTTAAATATGAATACAAAGGCAGAAGAAAGTCACCCTCACACAGCAGGGATACTTAAATTTACTCCGTTCTATAAACTTCATGGCGAAGATTGGGAAGTAAATTTGGGTGGTAACCTTTTTGTAGATTTCAATGAACATGCCCAACGCCCTGTAACTGGTTCTGCAGAAATCAGTGCTCACGTAGGCATAGTGCCAGATATTTTCTATCTATATGGTGGTATTGGTGGCGATTATAAGCCAAATTATTACTATGAGATATTAAGAGAAAACCCATATATCACCCCAGATTTGGAAGTTTCTCCTACATATACTCCATTTGATTTAAATTTAGGTTTAAAAATTCGCATTATGGAAGGTCTGTTGTTTAATGTTGGTTTTGATTATAATCTAATTTTAGACCAATATTATTACGTAAACCATGTGGTAGATGCAAACAAATATACAAATACATTTGATGTAGTAACAGAGAGTACAACACATAATGTAAATGTAGAAGCAGGTTTGTATTTTGATTACGTAAAAGGTTTGAATTTAGGACTAACTGCTGGTTATAGTTATTGGGGTGTGAAAGAAAATGCCTATGCATGGCAAAAACCTTCATGGAAGGTTGAATTTTCAGGAACATACCGCTTCTTAGAAAAATGGGAAGTGGGTCTTTCATATAAAATGTTAGCCGATAGAAAAGCTATGGTGGCAGGCGAAGTTGTGAGAATGAACGATATTCACGACGTGGATGTGTGGGCTTCTTACAAGGCTCTAGACTGGCTAACCGTGTTCATTAAAGGCAAAAATCTAGCAAACCAAAAGGCTGATACTTATTATGGTTATCGTAATTTTGGTATAAATGGTCTTGCCGGTGTAACTATGTTGTTTTAATTAAAAAAAAATAATAACTTTGCGACTCAATTTAAAATTATGAGTGTTTTAGGCAGAATTAAGGTAGCAAAAGCATTACAAATGACTTGCTACGGAGAAGAAATCATTGTTAAAGGTTGGGTGAGAACCCGTCGTGGTAACAAAAATGTAAGTTTCATCGCTCTAAACGATGGTTCTACTATTAATAATATCCAGATAGTTGTTGATAATGCAAATTTTGATGAAAATGAGCTTAAGAAAATAACAACTGGTGCTTGTATTGGTGTAACAGGTACTCTAGTGCAATCTATGGGTAAAGGCCAATCTGTAGAAATTCAAGCTACTAGCATTGAAGTTTACGGAGAAGCAGACCCAGAAACATATCCACTACAAAAGAAAGGACACTCTATGGAGTTCCTTCGTGAAATAGCATATTTACGTCCTCGTACCAATACATTTGGTGCTGTGTTCCGTATTCGCCACAATATGGCAATGGCTATTCACACTTTCTTCCACCAAAGAGGTTTCTATTATTTCCATACACCACTTATCACTGCATCAGACTGTGAAGGTGCAGGTCAAATGTTTACTGTGACCACTATGGATTTAGAAAATCTTCCTAAAACAGAAGATGGAAAAGTAGATTACAATCAAGATTTCTACGGAAAACATGCTTCTCTTACTGTGTCTGGTCAGCTAGAAGGTGAGCTTGGTGCTCTTTCTCTAGGTGAAATTTACACCTTTGGTCCTACATTCCGTGCAGAGAACTCAAATACTCCTCGTCACCTTTCAGAATTCTGGATGATAGAACCAGAAATGTCTTTCTACGACATTAAGGACAATATGCAACTAGCAGAAGATTTCGTGAAATTCTGTTTAACATGGGCTCTAGAAAACTGTAAAGACGATATTCAATTCTTAAACGATATGTTTGATAAAGAATTGATAGACAGAATCAACTTTGTGCTAGCAAATGATTTCGTTCGTTTAACCTATACAGAAGGTGTTCAAATTCTTGAAGAAGCTGTGAAAAATGGCAAAAAATTTGAATTCAAAGTGGGTTGGGGTATCGACCTTCAGTCTGAACACGAACGTTATTTAGTGGAAGAACACTTCAAACGTCCTGTTATCTTAACAGACTACCCAAAAGAAATCAAATCTTTCTATATGAAACAAAACGAAGATGGCAAAACTGTACGTGCTATGGACGTTTTATTCCCAAAAATTGGTGAAATCATTGGTGGTTCTGAACGTGAAGCAGACTACGAAAAACTAAAAACTCGTGCTGCTGAAATGGGAGTGCCAGAAAAAGATATTTGGTGGTATCTAAATACACGTCGTTGGGGTTCTGCTCCTCACTCTGGCTTCGGTTTAGGTTTTGAGCGTCTACTCCTATTCGTAACAGGTATGTCTAACATCCGTGATGTTATACCATTCCCAAGAACACCAAATAATCTAGAGTTTTAAAGGGTAACTTCTGCGTTATACTCGTCCTCGAAATCCTCATTTACGTTTAGTAAACTCCGGTTTCTCGGACTTCGCAAGCCTTGAATTTACCTCTTTAAAACTCTAGATTAAAGAGGTAATTTAAATATAAAACACAAAAAATCCCGAAATGAAAATTTCGGGATTTTTTATTAGAACTCTGCTTGAATCTTTTCAGCGATTTCTTTAAACTCTTCTGCTGTGAGTTTAAGTTTTGGGCTGGAGAACAGCATATCGCTTTCCTTTTGGATAGGAATAAGGTGGATATGTGCGTGAGGTACTTCCAATCCAATCACTGCTTGACCTACTTTAATACATGGGAATGCAGACTTAATAGCAGCAGCTACTTTTTTTGCGAATACTTGCATTTCTGCAAGGTCTTCGTCGCTAAGGTCGAAGATATAATCAACCTCTTGTTTTGGAATAACTAGTGTGTGACCTTTTACTAAAGGATTAATATCCAAGAATGCATAAAACTTGTCGTTCTCAGCAACCTTATAACTAGGAATTTCACCAGCTACTATTCTGCTAAATATTGTTGCCATAATATTAGATACCTAAATCAACAATTTCAAATTCAATTATGCCAGAAGGGGTTGTAACTGGAACAACATCGCCTTTCTTTTTGCCGATAAGCGCTTTTGCAATAGGAGTACCGATAGACATTTTACCTTCTCTTAAGTTTGCTTCTGCTTCAGATACAAGGGTGTATGTCATTTGTTGGTTTGTTTTGGTGTTGCGGATAGTCACTTTGCTTAAAATTTGAACACTATCGGTAGAAATTAAGCTTTCGTCAATGATACGTACATTTAATAATGTAGCTTTTAGTTGAGATATCTTAGCTTCAAGCAGACCTTGTGCTTCTTTAGCTGAATCGTATTCTGCATTTTCAGATAAGTCACCTTTATCTCTAGCTTCAGAGATAGCATTAATAATACGTGGTCTTTCCACGCTTTCTAAGTGTGCAATTTCTTTCAGGAGTTTGTCATACCCCTCTTTTGACATGTAAGTAATAGCCATAATTTTTATATTTTAATTATTTGAATTAGCAAAAAATAAACTGCGTAAACTAACACAAATAGATTTGTTTTAGCTGACGCCAGCAATAGATTTGTAAAATGAATTTACAAAATAAAAAGAATCTCGTACTTTGTGTTCTCGAGACTCTCTTTCGTTGGGATTACTATGCAAAGGTAACCTTTCTTTTCTAAATAATCAAATTTTGTCTCTTAAATTAATCCCAACGATAATTTTTAAAAAAAATGTCGCAGTCGGTTTAGAAGGAATTCTTACCGTATAAAATAAAAGAAAAGGAAGGTCGCCCTCCCTTATCTCTTCTAAACCTTAAACTATGAAAAAACTTAATTTTTACGTGAATTCATTGCAAATGTATAACAATTTTTTGAAACCGCAATCGATTGCGAGTAAAAAGCGTATAATTTAACATAAATTAACTAAATATTTATTCAATCGTTTGCTCAATCGTTTGCTTTCGCTGCTCAAGTTACTCGCTTCGCTCGTGATTTTGCTCACGTTAGCTTCGCTGAAGTTGCTCACGTTCGGCATAGCTTAAATAAATTTAATCTCTGCTCTCACTTAATCGCAACATTCGGCAATGCTTAAGCAAGCTTATCATTGCTCTCGCTTACTCGCACTACTCGCTTCGCTCGTGATTTTGCTCTCGCTCGGCATAATCAAAGCAAGCTTTGCTTCTGCTCTCGCTTACTCGCAAAATTCCTAAAAAATTACTATATTTGCAGATTGTATTATTATTGTGATTATGAGCAAAAAATTATTTATAGAAACATACGGTTGTCAAATGAACTTTGCAGATAGCGAAGTGGTGGCAGCAGTAATGAAAATGGCAGATTATGAACTTTGCGAGTCGATAGATGAGGCAGATGCAGTTTTTATCAATACTTGTTCTATTCGTGAACATGCTGAGGTGAAGGCAATGTCTCGACTAGAATTTTTTCGTCAACTAAAACGCAAAAAGAAAAACCTAAAGGTGGGCGTAATTGGTTGTATGGCAGAGCGTATGCAAAAAGAACTTCTTGAGCACCCTGCAGTAGATTTGGTTGCTGGTCCTGACGCATATTTAGATTTACCAAACTTGATTGCGCAAGCAGAGCAAGGCGAAAAATCTATGAATATAGATCTTTCTCTTACCGAGACCTACAAAGATGTGCTTCCTAGGCGTATAGGTGGAAATCGCATTTCTGGTTTTGTTTCTATTATGCGTGGTTGCAACAATTTCTGCTCATATTGTATTGTGCCTTATACTCGTGGTCGTGAACGCTCTCGTCCATACAATAGTATATTAAATGAGGTGCAAGATTTGTACAATCGTGGTTATAAGGAGGTTACCCTTCTAGGTCAAAACGTAAACTCATACAATTTTGAGGGTCTAAATTTTGCAGGACTTCTTGAAAATCTTGCTCAGGCTATTCCGGGCATTAGAATAAGATTTACTACTTCCCATCCAAAGGATATGAGCGAGGAAACAATTATTGTGATAAGCAAATATCCAAACCTTTGCAAGCATATTCACTTGCCAGTACAATCTGGAAGTTCTAGAATACTAAAACTTATGAACAGAAAATATACTCGTGAGTGGTATCTAGAACGTATTGCCTTGATTAGAAAGCATATACCAGATTGTGGTATTTCTACAGATATGTTCACAGGTTTTCATTCAGAAACAGAAGAAGACCATCAGGAAACTCTAAGTTTGATGCGTGAAGTAGGGTATGATAGTGCGTTTATGTTTAAATATTCTGAGAGAAAAGGCACATATGCCTCAAAGAATTTGCCAGATGATGTGCCAGAGGAAGTGAAACTTCGTCGTCTGCAAGAAATGATAGATTTGCAAATGGAACTTTCTCTTCAAAGTAACAAAAACGACATAGGAAAAGAGTTCGAAGTTTTGGTTGAAGGTTATTCAAAACGCTCACGCGAACAACTGTCAGGAAGAACCTCTCAAAACAAGGTTGTATTGTTTGACAATCAGGGTCAAAAAGTGGGTGATTTAGTGCGAGTTAAGATAAAAGATGCGAGTGCAATTACACTTTTTGGCGATATTATATAAAAAATGATTGAAAACTGCATTTTTTTTTGTAATAAATGTGCATTAATTATTTTTTTTTATTAATTTTGTTGCTGAATTTCTAAAAAAATGTAAACATGAAAAAGATTTTCGCCCTTTTAAGCGTTTTATCTATATTGTCTATCCCTGCATTTTCTGCAGAGGAAGCTGTTGTAACTAGTTTAGAAGCTGAATCTGCTGAAGTTAAGAATGCAGAAGAGAATACAAGAGCTTTAAATGATTTTAAAGATTTCTCTCACTGGTCATTAAGTCTTAATGTTGGTATGTCACAATTTGACGGTGACGTAAAACAAAACTTTGACCAAATTCTTTCTGCGTCTAAAGTTTCTTGGACTATTGGTTTGGAAGCTGAATATACATGGAATCCAGTTTGGGGTTTATTATTAAACTTCCAATATATGCCATATCAAGGTGTTACTGGTTCAACAGATTGGGGTCGTAACTCTTTCAAGGGTAATATGTATGCTCCTTCTTTGATGGCATCAGTGAACATGTTCAACCTTTTTGGTCAATATCGTAAATCTGCAGCTTGGAATTTATACTTAAACGCAGGTGTTGGTCTTATTTGGTACGAATGTGTTTCTACACCAGTTGAAGGTTCTGCTCCTGGTTTAAACACTCCAAAAGGCATTGGTCAAGATGGTAGTGGTTATGGTACCTCAATCTCAATTCCATTGGGTTTAAATGTAGAATATAACATTAACAAATACTTAGCAGTAGGTCTTGGTGCTTATTATCGTGTAACAAACAAAGACAACTTCGAAGGTGAACACTACACAAAAGGTACCATGAATGATGGTCAATTCTATGTAAATGCAAACCTTCGTGTTAAATTCTTACAAGAAGGCAGAGAAGGTGGACACATGAGAAATATCTCAATGTATGAATATCGCCAACTTGTATCTGGAGAAAAAGGTTTAGTACAAGATATCGACAGCTTGAAGAAACGTGTTAAAGCTCTAGAAGATACTGTTGCTAACAATATCTTACCACGTATCCAAGCTCTAGAAGACTACAATGCAGTTACTCCAGACGACGACAATGACGGTGTAGCAAACTTCCGTGACCGTGAACCAAATACTCCTAAAGGTGCATTTGTAAACTATTGGGGTGAAAGCATTCCACAAGAAGCAATTTCTTGCTGCGATGAAGTTAAACAAGTATTCTCAGCTTTAGGTATAGATCCTTCTGTAAATTATGACGAATCTGTTTATTATGCTTTCGACAAGTCTTCTCTTGATGCAAAAGCTAAAAAGAATATAGAAAAAGTTGTTGCAAAACTAAATGCAGATCCAGAACTTAAAGTTGAAATTCGTGGTTACTGCGACTTCCCAGGAAGCAACGATTACAACTTAAAACTAAGTCAAAGACGTGTTGAAGCTGTTAAAGCAGCACTTGTTAAAGCTGGTATCGAAGAATCAAGAATTACAACACAACCACAAGGTAAGTTGCCAAACCCTCCAAAAGCAGAACAAAAAAATCGCCGTTGCGATTTCTTCTTCTCAAAATAATAAATTTATAAATGGATACTGAAAACCCTCAAGGTATTTTACTAAGAGGGTTTTTTTATACCCAAAAGTATGGAAAATAATACGGAAAAAGATAAATTTGCAAAGAGTATAGGTGTACAAGTGTTAGAGGCTTCATCTGAAAAGGCTATTTGCAGACTAAAGATAAATGAAACTCATCACAATGGTTTAGGACTTGTAAATGGTGGAGTTTTGTTTACATTAGGAGATTATGCTTTGGCTGTGGCAGCAAATGCCAATGGTAGCCAAACAGTGACTCTAAACTCTACTATAGATTTTATAAAATCAGTCAAACAAGGCACTTTGCTAGCAGTGGCAACTCCTATCAAAACAGGAAGAACTATTTCTAGATATAAAGTAGAAATCACTTTGGAAGAAACATCACAACTAATAGCAGTGTTAAACGCAACATCATATACATTAGGATGAATAAGGGAAATATAAAGAAAATGTATTTTAAAGATACGTCGTTTGCCAATCTTATGATGGGACGTATCTACAATATTTTGCTCATAGCGAGTAAGTATGATGCTTTTATGCTAGAAGAAGATGGTAGAATAGATGAGCTTATTTTTAATGAATACACTTCTTTAAACTTGAGGTATCCGCCTCGTTTTACCAAGGCATCAAATAGAGAGGAAGCAGAGGAATTGATAAAAATGACCTCTTACGACTTATTTATTATCATGCCTTCAAAGGAAAATAGTTCTGTATTTGAGTACGCAAAAGAACTTAAAGATCATTTCCCAACCACGCCAGTTGTGTTGTTAACGCCTTTTTCAAGAGAGGTGTTTCAAAGGGTATTCGCAGGTGAAGACCTAACGGCTATTGATTATACATTCAATTGGCTTGGCGAACCAGATATTTTGCTTGCTATAGTAAAACTTCTAGAGGATAAAATGAATGTAGATCGAGATGTGCAATCTGTAGGTGTGCAGGCAATTTTATTTGTAGAAGACTCTATACATTTCTATTCGGCACTGCTTCCGTATCTTTACAAACACGTCTTTTTGCAGTCGCGTTCATTTATGACAGAAGCCTTAAATGAGCACGAGCAAATGCTTCGTATGCGTGGCAGACCAAAAATTCTTCTTGCTCGTAACTTTGAAGAGGCAAAAGCACTTTACGATAAATATCAAAAAAATCTTTTGGGGCTTGTTACCGATGTGCGTTTCCCAAAGGACGGAGAAATTTATGCTAATTCTGGTATAGAATTGTGCGAATATATTAGAGAAAAAGATAAGTTTTTACCTATAATTATTGAATCGTCTGAAGAGGTAAACAAACCAAAAGCTGATGCACTTCAAGCACATTTTATCAATAAGAATAATTCTTTGATGCACCTAGAACTTAAAGAGGCTGTTACCAAAAACTTTGGTTTCGGTGACTTTAATTTCATAGACCCAAATACCAATTGGGTGGTGGCTGTAGTGAGAAATTTGAAGGATTTACAACAAAAAATCTTTAATATTCCTGCAGAATCTTTATTTCATCACTTGTCTAAAAACCACCTTTCTCGTTGGCTTTATTCTCGTGCTATGTTCCCACTAGCTGAGTTTTTAAGAGACTTGAAGGTAGAGTCTATAGAAGAGGTGGATGAAGCACGCAAAATCATCTTTGATGCTATTGTCTACTATAGAAAGGTGAAAAACAAAGGTGTGGTGGCTGTGTTCCAAAGCGATAGATTTGATAGTTATTCAAATTTTGCTCGCATTGGCGATGCTTCTATGGGTGGAAAAGGACGTGGACTTGCCTTTCTAGACCTTATTTCTAAGCGCAACGAGGAGTTTTTCGACTATGATACCACTCAGATAGTTATCCCAAAGACTGTGGTGATTTGTACAGATAAGTTCGACGAATTTATGGAGCAAAACAATCTGTACGATATTGCGTATTCAGAAAACCTATCTGATGAGGAAATTTTAAACCATTTCCTAGAGGCTAAGATACCAGAAGATGTGTGGGCAGACCTAAGAGCATTTGTCAATGTAATTGATACTCCTATTGCTGTGCGTTCGTCTTCGCTACTTGAAGATGCTCATTATCAACCATTTGCAGGGGTGTATTCTACCTACATGGTACCAAACAACAAAGATGATGTAAAATCTACTTTAATGAAACTTGGCGAGGCTATCAAGGCGGTGTATGCTTCTGTGTATTATAGCGGAAGTAGAAGCTATATGACTGCTACAAAGAATGTTATCTCTCGTGAAAAGATGGCTGTGGTGCTACAAGAAGTGTGTGGTAAAGCATACGGAGATAGATTTTATCCTTCATTCTCTGGGGTGGCACGTTCGCTCAACTATTATCCTATTGGCGATGAAAAACCAGAAGATGGTGTGGTAAATGTGGCATTAGGACTTGGAAAATATATTGTTGACGGTGGTCAAACTTTACGTTTTTCTCCAAAACATCCACACAATATTTTGCAAACCAGTTCGTTAGAGTTTGCTCTAAACGAAACTCAAACATATTTTAATGCACTAGATATTTCGGCAGATACCTTCAAACCACTTGTAGATGATGGTTTCAACTTGCATAGAATACATGTGCGTGATGCCGAAAAAGACGGTACACTTAAGTATATTGCTTCTACTTTCGACCCATACGACCAAATTATTCGTGATGGTTTGTATGAAGGTGGTAGAAAGGTGATTACTTTTGCAAATATCTTGGAGCACGATGTGTTCCCGCTTGCGGATATTATCGACAAGGTGCTGAAAGTGGGTGAAAGAGAAATGGGTCGCCCTGTGGAAGTGGAATTTGCAGTAAATCTAGATTACGAAAAAAATGAGCAAAATAGATTTTATCTTCTTCAAATAAGACCTATTGTGGACCCAAACAAGGCAATTGACGAAGATTTAACCCTTGTTCCACAGGAAAAAACTTTGATAACATCAAAACAAGCCCTTGGTAATGGTATTTTGGAGGATATTTACGATGTGCTTTATGTGAAAAAAGGCATGTTCAACCCTTCAAACAACCAACTTATTGCCTACGACATCGACAAGTACAATAAGCAAATGCTTAAAGAAAATAGACCTTATATCCTTATTGGACCTGGTCGTTGGGGAAGTAGCGATACATGGCTTGGTATTCCTGTGAAGTGGCCTCATATTACTGGTGCCAAGGTGATAGTGGAGGCAGGTGAAACAAGTTATCACATAGACCCTAGCCAAGGTACTCACTTCTTCCAAAACCTTACTTCTTGTGGTAGTGCATATCTTACTGTGGATAGTTACGACGAGGAAGAATGCTTCAACGAAGACTTCCTTGAAACTCTAGAAGTAATAGAGGAAAACAAATACCTTAAATGGGTGCGTTCGTCAACTCCTTTGGTTGCCAAAGTAGATGGTAAGAAGAAGAGAGCTGTGATTTTAAAATAATTTTAAAAGGTGATTTTCTCGTTGCCCTCGTCTTCGAAATCCTCGAGTACTCCGTGTACACTCCGGTTTCTCAGACTTCGGGACGCCTAAAACTCCCTCTTTTAAAATCATTTTAGACGAAACTAATTTTCTTAATTTTTTGCAATAAAAAATTTTTTATATACTTTTGCACTGTGAACAGTTTGTAGTACAAACAGATTTTATAAACTGTTTACAGTGTTAATTTAACCGGGGTGCCTTACTTTCAGGCTGAGATCAAACCCATTGTACTGGATACGGATAATGCTGATACCAGGAGGGATGCAGAAATATGTTACCCCATTTTCTGTAATTTTACTAAAATTTTTATGAAAAAAAACTACTTATGGTCGCTTTGCGCCATGATGTGTCTTTGTGCAAATGCTAAGGCACAAGACGAGTTGTATGCAGACAGCATACGTCACTATGAGTTGGCAGAAATAAATGTGAGTGCCAACAAAGTCTCTTCTACAACCCCTATGGCATATTCTGCTATAGATGAAAATCAGATTAAAGAAAACAATTATGGTAGAGATATACCATATCTGCTAGAGAGTCTGCCTTCTGTGGTGGCTATGTCCGACGCAGGCAACGGGGTAGGCTACACCGAAATAAGAATGCGTGGTTACGATGGCTCACGCATAAATGTTACCACAAATGGTGTGCCTATGAACGATGCAGAGAGTCACAAAGTGTATTGGGTAAACACACCAGACTTGATGTCTTCAATGGGCAATATTCAAGTGGTGCGCGGTGCAGGTGCTTCTACAAATGGTACAGGTGCTTTTGGTGGTGCCATAAATATGACTACCGACAATATCCCTGCCAAATTTGGTGGTGAAGTAGATTTGTCTTATGGTAGTTTCAACACCAACAAAGAAGCTGTGAGAGTTTCTTCTGGTTTACTTGGAGGACATTGGGCAATAGACGGCAAACTTTCTCACATTTATTCCGACGGATATATGGAAAGAGCCACTTCCGACCTAGTTTCTTATATGCTTCAAGCAGGTTACTATAGCGACAACACTATCGTAAAACTTCTTTCTTTTGGTGGCAAGGAGCAAACTTACAATGCTTGGGACGGCATTACAAAAGACCAAATGGAAGAAAACAGAAGATACAACCCTTGCGGTGCTATCGAAGACAAAGAAGGCAATATTATTGGTTTCTACGACAACCAAAAAGACAATTATTTGCAGATAAACAACCAACTTCAACTTACTCACAACTTCAATGCAAGTTGGAACTTAAACGCCACTCTTCACTATACCTACGGCAATGGTTATTACGACCAATACAAAAATGCTCGCACACTAGAGGAGTATAAACTCACCACAATGGTAGACAAAGAGGGCAATCTGCTAGAAGAAAGCAATCTTATTCGTCAAAAACATATGTTCAACCACTTTGGAGGTTTGGTGACATCGGCAAACTATAAAAACAACTCTGTAGATTTGTCGATTGGTGCAGCGTGGAGCACATACGGTGGCGACCACTTTGGCAAGGTGATTGAAGTGGCAGATGCTGTAAATTTGACCGCTCCTACAGAGTATTACAGAAACTCATCGCTTAAACACGATGGCAATATTTATGCAAAAATTAATTGGGAGGCATTTAAAGGATTCCATCTTTACGGTGACGTGCAATATCGTTATGTAAATCAGAAGATTAACGGCTACGACGACGTGTTTGATTATTCCACAGGCGATATGCTAAAAATGGATTTAGATAAACATTTCCATTTTGTAAATCCTAAAGTGGGAATTCTTTACAATTTCTGCAATTATCACAAAGTGTATTCTTCTTTTGCTATGGCAAACAGAGAACCAACAAGAAAAGACTTTACAAATGCGCCTATCGGTAGCGAGCCAAGGGCAGAAAGACTTCTAGACCTAGAATTTGGCTACCAATTTGAACATAAATACATCAATTTGGGTGTGAATTTCTACTATATGTGGTATAAAGACCAACTTGTGCTTACAGGCGAGCAAAACCCAGACACATACGAGGCACTTTATATGAATGTGCCAGAAAGTTACCGTAGAGGTATAGAACTTACAGTGTCTTCAGAGCCACTTTCTTGGATTAAAATATCTGCAAATGCCACATTTAGCCAAAACAAAATACTTGACTACACAGAATATGTGTACAACGACGACACCTACGCCACAGATGCGTTTTATATAGGCGAGAGCACAATTGCATACTCTCCAAGCATTATTGCTGGCATTGCACTAGATTTTCATACTCATGGTTTTACAGGTGTTTGGCGTACACAATACGTTAGTAAACAGTATATTACCAATGGTATGAACGAAAACTTAACCATCGACCCTTATTGTGTGTCTTCGGTAGATTTGTCGTACAAATTGGCTCTGCCAAAAGACAAGTCTATTCGCTTTGGCGTGCAAATAAACAACCTATTCAACACTATGTATGAGGCAAATGCTTTTGCTTGGTCTGGTATTTACTCTGGCGTGCGTTACGATGAAGCATACTATCTGCCACAAGCAGGAATCAATGCATTAGGTAATATTAGATTTGAGTTTTAGTGAGGGAATTTATATCTTTGTACTCCGTTTTGTGCGGGTACAAAGATTTTTTATATGAAAAAGTATTTAATTACACTATTAGCGCTATTTATATCTTCCTTGGCTTTCTGCCAAACAAAACCTGCCTTGATTGTGGGCATACAAGTGAGCGGACTTAGAGAAGATTACTTAAATATGTTTATGGATGAGTTTGGAAATCAAGGGTTTAAAAGATTGATTTCCGAAGGTGCATATTTCAACAATATTCTTTATCCATACCATTACGCAGGAAAATCTGCCGACTTGGCAAGTCTTTCCACTGGTGCCACCCCATATTCTCACGGCATCTGCACCAATGCTTTTTACAATCCGAAATCGTATAAAATGCAGTCTTTTTTGCAAGACAATGCAGTGAAAGCTGTAGGTGGTGCAGAAAATTACTCTGCTCAGTCGCTCATTTGCACCACAGTGGCAGATGAGTTAAACGAATATACCTTTGGAAAATCCAAGATTTATTCTATTGCATTCAATGCAGAAAATGCCATTTATAGCATTGGTCATAGTGGCATACCATTTTGGATAGATAAGAAAACTGGCAATTGGGCGTCTTCGACTTACTACACCGCAGCATTGCCAGAATGGGTTATGAAACATGGAGTAGATGCGTTTATAGACAAAGATTGGGAACCGCTTTTGCCTGCGGGCTATTACGTGTCGGCAAGTAGTGGAGCAAAAGGTTTTAAATACAAACTAAAAGAAGCATGCAATGGTACTAAAATGTATTCAAACTTTGCCACTTCGCCTTTTGCAAATGCCATGATTACCGACATGGCACTTAAGACCATAGATTCAGAAAAGTTGGGCAAAGATATTTTCCCAGATTTGTTGTACGTAAACTACGAGCTTCAAAACTTTTGTTTAAACGATAGTGAGGGCATTACGGTTGAGCTAGAAGATGCATATTTAAGATTGGACAAAGATTTGGCAGCATTCCTTGATGCTATAGAAAAAAGGTTTAAGAAAGAAAATGTGGTGGTTTATCTTATCTCGGATAGAACTATGAAACCTACCAAACCATACAACAATCGCATTACCTACAAGGAGTTCAATTCTGGGCGTTATGCTGCGCTTCTAAACTCATACCTAATGGCACACTATGGTAAATATAAATGGGTGCAAGCTTGCTACGATGGACATATTTATTTGGATAGAAAAATGGCAGAAGACAAAAAAGTGTCGTTTAAAGAGTTGCAAGACAAGGCTATAGAGTTTTTCTCTACCATTCCGGGAGTGTCAAATGTGTGGCCTTCTTATCTTTTAAAAACCATAAATCACAACTTCTCATATCACCCTCAAAATGCCGGTGACCTTATTTATAGCCTACAAGTAGGATATTACGAAGTAGATGCCAAGGGCAAAAAGACAGATTTTTGCAATAAACTCAACCAATCTGTGCTTTTGATGCTTTGGGGTGGCAACATCAAACACCAAAAGGTAAACGACAGCAAATCTGCCCTTATGCTATCACCTACCATCTCAGAAATCCTAGGCATCTCCAACCCAAACTGCTCAAACGAAGGCTCACTGTTGGAGTGAAAAATTTTCCTACGATATTTTATAAAAAGTTGTAGAAATGTTATGGTATTTTAAAATATTTTAATACTTTTGCTTTATGATGTGTGGTGTATTAAATATGAATGTATGTGTTGCAGGCATTAACAATGCTTGTACAGCTATACATACATACATACATACATACATACATACATACATACATACATACATGGCGCGCGAATAATCTTGACTTTGCGACATTACTGCGTCTAAGCTGTTTTACCCTCGGGTGAAATGGCTTTTTTTGTGCGCTCATCCGAAAACGTTTGCGTAAAATTTATATTGCAGATATTGAGGAAATTATTAAACCAAACTAAAGATTTTCAAAGAAGAAATTAATAACAATTTTAAAATAAATGCTTATGAAAAGAATTATTACATTTTTAGTATTGCTCTTTGGCGTGCTCAGTACGCTTATGGCAGAGACTTATACCCAAAAGGTGACCGTGTATGCGCCTGCAACATGTACGACAACAGATATTGTGTTTTATGGGTATAAAAATAAGTCTGATAAAAGTCCTTATAAGACTATTAGTGGACAACCTACTTCTATGTACATGAATGGGTTAGTGCTTTATAAGGCCGAGATACCATTTAATGATGTTGTTTATGTTAAATGTACTTATAAAACAAATTTCGGAGATGAAAATTCTGAGTTCTCTAATGAAATAACTCAAACATGTTCTAGGTATTGTGGTTTAGATGAAGACTCTTCTATGCCTGTTCCTGCTTGGTATAATACTTTTGATGAGGCTAAATATAATCAAGAGTTGTTTGATTTAAATTATAAAGCCAATGAGGGAACCTTGTATGTTGTCTATGACAAAGGATATCACTCTACAATCTCAGTATATAGCTCTGAGTATGGAGAACAATATAAAACAGATATTAGTGCTAATACTGTAGCAGAATATTCTTTGTTGGGCAATACTTTGTTGGCTTATACAGTAGCTGATTATGAAGTTTATGATAGGGTTATACATAACTATGAATCAACTTTTACTATTGATTGGAATAAACCTTTTTATTATGATGGAGTTTGGTATGCTAAGTTAAGTGATATTCCCATTAAAAATCTTTTAAAAGAGGCGTCATGCTATAGAATCGATCATGCTGATAGAATAACAGAAATGTATCATATAGGCGATAATATATATAGTTGTTTATATAATGGTTCATCTAAAGGGTTATATTATTTTAATAAGGACTCAGAAACTAAATTTGAATGTAAGACTAACTGTGGAGCGCCTCTTGCTACGATGAACGTTGAATTGAAACAGTATGGTTATTATACATTGGAGTTTACTTATAATGCAAACACGAACAAAATTGAGTGTAAAAGTGAATTGCAACAAGCTGATAAGTATATAATAAGAGCATTCGATTACTCCTCAATATACAATGCTCCACAAATGGAGTTGGTAGGAGAAAATGAATATAGTTTTTCTCTAACTACAACAAGGGATAAAGGTTTGTATTATTATAATATTGATTTTGTAGGTTATAATGGATATACCTCTGAAAGGATTAAAGACAAACTTATTCAGATACAAGAAACTGGAACATACGACATAACCATTACGTATAATGCAGAAACGCAAGCTACAAGTTGTACTGTAAATAAAGCAGATCCTTTAGCACCTATATATTTGCGCGGAACTGTAAATAATTGGGGTGTGGATGAGAGATACAAATTAACTACTACTGATGGGAACTATTATGTAGCAACTTATACCAAAGGTAATGAGGTGGAAATAGGTGATGTGAATGGAGGTACTGCAGAATTTAAAATAGGTTCTGGAAATAGTGATTATACACCTATAAATTTTGGTGGCAATAAAGTAATAGAAAGAGGAGGTTCTTATCGTCTAACAAGTAAAGGCGTTAATCTGAAGGTAAACGGCAGTTTAGAAGTTTCCAAGATAGAATTTAGGTTGTCTGAAAATAAACTAACTATTACCCCCGCAGTTCAAGAGGTTAAGAAAATATATTATGTAAACAAATGGGGATGGTATAATGTTGATAGTAATGTAGAACCACAAGATGGCATATCTGATTACTTTAGCATGAACAAGGAGTCTGTAACTTATCAAGGATATGAAGTCTATAGTTATGAGTTGCCAACTTATTATTCTACTGTTTATTTTGATGGTAATGGTGAATATGGGTATTCATATACTACTACCATTGCACTTGATTTTACTAAACCTTATTACTACGATGGTGTTTGGTATGAAACCTTAACCTTTGACACTGAAAGCGAAGGTGGCGATGGTGAAGATGAAGGTGGTGACGATAATGGAAATGACAACACTGGTGGAGATAATACAGGTGGCGATGACGATGGTGGTGAAGTTACTCCTCCTACTCCTCCTACACCTACTGTATTTGATACTACTACCGACCAAGGTGTAGCATTTGTGGTAAATCCAAATAGTGCAAATCCTGTATTCGTGCCACTAACATATAGTTATAATGCAGAATTCCAAACAGCACAATATAAAGGTACATATACCGTTACAGACCTAGACTTTACTGCAAAAATAGGTGGTTTGACCAATCTTGATGTAATCAATTATGGTACAAATGGACAGGCATTAGCATCTAATTATGTTTACAATCCTACACGTGGTGCTTCTAACGGCTTTAGTATAGTAGTAGGTGATTATAAAGTAGGTGATATTCTAAATATTAATGCTACATTCGGTTCAGATTGGTATGTGACACTAATAATTGATGTTACAAAGACACTTGAACCAACACCTAATGATATTACATTATATTATGTAAACAGCAACGAATGGGATACTGTAAATGGTTATGTTTGGCCTACAGGTGGTGCTGGAATTCTTGATTGGCCTGGTTCTCCTGCTACCAAAATAGATAAAACAGTAGATGGTTTCGATGTTTATTCATACACATTTGATTCAACTGCAGCCGATAACATTATCTTTAATGCAGGTTTAGGTGGAGCTCAAACAAAAGATTTAGCAGTAAATGCAAGCAAACCATATTACTACGGTGGTGTTTGGTATGAAACCTTAACCTTTGACGGTGAGCAAGGTGGTGACGAAGGTGGTGACGAAGGCGGCGACCAAGGCGGCGAAGAAGGTGGTGACGATACAGATCCAATCGTGCCAGAAACTGCTGCCTATGTGGTACGTGGCAACGGTGGTAGCGATGCTACTGGCATTTGGTGCGGTGGTATTGAATGGACCAATGAGGATTCTCCAGTCAATAACATGACCGATGCCGACAAAGATGGTATTTACGAAGTTACTTATAAAAATGTTCCTGCAGGTACATGGAACTTTAAGGTTGTAGGTACTACAGAAGGTTGGATGGGTAGTGATTTCTTGGATACCAAAAATTCTTCTGCAGGTTATACTACCGCTCCATACGATGGTAACATTGGCTTTACGCTTAATGCTTCTGCAGATGTAACGATTAAATTCAATACTTTAACAGGTAAAATCATTGTAACTACACCTTCTGGAAGTTTTGGAAAAGTGGTAATTGAACACTTCCACATTCTAACAGGAAATAATCAATGTTTAGACGAATTTGAATTTACAGAAGCAAACAATTATACTCTAGTATTAACACAAGAGGTTATAATAGATGAAGAGTATGGTGTAGCTTATGTAGGTTGTGGTATATTAGGTAACTGTGATTATGCTGTTTACGAAAAATACTTTAGTATAGAAGTAACAGAAAATGGTACTTATACCATAACCGTTCAATTCAATGGTGATTATGAAAACCCAGACTTTACTGTTACTGTAGTGAAACAAGGTGGTTCTGACGAACCTGTTGTGAAAGACCCAGTAATTAGTGATATTACCGCACCTACATTCCCTCAAATAGAAGTGGGTGAAACTGCTACAGCAACTCTTACTTATACACTTGAAAATGCAACTAGTGCAACTGCTACTGTAGAAGCTCCATTCTATATTCAAAGCCAAAGTGTAGTAAATGGAAAGGGTACTGTAAAAATCCTATTTATGCCAGAGTCAAAAGGTGTTCATACCGCTACCTTAAGCATTAAATCTGGTAATGTAACCGAAACCACTATGATTATTGCTAAGGCAGTGGAACCTGCTCCAGAAGTGGTACCAGCAATTAAAAATGTGGTAATACCTACATTTACATCTATTGAAAAGGGAACTGCAACAAGTGTTACTGCAACATTTACCCTTGAAAATGCGACAGAAGTGTCTGCAAAATTAAGTGGAACTGGAAAAGATGCATTTGTTTTAGGTCAACCAGAACTAAACGGTGGAAATGGTTCTGTGAAGATAGTATTTATGCCAACAGAAGCAGGTACATATACAGCAACCTTAACTCTTACATCAGGCAAGGCGGTTCAAACTGCTACTATTTCTGCTGTAGCAACCGAACCTGCTCCACAAGTAAGTATTACTAATATTCAAGTTCCTGCATTTGACGAAATTTATGTGGGTGATTTTACTGCTATAAATGTAACTTATACGCTTGAAAATGCAACAAAGAGTAGTGTAAGTATAAGTGGTACAAATGCAGATGTTTTCATTGCACAAAACAATAAAGTAACAAATGGTAAAGGTTCTCTTCAAGTGATATTCTTGCCAGAATCAGCTGGTTTATATACTGCTACCCTTACCATTTCAGCTGGTGATGTGAGTGAAAGTGTTACACTAGTAGCTATAGCTAAATTGGAACAAACAGAAGACCCAGGCGAAACTGTAGTAAATATTTCAAACCTACAAGTGCCAGAATTTGCTTCTGTAGTAGAAAATGAAACTACCACAGTAATTGCATCATACGTATTGACAGGCGCTAAAGATGCTACTGCTAGAATAAGCGGAACAGATGCTAAGTACTTCGCCATTCTTTCACAAGAAGTAAGTGAAGGTATAGGTAGGGTAGAAATCGAGTTTGCTCCAAATGCAGCACGTATCTTTAATGCTACTTTAACCATCATCTCTGGTACAGAAAGCGAAAGCATAGACTTTAGTGCATCTGCACTTGCTGCACCTGTAATTTCAAATATACAAGTGCCAGAATTTGCAGAAACATACGTAGATGAAACTCAAACAGTACTTGCTACTTATACTTTAGAAAACGCAGAAGCAGCTACAGCAACCTTAAGTGGTGATGTAGAAGTGTTCTCTATCTCAAAACAAATTCTAAGTGGTGGTAATGGTTTGGTACGTATAGACTTTGCTCCAAAAGCAAAAGGCACATACAAAGCTACACTAATCATTACCTCTGGAAAGGTAACAGAAAGTGTAAAATTTAGTGCTACAGCTATAGTAGAAGAAACTGAAGAACTACCAATTATTAGCAACTTAAATGTACCTACATTTGATGAGGTTTACGAAGGTGAGTCTGCAATAGTAATAGCTACTTATACCCTTGAAAATGCAACTGAAGCTACTGCAACTTTAAGCGGTGATGATGTATTTAGCATTCTTCGTTCTTTAAATGGTAAAGTACTTATTGAGTTTGCACCTGCAGAAGCTGGTACTTACAACGGTACATTAACCATTACTTCTGGTAGCGTAAGCGAAAGCATCGACTTCTCTGCAAAAGCAGTAAAAGAAGGTGGTGAAGAACCAGGCCCTGGTCCAGAAGACCCTGTAGAACCAGAAAAACCAGACCCACTTCCAGAATATCCAGTTAGAGGCTATTTGTATGTGGTTAATACACCAGATGCAGAATTGGAAAAAATGGTTAAATACAAACCAGTTAGTATTGACAAAGTAGATTATTTCTTGGCTCCAGAAAAAATAGAAACTAAGATTTATGGTTATGATATTTATAAATTTGAAGTTCGTGACGAAGAAATGATTGACCTATGGGAATATCCAAATGCTCAATATACAAGTTGGCATATAGACGTAAATGTTGACCTATCTGCTACTCCTTATCTAGCAAATGGTGTTTGGTATGCAAGCATCGAAGAAATGATGACTTGGTATGTAAGTTATATACCTAATTGGGATGATGAAGCATCAGAAGTAATGATAGAAGAGTCTCCTGGTGTATATGTTGCTACATTCGATGCCTTTGCAAAAAGTGACGACGACGACAAATACTACTATTGCTTAGGTAATGTAGAAAAACCAATTTTAGAAGTAGGTGTAAGCGAATATGGTGTTATTCAAAATTACTTACAAATACCACAAGGCTTCAAAGCTATGATATATCTAGATGATACCAATTGGGAAACAGAATGGAAAACTTATTATAAACTAGTTCCTCCTGGCAAAGATTGGGATAGAGATTGTATTGATTTAGGACTTACCAGTGGTTTGTGTTGGGCAACCAAAAACTTAGGTGCTACAGAACCACAACAAGAAGGCACACACTTTGCATGGGGTGAAGTAGAGCCTAAAGAAGACTATTCATACAATACCTATAAATGGGCAAACCTACTTAAAAACAACGAGTACTTTAAGTATCTAACTGATGATTATTGGGGAACAATAGTAGACTTTAGAACAACACTAGAACCAACTGATGATGCTGCAAATGTTGCTTTAGAAGGCAAATGGCATATGCCTACTCAAGCCGATGTAGAAGAACTACTTCGTGAATGTACTACTGAGTTTGGAAGTTACTATGGTGTAAATGGTTATTTCGTAACCGGTCCTAATGGAAATGCCATCTTCTTACCAGCAGTAGGTATCAAAGAAGGTACAGACTACGAAGAAAGCACCAGAGGCGGTGATTACTGGACATCTTCTCTATACGAGGATAATCAAAAATATGCCGTTACGCTTTCATTTGCTCTAACCTATATTGAAGTAGATGATATGCAACGTACCAATGGTTTAGCTATTCGTCCTGTAATTCACAGAGATTATGTAGGTATAGAAGAAGTTGTAGCAATAAATGTTTATGCTAAAGATCACACAATCTATTGCGAAGAACCATTCCAAATCTACACCGTAACAGGTCTAGAAGTAACACATCTAAACGGTGCCCTTGAAGGCGTTTACATCGTGAAGACCGAAAAAGGTAATCAACTAATCAGTGTTTGGTAAAAACTCTTTTAGAACATAAAGATTAAAGTTAACTATTTGCAACTGCACTTGACATCTCAGGTGCAGTTGTTTTTTATAATATAATTTGTTTAAATTAAATTCTTTAAGGGGTTGGGGGTCTAAATAAAAAAAATTACTATTTTTGCAGTAATAATGTTTTTAAAGGGTGCTTTTAACGTTGCCCTCGTCCTCGAAATCATTGCCTAACGGCGATTCTGCTCACGCTCGGCAGAGTTTATGTAAACTTAACTCTGCTCTCGCTTACTCGCAGAATTCATTTAGGTCACTAAACTCCGGTTTCTCGAACTTCGGGACGCCTAAAAATCCCTCCTTTAAAAATCATTATTCTTTTAAAAAAAGAACTGATTAAGATTATGAAAAAAATATTCGGACTATTTTGTTTGGTAGTATTGGCTGCTAATGTTGTGGCACAAGAAGAAGGTGTGGTGGTGCTTCATCAAGATTCTATCATGGAGTCGTTGCTTGTAAAAAAAGAAATCAAAGATAAAAATATCGCCATTACAGCGGTGGGCTATAGAGTGCAAGTTTATTCAAACAACAACGCTCGCAAGGCTAAATCTGAAGCATTTGATTTAGAAGAAAAACTAAATGAGGTGTTTCCAGATGTGAAGTCTTATGTTACATATAGTGCGCCATTTTGGAAAGTGCGTTTAGGCGATTTTAGCAACTATGCCGAAGCAGTCATTTTTAGCAAGAAGGTGAAGTCTGCACTTCCAAAACTAGCAAATGAGATAATTGTTATTAAAGAAAATAGCACAAAACCATTGTATTTAAATGAAAATAAACCTCTTCTGAATGCTGATACAGAAGATTAAACTCACAAGATGATAATAAAATTATACGAAGATAATCCAAACCCACGAGAGATTTTAGAAATAGTAAAAATCTTGAAAGAAGGTGGCGTGATAGTGTATCCTACTGATACATTATATGCATTTGGTTGCGACATTACAAACGCTAAAGCGGTAGAAAAAATCTGTGCTATTAAAAATATAGACCCAGTGAAAATGCCACTTTCATTTGTTTGTAGCAATATCAGCCACGTTAGCAACTATTCTTTTATAGATAACAAACTATTTAAAATCTTAAAATCTTGCTTGCCAGGTCCTTTTACTTTCCTTTTAAAAGGCAACAGCAATCTTCCAAAACTTTTCAAAAAGAAAAACGTGGTGGGTATTCGTATTCCAGATAATAAAATTGCTCTTGCCTTAGTGGAAGCCCTTGGCAACCCAATACTTTCTTCTTCTGTGCCAATCAACGAAGACGAAATAGAGTACAGTACCGACCCAGAACTTATCGAAGAATTTTACGGCAATCGCGTAGATTGTGTTATCGACGGTGGCATCGGCGAAACCGAGCCTTCTACCATCATCGACTGCACAGGGGATGAGATGGAAGTAAAACGTAAAGGGAAAGGAATTCTTCTCTTCGCTGACTAGAATTTCCATAAAGGATCACTTTCCCAATATCTAGGAAACCCCATAGCTTTAATATCAATATTGGGGTTATTATGTAATAATTCAGTTAGTTTTTCTTTAAACTTACTCTCTAAATTAATATTCTGAATCAGGTATTCAATTAAACATACTTGTGGGTATAATTTTACCTTTGAAATATTAGAACTTTGTATCCAGTTGCCACGTAAGCTAATGTCAATTTGTGGTATTGTAGGGAAGTTTCGATTCCATACGCGTGCATGATGTGCTATGCAATTTCTAAGATTAACAAGGCATTTCATCCAGTTTTCTAATACTAAATGTTGAGGAAGATTAAATTCTCGCGCAATCTTCTTTTTAATCGCATTGTCTTTTAAATTTGTAATTATTTTAGACAATGTTCCAAATGAGACTACTTCAAGAGTTTTCCACGCAGGAGGGAAAGCTGGTGATGAATATTTTTGGTAATGTTCAGCTATAAAATCTTCTTTACTTCTTGATATATCACTTTTGATAAGTGATATACATTGGTTGAAAATAGATATATCGTTAAATAAAGTAGGTTCAGCAAACCAAAAGGCACCGTATTTTAAGGATACTAGATTTGTGCATTTTGAACGAAGTGCAATCTCTATTGATTGAATCGCATCAAAAATAATGCTTCTCAATTCCTTGTCGAAGTAGTATATTCGGATAGCATTTTCAAAATAACTATTAGGTTTATACACATGAAGAACCTTATCTTGTTCCATTGGACTAAGATAATTTGCTAAACGGAAATAACTGATTACTTTAAGATTTTTAATAGCCTGGTCTTCATCTTTTATTAATAAACCTCTAGATTTTAAAAGACTAAGAATTTGGCAGTAATCTAATGGGGCTTTAAAATATTTCATAGAATTTATAAAGTAAAAGTTCCGCCCTGGTTCGCTGTTCAATTGGGAAGCGCGGCGGAAACTATCATTGCAAAGGTACTAATATTTTTTGAACTACCATAATATTTCAACTAAAAACTTGCAGGATTATCATGTTTTGAGTAATTTTGGAAAATGTAAATGTTTATGCAAGTTCTTAGATACATTATATTTGTATCTATTAATAATTAGTTAGCAAAAAAACTAATAACTCTTTATGGAAAAATATGTAATCATAGTGGCGGGGGGTAGTGGAAAGAGAATGGGGGGCGAAGTGCCTAAACAGTTTCTACTTGTGGCAGGCAAACCTATTTTGATGCACACAGTAGAGGCTTTCACACGCACATCGAGCGATTTTAAATTTATCTTGGTGCTTCCAGAAGAACACTTCTCTACTTGGAACTCACTTTGTGAACAATACAATTTTTCTGTGCCAATGCAAATGGTAGCAGGCGGAAAAGAAAGATTTTTTTCTGTGAAAAATGCATTGGACTATGTGCCAAACGATGCCCTTGTGGCAGTGCACGACGGAGTGCGACCATTTGTTTCAAAAGATACCATAAATGAAGCCTTTGAAGTAGCCGAAAAAAATGGCTTGGCAGTGCCAGTGATAGACGAAGTAGATTCTTTGCGCAGAGTGTCTAATGGTGCTTCGCAAGCAGTAAATCGTGCAGAATACAAACGCGTGCAAACTCCACAAGTTTTTCAATCTACTATACTTAAAAAGGCTTATAATCAAGAGTTTTCTTCGTTTTTTACCGACGATGCCTCTGTAGTAGAAAGCATTTCAGAGAAGATTACTTTAACTAGTGGCAACGTAGAAAATATAAAACTTACCACACCACACGAACTTCTTTTGGCGGAAGCATTGGTAAATGGATATAAATAAAGCAGACATAAAATATTTGCCTGGAATGGGTCCGAAAAAGGCGGAGTTGCTCAACAAGGAGTTGGGCATTCACACACTTTACGACCTTATAAATCACTTCCCATATAAATACATCGACAGAAGCAGATTTTATAAAATTTCAGAAATTGACAATGTCAACACTCATATCCAAATACGAGGTCAGATAGTTGGTTTTTCGGTGAAAGGCGACGGCAAAGCCAAACGTCTTATTGCACTTTTTTCCGATGGCGAAAAAACTATCGAACTCATTTTCTTCAAAGGTCTAAATTACATAACAGATGCCTATAAAATACGCACGGACTATATAGTTTTTGGTAAACCAAACTGTTTCAACGGAGTTTATAGTTTTGTGCATCCAGATATAGAAATTCCCACCGAAGATAGAATCAAGGGCTTTATGCCTTTGTATCACACTACCGAAAAGATGAAAACCCATGCAATGCATTCAAAGGCTTTGCAGAAGTTTATCTATTTGGCTTTAAAACAGTTGCCAGAAAAATTACCAGAGACTTTGCCTATGAGTGTAAGAAAAAAGCATGGTTTTATGGGGCTTTATCAGGCACTTTGGGAAATTCATTTTCCGCACAACAATAACCTTCTAGATCTGGCAAAAGCACGATTAAAATACGAGGAGTTGTTTTATATCCAACTTGCCATTTTGCGTCAGGCAAAAGGCATGCGAGCTGCTACATATGGGCATCAATTCCTTAAAGTAGGTGATAAGTTCAACGATTTCTATTTCAATCACTTACCTTTCCCACTTACTGAAGCACAAAAGCGTGTGATAAAAGAAATTCGTGCCGACATGCGTGGTCCAAAGCAGATGAATCGCTTGCTTCAAGGTGATGTGGGTAGCGGTAAAACCATAGTGGCACTTTTATGTATGCTTCTAGCAGTGGATAATAATTTTCAGGCTTGCCTTTTAGCACCAACAGAAATTTTGGCCACTCAGCATTATTTGGGACTAAAAGATTTGCTTGCTGGCACAGGCGTTACGGTAGAACTTCTTACTGGAAGTACCAAGAAAAAGGAGCGTGAACCTATTCACGAAATGCTTATAAATGGCGAACTAAATATCCTTGTGGGTACACATGCGGTGTTAGAAGATGGGGTGCAGTTTAAAAATCTTGGACTTGCCATTATCGACGAGCAACACCGTTTTGGCGTAGCCCAAAGGGCAAAAATGTGGGCGAAAAACACTCGTCCGCCTCACGTGTTGGTTATGACTGCCACACCTATTCCTCGTACTCTTGCCATGACAGTTTATGGCGACCTAGATGTGTCTGTAATAGATGAACTTCCTCCTGGTCGTAAGCCTATTCGCACCTATCATTTCTACGAAACAAAACGTCCAAATGTGTATAGTTTTATCCACAAAGAACTTGCCGAAGGCAGACAAGTGTATGTGGTTTATCCCCTTGTGAAAGAATCGGAAAAAATAGACCTTAAAAACGTGGAAGAAGGCTTTGAGTCTATGAAACACATATTCTCTGAGGTGAAAGTGAGTATGGTACATGGAAAAATGAAACCTGCCGATAAAGATAGCGAAATGCAGGCTTTTGTGAGCGGGCAAACACGTATTCTTGTGGCTACCACAGTGATAGAAGTAGGGGTAAACGTGCCAAATGCTTCCGTGATGGTAATCGAAAATGCAGAGCGTTTTGGACTTTCTCAACTACACCAGCTTCGTGGACGTGTAGGTCGTGGTGCAGAGCAGTCGCACTGCATTCTTATGACAAAATATGAAATCTCAGAAGATACGCGCAAGCGACTTTCCATCATGACTGAGACCAACGACGGCTTCAAAGTAGCAGAAGCCGACCTTCAGCTTCGCGGTCCTGGCGACCTTGATGGTACCATGCAAAGTGGTCTTCCTTTTGCCCTTCATATCGCAAACCTTGTGCGCGACGGTGGTGTACTCCAACAAGCTCGCACCGACGTGCAAGAAATCCTAGCAAACGACCCTCATCTCCAACTTCCTGAGCATCAATTCCTCACAGCACAACTGAAAATACGTGCTACTGATGCGGTAAATTGGTCTATGATAAGTTGAAATTGATTTTTTAACCCTCGTAGAGGGTTTGTCTTTTTTGTAGGCAGGTGTCAGAGCATTTGGAACAAATGCGGCGACGCCTGTTAATAAATTTACCCACCCCAAGGCGCAAACCGCAGGTTTGCGTACAATAAAACAATAATTATATTTTTTTATACCCTTTATATCTGCAAAATTTTGTACATTTGTAAATTAATTTGCAATAAAAGTATATAAATTTACAAGATATGAATTTTAACAAGTTGATAGCCAAACTGTTTGGCACAAAATCAGACCGAGATTTAAAAGAAATTATGCCTTACGTAGATAAGGTAAATGCCATATATCCAAGCATCGCAGCGATGGATGTGAATGATATGCGTGCTCGTTTACAAGAAATTCGTGCAGAGATTCAATCTGCAGGTGCAGAAAAAAGAGAAAAAATAAACGCTATTAAGGCGAATATTGAAAATACCGACCTATCTGAACGCGAAAATCTATACGCACAAGTAGATAAACTAGAAAAAGAAATTCTAGAAGCTCTAGAAAAAGCTCTAGACAAAAATCTTTCAGAAGTTTTTGCTATTATCAAAGATACAGCACGCCGTTTTAAAGAAAATGAAGAACTACGTGTGAAAGCTACCGACTTCGACCGCAAACTTGCAGTAAAACACGACTTCGTAGAAATAGACGGCGACGATGCTATCTACTTCAATAGTTGGGAAGCAGGTGGTAATATCCTAAAATGGGAAATGGTTCACTATGATGTGCAACTTATTGGTGGTGTTGCACTTCACAAAGGTAAAATTGCCGAAATGCAAACAGGTGAAGGTAAAACATTGGTTGCAACCCTTCCAGTATTCCTTAATGCCTTGACAGGCAATGGTGTACACGTGGTTACTGTGAACGATTACCTATCAAAACGTGACTCTGAGTGGATGGGACCTCTTTATATGTTCCACGGACTTTCAGTAGATTGTATCGATAAACACAAACCAAATTCAGACGCACGTCGTGAGGCTTACAATGCTGATATTACCTTCGGTACAAACAATGAGTTTGGTTTCGACTACCTTCGTGACAATATGGCATCATCTCCATTAGATTTGGTGCAACGTGCTCACAACTATGCAATTGTCGATGAGGTTGACTCTGTGCTTATCGATGATGCTCGTACTCCACTTATCATTTCTGGTCCAGTTCCTAAAAATACAGACCAATTATTTGAACAATATCGTTCTCGTGTAGAACACATTGTTGCAGAGCAAAAAAACTATGTTGTTAAGATATTAGCTGAAGCAAAACGTCTGCTTTCTTCAGAAAATCCAAAAGACAGAGAACAAGGAAATATCCTACTTTTCCGTAGTTTCAAAGGTCTTCCAAAGAATAAAGCTCTTATCAAATTCCTTAGCGAACATGGTGTGAAAGCAGGTATGCTTGCTACTGAGGCTGTTTATATTGAGCAAAACAACCGTCGTATGCACGAGATTACAGACGACTTGTTCTTTGTGATAGACGAAAAACACAATAGCATCGAACTTACAGACAAAGGTATCGACCTTATCTCTGCCGACGTAGAAGACCCTCATTTCTTCGTTCTTCCAGACGTTGGTTCAGAAGTTGCTGCAATTGAAGCTTCAAATCTTCCAGACGAAGAAAAAATCATTAAGAAAGATGAAGTTCTTCAAGATTATGCAATCAAATCTGAACGTGTACACACTATTAATCAGTTACTTAAGGCTTATACACTATTTGAAAAAGACGACCAATATGTAGTTATCGACAATAAAGTAATGATTGTGGACGAACAAACAGGTCGTATTATGGAAGGTCGTCGTTATTCAGATGGTCTTCACCAAGCTATCGAAGCAAAAGAACGTGTAAAAGTAGAGGCTGCAACCCAAACATTTGCAACTATTACCCTGCAAAACTACTTCCGTATGTATCACAAACTAGCAGGTATGACTGGTACTGCAGAAACAGAAGCAGGCGAATTTTGGGATATTTACAAACTAGACGTAGTAGTAATTCCTACAAATAAACCTATTGCTCGTATCGATATGAACGATAGAGTTTATAAAACTAAACGTGCGAAATACAATGCTGTTATTAAAGAAATCGAAGATTTAGTAGCAGACGGACGTCCAGTACTTGTGGGTACTACCTCTGTGGAAATCTCTGAACTTTTAAGCAAAATGCTTACTATCAGAAAATTACCACATCAAGTATTGAATGCTAAACTTCACCAAAAAGAAGCTGACATCGTAGCACAAGCAGGTCGCCCAGGCACTATTACCATTGCAACCAACATGGCTGGTCGTGGTACCGACATCAAGCTTACACCAGAAGCAAAAGCTGCAGGTGGTCTCGCAATTATCGGTACAGAACGTCACGAAAGCCGTCGTATCGACCGTCAGTTGAGAGGTCGTTCTGGTCGTCAAGGAGACCCAGGTTCTTCTGTGTTCTTCATTTCATTTGAAGACGATTTGATGCGTCGTTTCGGTTCAGACCGTATCGTTAAAATGCTAGACAGACTAAACTATGACGAAAACGAAGTGTTAGAACACTCAATGTTCAACTCACAGATAGAAAAATCTCAAAAGAAAGTGGAAGAAAACCACTTCGGTGTACGTAAACACCTACTAGAATACGACGACGTAATGAACTCTCAACGTAAAGTTATTTACACTCGTCGTCGCCACGCTCTTATGGGTGAACGTATTGGTATTGATATACTTAACATGATTTATGACGGTGTTTCAATGCTTGCAGAGCAATATCTAAACACAGAAGATAAAGAAACTTTCCGTCTAGAAATGCTTCGTTGGTTCTCTATAGATATTCAAGTAGAAGATTCTTGGAGAAAGAAAAAATTAGAAGACCTAATAGAAATTCTTTACCAACAAGTAGTAGATGTGTTTAAACGTAAATCAGAAAGAATAGCAACAATAGCTTATCCAGTTATTAAACACGTTTATGAAACTCAAGGTGAACAATATAAAAACATTATCATTCCATTAACAGATGGTAAATTAATGTATAACATTCCTGTGAACCTTGAAGAAGCTTATAAATCAGAAGCAAAAGAAGTAGTAAAAGCATTCCAAAAATCTGTTTTATTACACACCATTGACGAGGCATGGAAAGAACACCTTCGTGAACTAGACGAACTTCGTGGTTCTGTGCAAAATGCTAGTTACGCTCAGAAAGACCCACTTCTAATCTATAAATTAGAATCATTTGGTCTATTCAAAAAATTAATAGAAAACGTAAACTATAAGGCTATTACTATTCTAATGCGTGCTCAACTACCAGACAGAGATCCAAATGAAGTGCGTGAAGCCGCTCCAGAACGTCGTACCGACCGCACAAAATATCAAGAGCAAAAATCTGATATTATGCGCGCTGGCGAACAAGACACTCGCGAAAAGCAAAAACAACAACCTGTTCGTGCAGAAAAGAAAGTAGGTCGCAACGAGCTTTGCCCATGTGGTAGTGGTAAGAAATACAAACACTGCTGCGGCAAATAGTCGATTGATTTTAAGAGGTGATTTTCACGTTGCCCTCGTCTTCGAAATCCTCATTTAGGTCACTAAACTCCGGTTTCTCAGACTTCGGGACGCCTAAAAATCCCTCTCTTAAAATACAATCTTTAGAGAATAAAGTTAAATTTAGATTTTAAAGTAGGGAGTGGTTAGGTTAACTCCTAACTCCTAACTAACTAACGTTGATTCTTGGCTGCGTTCGGCATAGTTCAAACAAGTTTGACTCTGCTCTCACTTGCACAAGAATTCCTAACTCCTAACTATGAATAGTTTATTATTAAGTATAACCTGGAACGTAGATCCTGTTGCATTCTCAATTGGACCTGTCTCTGTGCGTTGGTACGGATTGTTGTTTGCCGTAGGCTTCCTGCTAGCAGTTTATATGCTAGGAAGAATCTTCAAGGCAGAAAAACTTCCAGACGATTGGGCCGACAAAACTTTCCTTTACATTATAGTAGGGGTAGTGATAGGTGCAAGACTTGCCCATGTGTTTTTCTACGATTGGGCTTACTATAAAGACCACTTGTCAGAGATTCTTATGATATGGCATGGTGGACTTGCGTCGCATGGAGGCGTGCTAGGAGGTGTTTTAGCCATGGTATTCCTCTCTAAAAAAGTAATGAAAAAACCGTTGCTTTGGTTAGGCGATAGAGTATTTGCAGTGGCTGGTATTACAGCTACATGCATTCGTTTGGGCAACCTCATGAACTCAGAAATCTATGGACATGAAACCACGCTTCCGTGGGGATTTAAGTATTTAAGAGATTTCCCTTCACTACCAGAAGCATTGGTGCCTGCTTGTCACCCAACACAGATTTATGAGGCACTTGCATACTTTAGTATGTTCCTTGTTATGATGTTCCTTTATTGGAAAAAAGATTTCGGGAAAAAATACACCGGTATGCTGTTTGGAATAGGTTTCATTTGGGTGTTCGTATTTAGATTCTTTATAGAATTTATCAAAAACGACCAATCAGATTTCGAAGCAGATATGATTCTAAACATGGGTCAACTGCTGAGCATTCCATTCATCATTTATGGTATTTATTTAATAATTAATGCGATAATGAAAAAACAATGATACAATTATTTGGAATATTAATATTGTTCGTCATATTCACTGTTATCTTTGTTGTATTCAGAGTTTTACTTGTGGCTCGCCAACTATTTTTTGGTAAACCAAGACAAAACGAAGAAGGCAATACAGGATACAACAAACCAAAACAAGAATATGATGAAGCTTCTGTAAAAGCAAAAAGATTTGACAAATCTAAAGCAGAAGACGTAGAATTTGAAGTAATAAAAGAATAAAATAATATGGCAAAAGAATTAACATCGAGAGCTGAGAATTACTCACAATGGTACAATGATTTAGTGTTGAAAGCAGACCTTGCAGAAAACTCTGCAGTGCGTGGTTGTATGGTAATTAAACCTTACGGATATGCTATTTGGGAAAGAATGCGTGACGAACTAGACAGAATGTTTAAAGAAACAGGTCACGTAAATGCATATTTCCCACTTTTCATTCCAAAATCTTTCTTAAGTAAAGAAGCAGACCACGTAGAAGGTTTCGCAAAAGAATGTGCCGTAGTTACTCACTATAGACTTAAACAAAACCCAGATGGTCCTGGTGTGGTAGTAGATCCAGAAGCAAAACTTGAAGAAGAACTTATCGTGCGTCCTACATCAGAAACCATTATTTGGAGCACATACAAAAACTGGATTCACTCATACAGAGACCTTCCTATCCTTTGCAACCAATGGGCAAACGTGGTTCGTTGGGAAATGCGTACACGTCTTTTCCTACGTACAGCAGAGTTCCTATGGCAAGAAGGTCACACAGCTCACGCTACAGAGGCAGAAGCACTAGAAGAAACAGTAAAAATGCTTCATGTTTATGGTGATTTCGCAGAAAAATTCTTGGCAATCCCTGTTATTCGTGGTGTGAAATCTGCAAACGAACGTTTCGCAGGTGCTCTTGAAACATTCTGTATCGAAGCACTTATGCAAGACGGTAAAGCACTTCAAGCTGGTACATCACACTTCCTTGGTCAAAACTTTGCTAAGGCATTTGATGTAACATTTATGAACAAAGAAAACAAACAAGAACTAGTTTGGGCTACTTCTTGGGGTGTTTCTACTCGTTTGATGGGTGCGCTTATTATGACTCACTCCGACGACAACGGTCTTGTGCTTCCTCCAACACTTGCTCCAATTCAAGTAGTGATTGTGCCTATCTACAAAACAGAAGAACAACTAAATGCTATCAGAGCAAAAGTTGATGCACTTTCTGCAGAACTTAAAGCAGCAGGCATAAGAGTGAAATTTGACGACGACGATACCAAAAAACCAGGTTGGAAATTTGCTGAATACGAGCTTAAAGGTGTGCCTGTACGTCTGGCAATGGGTGCTCGCGACCTAGAAAACAACACAGTTGAAGTGGCACGTCGTGATACCTTAACAAAAGAAACTGTTTCATTCGACGGTCTTGTAGGTTATATCCAAAACTTACTTACCGAAGTACAAAACAATATTTTCCAAAAAGCAGTTGATTATCGTGCTTCTGTTACTCGCGAAGTAAACTCATACGAAGAGTTTAAAGTAGAAATCGAAAAAGGCGGTTTCTTACTTTGCCACTGGGACGGCACTCCAGAAACAGAAGAACTTATCAAACAAGAAACCAAAGCAACCATCCGTTGTATCCCTCTAGAAGGCGACAAAACTCCAGGCGTTTGCATGGTCACAGGCAAACCTTCAAAACAACGCGTTGTCTTCGCCAGAGCCTACTAATGTCGGTGTAAATGTCGGTGTAAATGTCGGAACGTGTCGGAAGGTGTGATGTTGTATTAAGTTGAATATCAGTGCAATATAAATAATTTGATAGAGGGTTCCGACATGGATGTCGGAAGCAATGTCGGAAGCAATGTCGGAGACTTTGTCGGTATAAATAGATTAAGATAGTACAATAGAAAATTCTATTATAAATGAAATTTGAAGACTTATTAAGTGAGTTGCATCTAGATATTTATGATAATCGTTTGGTGGTTACATTTATGCCTCTCATAACCGTCAAAATGTCGGAGACATGTCGGAGATAATGTCGGAGATAAAACTTACTGAGCGTCAGTGGAATATCCTAAAATTGATAATGGAGTCTCCGACAATAACAGCAAAGCAAATGTCGGAGACTTTGTCGGTGACTTCTCGTACCATAGAACGTGACCTTGCGATAATGAGAGAAAAAGGAATATTAAGACGTGAAGGAAATAATAATGATGGCATTTGGGTTGTGATTTAAGAAAAGAAATTTGTATATTTGTTAAATTAGAAAAACAAGAGGTAGTTTTGGGCGTAGTATCTAAAATAAAAAATAATACAATATTGACTAATATAGCATCACTTGGTTTGCTGCAAATGGCAAACTACGTGATACCTATATTGGTTATACCTTTTGTCACAAGAGCTCTAGGAGCCGATGCGTTCGGAAAGGCTATGTATGCCCAAAATATTATTGCATATCTTACTATCATCGTCAATTATGGTTTTGAATACGCGGCCACTCAAGATGTTGCAATTAATAAAGAAAACCAACAACGATTAGTAGATATATTCTGGAGTGTAATTTCTTCAAAATTTGTTCTCCTATTAGTGTCGTTTATGATACTATGTGGATTATATTTTGTATTTCCGAGAGTACACGAAGACATCCTGTTATATTTATTTGCAGCATTAGTAAATATTGGTTTTGCTATTTTTCCAACATGGTTCTTTCAAGGTATGGAGAAAATGGCTAAAATGGCAATATTTAATTTTTCTGTGAGGGTGATAAGTGGCACGTTAACTGTATTGTTAATAACAGCGCCTAGTCACTATAGATTTTATCTATTAATATCTTCATTGGCTTATGTGGTAGTTGGTTTTGTAGCGTTTATATACGTTATAAAGCATTATTCTTTACTGCCAAAGAATTTTAAATTTGATTTTTCTCCTATAAAGAAAGGTTTCCCAATCTTTTTAAATTTAGCGTTCGCAACGCTTTATACTACGGCAGGGTTTACTATTCTTGGTTTTTACTTTTCAGACATGGACTTGGGCTTTTATTCTGGTGCTTATAAGATAATAATGGCATTTGTTATGCTTACAAGTATGCCAATAAGCATGTCGCTCTTCCCAATGATTAGTAGAAAATTTAATGAATCGCGTGCTGAAGGCCTTGCTACGCTAAAAAAATGCTCATATATAGTAGGTGGGGTAGGAATTTTAGTTTCGATATTTGTATTTTTGGCAGCTCCTATATTAGTTAGGCTCCTATTGGGCCCTGAATTTGGACTTTCTGTGAATATGCTTAGAGCATTTGCTCCGCTGCCTTTCTTGATAATAATGGCTAGTATGTTTACAGTGCAAGGGCTATATGGTATGCAAATGCAAAAGTATGCTCCTTTTGTAGGACTTACAGTTGGTGTGAGTTGCGTAGGTTTTACCTTGCTATTAGTTCCATCATTAGGAGTATATAGTGCCATTGTAGGGTATGTGTCTGCAGAGTTAGTAGAGGTATTAATTTCAGCGGGGATTATTATATTTAAGAAGAATAATTGTTTATGAACTATTTTCAAATAATTTATATTATATTATTTTTCTTCTCTATTACAGATTTTATAAATCCTAGAGATGTGAGGTTTCATAAGAATATGTATAATCTTGCTTTCTTTAGTTTGTTTCTTTTGTGTTTTGCTAAATACTACTTTGGACCAGATATTGCAGCATATAACTCACTTTACTCTTCTGTACCTAGTGTAGTTGAGTTATTACAAGGTTATAAAATTAATACATTCTTTGAGAAGGGATTCGCATATTTTTGTAGTATACTAAAGCTATTTCATATTTCATTCTGGGGGATGACTGCTGTAGTTACGTGTATATATTTTTATGCCCTACATCAATTATTTAAGTTGATTCCAACAAAGAGATGTCTTGCATTGTTGATATTAGTGATTTTTGATAAAGATTTGATGTTTATTCAATATCGTCAATGCTTAGCTATAAGTTTTTACATTTTAATGTATCTGTCTTATATTAATAAGAAGAGCATCAAGGTGCTGATTTATGCAGTTCTAGCAGTTTTATTCCATAAATCTGCATTTATATTTGTGTTCCCTAGTTTAATCTTGTTGTATTTACCTATTGTTATTAAAAGTAGAACATATTTTATATGTTTTATTACATTTTTACTAGTTCTGTTCCTACCTTGGCAAGCAATATTGTTAAAAGTGATTAAGTTGTTAGGTTTTAGCTCAGGTATAGTATTATCATTAGAATATCATTTAAGTCATCGTGCTGGTTTTCAGATTATTTTTGTAATCTATTCTTTAATCTTATTACTTCTATCAGTATTAGAAGTAAAAGATAATAAATTCATGAGTATGAATAAACTTATGTTTGTTTCATGGATTTTTGTTATAATGTCTATACATTTTCCTGCAATGCAAGGAAGAATGAGATCGTATCTAATTCCATTTTTGATAGTATATTTATTTAATGCTTGTTATTATTTTAAAGATTCTACTGTAGTACAATATAATAGATTTATCATTAGTGATTTATCAAAATCTATTGTTTGTTATTCAATATCATCTTTACTTATTTTATTTTCTTTTTATACACTATTTACAGGAATAAAGAAAAGGAATACTTTAGAAAGTGGTTTATATAATTCATCTACTATATTTGAGTTATTTAGACATTCCAAAGAGGATTTAATAAAAAGACAAAAAGAAAAAGCTCGTATTTATTGGGCTACAGAAAAAGATATGTCTATTGGTAAAAATAAATAGTTTCAGAATAAGAGAATATGATTCAAGTTATAATAGTATTATATAAAAAGCAATTGGAAGAGAGTCTGGCATATTATACATTTAATAAGTATGTTAAATATCTTTCGATTCCATTCAAGTTGCTAATATATAATAATACACCAGAAAATAAGATTGTCTTAGATAAATGCAATGAAGAAGTTGTTGAAGCTCCTTCAAATAATATGTTAGCTGGTGCATATAATTATGCACTACAGAAGGCAATTGAAAATAAGGCTCAGTGGTTATTGTTATTAGACCAAGATACAGAGTTGAATCAAGATTATTTTGAAAGGCTTAATGCTTTTCTTAATAAAACAGATGTAAGTAGTGTTTATGATGTGGTAGTTCCAACACTAAGTATGGGAGATAAACATTTATCACCTATTGCATATTATAAATCTACAGGACCATTTATTAGTCATTTAAATAAACCATTGAGAAATAATGAAGATGTTGTAAAATATATAACTAATGAAGGTAAAAATTATGCAGCATTTAATTCAGCATCACTATTGTCAATAGAAATTTTACAAAGGATTAATGGTTTTGATGAAAACTATCCATTAGATATGCTTGATCATAAGTATTATCATCTATTGAATAAATTAGGGGCAAAGATTTATATATTAGATGCTCATTTAAAGCATAGTTTGTCTTTGTTAGAGAAAGAAAATACGATGTCTGTTACCCGTTATCAGGGTTATATTGATAAATGTTTTATATTTGCTAAAGAATTAGGTTTTACTGCTGTACTAGTGCAGAAATTTAGGATGTTAATTTCGCTTATGGCCAATATAATATTCTCAAGTAAACGTAAATATTTTAAAGCAAGTATTTCTAATCTGTGTAGAATTAAATAATTCTTATATTTATGATTTCTGTTTGTATAGCTACATATAATGGAGAAAAATATATTCGAGAACAACTGGATTCTATACTAAAACAACTGGATTCTAGAGATGAGGTTGTTATATCTGATGATGGATCAAAAGATGCTACATTGGATATAATCAAATCGTACAAAGACCCTCGAATAAAAATCTTTAATCATGAAAAAAAGATTTTAAAGAAGTCAAAGATTTCATCTTTTATGTACGCAACAAATAATTTTGAGAATGCAATTAATAAGGCACAAGGAGATTTAGTGTTTCTTGCAGATCAAGATGATATTTGGACAGATGATAGGGTGAAAGTAATGAAAGATGCATTAAGCACAAGCGACTTTGTTTTATGCAATTTGTCTTTGATAGATAGTGAGGGGAAGGTTATAAAAGAGAAGTTGTACGATAATAACCCTGTAGGAAAATCATTTCTTAGCAATTTATACTTAATGCCATTTAGAGGATGTACTATGGCATTTAGAAAGGAGGCTCTTGATTTGGCAATGCCTCTCCCAAATAAATGCGTTTGTCATGATAATTGGATAGGACTATGTCTGACATATACGAAGAAAAGGTTTAAATATATTGACACTCCTCTTCATTTATATCGCACACATTCAAATAATGTATCACCTGTTACAGAGAAAAGTCCAAATAGTTTATATTTTAAACTCTCATACAGATTAAGGTTTTTATTTCAGATTATATCTAGGTTTAGATAATTTATGATTACAGCTTCTATTGTTATATATAAAACGAAGCAGGATATGCTTAAAACACTCTTAGATTGCGTAAAACTTTCTAATAGTGTAGATAAGTTGTGGGTAATAGACAACTATCCAATGCAAGAAAATACTTGGATAAAAGATTATTTGCCTTGTATTGAATATATTGAAAATGAAAATACAGGTTATGGTCATGCGCATAATATTGCACTACGTAAGGCAGTAGAATTGGGTAGCACATATCATGTTATATTAAATCCTGATATAGAGTTTTCTGCAAATGCATTAAAGGATTTGGCTTCTTATATGGATATAAATCCAGAAGCAGGTTGGGTAATGCCTAAAGTTTTGTATCCAAATGGAGATATTCAATATTTGTGCAAAAAACTTCCTACTCCTTTTAATCTTTTCTTGCGCCGTTTTCTTCCAGCATGGGGTTGGGTAAAGAAAATGGATGAGGAATTTGAGCTTAGACATACTGGTTATGATAAAGAAATGAATGTGCCATTTCTTTCTGGTTGTTTTATGTTTTTAAGAGTAGAAACACTAGCTAAACATAATCTTTACTTCGATGAACGTTTCTTCATGTATTGTGAAGATTTAGACTTGTCTCGTAGATTTAATCAAGTAAGCAAGAATATGTATTATCCTGCGGTAAGCATTATTCATAATCATGAAAAAGGTTCATATAAAAGCAAAAAACTTATGATGTGTCATATAAAATCAACTTGCAAATATTTTTGTAAATGGGGATGGGTATTTGACGCAGAACGTAGAAAGATTAATAAAAATAGGAGATAGAACATGGATAGAATATCATGGCTTGATTATGGTAAATGTATATGTATGCTTTTGGTAATATACTCTCATACAGTGTATATGTATACAGGTTCTTTAAATGTATTTTTGGAATTAATGACTCCAACAAGACTTATTGTATTCTTCTTTATATCTGGTTATCTTATTAAAATAGATAAATTTGATTTTAAGAGAACAATGACTTCCATTGTTAAGAAACTGTTATTCCCATATTTATTATTTACATCAATAATTTTTATCCCAAAGCACTTAGCTCATGGAACAGAATTATCCGTTTCTGCGATGTTATATGAGATTCTAGGTGGTTATGCTAGTTGGTTTGTTGCAGCATTAGCCGTTTCTAAAATAACATTGTCTCTATGTATAAAATACATAAAGAATAATATATTATTGCTAGGAATAGTTTGTATTATACTTGCGGTATCAGGTTTTATTTTGACTCAATATGTGACAATACCAATCCCTTGGTACGCTCATTATGGTTTGATTTCACTAATATATTTGTACCTAGGCATCCTATATAAGAAGTATGAAGATATATTATCAAAACGTATTAAACTGCAAGCTATTATATCTATAGTGTTGTATGCTATATGTGTATCTTTAGACTTTTTCTACTTTAAGAATTCTACATTTTATTTTGCTTTAAAACCAGGAGAGGTGTCTATATTAGGAATATTCTCATTCTTAATACTATCACTTTTAGGAATATGGATGATGGTATCAATAGTTAAACTGATTCCTAATAATGTTAATTGGATGTTATACATAGGTAAGAATTCACTTACTCATTATTATCTAAACACAGGACTATTGCTAGTGTTAATAACCATAATAAATAAAATAGGAATAGAATATAATAGTCTTTATGTATATCCTTTATTTGTAGTTGTGGTTATTACATTAAATGCTATTTCTAAGTTAATACTTCGTTTTGCCCCTTGGATGGTAGGAAATTTCAAGAATAATAAAAAGTAATCTAAATTATAAACCCCTTAAACGCAAGTTTAAGGGGTCTTTCTTTATTCAGCATCTATATATTTAAAATAATTAGCTTGATGAAGTTTATCAGATAATTCTAAAGCTTCTGTTGCACTTATTTTTCTATTATTAATATTTGTAGAATCTAATAAATCAACACCAAACCCATTCCAATAGTAATCTTTGCATCCTATTGCACTTAAAACAGTAGGGAATATATCCATCTGATATTTAATATCACTTATGGTAGTTTGTTCTTTAAAATTTGGAGAATATATTATAAGTGGGCAGTAACCATCGTTTACACTATAATTCTGAGATTTATCATGACAATATTTATTGAACTCTTCTCTCTTTTGTTTAGGGAAGATAGTATGGTCACCTGTTATAACAATAACAGAGTTTTTTAGATGTTCATCGTTTTTAATTGCATCTAGTATTGGTTTAAAACTTTCATCTGTATAATTAAAACTCTTTAGGTAATCACTCATGTATTTAGGCATATCTTCTGGAAGAGATAATTTAGATTGATTTGAAAATCTATTAAATGGAGAGTGAGTAGACATGGTTAATAACATTCCGTAGTCATATTTTTTATATAAATCCATGAATTGACCTACTAATTCTTTATCATTAGCAGTTCCGTCTATATTATCTTTAATTCTGTAGGCTACGTTCATATGCACTTGGTTCCATACTGTTTGCCCTCCAGGTATTATATTAAATGTTTTATCATATAGTTTACTAATAGCTGGGAAGGTATTATTTGGGAATCTAAAACATGCAGCCCCCTCTTTTGTTGGTAATAAACCAGTATTTATTATCATTTGTCCATCAGCAGAAGTTCCTCCTCTAGTTTGTGATGTTATCTTTTGTACCCATAGTACATTATTTTCTGTAATGAAATTATATAAGTTTGGCATTACATCTGGAGTAAGAGCCCATGATTCAAAACTTTCAACTAAGATTATATAGACAGGGATCTTAGGTGTATGTTTTGATTGATTTTTATTGATAAATTGGTTGACTTTCTTTTCTTCTTGTTCTGAAAGTTTATATGGTGAAACGAATAATATTTTCTGTATGAAATAGTTTGTCTGATAAAGGAAGTGGTGTAATATTGATGTATCTCTAGTGTATAGAGATTTGTCATATAGGTCCCAACAAGCAAATGTTGAATGGTCCAATTTAAAAGGATTATATAATTTTTTTTCTATAAATGGTTTATATGCAGGGAAAAATCTAACACGTCTTTCATAACTATAGATGTGAACTCCAATACTAAGTATTATAGCGATAATTCCAGAACTTATGCTTCTTCTTTTGTTTCTAAATAATATGTATGTAAGTGTAACAATCAATGTTGTGTAGAATATTGTAAAATCATTTACATCCATATAAAAAGGAACACTACTCCAAAATCCATCCATATTATTAACCATCGTAACAGAGTATGCGTCAATAAGAATTTGATTCGCACGACGGTACATAATGTTGGAAATGCCCCATAAGTTTATAAATGTAGATATATAAATAATCCAACTTTTATGCTTAAAGAAGAAGATAAATGAAGCTATTAATATAGCGATAGAAATTTTAAATAATTTAAAATATACTAGTTTTGGGTTCCATGGCAAGTCTAGACTTTCATGAAAAAAACAACATTGCAAGTATATTGTTGTGGCAAAAACAACAAAAAGAACAATATTCGCTCCTTTAAATTCTCTAAGTTTGTTTAGTAGTGTTCTCATATAAATTGTAATTTGAGTGCAAATTTAATTGTTTTTAGTATCTTTGCAAAAAAAACTAAAAATAATGGACTTACAAACAAGTAAACTTTCTCAAAAAGAATGCAATATGATGCGTGGTGTTGCAATATTTTTTATAATATTTCATCACCTTACTAGATTGGTTTCTGAATGTAGAGCTAATGAGTTCTTCTTCAAGCTAAACAATACAAATGTATTCTTTACAAAGTTAATAAATTTAGATGCTACTTTCTGGCTAGAAATTTCTACTTTCTTGGGTTGGTTTGGGTTAGTAGTGTTTATATTCTTAAGTGGCTATGGCTTAGTATGTAAGTATGAAAAGAATGATGTTGAGTTAAATTTCAAATCCTTTGTAGGAGGCCATTTTAAGAAACTATTTTCTTTGATGATAATACCATATTTATTATATCTTTTCTTAGTATTTGTATTGCATGATAAAACAGAAGATATTTCAAATATATTCTATCAATTAACTTTCTTAGGCAATTTAGTCGCTCCTTCATCTATTTATCCAGATATCTATTGGTTTTTTGGTTTAATGATGCAGTTATACATATGCTATTACTTCTTATTTTATAAAAAAAGAAATAGGCTAATGCTTTATGTGAATATTTTATCTTTCATAGTTTTATTCTCATGTTTCTTTTTTGACAAACCAGAAGCTAGACATTTTGCTTATCACAGTTATGCCTTTCATAACTGCATTGGATGGATATTACCTTTTACATTAGGAATTTTGTATGGAAGAAATAAGATTTCTTTACCTCAGATGTCATATCTTAAAAATCTGGTTATAGTTTTAGTAGGTGGACTTTCTCTAGTGATATTAAATTGTAATGTTTATACTTGGTTTTTGACTCCTGTCTTGGCTATATTCGTAGCTTTATGCTTAAATGAAGTAATAAAACCTATTAAGATAATAAATTCTGCTTTTGCATATTTAGGTATCCTTTCAGCCTTTATTTTCTGTGCTATTCCTCATATGAGGCAGTTGTATCTAAATTTAAATGGTTCTAAGGAATTTTTAGATGTTCTCCTATATTACTTCATACCTACTATCATATTGGCAATTCTTTATATGAAATTTTATAAAGAGTTATTTGTATCTACAAAAGCAAATGAATCTAAAACACAATAACAACATATGAGAAATTTATTCCTCTTCATTATTCTAAGTTTTGCATTTAGTGTATATTCGATTGATTATGATGGCTTTTATATAGCTCATGGTGGAGGCGGAATAGAGGGGAGAACATACACAAATTCTCTAGAGTCTTTAAATTCTAGTTATGAACAAGGTTTTCGCTTTTTTGAACTAGATTTTATAGAAGACATTTATGGAAATGTATTAGCTGCTCACGATTGGACTCATTGGAAAAGTATTACATCTTGCGATAGTATATTTGAAAAAGAAGTATGTGATACAACAACTACTACGGTGACACTAGATAGCATTAGTATTAGCATTAAATGTGATACATTATCTATTATAGTGGAAGATTCTATAGATATTATAATTGAGTGCGATACATCTTATATTACAGTAGAATATGATAGTCTTGTCACTAATGTTGATTGTAAACTCGTAACGAATATAGTTACAGAAGAGCATTTCCTTACACATAAAATCTATGATAAGTTCACTCCAATGAATATGGAGATGATAAATCAATGGTTTGCTGATCATGAAGATGCAGTATTAGTTACAGATAAGATAGACGATCCAGAAAAGATGGATTCTTTATTTGTTGATAAGGAGCGTTTATACATGGAGTTGTTTTCATTTGAGTCAATAGCTAAAGCCAAAGAGTTGGGTATAAACTATATGATGTCTGAGAATGTTCTATACAAACTTGGAGAGAATAAATTTGAATATTTGATAGAAAATGAAATTCCTGCATTGGCAGTTTCTCGTAGATTAATAGAACGTGATGAGTATAAAGAACTATTCTTAAATTGCAAAGCAAACAATATAAAAGTTTGGGTATTTCACGTGAACTTTAATACTGGAAAAGACGAGAAATATGTCTATGACAACGAAATGCAATATATCTATGGTATGTATGCAGACAAATGGATAAATGAATTTAATAGTTCTATTACTACAGATATTTCTGCTTTGTATTCTGATAAGTTTGCAGTTTCTTATAGGGAGGGCATTTTATCTGTCAAGTCTGACGAAGAGATAAAATCTATATTTGTTTATAATATTTCTGGAACATTAATAGCAAATTATAGTGATATTAATATCTTTGAATGCCAAACACTCATAGGCGATAACGATGGTTTGCTAATTGTAAAAATACAAACAACAGACTCAATAGAAGTACTGAAAATATATTAGCCCGTTGCTATATAAGAAAAAATGATGAAAGAATTACCATACGAACAATTACAATCTGATACGATTAAGTTGGTTAGATTCCCTCTTATTGTGGGAGTTGTAATGTTTCATATGGCTTTTGAGAATATAATAATTGCTGGGCAAAAATTTATAAATATCGCAGATTTCCCAGTCTTTGATTATTATAAATTCTTCTTTGATAGAGTATTAGCTGTGCGTATTCCACTATATTTCTTTATCTCAGGATATTTATTCTTCAATAGAGCAGACCATTTTACAAAGTCTGATTACGTAAAGAAGATAAAAAGAAGAATAGACACGCTGGTCATTCCATACATTTCGTGGATAATAATTACGATTGCAATTTTAGTTTTACAACAATATTTCTTTGGTGATTTTTCATCTGGTCAACAGACACCAATCAAGGAATGGGGATTATATGAAGTTTATAATGCCTTTTGGGCAGGTCCTATTTCTATTCCTTTGTGGTTTGTGAGGGATTTGTTTGTTATTATGGTGCTTTCGCCTTGTTTATATTTTCTAATAAAACGCTTTAAACTTATTCCAGTATTAATATTTACTATATTATGGATAGTTATTGGTAATACAGATATTCCTGGTATTAGTTTATGTGGCTTGGCTTTTTTTGGTTTTGGGGCGTATTTTAGTATTACCAAAAGAAACTTTGTACAAACATTTGCTCCTTATTCATGGAAAATCTATGCAATATTTGCAATATTAGCATTATTATTAGTCTTATTAAAGGGAACAGACATTGAACCGTATTTTAAAAGACTCATTACACCTGTTGGTTCTATATGCGTGGTGCTAATTTGTTCACATCTACTATATAAAAAGGTCTGTAGAGCTAGTGATACTTTAGCAAATGCAAGTTTCTTTATTTATGTATATCATTCATTGCCTACAGCAGTTCTAGCCAAGTTGGTTGTAAGGTTTGTCCCTATGCATTCTAGTTTTTCTTTAATATGCATGCATTTAGTTTGCACAACTATAATAGTAGTTGTGGGCCTTTTATCTTATCTTTTTATTAGGAAATATTCCCCACTATTACTAAAACTTTTAAGTGGTGGAAGGTAGAATCAAAGCAAAATGACAAGCACACTCCAAAATAGAATCTCTTGGTTAGATTATGGGAAAGGTTTATCTATGTTGATTATAATCCTTTTTCATACGGATATTTATTATGTGGGCGAATCGTCTTTTTTAGTAGATTTGTTGTTTTTTCATACGAGTATCGCTTTTTTCTTTTTCGCCTCAGGTTATACTGCAAAAATAGAAAACTTCAGTTTTAAGAATTCCATCACGTATATAATAAAAAGATTATTAATACCGTATTTCATCTTTTCTACTTTAATCTATATTCCAAAGTTTTTATTACGTGGATGGGAGATGGATGTTTTCACAATGTTATATGAAATATTTGGAGGGTTGGCGAGTTGGTTTATTGCGTCTTTAGTTGTGTCAAGGCTGGCTCTTTCTATAATACTAAAACTCACAAAAAATATTTTTCTTATTACAGCCAGCTGTTTGCTACTTTCTGGGGTAGGCTTTGTTATGACTCAATATTTAGAAGCACCTATTCTTTGGTATGCAAATTATGGTTTGATGTCGATGTTTTATATATGCCTTGGTATCATTTTTAGAAAACAGGAGGCCATATTGGGTGATAAGAAAAAGTGCCAGGCCTTTATCTCTACTATATTTTATATAATTTTCGTACTAATAGACCTTTATATTCTTAAAGACTCTCAGTGGCATTATGTATGCTCTTCTTCTTATATTTATGGGTTGAAAGCCGGACAAGTCATATTATTAAGAGTGCTTTATTATCTTATTACCTCCATTTTAGGCATTTGGATGATTATTTCATTATTAAAACTAATGCCTGCAGGTATAAAATTTTTGTCATATGTAGGTAGAAATTCATTAACATATTACTACCTAAATGGGGGAGTGGTATTTATTCTAACCTTTATATTTAATAAAATAGGTTTAGTTTACGATGGCAACTATTTTTTTGCACTTCTATTATTTATTTTTGTTGTGATAATATTATCAATCTCTTCAAAACTTATTCATCGATTTGCCCCTTGGATGGTAGGTCTCTCAAAGAATTATTAAATTATTATTACACTTCTGTTTCAGATGTTTCATAAAATTTTTATGCCTTAACTCTCTTAATATTAAGGGATTGAAATTTATAAGGCAGTATTGTTAAATCTGAATAAATAAAATGTCAAATTCATACGTTTGAGTGATAAATTATTACATTTGTTGCACATAAATTTGATATTACGTTATGAAAAAGATAAGTTTTATTTATTTAATGCTGAGCATGTTATGCTTGGCGTCTTGCGATAATAACAATGTTAGAACTGTACCTAGTGCAGGATCTCTATCTTCAATAATAGAAACAGAACCAGCAGAGTTGATAGCTGGCGAACAGGTGCAGTTTAATATAGAAGAACTAGCTCCGCCTACACATGGTTATTATTCTCGGAAAGTTCTTTGGTATATTAATGATGAAATGCTTCCTAGTGAGGAATGTTTTCAAAATGGCAAAGTCTATAAAGCAAATACTTTACTAAGTGCAGACGAATCTGATATCAAGGTAAAAATCCAGATTATTTATTATTATCCCAATGATATACAAGCTACATTAATCCGAGAACATTCATTTTCTTTAGAAAAAAATAATAAATTATCAAAAAACTAAGTAAATCGCTTGCAATTTTAAAAAAATGCAGTACATTTGCATCATCAATTTACAACAAAACATGAAAAGATTCTTTACATACTTTTATTACTTTTTTTACTTTATCACAAAGTAGAACGGGTTTTGATGTATGTAAGTGAAATAAAATATTAACCAAATATATTAAATCCCGTTCCGTTGGAGCGGGATTTTTTAATTTTAAAGATTATGAAAAGAGTAGCAATTCAAGGTGTGGCAGGTTGTTTCCATGATATCGCTGCACGTCAGTTTTTTTCAGGAGATAAGGTTGAAGTAGTTCCATGCGATACTTTTAAAGAACTCTTTGCTACAATAAGAAAAGATAATTCCATTTTAGGTGCAGTGGCAATAGAAAATACCATTGCAGGAAGCTTGCTCCCAAATCATAATATGCTAAAAGAAAGTGGATTAACTATTTTAGGAGAAACAAAACTTCGTATAGAGCACAATCTAGTAGCAATGCCAGGACAAAAGATTTCAGACATCACAGAAGTGCTTTCTCATCCAATGGCACTTATGCAATGCGAAGATTTTTTATCAAAATATCCAAACCTTAAAGCTGTAGAGGCGGAAGATACAGCAGCCAGTGCAAAGATGATTGCAGAGCAAGGCATAATGGGGAAAGCTGCCATCTGTAGCAAACTAGCAGCTGAAATCTACGGACTAGAGATTCTTGCCGAAGGCATAGAAACCAACAAAAGAAACTTTACACGTTTCCTTATAGTGGCAGACCCATGGACTGCAGAAGACTATATGAAGGATAAAACAATAGATAAAGCATCTTTAGTGTTCACACTTCCTCACGACGAGGGTGCATTAGCAAAAGTGCTATCAGTACTATGGTTTTACCATATAAATTTAACAAAAATCCAGTCGCTACCAATTGTAGGACGCGAATGGGAGTATCAGTTCTATATCAACCTAACGTTCTCCAACTATTTGTCCTACTCACAAGCAATGGATGCCATTCGCCCATTCACGAAAGACCTCCGAGTGTTAGGAGAATATGAGGCATATAGAGAAAATCCCGTGAAGAGCTCTACTCGCAATTTTTAATGTATCAATTAAAAAAAAAATTTTTATAAACGAAAACGAAACAAAAAAACACAACAATATGAAAGACTTACAACCAATTTTATTACCAGGAATGAGCACCGACCGTCCGCTAATCATAGCAGGACCATGTAGTGCAGAAACAGAAGAACAAGTAATGGCCACAGCGCTAGAACTATCTAAAAACGGTATTCCAGTATTCCGTGCCGGCATCTGGAAACCACGTACCAAACCAGGAGGTTTCGAAGGCGTAGGAGTAGAAGGTCTTCCATGGCTACAACGCGTGAAAGCAGAAACAGGTATGTTTGTAGGCACAGAAGTAGCTACCGCAAAACACATTGAAGAAGCCCTAAAACACGGCATCGATATACTTTGGATTGGTGCTCGCACCTCTGCAAACCCATTTGCGATGCAAGAAATCGCAGATGCACTTCAAGGTGTAGACATTCCAGTATTGGTGAAAAACCCTGTAAACCCAGACATAGAACTATGGATTGGTGCAATGGAACGCCTATACAATGCAGGCATTCGCAAGCTAGGCGCTATTCACCGTGGATTCAGCACATACGACAAAAAAATCTATCGCAACCTACCACAATGGAATATTCCTATTGAGCTACGTCGCCGTTATCCAAACCTTCCTATCATCTGCGACCCATCTCACATAGGTGGTAAACGCGAACTTATTGCTCCACTTTGCCAACAAGCTATGGACTTAGGTTTCGACGGCCTTATGATAGAGTCTCACTGCAATCCAGACAAAGCATGGAGTGACGCTGCGCAACAACTTACTCCAGATATTTTAGACTATGTCATTGATACATTGGTAATTAGAGATATGAAAAAAGAATCAGAAAGTTTAACAACATTGCGTAAACAAATCGACTCTACCGACAACGAGCTACTAGAACTACTTGCAAAACGTATGAAAATTTCTCGTGAAATCGGTATTTACAAAAAAGAACACAATATGCAAGTGCTTCAAACTGGCCGTTACGACGAAATTATGCAAAAACGCATTATTATGGGCGAACGCCTAGGTATGTCTGCAGATTTCATTCGCAAATATCTAGAAGCAGTACACGAAGAATCTGTACGTGTTCAAATGGAAGTGATAAAATAAAAACTAAAAACCGTGATAACACCAGCAAAAAGACTAGAAACAGTACAAGAGTACTATTTCTCACGCAAACTAAAAGAAGTGGCAGAAATGAATGCCAAAGGTCTAGACGTGATTAGTTTAGGCATTGGTAGCCCAGATATGCCACCATCAGAAAACACTATTAAAAAACTTTGCGAGACCGCGCCGCTTCCAAATGTGCACGGTTATCAACCATACGTTGGCATTCCAGAGCTTCGCCAAGGTCTTGCCGATTTTTACAAACGTTGGTACAATGTAGAACTAAACCCTGCTACCGAAATTCAACCACTTATAGGTTCAAAAGAAGGTATTCTACACGTTACACTCGCATTTGTAAATCCAGGCGAAAAGGTACTTGTGCCAAACCCAGGTTACCCAACATATTCATCACTTAGCACTCTTCTTGGTGCTGAGGTGGTATATTACGATCTAAAAGAAGACCAAAACTGGCAACCAGACTTCGAAGCACTAGAAAATATGGATTTGACCGACGTGAAACTTATGTGGGTAAACTATCCAAATATGCCAACAGGTGCCAACGCAAGTGTAGAACTTCTAGAAAAGCTAGTGGCGTTCGCCAAAAAACATAATATTGTAGTGGTAAACGACAACCCATATAGTCTGATTTTAAATCGTAAACCATTGAGTATTATGCAAATAGATGGAGCGAAAGATTGCTGCATAGAATTCAACTCAATGAGTAAAAGCCACAATATGCCAGGTTGGCGTGTGGGTATGATTGCTGCAAATCCTACATTTATTCAATGGATTTTAAAGGTGAAATCAAATATCGACTCAGGTATGTTCCGTCCTCTTCAACTTGCTGCTGCAGAGGCTCTTCACAACGAAGACTCTTGGCACGAAGCTATGAATATAGACCTTTACGGCAAACGTCGTGCTGTAGCAGAGCAAATTATGGATATCCTTGGCTGTACCTACGACAAAAATCAAGTTGGTATGTTTGTGTGGGGTAAAATTCCTGCTCAGTTAAATGATGTAGAAGAGCTTACAGAGAAAATCTTGCACGAGGCACATGTGTTTATCACCCCAGGTTTCATTTTCGGTAGCAACGGAGCACGCTATATTCGCATCTCCCTTTGCGCCACCGAAGAAAAACTTAAAGAAGCATTAGAAAGGATAAAAGCGTTATGAAGATATTAATATTAGGTGCCGGAAAAATGGGCACATTTTTAACAGATGTATTGTGCATGCAGCACGAAGTGGCATTGTTTGATGTCAATCCAAAGAACCTTCGCTTCGTATTCAATACATATCGTATGACCACATACGAAGAAATTCAAGAGTTCGAGCCAGAACTCCTAATCAACTGTGTATCACTAAATCATACCATTGATGCATTCAATGCTGTGCTACCTTATCTGCCAAAATCATGTATCATTTCAGATATTGCATCAGTAAAAACAGGGCTTCCTGAGTTTTATGCAAGTTGCGGTATGCGTTATGTGTCAACTCACCCTATGTTTGGTCCTACATTTGCCAATCTCGAAGACCTTAGCACCCAAAATGCTATCATTATTTCAGAGTCAGACCACATGGGCAAGGTGTTCTTCAAAGATCTTTACAATAGTCTTCACCTAAATATTTTTGAATACACATTCCTAGAACACGACGAAACCATTGCGTACTCACTTTCTATTCCATTCGTTTCTACCATGGTGTTTGCGGCAGTAATGAAACATCAAGACGCTCCAGGTACCACATTTAAAAAACACATGGCAATAGCTCGTGGCTTGTTTTCAGAAGACGATTATCTGCTTACAGAAATTCTTTTCAACCCATTTACAGGCGGTCAAGTAGAAAATATTCGTAAAGAATTGAAGTATCTTTTAGAGCTTGTAGAGAAAAAAGACACTCCTGCCTTACAAAATTATCTTAAAAAACTAAGGAAAAACATTGAGTAAGGTAAAAAAATGCTATCTTTGCAGTACAAACTAAAAAAAATGATGATTATGAAGAAGATGTTTTCAATGCTATTTGCTGTAGTAGCTATGGCAATGGCTTTTGTTTCATGTGAAAATCCAGACGATCCTACAGTTTATTGTTGGGAGGTTTCTTATTCTGCAGAAGTTTTTGGTATTACCATTTCTGATACAATGGATATCCCAATGACAATAGCTGATAAACAAGAACTTGAAAGAGAAGGCAATCTTAATTATGAAGGTATGTCAATGAAAATTCTTAGCATCAAAAAACAATCTTTAGACGAATGTGAAGGTGCTAATATTGATTTAGACTAATTTTCTCAAAAGAGATTTAAAGGGCTCATTGCTAATGCTTTGAGCCCTTTTTGTATAAATAAATTTACCAACTCTTATACGGTGTCTTTGCAAGGTAAGCATTATAATACCTTTTGTCTCCCGTTACTTCTTCCACAGCCCACTCAGGCAATGCAAACTCCTCGTTTTCAGAGTTTAACTCTATCTCAGCCATCACTAGCCCCTCATTTTCACCCTCAAACACATCCACTTCCCAAGTTTTACCATCCACTTCGGCATAATATCTAGTTTTTATCACAGGAGGATAAATAGCTAGTTCCATCATTGCGTTAGCATCTTCCATCGGTATTTCATACTCAAATTCGGCCCTAGAAAACCCTTCTGTTTTGCCTTTAATGGTCAAAAAAGCCTCGTCGTTGGCAATTCTCACCCTCAGAGTGCAACCTTCTTTGGCCAAATATGCTTGTTTCATCTTTTTAAATCGTAGTCCTTCTGTAGAAAAACCCCGAACCAAATATTTTCTTTCTATTTCTAAGTACATAACTACACAAATTTTATGCTAAAATATAAAAAAGTTGTCATTAACACTACCACAAATACAGTTAATTTATTAACTTTGTAAAAAATGTTGTAATTATGAGTTATCCAGAAAGATTTAACGAGATTCGTTGTTATACAGACCAAGAGGCACCATTTGTAATTTCTCAAATTTTTAGTCGTCCAGAGATTAAAAAGGTATTAGCATATGTTTTAGGAGAGGATTATGCAGATTATCTTATTAGAACATTGCCAGAAATGAAGTCTGTAGAAGATTTTCAACGAGTAGTTATCATTCCTGTGCTTATGGCATTGGAACACAAAACTTCTACTGGTGTTTCTCTAATTGGAACAGAGAAAATAAACAAAGAAAAAGGTGCTCTTTTCCTTACAAACCATAGAGACATTGTTTTAGATTCGGCATTTTTGAATATTCACCTATATCTAAAAGGTTTCCAAACTTCACAAATCGGTATTGGCAACAACCTTCTTATCCAACCTTGGATTGAGCATGCAGTACGCCTAAACAAGAGTTTCATTGTGCGCAGAGATGGTTCTATCAAACAACAATTGCTTATTTCTAAAAATCTTTCAGAATATATTCGTTATGTGATTTCAGAGCGCAAAGACTCTGTATGGTTGGCTCAAAGAGAAGGCCGTGCAAAAGATTCAAACGACGTTACTCAACCTTCTATCATCAAGATGCTCAACATGAGTAGCAAGGCAACTTTCTCAGAAAGCATAAACGAACTAAATATCACTCCAGTTGCAATAAACTATGAGTTTGACGCTTGCGATTTCTTAAAAGCAAAAGAATTTCAACAAAAACGCGACAATCCTCAGTTCAAGAAATCTCCAATGGACGACCTTATGAGCATGCAAACAGGTCTTATAGCTCCAAAAGGAAGAATTTCTTACAATATTTGTGATCCAGTCGTGGTGCCAGAAAGCTGGAATGAAATGCCTAAAAACGATCAAGTTCAAGCACTTACGGCAGAAATTGACAAGCGCATTCATGCAAATTATGTTCTTTATCCAAACAACTATGTAGCTGCAGATATTTTGTACAATACCCACAAATTCGCAGATAAATACACTCAAAAAGATAAAGAAAAATTTGAGGCATACGTGGAAAAACAACTAAATAAGATAGATATTCCAAATCCAGATTTCCCATTCCTAAGACACATGATTTACACAATGTATGCAAATCCTGCGTTGAATCAAGAAATAGCATTGAACAAATGAAAAGTATATTAGATGGTTTCAGGGCTTATTTGTTGTTAGAAAGGTCACTTTCAGATAATACCCTGAAATCATATAATTTAGATGTTCAGAAACTTCTAACTTTCTTTTCTGATAAAAAGATACATTATAAAGATGCGAAACTCTCAGATTTTCAGTCTTTTATAATGTATCTTAATGATTTAGGGATAGCTGCCACTTCGCAAGCTCGAATTATATCAGGAATAAAATCATTTTACACCTATCTTCTGTCGGAGGATATTATAAATGATGATCCTACGCAACTTCTTGAAATGCCAAAACTGTCTAGATATTTACCCACTGTACTTTCTGTGGAAGAAATAGATATGCTAAAAGCAGCTATAGATTTATCTAGGCCAGATGGAGCAAGAAATAAAGCAATCATAGAAGTTTTATATAGTTGTGGACTTCGTGTGTCTGAATTAATTACTCTAAAAATTTCAGATATTTATCCCGAGGAAGGTTTTATTCAGGTCTTTGGCAAAGGTAGCAAACAACGCCTTGTTCCTATTTCAGAAACGGCGCTCCATGAGATTTCCTTATATATGTTGGATAGAAATTCATGGGATATAAAACCTGGACATGAAGATTTTTTATTTTTAAACCAGCGTGGTTCTCATTTGTCACGTCAGGCTATTTTTGATATGATAAAAAAATATGCTCTTGAAGCGGGAATAAAAGCAGTAGTTAGCCCTCATACACTTAGGCATAGCTTTGCTACGCATTTGCTAGAGGGTGGTGCAGATTTACGTGTTATTCAAGAGCTTTTAGGTCATGAAAGTATTCTTACCACAGAAATTTATACACACATTGATATGACATATCTTAGAGAAACAATTTTATCATATCATCCACGAAATAAAAAGTAATAATAAATACATTTTACGAAAAATAATTTATAATTTTGTATCACAAAACAAAACTATTAGTGTTATGGAATTTTTAGACGGTCTATTCGCCAGAGCTAAAGCTAATAAAAGACGTATCGTGCTTCCTGAATCATTAGAATCACGTACTCTTCGTGCTGCTGACGTAATATTAAAAGAGGGATTAGCAGATATTATTCTGCTAGGTAATAAACAACAAATCAAGGATCAAGCTGCAGGTTTAGGTTTAGAGAATATTGATAAAGCAATATTCTTTGATGAGGCAACAGACCCTAATAGACAAAAATATGTGGAACTTCTTTATGAGCTTCGCAAAAACAAAGGTATGACCTTGGAAGAAGCCGATAAAAAGATTAAAGATCCACTATATTTAGCATCTCTAATGGTAAAAAATGGTGATGCTGATGGGGAAGTTGCTGGTGCTATGAACGCAACAAGCAATGTGCTTCGTCCTGCTCTACAAATCATTAAAATGAAAAAAGGCATTAGCGTAGTGTCTGGTGCTTTCATTATGATTACTCCAACTAGATATGGCAACAACGGTGTGCTTTTATTTGCAGACTGCGCTGTTACACCAAATCCAGATGCAAATCAACTTGCTCAAATAGCTGTTTCTACAGCAGATACAGCAAGAGTGCTAGTGCAAATGGAACCAAAAGTGGCTATGCTAAGTTTCTCTACCAAAGGTAGTGCAAAAAATGAGTCTCCAGACAAAGTAATTGAGGCTACTCGTATTGCAAAAGAAATGGAGCCAACCTTGATTATCGATGGTGAATTCCAAGCGGATGCTGCAATCGTGGCTTCTGTAGGTGCCCAAAAAGCTCCAGATAGCCCAATTAAAGGAGATGCAAATGTGCTTGTATTCCCTACACTAGACGCAGGAAATATTGGTTACAAACTTACCCAACGTTTCTCTGGTGGTGTGGCAATTGGTCCTATCCTACAAGGTATGGCATCTCCAGTAAACGACCTTTCTCGTGGTTGTACAGTAGAAGATATAGTAAAAATGGTAGTTATTACCGCAAATCAATCAATGTAATATGAAAATTTTAGTTCTAAACTGTGGTAGTTCATCAGTAAAATATAAGCTATTCGATATGGATAGCAAAGAAGTGTTAGCACAAGGTGGTGTAGAAAAAGTAGGTTTAGCAGGTGCTTTCTTGAAACTTACTTTGCCTTCTGGCGAAAAAGTTCAATTAGACAAAGATATACCAGAACATCAAACTGCAATTGAATTTATTCTATCAACTCTTACTAGTGCAGAATACGGAGCAATTAAATCTTTGGACGAAATCAACGCAGTAGGTCACCGTGTGGTTCACGGAGGAGAAAAATTCAACTCTAGTGTGTTAATTACAGATGAGGTTATCAAGGCTATTGAAGAATGTAGCGATATGGCTCCACTTCACAATCCTGCCAACCTAAAAGGTATTAATACAATTTCAAATATCCTTCCTTCTGTGCCTCAAGTAGCAGTATTTGATACTGCATTCCACCAAACAATGCCACAATATGCTTATATGTACGGTACACCATACGAAGCATACGAAAAATATGGTGTTCGTCGTTATGGTTTTCACGGCACAAGTCACAGATATGTGTCAGGACGTGTATGTGAATTTTTAGGTATCCCAGTAGAGGGTTCTAAAATTATTACTTGTCACGTAGGAAATGGTGGTTCTATTACAGCAGTTAAAGACGGTAAGTCAATTGATACTTCAATGGGCTTCACTCCACTAGAAGGTCTTCTAATGGGTACTCGCTGTGGTGATATAGACGCAGGTGCTGTTACATATTTAATGGACAAAGAAGGTTTAGATACTAAAGGTATTTCAGATTACTTAAATAAAAAATCTGGTGTAGCAGGTATTTCAGGCCTTTCTTCTGATATGCGTGATATTGAAGCTGCAGACAAGGCTGGTGTGCCATTGGCAGTACTTGCAATGTCTATGTATTCATATAAAATTAAAAAATATATTGGTGCATTTACAGCAGCATTAGGTGGTGTAGATGTAATTGTATTTACAGGTGGTGTTGGTGAAAATCAAACAGGTTTAAGAGCAGATATCTGTAAAGAACTTGCCTTTATGGGTATAGAATTGGATGAAGAAGCAAATAAAGTAAGAGGCGAGGAGAAAATAGTTACTACAGAAAATTCAAAAATAAAAGTAGTAGTTATCCCTACCGACGAAGAATTTATGATTGCTTCTGATACTATGAACTTAATTTAATGAATAAAGTAGCAGAGATATTATCGATCTTATTTCATCCCTTAATAATACCTATATTTGCCTTGTTGCAAATATACTATATGCCGTTTTTTTATACGGATTTTGGGTTGTTAAGAAGTTTGATTATCTATGGTTCAATGTTCCTACTTGTTGTGCCTCCTATAATATGGTATATTGTGTTGTATAAATTCAAGATTATCAAAACATGGAGAGCAACAACAAGGAAAGAACGTATATGGCCTTATTTATTTACTATTCTTTCTTATTCTTTGGTCACTTTTATATCTTATATTCTTAAGGTAGAATATGGATTTTTGACATTGTGGCTACATGCGGGAATGGCATTAACTATGGTTTTCTTGATAAATTTCTTCTGGAAAATCAGTGCTCATGCCACAGGAATGGGTTCTTGGGTAGGAATGTTATATTTTTTGTCAATTTATAACGAGTTTTCTTTGCTATTTCAAATAATTGTTGTACTTTTGTCGAGCGGTTTGGTAGGATGGTCGCGACTAAGATTAGAAGCACATACGCCAGCTCAAGTGTTCTTTGGATTTCTTTTAGGTCTGTTTTTTGTTGGGATCTTACCTTTTTTCAAAATTTTTTAAAAAAAGTTTGAAAAAAATTTGGTAGATAAAAAAATAGTTCATATCTTTGCAATCACAAAAATCAAATGGCCCATTCGTCTATCGGTTAGGACGCAAGATTTTCATTCTTGAAAGAGCGGTTCGATTCCGCTATGGGCTACTAGAAATTAAAAAAAATAAACAAAGATGGCAAACCACAAATCGTCTGAAAAGAGAATCAGACAGACCGAAAAGAGACGTTTGCATAATAAATACTATGCAAAGACTGCTCGAAATGCCGTTCGCAAATTGCGTGCGATGCATAAAAAAGACGAGGCTGCCGCTTTACTTCCACTAGTATCAGCTATGTTGGACAAGTTGGCAAAGAAAAACGTGATTCACAAAAACAAAGCTAATAACTTAAAATCTAAATTAGCTCTTCACGTAAATAAACTCGCTTAAGCAAAGAAAATTATAAAGCTCTTCCTAAAAAGAAGGGCTTTTTTCTTTTATATACTTTTGTATATAACATCTTATTTTATTACTTTTGTGTTGCCTAATTTAAAAGGCTAATTGTCCTTTAAAATTTATTATATTAAATCACAATTCTTAATTCTAACATTATGGAGAAAATAAAGAATATAACAATTAAAGACTGGGCCGAGGATGATAGACCTAGGGAGAAGATGCTTAAAAAAGGATCGTCAGCTCTTTCAAATGCTGAATTGTTGGCCATACTAATTTGTACAGGAACAAAAACAGAGTCTGCATTAGATTTAGCAAAATTACTTTTACTAAAGTCATCAAACAACCTAGATGAGATAAGTAGATTGTCGCCTATAGAATTATCAAAAAGGGTAAAAGGTATTGGTAGGGCAAAGGCAGTTTCTATATCGGCTGCGATAGAACTAGGTAAGAGGATGCGTTTTTCTGAACCCATAGAGCAGAAGCGATTTAATTGTGGGGAGGATGTCGCTCAGGAGTTTATGGCAAGATTGTCAGGTCTTAGGCATGAGGAGTTCTGGATTGTTCTTCTCAACAACGCCAATAATGAGATTGCAAGATATATGATTAGTGCAGGAGGAATTGCCTCTACTATTGTAGATAGCAGAATAATTTTAAAATATGCTATAGAGAATTTGGCAACAAATTTAGTGTTGATTCATAATCATCCATCAGGCAATTTAAATCCGAGTAGAGACGATTTGAGTCTTACGAGAAATATAATAGATTGTTGTAAACCGTTTAAAATATCGGTTTTAGATCATATAATAATAGGTAATAAAAAGTATTTAAGCTTTTCAGATGAAGGTTTACTCATATGATTTCTATTTATACAGATAAATTTACTAATAGGTTAAAATATATTGCAGACCATATCTTTAATAGGATATTGGGACAAACTGTCAATATTATTAATAAAGAGGAAGATTTGCCAACAAATCCTTCTGTTGGGTTAATTGTCTATAGTGAAACACTAAAGGTAAAAGGAGCTTTGCATATTGTCCCTAATGGTTTGCTATATAAAAAGGGAGTGAGGGAATATGAAATAGACATGAGTTTGTGGGATGGAGAAAAGGTGTTTTTCTGTGCAAACGGAGGTGATATTCCTTTTGATATTTTTGCTGCATCTTTTTATTTGTTATCTAGATATGAGGAATATCTTCCAAATGAATCAAATTTCAATGAAGATGGCACATTTAAGTCTAAATGTAGTTTGGCTTACAAAGAAGGTTTCTTAGAAAGACCAATTATTGATATTTGGGCGTATAAATTAGAAGAAATATTAAAGGAGAAATTTGCTGATTATACCCCTTCTTCAGAAAGAAGATTTAGATTTTTGCCTATAGTAGCTGTAAATTCACCTTATAAATATAGAACTTATTCTATTTTAGGAAATATTCTTAGAATGGGAAGAAAATTAATACATGGTGAATTTTCTGCATTTATGCATCAGTTTAAGATACTTCTTACAATTGAAAACGATCCTTATTGTAATATTGCCAAAATTGTAGAAATTCACAATAGAAACTCCTTAAGACCATTATTTGCATTGAGAGTTTCTAATAATAAATGGTATAAAAGGCCTATATATTTTGCATACAGTTCATATAAGAATATATTATATAGAAATTACCAGATATCATTATTGGCGTCGGAAGGGTCTTCTTTTTCATCTTCTCAATTAAGAAAAGAGAAAAAGTGTTTGTCTAAAATATTTAAGATGAGAATAGTTTCTAATCTCTTCTTGAAACCTGAATTTATTATATCTGATGTGTATAGCAATCTTTCTCGTTGTAATATAAAAGAAGATTTTTCTATGCAGTATCCAGATAGGGTAGGTTTTAGAGCATCTACATGTACGCCATTTAGAGTATATAATTTAAAAACTGAAGAGTATTATAATATTTTAGTACACTCAGTTGCTTTCTCAGATAGGTCTTATGTGAAAAACTCTTTGTCTAAACAACGCATTGCAGATACAATTTTATCAATTGCTAATGAGGTTAAGAAGGTTAATGGCGAAATGGTAGTGTTATCTCATAATGATAGTTATGTAGAATCTGGAAAATGGAAAGGATGGACTTCTGCCTATGAATATAGTGTAAGATATCTATCAGCTTTAGAAGGTGGTAATGCTACAGAAGCAGGGAAACTTCTTTTATAAATTATTGGCCCTGTAGTTCAATGGATAGAATACGAGTTTCCTAAACTTTAGATTCGGGTTCGATTCCCGGCGGGGCTACAAAAAATATTTTATAATTAGTTGATTGTGTGGGTTTTGTGTTTTTATTTGTATTGTTGAGGTGTACTAATTGTGTACTAATGCAAACAAAACAATAAAGGGCGGGTTTCCTGTTGAGGTTTCCCGCCCTTGCTTTTAACTCTTTGTTTTTCTTCTAAATTCTGCTAAATCATCCTCTATGCAAATTCCTACATATAGGGTCAGTTTGTTTTTTAACTCGCTTAGCGACCTGTTAAAATCTTTTTTAAAACATTTCTTTGGGTCTGCTGTGCTTTCTGCTAATGCTGTTTTAATTTTCTTGCTTAGCATTTCTACCTCAGCGGATAGGAGCACAAATTTTGCTGTTTCAGTACTTAACATATTGGTTTAATTGGAATAAAATAGCCCTTTTGTTTAGGTGTTCCACGTTAAACCACGTTGCGGGTGTTTCCACTTCCGCCACCTTGCAAAAGGGTAAATATGTTTATAACAACCTCATCGGTTGGGTTTAATTGGATATGCAAATGTAGATATATTCTAGGTAACGGCAAAATATTTTATTAATATTTTTATTTATTTCTTAGGGTGGTATTGCTGAGGTGTCTATATAGCAAACACCCCGCCTATGGTGTTAAACCTCAGCGGGGCGGGCAAATTAATACAAAAGATACAAAAAGGAATATAGCGGATATTCTGTGTTTACTCTATATCTATTATTTTTATTTTTAGAGGTTTCCCTGTTCTTGACTGCTCACACTCTAATAGTGTTTTAAAATCTTCCTCATTGAGGGCGGGGAGTTCTACATTTATTTTCTCCCTTATTTCTTCTCTTATTCTATGGGGTATTTCTTCGGTGTTAATATAGCCTTTACAGACTGCATTTAGAAATACTATTTTATCTTCTTTAGTTAGTTGTATTTTCATTGTTGTAACTCTATCATTTTGTTTGCTATTAGGTTTATTGCTTCCTCGCTAGATTGTTCCATTACTCCCATTATTACCGCTGTTTCTCGGTTTATTGCTTCCTCTGTGGTAATTGATTGCTTTTTAGGTACTACATAGGCTAACAGAGAAATATATGATTTTACAAAGTCGCTATCACTTAATTTGCTTAATCGTTTCTCAAATTCTCCTGCCTTATCTTCTACTATTAGCCTTAATTTCTCCTTTATCTCGCCCTTTAGCCTGTTGGGTGTGCCTTTCTTCCGCCCGCCTGTCTTGGTGCGCTTCTTGGGTTTTATTTGTTCCTTATTTTGCATTCCTTTTCTATTCCTTTCTATTTTTAGAAATTTGCTTCCTTTTGCTTATAGGTGTTGTTTGTTCTTTATTTTGTCCTTTAGTTCCTGTATGGTGTCGCTCCCATTATCTTGGTACTTGGCTACTATCTCCCGCATTTCTCTTATTGTTCTATCTCTATCCTGCTTGTTTATTTTACCCTCTTTATATTTTGCCCTAATTACTTCTACTGCGTTGCCTATGCCCCCGCATTTCTCTATTAGTGCCAATAGTCCTAAATCTTTAATTTCTTTTTTGCTTTCTAGGTTGTTTAAATCTGCTTCTTTCATTTCTAGGTACTTTATATTTTCTGTTAGTTTAATTACCTCGCTTTCTATTTCTTCATATATTTTTAAAAGTTCCTTTAGGGTCTTTATTCTTAACTGCTTTTCTACTCCCTTTTTAATTCTAACCTCAGCCCTTAAAATGTTTCTGCCTGCATATTTGGCGGGTATCTCCTGCCTTTTATCTCTTTGCTCTTTGTTTTTATCATACACTACAAATGCTCTCTTCCCTTGCTCTAGGTAAAGGGTGTTTTCTCTTTGTTTGCGTTTGTGCCCTTTTAGTTCCTGTATAGTTTCTATATATTTACTTGGTTCTTTCTGCATATCATAGCAAAAACCTATATCCACTCTTAAAACTTTCATTTCCTCAACGTTAATACAAAGGGTGTCGCTTAATACTTTTATGCCCTCTGTTAGTTCTTCCTTGCTTGCACTCTCATAGTTATTTCCTTTGACAAACTTGTTTAAACTACCTATTATTTTTGCTTGGCTAGGGGTTAATGTTATTTGCAAATTCCCTATTCTCCCTTGCGTTTCCATATAGCCGTTTTCTCTTGTTATATATTGTTTTTCTTCCATGTTTAAGTTTTCTATTTCTTCTCTATTCTTTTCTATATCTCCGCTTAATTTAATAGTATCATACATATAAAGATTTTTTATAAAGTATCAAATTTTGATAGTGTTTTTCACTTACTATAAATAGAGAGTTTTTTTGCCCTTTTTTTGGTGTTTTCTAACTTTTCTATTTTTCAATTTTTGCACCCTCTTTTAGTAGCCTTATTTCCTCGCTTAGTGTTCCATTAAAATATGCTGTATAAACTCCCTTTTTATTCTTTGCCTGTCCTCTTGCTATAAACATTTCTAGACTAGACAAATTTTGTATCTTGCCGTTTATTATTTGCATATCCATTACAAATATTACTGCGTCTGCTGTGTCCTTTATATCTCCATATCCGATGCAATTAAAAGGGTTAGGGGTATATATTGAGGTTATATGCTTGCCTTTTATTGCTATCATCTTTTCTGCGAGCTTGTCGGTTTGCCTGTAAATACTTGGTCTGTCTTGGGTGTATATTACTAGGTCGCCCGCCTGTATTGCATCTCGTTTGGCTGTCGCTGAGGTGCTTTTACTACTCCGCTTATCTTCAAAATATGGGTAACTCTTAGTGCTAGCCACACAATCTAGGCGGGTGGTACTTTTATTTGCTACTTTGGCAAATTTGTAGTAATCGGTTAATATCATACCTTGCTTTTCTTTAGTGCTTTATTGTATGCTTTCGCTTCTTCTTCTATTTGCTCGCTTGTTTTAATCGGGTGGCTCATTATCCACTTTATTATCTCATCTTTTAAAAAATATATTCTTCTGCTTGGTTTGTAGTATGGTAATTCGTTTCTACTAGTTTTCAAGTGTATAGTTTGCACTGATACTCCTAAAAATTTTGCACACTCTTGAACGGTTAAAATTTCTTTTGCTGTTTCCATATTAGTTTTAATTTTAGTTTGTTAATATCTTATTAGTACTTATTATTTTTTTTGCAAATATATAGTCTATATTGTTGAATATTAATAAAATACACACACCAATAAATACACCAAAATAACGCAAAGGGTACAAAAAAAACAGCATTTAATGCTGTTTTTCTGCTTGTTATGGGTACAAACTATTTTCTCTTATATTTGCTTATTAAGTCGCTTAAATCTTTATTTACTTGCTCTCTTAACTCTTCACTTCTTGAATTTCCTGTCCTGTTTATATTTTTAATTGCTTCTCTTAATTGCTTATCTGTTACTCCTAATTTGTTTGCGAGCCTTTTATAGTTTGGTTTATCTCGTTTATATAGTTCAATAATTAGCCCGCCTATAAGTGTTATTTTACCCTCTTTTATTCTATACTCTCCCTCTATTATCTCTAAATATTCAACCTCAACGGCTCTATTAAAAAACTCTAATTCCTTTGCTGTTAGTTCATATTCTGCGCCTGTGTCCTTTTGTTGCTGAGGTTTCCATTTAAAATACCATTCCCGCCTAATATTAGTAGGAAGTGTTATGCCTGTTTTCTCTAGTATTTCTATAAGGTCTATATCATACCCTTGAAGTAGTATATATAACCGCTCTAGAAATAATATAACCATTTGATGCGCCTGTTCTGCATACTCTTTGTGTGCTGTGCCTGCTTCCTGTTCTGCTTCTATCTCTTTAATGCTCTTAGGTTCTTTTTGTATTGCTTCTAATAGGTTTATTATATCGTGTCCGCCTTTCTCTGTTGTGGCAAAGGTTCTTAAAAGTCTTTTAATGTATTTTTTTTGTTGCTCTTGGTCGCTGAGGTTGTCTAATTCTGTTTCAATATCTCTATAAATATTATCATCGTTATAAGCATTCCAATCAAATATACTGCACTCGCTTAATATTTTATTATATCGGTCTAATATCCTTTTATTGTATAGGTTTACCTCTTTGCCTGTTTCTAGTTCCTCTAATACTGCTTTTATTAGTTTCTCTGTGGTATGTTTTCTAATCTCTCGTTTGTATGCACTAGTCGCACCTAAAAGGCGGTAAAATAGCCCGCCTTGTTGGTATAGTTCTAAAAATTCTTTTGCTCCCATATTATTTGCCTATTCGTTTTTGCAGTTCCTCTATTCCTGCTCTCATTCTCTCGTTGCTAGCCCTCATATATCGCTCTGTGTATTTTGTTGTGGTGTGCCCCATTAATGTTGCTATCTCTTTGGTTGATAATTTAGGGTTATTTGAGAGTAAAGTACCAAATGTATGCCTTAGGCTGTGCCACGTTATGTGCTTTTCTATTCCTGCTTTCTTGCACCACGTTTTAAGGGAGTGAGTACAGCCGTTATGTGTTGGGATATTAAAAATATTTTGGTCTTTGTTGTTGTTCTTAGGCTTGCCTATTATCTCTATTTGTCTATCTGTTAGGTATTGAATTACAAAACCGCCTGTTTTTGCTTGTTGTATTGTAAGTGTTCTATTGCTGTAATCTATTGCCCTATATGTAATATCTCTAATATCGCAATACCTCAGCCCTGTATATAGGGCAAATTCTACCGCTCGCCTTAACTCCTCGTTTTGTCCTTTGTATTCGGTGGCTAGTAATAAATTTACTTCCTCTTGGCTTAAAATGTCTTTCTTTATTGTTTCTGTGTCTGCTGTTATGGTTATACCGCTACACGGGTTTTTTATTAAAATATCGTGTTCAATTAGGTGCTTTATTACCTGTCTAAACCTCTTATATACTGATAATGCGCCCTCGCCCCTGTGGTGTTCCTGTATATATTCCACAAAGTCCCTTATCATATCCTTAGTAATTTGATTAGGTTGTAGGTGTGTGGTGTAAAGGCTATATTTTGGTGTGTTGCTGAGAAATCTTTTAAAAACGTTTATTGCGCTTTTTATGGTTCTTACTCCCTTTTTATTGTATTCCTCTAAATACTCGTCCATTAATAGCAAAATATTCTCTTTCTTGTTTTTAAAAACAATTCCTTTGCTATCCTCTAGGAATTCCTTTTGTCTTTCTAGTTTAAGTGCTTCTGCTATTCTGTAATTCTCGTTTTTCTCCGCTCTTTCTTTGGTGGTTTTTGGATTGATTGGTACATATATACCTAAATTCTCTTTGCGTCTAATGTGGTGTACTTTATATTTGGGTGTCCCTTGCATCTTTCCGCTAGTATATAAAACCGCTTCCCCCGCTTCGTTGGTAATTGGTTCTCTTGTACTGCCTAAATAATACTCTAGGTATAGCGCATATCTTCCCCCGCTTATTACTCTTTCTTTTAAGGCGGGATTTTCTTTTGTTTTCCTTTTCATTGTACTAATTGCCTTTAATAGTCTTTATTTGCCTTTACAAATATAGGTGTTTTTTTATAAAGGTGTACTAAAAGTGTACTAAATTTACATTCTTTTTAGTTATTATTAAAGGCTCTTATATATTAAATAGGGTTTTGGTTGTTTGGTTGTGGGGAGTGTAAGTGATTGATAATTAGTGTAATTATATCTATTTAATATGTGTTTTATTTTAAGTAGTTTTAGGTAGTTTTATTGCTGTTTTTGGTGGGTATGGTACTCGGCGGGGCTACAAACAAAAAAATCGAGGGCGAGGGTAACCACGCTCTCGATTTTTAATTACTCGCTACGCTCGTGATTGTTGGCTGCGCTCGGCATAACTTAAGCAAGCTTAGTTCTGCTCTCACTTGCACAACAATTCCCAACTATATTCCCACACTATCCCTATAAAAATCCAACGCCTGATATATCAGTTCTTTTTCTACTATGCAATTGGGAATAATGTCCCCAACTCCCTTTAGTAGTGTGAAGTTTATCTCGCCTGCACTGGCGTTTTTCTTGTCGTGAGCCATATATTCGTATAGAGCAGGGTAGTCATTGCATGTTATTTCAAATACCCCGTAGTTTTCTCTTATAAAGCGCACTGTCTCTGTCATTACATTTTGTGGGAAACCTTGTAGTTTGTATGAAAGGAAAAGTTCACCAATAAGACCCCATGCCACAGCGTGACCGTGTAAAATAGGCCTGTTTGTTTCGTGAGAATAACTCTCAAATGCGTGTCCAATGGTATGGCCTAAATTCAGTGCCTTACGAATGCCTTTCTCTGTTGGGTCTTGTTTTACAATGTTTGCCTTTACTTCAATAGAAGTTTCTATAAGTTTAGCCAATAAGTCAAAATCTGGTTTTCTAGCGTCAAACTTACTTAGTTTTTTCATCTCTTCTTCAGAAGAAAGAAGGCCATGCTTAAGCATCTCTGCATAACCAGAAAGTAGGTTTTCGGTGTCTAGAGAACGTAGAAAATCTGAGTAAATAATCACGCTCTCAGCAGGATTAATAACTCCAATTTCATTTTTAAGTCCATTAAAGTTTATGCCAGTTTTACCTCCTACTGCAGCATCAACCATAGAAAGAAGTGTGGTTGGAATATTTATAAAACGAATACCACGTTTAAAAGTATTAGCAACAAAGCCTCCTAGGTCTGTTATCACACCGCCACCTAGGTTTATAATCATAGATTTGCGTGTGCCGCCATTTTCTCCAAGAAACTTCCATATATCAACAACTATTTCTATGGTTTTATAATGATCGCCACTTGGCATGGTATAAACCTTGGCATCTTTTATAGCTCCCTCGCTTTGCAAAAGAGGAAGACAATGAATTTTTGTATGTTCGTCAGTCAATATAAACAATTGTTCCGACGAAACGCCCTCGGCAAGGGCGTTTACATCGGAAGCCAATTTTTTAGAATATATAACTGAATTGTTATTTTTTGATATCACCTTCTTTAATTAAATATTCTGCAATTTGCACTGCATTTAAAGCAGCACCTTTTTTAATTTGGTCACCAACACACCAGAATGTAATACCATTAGGGTTTGCTAGGTCTTTACGGATACGACCAACATAAACAGGGTCTTTTCCAGAAAGGAATAGTGGCATTGGATATTTCTTTTCAGCTGGGTTGTCTTCAAGGATTACACCTTCTGCAGAAGCGAATGCTTCGCGAGCTTCTTCTACGCTGATAGGGCGTTCTGTTTCAGCCCAAATAGCTTCTGAGTGAGCACGAAGAGAAGGAACACGAATACAAGTAGCACTTACTTCGATGTCTGAGTGCATGATTTTGCGTGTTTCGTTGTACATCTTCATTTCTTCTTTTGTATAACCATTATCAGTAAATACGTCGATTTGTGGGATAAGGTTAAATGCCAATTGGTAAGCAAATTTTTCTACAGTAACTTCTTCGCCAGCAAGTACTTGACGATATTGTTGTTCTAGTTCTGCCATTGCAGCAGCACCAGCACCAGAAGCAGCTTGGTAAGTAGAAACGTGTACACGTTTAATGTGTGATAGGTTTTCGATAGCTTTAAGAGCTACTACCATTTGGATAGTAGTACAGTTTGGGTTTGCTATTACGTTGCGTGGACGGTCTTTTGCGTCAGCAGCATTTACTTCAGGCACAACCAATGGCACATCAGTATCCATACGGAAAGCACTTGAGTTGTCAATCATTACAGCACCAAATTTGGTAATGTCTTTTTCGTATTCTTTAGAAATACCTGCACCAGCAGATGTAAATGCAATATCAATATCTTTGAAGTCGTCGCCGTGTTTAAGTTCTTTTACGGTATAAGTTTTACCTTTAAACTCATATTCTGTTCCTGCACTACGAGCAGAACCAAATAACACTAGGTTGTCAATAGGGAAATTTCTTTCCGCTAAAACTCTTAAAAATTCTTGGCCAACAGCACCGCTGGCACCAACAATTGCTACATTCATTTTTTCTGTAATTTTATTTTGTTTAATTAATTTGTTTTTCTACTTTTGTATGGGTTTTGCATGGTGCGCAAAATTCCGCATGCAAAATTACATTTTTAATTCATTATAATCTTAAAAAATATGAAGAAAATTCTCATTTTACTCGCTTTTTTTTATCCTTTGGCCCTTAATGCTTATTATGGTGATACCCAAAACTTTATAATAGCAGATAATTCTATTTGTTTGAATGCTCCAGAAGTGGCTTCTAGGTCTTATATTTCAGAAGTTTCTTCTGTTTCTAAAAATGCTACGTGGCAGGCAGAAATAACCCTATCATTTTCTCCTACATCTTCAAACTATTTGAAGTGGTTTATTATGGCAGATTCTGTCAATCTAAATGCTTCATCCAATGGATATTATCTAATGTTTGGCACTGCAAAACGTACTATCAGTTTTTATACTCTTAAAAACGGGAAATCTACTCTCATTTATGAGGATGCAGAAAAATTGTTAGATAATCCTCATAATAATATAAAAATTGAGGTAACACGCAAAGAATCAGATTATTGGACTATAGACTATGTGTTAAATGATACGCTTTCAAATTTTGTGGATTTCTTTGAGGAAGAGGTAAATTATTCTTCATATTTTGGGTGGCATTGTGTTTATACAAAAACTAGGAGTAAGTCGTTTTGCTTTGCGAATACAAAGGTGCAAGGAGAGGAGTCTTCTCTTGCTCGCAAACCCCAAGAGGGAGAATTATTTATCAACGAAGTTCTTTTTAATCCAGTTGGCGATGGAGTGGATTTTATAGAGATTTATAATGCTTCAGACACTATTATAGACTTGTCAATGTGTGTTCTTGGTAATAAAAAACAAACCTATTCTATACCTTATTATATTTTGTATCCAGATTCATGTGTTGCAATAACAAAAGATTCGCTTATTCTTTGTTCTCAATATCATTGTAAATTGCCAATGAATATAATTCAGGTGGATAAAATGCTGCCATTACCCAATGATAGTGGTTATATTTGTTTGCTAGTAGATACTGCCCAGATAGACTCTTTCTATTACAATGCCGATATGCACCATGCGTTATTGGATAACGCGGAGGGAATTTCATTAGAGCGTTCAAAAGAAGGTGACTGGTCTTCTGCTTCCACACTTGTCAGGGCAACTCCAGGTTATAGAAATTCTAGGTATACGACTGAAAATAGTGGTGAGTCCTCATCAGATGAAAATTCAGATGAATACTTTAAATTGCAGTCTTCTTCCGTACATATTTATGATTATAATATGCCAGAAAAAGTAAAATTGCTCTATCGTTTGAATGCAGAATGTAGGCTTTCTGTAAAGGTTTATACATTGGCAGGTTATTCTGTTTATACCATATTAGAAAGTGAACTAGTTTCTGGTGAGGGAGAATTATATTGGGATGGTAGAGGAGATGATATTGGAGTGCTGCCCGTTGGACTTTATATTATATTGATTGAAATTTACGATAGTGAAGGGGAGTATAGACAAATAAAACTGCCTGTTGCGATAGTACCATGAATTTAACATTTGGTAAAAAAATGACCTAAAAAGTTAATTTATTTAATGGATTTGTTGTGTAATAGTAAAAAAAAAAGTACGTTTGTAGTTGATTAACGAGGTTTAGACAGGAAAATGTTAAAATAATTAGTTAAAAAACAAACGTTTTAACAGTTTGAAAATCTTACTTTGTACTATAAACGATTGAAAGTCAATATATTAAATAAAAATTAATCCTATTTATTAACCTTAAAAAATTATTTACATGAGTATCAACAATGTGAAAAATTCGCGTAAATGGTTTCTTACAGCTGTTATGTCTTTGTTATTTTGTGTAGGAGCTATTGCTCAAACACAAATTTCAGGTACAGTTGTGGACCAAACTGGTGAACCAGTAATTGGCGCTTATGTTACCTTACAAGGCGACGAATCTGTAGGTACCATTACCGACTTTGATGGTTATTATGAAATTCCAGTACCATCAAATGCTAGTTTGATTTTCTCATTCATGGGTTACGAAAGCCAAACACTTTCTGTGGCTGGTAAATCTACTTTAGATGTAACTCTTGTAGAGGAAACAACAAAATTGGACGAAGTCGTAGCTGTAGGTTACGGTTCTCAAACCAAAAAAGAATTAACAGGTTCTGTGTCTTCAGTGAAAGCTGATGACTTTAACAAAGGTTCTTTCAACTCTTCTGAAGGTCTTCTTCAAGGTAAAGTTGCAGGTTTGACAATGTCTAAGAATGCAGGTGGTGACCCAACTGACCGTTCTTACAACGTTCAAATTCGTGGTACAGGTTCTTTAACAGGTTCTACTACTCCTCTTTACATCATCGACGGTGTTCCTGGTGCTAGTATGAACAACATCAATCCAAATGACATCGAGTCTATGGACGTGTTAAAAGACGGTTCTGCAGCAGCTATCTATGGTACACGTGCTAATGCAGGTGTGATCATTATTACCACTAAAAAAGGTAAAGCTGGTAAAACTTCTGTAGAATATAACGGTTCTGTTAGTGTAGCTACTGTAGCTTCTAAAGTAGACGTTCTTTCTGCTGAAGAATATGTAGCAGCTGGTGGTGTAGATAAAGGTTACAACACAAACTGGTTTGATGAAATCACACGCGTTCCAGTATCTACAGAACACAACTTATCACTTTCTGGTGGTATGGAAAAAGTTAACTACCGTGCATCTGTTAACTATAAGAGCAATCAAGGTTTAGCTATTAATTCTTCATTCCAAGAAATTATGGCTCGTGCTAACGTTAACCAAAAAGCTCTTAATGATATCTTCGAATTCAACTACGATTTATCATACTCTAATACTAAATCTAGATGGGTTGACCACAGTGCGTTCCAACAATCTATGAAATACAACCCAACAATGCCTGTCAAAATTACCGATGTAACAGATCCATTCTTCTTAAGATATGGTGGTTACTATCAAAACTTTGATAAATCAGGCTTCTCAAACCCAGTAGCTATTGCTGAACAAGAAACACGTGATGGTCAAGACCAAACATTCTTAGGTAGCTTACGTATGACTATCTCTCCTGTTAAAGGTCTTAAAATTAGCGGTTTCGGTTCTTATCAAATCTATAACCAAGTTACAGGTAATTACTTCCCTTCTACATCTGTAGCAGGTAATGGTGCTGGTGGTTCTGCAAACAAATCAAACAATACAAATACAACTCGTATGTTTGAAGCAACCGCTCAATATGGTAATGAAATTAAGAAAAACTCATTCACCTTCTTAGTAGGTTATGCTTATCAAGATTTCGTAGAAGAAAGCTTTAATGCTTCAAACTGTAACTTCCCTACAGACGACTTCCTATACAACAACTTAGGTGTAGGTCAAGGTCTTACAGTATTAGCTGAAACTGGTATCAATAATGGTGTAGGTGTAGGTTCTTGGAAACAAGGCTGGAAACTTGCTTCTGCTTTCGGTCGTTTCATCTATAACTACGACCAACGTTACTTCTTAAACGCATCTATCCGTGCTGAAGGTTCTTCTAAATTCGGTGCAAACAACCGTTGGGGTTGGTTCCCTGCTGTGTCTGCGAGTTGGTTGATTTCTAACGAACAATTTATGCGCTCTCAAACTGTAGTTGATGAATTGAAACTACGTGCTGGTTACGGTGTAACAGGTAACATGCCTGGTGACTGCTATCCATGGATTGGTCGTATGAGCCAAAACGAAGACTATGCTTACTTCGGTGATTCTAAAGTTGCAACATGGTCTCTTGCTACTGTACCAAACGAAAACTTAAAATGGGAAACAAAAACTGAGATCAACGTTGGTGTTGACTTCAGCTTCCTAAATGGTCGTTTAAGCGGTGCTATCGACTACTACAACCGTACAACTGAAGACCTTCTATACTGGTACTCTGTTGACGTATCTAAATACGAAGCAGGTAGCATGCTACTTAACTTAGGTTCTTTACGTAACCAAGGTGTGGAAGTTGCTATCAACGGTATTCCTGTTAAAACTAAAGACTTCGTTTGGAACTTAGGTTTAACATTAGCACACAACTCAAATAAAGTATTATCTTTAGGTAATGACGAATTTGTATTCCCAGAAGCAGACAAACAACGTGGTGGTATTGGTGACGGTTCAGTAGGTTGGACTTCACAAAAATTCCAATTACTAGAAGTTGGTCAACCAGTAGGTAACTTCTACGGTTTCAAATTTGATCACATTGGCGAAGATGGTACATTCTACGGTGTAGATAGAAAAGGTAAAATCAAACCATTCTCTCAATTAACAAATAAAGATAAGAAGATTTTAGGTAATGCTCTTCCTGTTCTTAACTGGGGTTTAAGCTCATCTATGGCATTCTACGGTGTTGACTTCTCATTCAACTTACGTGGTGCATTCGGTGGTAACTTATTAAACCAAAAACGTCTTGCTTATGGTAACGACTCATCTCTTGGTAATGGTAACATGATTAAGAGCCCAGATAATGGTTTAACACCTCCAAAAGTTATGACAGACTACTATCTAGAAAGTGGTACATATATGAAACTTGGTGATATCACTATCGGTTACTCATTCAATATCAAAGAAGACGTAGCTAAATATTTAAGCAAAGCTCGTATCTATGTAACTGGTCAAAATATCGCTACTATTTCTAAATATTCTGGTGTTGACCCTGAAGCAGTTAACATGACAGGTCTAGAACCAGGTATTGAAGGTGTAACATATTATCCTACTACTCGTACCTTCTTATTAGGTGTAAATTTAGCTTTTTAATTAATAATATATAAAAACAATATAATATGAAAATTAATCTAAAAAAACTAGGTTTATTGTTAGGTGTAGGAATGATGTTTTCACTTCAATCTTGCTCTGACTTCCTAGAACCAGAGATATATAGTGAATATGACCGTGACACTTTTGAATCAAGTGAAAGTGCATTTGATGCAAAAATCGGTGATGTTTACGTGAACTTACAACGTGAATATGGTTATGTATATCGTGAAGGACACTGGTCTCTTCAAGAAAATACAACAGATGAATGTATCGTTCCAACTCGTTATTTAGGTGACTGGTTAGACGGTAAAGCATTCTGGACTTTACACAACCACCGTTATACTTCTAAAACACGTGAAATTTCTGCAAATGGTCAAGCTGGTGCAAATGCATGGGGCTTTGCATATCGTGGTATTTCACAATGTAACTCTATGATGAAATGGATGCGTTCTATCGACTTAGATAAAAAACGTCCAGCAGACATGGCAGAACTTTATATCCTTCGTGCATGGTATCACTATTTGTTAATGGATAACTTCGGTAACATTCCATTTACATCTTCACTAGCAGAAAATGGTTATGAAGCAGTACAAAATACTCGTCCAGAAGTATTTGACTCTATCATGACAGACTTAACTAAGTATGTGCCACAAGCATCAGAAGAAAAAGTTTACTCTCGTGTAAATAAATATGTTGGTTGGATGGTGCTTTCAAAAATGTACTTAAATGCTAAAGCTTGGGGTGTAGTTGGTAAAGCATCTTTTGCTCCAAATGAACAAGAATGTTATGAAAAAGCAGCTGCTTATGCAGACTCTGTAATTACCAAAGGTGGATATACTCTAGAACCAGACTACTTTACAAACTTTAAAGTTGACAATCAAGGTTCTAAAGAAAACATCTGGTGTGTATTCTACGATGCTTCATTCTCAAAAGGTATGCAGTTCCACATGATGTCTCTTCACTATGCATCACAAAACTCATACGGACTTAAAAACCAACCATGGAATGGTTACTGTACAACACATAAAGTAATCGGTCTATATGGTGAAGGCGACAAACGTATCGACTCTTGGGAACGTGGTCAACAATATGACAAATCTGGTTCAAAAATTACTGTAGACGTATCAGTTGATACTACAACTTACAGACTTATGCCAGAATATGTTAGAAAACCTGCCAACTGGCCAGCTTCTGAAGAAGAATTAATCGCATTAGCTGTTCAACAAGCTAAAGATAAATTAGCTAAAGATCCAAATTTAGATATTGATCCAGAAGCAGCTACAACAGCAACTCTAACATTCCCAGCATACTTTACAGATACTGTAACAACTTTAACAAACACAAAAGAATTTAAAGTGTACAATATCTTCGAAGGTCCTCGTTTCGTTAAGTTCCAAATTCAAGAAGGTGTAGGTGACCACATGTCTAACGACTTCCCTATCTTCCGTCTTGCTGATGCATACCTAATGAAAGCTGAAGCTTTAATGCTTGCAAATGGTGGTCAAGCAACAGCAGAAGCTGTTGATGCAGCAAACCAAGTACGTAACCGTGCTGGTGCTCAAGCATATACCACAGCTTCTCTAACATTAGACGAACTATGTAACGAACGTTGCCGTGAGCTTATGTGGGAAGGTCATCGTCGTCAAGACTTAATCCGTTTCGGCCGTTATACAGGTGATAAATCTGTTCAAGATGATTCAGACCCAGCTAACCTTTGGATTTTAAAATATTCAGAAGATGCTGAATCACCTGTTGCAGGAAAAGGTTATGACGTACAATTACAACCTACTCCAGCTAACGTATTCAAAACTCCTGAACACATGAAAGTGTTCCCATTACCAGACTTCTATGTTGATAATGGACACCAACAAAATGACGGTTATGTAGATTAATAATATCTCATACTAACAATTATAGAGACGTCAAGTACTTGGCGTCTCTATTTTTTTATTATTGTTAATGCTCATCATTCTTATTTCTATTAAAAAACTCCTAATTCCTAATTCCTAATTCCTAATTAATTTGTATTTTTGCAAAAAATACAAATTATCCTATGGAGACTACAAGACAAAATAAAATAGCTAGACTATTACAAAAAGAAATCAGTGATATTTTTCGCAGTTTTACACAAAATATGCAAAAAGGTATCCTAATTTCTCCAACGATAGTAAGAATAAGTCCCGACCTTAGTGTGGCACGTGTATATATTAGTGTATTCCCTTCAAATAAAGAGAAAGAATATTTAGACTTAGTAAACGAACGTTCTGTTGCTATTCGTCACGAACTAGCTCAACGTACACGTCATCAATTAAGAACAGTACCTACACTTACTTTCTTCTTAGATGATTCTCTAGATTATATTGAAAATATAGATAACTTACTTAAATAGTTTACTTTGAATTTAGCTCTATACATAGCTAAAAGGTATCTTTTTTCAAAAAAACGACACAATGCCATAAACATAGTGTCGCTTATTGCTATGTGTGGGGTTGTTGTAGGTTCAATAGCTCTCATGTGTGTGTTATCTGTCTTCAATGGTTTTCAATCAGTTATAGAAGATCTTTTTAGTAATTTTGATCCACAAATTAAAATAGTTGCAACTAGCGGAAAAGTTTTTCAACCAGATTCTATTGCTGAAGCATTAAATAATCCAGAAATAGAACATCAATGTTATGTTATAGAAGATAACGCCCTACTTAAATTTGGAGAAAAGCAGCTTCCAATTACAATTAAAGGAGTCCCAGAAGATTATAACAAAGTAAGTGGAATAGACAGCATTCTTATTGAAGGGGAATTTTCCACAAATGAAGGTTCATTTAACATGGCTGTAGGTGGGGTAGTGCTAGCAAATACTTTAGGTAGTGGACTTAGATTTGTTCAGCCTATTTGGCTTTATGCTCCTAAAAGACTTGGAAATGTAAATCCAATGATGGTAGATAAAGCTTTCAACCGTGAACATGCCTTTCTTACAGGCATTTACATGGTGCAACAAGAAAAGTATGACAACAATTTCTTAATCGTTCCATTGGAACTAGCCCGTAAACTCTACGATTACACCACAGAAGTTACTGCGATAGAATTGAAATTAGTCGCAAACGCTAATGAACAAGCAGTTAAATCAAAAATTTCTGATATTATTGGATCAAATTATAAGGTATTAGATCGTTACGAACAACAAGAAGAGTTTTTTAGTATGCTACAAATTGAAAAATGGGTAACATATTTAATACTCTCATTCATACTGCTTATTGCAATTTTTAATATTGTAGGTTCGTTGTCAATGCTTATCATAGAAAAGAAAGAAGATATAAAGATACTAAGCAGTTTGGGTGCAGATTCTAAGCTTATTAAAAATATTTTTCTTTTTGAAGGTTGGCTTATTTCTGTATTCGGAGCAATTATAGGTATAGTAGTAGGTGTTGTTTTATGTTATATACAAATGGAATTTGGTATAATAAAATTGGCATCCACTGCAGGTACATACCTTGTAGATGCCTATCCTGTAAATTTAGTATTTTCCGATGTAATTCTTATTTTCTTAACAGTTATATCAATGGGCTTCTTTGCCTCTTACATCGCCACCCGCCGCCTAAACTCATAATTACGGACTACGTCCGTGATTGCTGGCTACGCTAGGCACAACTTAAGCGCCCTTCGACAGGCTCAGGGACCAAACTTATCATTGCTCTCGCTTGCACAGCAATTTCTCACTCCTCACTCCTCACTCCTAACTCTTCCAACCGTAACCCACTCGTTACCGCCAATAACTACACCTTCGCCAATAGTAATGCGTCCTAGGATTGTTGCGCCAGCATACACTATCACATTGTCTTCCAATATTGGGTGACGCGCAATACCTTTAATAGGATTATTATTTTCGTCAGTTGGGAAACTTTTTGCACCCAATGTTACCCCCTGATATAGTTTTACATGGTTACCAATAATACATGTCTCGCCAATTACAATGCCTGTGCCGTGGTCTATTGCAAAATAAGAACCAATTGTTGCACCTGGGTGGATGTCTATTCCAGTTTCTGAGTGTGCCATTTCAGTAATCATTCTAGGAATAATATCAGAAGCACCCAATTTTAGTAGAGCATGAGCAATTCTATAGTTCACAATTGCTTTTAAACCAGGATATGCCAAAATAATTTCGCCAAAATTCTTAGCAGCAGGGTCACCATTGTATATTGCTTCCACATCAGTACGCAGAATTAGTTTAATTTCAGGCAGCTGCTCTACAAACTTAGCAGCAATCTCCATAGATCTTTGCTTTTTTAATTCCAATCTTCTATCTTCCTCATTGCACTCAAAGCAAAGTCCCGCATACAATTGTTCAGTAAGAATATTAAACAATTTCTCAACTCTTACACCTATATGATAATTAAAAGTTTGGTTGTTAACTATCGAACTACCATAAAACCCAGGAAAAATTACACTTCTACACAAATGTATAAAATCGTAAAGTGCATTTATTGATGGATATGGTTCTCCATCTCTACCTTTATGAGTCAATTTTCCATCAAATTCCTGAGAGTTCAATCTTTCTACTGCAGTATTTATAGTTGCATAATAATTATTTTCCATTGTAATAAGTGGTTCTATAGATTTACGTATTTCTTTATACCTTTTATTGTATAGTGTGTATTGTTTACAATTGATATCCTCGTATGTCCTTTGCAAAAGTAATAAAATCTCCCGACAAATAAAAGATTCTGTTATCTCAAACCCTCCAAATCTCTCGCTAAAATGCAATTTGATTGATTATCATATATGATTTAATAAGCTCAGAGGACTGTCTTGATGGCTTTTTTAGTGCAAAATGTTAATTTAAATCATTATTGATTTTCAGTGTGTTATAAAAAAAGTAATATTTTTTACAAAAAAAGTCCTAAAAATATTTGGAGCGTATTAGAAAAGTTTCTACCTTTGCATCCGCTTTTGAAAACGAAAGCACTACTGCTAAAGCGTTGAGCAGTTTTAAAAATGAAATGCAATGAGTTCTTTGATAGATTGAACAATATACAACCAAAACAAGGTTAAGGAAAAAAATAGCAACCGTCAGTTTTCTTTATTGAAAACTAAAAACAGGTAACCTAA
>JAZQZD010000010.1:0-4755 GCA_045633865.1 Candidatus Enterocola sp.
TTGAAAACAAAAGTGACATAAAAATGTAGAAAATGTCTACTTTTGTAAAATTAAATCAGACAAAAATATCAAGATTGTCTACTTTTAAAAATTATGTTTAACTAAAATTATTTTTAGTGTCTACTTTTTAAAGCTGCTACAGAATAATTATTTTAAAACCCCTCAAATTTGTGGGAAAATGGGTAAAATGGCATTTTGAATTTGTGGGAAAATGCAGTTTTTGCTGTTTTGAATTTGTGGGAAAATAAAATATTTGTATATTTGTAGCAGATAATCAAATAGTTAAGTCTTATGATTTTTAAAAGAAAAATATATGATAAAATTTTGCAGTGGAAACGTGAAAATAATGGTAAAACTGCATTGTTAATAGAGGGTGCTCGACGTATAGGGAAATCTACTATTGTTGAGGAATTTGCTAAAAATGAATACAAATCTTACATACTAATAGATTTTAATAAAACATCGGAGGAGGTAAAGAAACTCTTTGATAATCTTATGGATTTAGATTATATTTTTCTATTTCTTCAGACTGTTTACAAGAAAAAATTAGAAGTAAGAAATTCTCTAATTATATTTGATGAGGTACAGAAATGTCCTAATGCAAGACAAGCAATTAAATATTTAGTGCAAGATGGTAGATACGATTATATTGAGACAGGGTCGTTAATAAGTATCAAAAAGAATGTAGAAAGCATTACAATACCAAGCGAGGAAGATAGGATATCTATGTATCCTATGGATTATGAAGAATTTTGTTGGGCGGTAGATGATAATATGACATTCTCATTCATAAAAAAATATTGGGAAGAAAAGAAATCGTTGGGAGATATGCATAGGGAAATGATGCGTAGGTTTAGGTTGTATATGTTGGTTGGTGGAATGCCTCAAGCTGTGCTTGCTTATTTGGAAACAAATAACTTTAATGATGTCGATATAGCAAAACGCAGAATCCTAAAACTATATGAAGAAGATTTGCAGAAAATAGATACTTCAGGAAAACTGGCTATGATGTTTAACTCGATACCAGGAATGCTTGCAAAAAATGATAGGAGATATGTTACATCTAAGGTCTTAGGTAATATAAATGAAGAATTACAAGATGATTTATTGCAAAAATTGGATGAGAGTAAAATTGTTAATGTTGCATATCACACGTCAGACCCAAATGTAGGAATGTCTTTAACTAAAGATAAAAATATCTTTAAGTTGTTTTTATGTGATACTGGATTGTTTGTAACATTGGCTTTTTATGATAAGAGTTATACTGAGAATGTTATTTATCAAAAATTGCTTTCTGATAAGTTGTCTGTAAATCTAGGTTATATTTTTGAGAATATAGTAGCACAATTATTAGTTTCTTTAGGAAATAAATTGTTCTATCACACTTGGGAACGTGATGAAAAGCATTTTTATGAGATAGATTTTCTTTTATCTAGAGGGAATAAGATTTGCCCTGTAGAGGTGAAGTCTTCTGGATATAAGACACATGCCTCTTTAGATGTATTTAGACAAAAATATTCTCAGAGAATAGGCAATAGTTACCTTGTTTATGGAAAGGATTTTCAAAAGGGTGACAACGAACTAATGTATATACCAACTTATATGGTTAGTTTGTTGTAAATATATTTATAAAGATTTACGATGGAGAAAAAACTTTATTTTTTTGTTGCCGAAAAAATATTACGATGAAAAATACAAAATTACATATAAAGACTTTTCAGGAGCTTACGGTGGATGAGCTGTATGAGTTGCTGAGGGTGCGCACCGAGGTGTTTGTGGTGGAGCAAGATTGTGTGTATCAAGATATGGATGGTGATGATAAACAGGCAATTCATGTGTGGTTGACCGAATGTGTTTCCGAAGGGTATGAACCAGAAAACGAAAAGGTGGTGGCACTTGCTCGTGTGTGTCCAGCAGGGGTGCATTTGCCAACCATTTCTATTGGCAGAGTGATAACTACAGAGCGTGGCAAAGGCTATGGCAAACAGATAATGTTGGCGGCTATAGACGTGGCAGTGGAGCGTTTTGGTGCAACAAGCATCGATATTGAGGCACAAGAATATGCCAAAGTTTTTTACGAAGGTGTTGGCTTCAAACAAACGTCCGATACCTTTATGCTCGACGGTATTCCGCATATAAAAATGACGTGGGAGAGAGGGTGATTGCTAAATCTATGATAACCCTATAAAATGAAGAACGCCCCCTTAGTATGCTGTCTAACGACTCGCCTAGGGGGCTTATTACATTACAAAGATACTATGTTTTATCAGATATATGTGGTTTTTGATAATAATTAGTTTTCATACGCTTATTAAGAAAAAAACTTACCCTGAGCGCGCTGTTCTAATGGGAAGCGGGGTAAGTATGTTGATGCAAAGGTAATATTTCTTGTTTGACTAACCAAATTGTAATCTATTAAAATGTAAATATTATTGATTCTATTCTATTTGAACCTGTGCAAAAAATGCACACGTTGAGGTTTTAACTTGTATTCTTTTATTGTATATTTTTCAACGTTGGTACTATATTCCAAAATGGAATATACTGAATTTGTATCAAGTTTACATATTGTGTTCCTACGGCAAAAGTGTGACAGCTGTCGCACTTTTTATCTCCCAATATGATGATGCTTGCCATCACTTGAGGTCGCAATTTGCGACCTCAAGTTGTGTTTTAGATTCCAAAAAACAGAACAAAATCACTAGTATTTCAGAACGATTTCTTCTAGATTTCAAAATATTTGTTGGAAATTAAAATAATCTTTGTATTTCTTTGATAATCAGAATTTAATGTGTAATTTCGTGGAAATATTGACAAAGCGTTATTTGTCTAGATTACGAAAATATTATAAGTTATTTTATACTTTTGTAGAATATGAATGAAAAAATTAATAAGGGTAGTGATATTGTAATATATAGAACTAGTGATGGTTTGATTAAAATTGATGTGCGGGTTGAGAATGAAACCGTTTGGCTCTCTTTAGATGAAATGTCAGAATTATTTCAGCGTAATAAATCAACTATTTCGCGACATATAAAAAGTATCTTTGATGAAGGAGAGTTAGATAAAAAAGTGGTTGTTGCAAATTATGCAACAACCACTCAACACGGTGCTATAAAAGGTAAAAATCAATCACATTATGTAAACTATTACAATTTGGATGTAATAATTTCAGTTGGTTATCGTGTCAAAAGTTTTATAGGAGTACAGTTTCGTCAATGGGCAAATAAAGTCTTAAAACAATATCTTATCAATGGCTACGTCATTAATGAACGTGTTAGAAAAGAGCAGATAGGAGAGTTGCGTCAATTAGTTGGAATGCTTGGTCGTACAATTCAAAATCAACCATTAATATCAAATGACGAGACGAATGCATTGTTTGAGGTAGTAACGGACTATACTTATGCACTAGATACTTTAGATAATTACGACTACGAACGTTTAACCATAGACAAGACAACACAAGAAGAGCAATTTCGTGCTACGTACGAGAATGCAATGTCTGCAATAGAGGGGTTGAAAGAGAAATTTGGGGCGTCATCATTGTTTGGAAATGAAAAAGATGATTCTTTTAAAAGTTCTATAGGACAAATTTACCAAACATTTGGTGGTGAAGATTTATATCCAAGTGTAGAGGAAAAAGCAGCTATGTTACTTTATTTAGTAACAAAGAATCACTCTTTTAGTGATGGAAATAAACGAATAGCAGCAACCTTGTTTCTTTGGTTCTTAAACGGAAACAATATTCTTTATAATATAGATGGTAGCAAGCGTATTTCTGATAGTACTCTTGTTGCTCTTACTCTAATGATAGCAGAAAGTAAAACAGAAGAGAAAGATGTGATGGTGAAAGTAGTTGTCAATCTTATTAATAAAAATAATTACGAATAATATTCATGAGCTCCTAGATGTGCGGAAGGCTTTTGAGCTAAATTTGTTATAAAAACGGCGTCTAGGAGTTTTTGAACAAATGCTTTTAGACGTTGAGGCTGTCATTGAACAGAGTTTGCACCTTTGTCTGAAAGTTTTCTTATAGTAATTTACAATACCTTACAAGTGGGACGGTTGTCGTAGAACAGCATTAGAACGTACACTTGTGAGGTTTTTCTTTTATAACATCCTTCCACACGAGCACCACCCTACGGCGGTGCAACAGAGTAGTATCTTGCCGACTAATTTTACCCAATAGCTGTAGGGACGTAGCGTGCTACCTCCGTGCTATAAAATTGCACTTGGTGGGATATTCAATTTTGAAAACGCAAAGAGTTTCTTTCCGAGGTCTTTTAGCGAAGCCCCGATGTGATACACTTCTGTGTCGTCAATGATTAGGAACCTGTCGTGCGAAGTGGTATGATTATGTATGTTGATAGGAGAATACTGTCTATTGTGTTTTTGCAAATCCTGTCTAAGAGTTTGTGAGATAGGATAGGTGTAAATGTCGGCAGTGACTCCAGACTTGCGTTTACTCAACATAAGTAGAACCGACTCATCAATGTAGTTGTCAATAAGCACCAAACTTTTATTTGCCGACTTAATCAAATCCGTAGCAAATTTATACGCATCAAAAATCTGCCCATTGTGGAAAACTCCTTCGATAGGTAGTTCGTGTTTGGTAAGAGTTTGGAATATAGTATTTATTTGAGAATCTGTTTTTTCTTTCCATTGAATCATAAGCAGTTGGTTGTGTTCAATGTTCTCAATGCGGTTGAATAGTTGGTTATTAGCTAGTATGGAATGTCGCATAGCAACGAAAGC
>JAZQZD010000011.1:0-186486 GCA_045633865.1 Candidatus Enterocola sp.
ATCTAAAATCAACTCTCTATTCGTAATGTCTTGCTTTCTTGAATTACCTATATCGAATAACTCTGTAAAGAAAAAAGTGGCGTACCCTTTGTTCATTTAGGGTACGCCACTCTTTTTAGGGTAAAGTCATATAAACTCACCTTATATAATTATGGTATAGATATAGAGTTGAGGATAGTTATAAATAAACTGAATTTCACTAGATTGCACCAGATAAGTGAATTTATTTTTAAAAATTTACCATTTGTGTCATGGGTTGCATTTATGGCTATGGAAGATACAGGTTATTGCATAAAAAATAGGGATTTAATCTGGTGTGAACCTATGGAATATGCAAATAAGTTAGAAAAGGCTGTGATGAATTTATCATCATGGAATATTGATGTTTCAATCTATAATATTCCATTGTGTCTTCTAAATGAAAGTATTAAGCAATTTGCACGTAAAAGTATATCAGACTGGAAGACTTCATTTTTATCTTGTTGTGATAAATGTGTTAATAAAAGCCTATGTTGTGGATTATTTACTACATCTAGGACTCCTTTTAAAGGAATAAAACCAATATAAAAGATAAAGACTATAAAAAATGATGAAACAATTAGAGATACAAGGTTTTGCCCCAGAGATTTTGCAATATGCAGAGACAGCATTCTCAGTAAATGGTGTGTATGACAAAGTTAGATTAAGTCTTAATAGAACCGGAGATTATAATTTGCTTGTTCCTTTTAATGTGACAGAAGCTTCAGTCAAACGTAATCCGTCTTATAAGGTAGCTCTTGCTGATGTGACATCAAAAATGTTACAATCATTTGATTCTGCAGTTAAAACTTATACAGAGATATATAAAGAAATTGAAAGTATCATACCAGAGGAAGAATATAAAGAAAGACTAGATAAACTTGTTCCAAAGAAGTATGTGAAACGAGTATTTGATGTTAGCAAACCAAAAATGGAAGAAGCTGAACAACTTATACAGGAAGAAAGAAAATCCAGAGCAATTTGTGGGTTAGCAACGGACGAGAAAAAAAACTCTTCTGAATTACTTAAATTGATGGAAGAAAAATGGAATGAACTACATAAATATTTTAATGAGGTAGAGGCTCTAAATGAAGAAAAGAGAAATCAGATTTATTTGTCACGATATCAATTAGAAAAGGAACAACTAGAAGGTTATCTTTATGGAGAAGAGTCTTTTGTATTAAATAGTGTAGAGGGAATATTCACTTCCATTGAGTTCACAGAAGATTTTCAAGTGCAATATGATTATAATAAGGAATCTGGAATTTTATGTATGGAAGTAAAATTCCCTTCAGACCATTTATTATATTTACCATTCGAAACAGCAACCTTATATTCAACAGGAAAACTATCTGTGAAATCTAAAACCAAAAAGGATTTGGAACAAGAACATTCACTATTTTATAGTGGTTTGGGTCTTTATTTATCAAGTTTGTGTTTTAATATTTCATCAAAAATACAACGAATTAGATTTTCTATCACAAGACCAAATGAAGGTTTGTATTGGGTGGAGTTTAATAGAAACAATTTTGAGAATTTAAAAGCAGATTCGTTAAATCCAATAATTGAAATTCAAAGTGTACCTAATGTTTTAAAACTTAATGCAGCTGGTAACTTAGTAGGAATACCTAAGTCAAAATTTAATACACTAATTCAGAACTTACAAGGTTATTTAGTGGGTCCTGCAGTGCAAAAAATATAAAAATTGCACAACGGACAATGCAATTTTTAATGAAAACTGCACAATAGACTGTGCAATTTTGTCAAAATTTTGTTACGGCTGTAATAATTACCGCTGTAACAAAATCAAATTTCTCCCCAAAAACTCCCAAAAATATTCCCAAAGTTTCTTATCAAAAATTCCCCAAAATTTCAAACTTCCTTAGACACTCCAAACTTCCGAAAGTTAAAATAAATAAGGATTGGGAAAACTTTTTTGCAATAGTTAAGTTTACATAGTTTAAAATAAATTTCACTTCGATAAACGTACGTTAAGGAAACACCCTTTGTGTTGTAAATTCTTAAGGAAAATAACAACGGATATAGAACCGCATTACATTTGCATCGCAATCAAAACTCAACGGTTGTGAAAACAGAATTAGTAAATATTGCAAAATCATTTGCAGCTGAATATTCTAGCAATGCGGTTTATCCAGCACACCTATTCAAAGCCGTACTTCATAAAGAAGCAGGACTAGTTCGCTTCTTGGAAATAGACTTAGACAAGGACTATTATTATCTGCAAGAATGGGCAGACGTACAAATCTCTCTTGCACCTCGTGCCGCGCGTCCTAGCACCGATTTACCACTTTCAGATGAATCAAACGCTGTTTTAGACGAAGCAGCAGAGTATCAAAAACGCTTCTCTTTAGAAGAATGTGATGCAGTTTGTATTCTTGCTTCACTTGTTACTCCAGGAGTAGGTTTCTCTTTTGATGCACTTAAAACATTGCCTCTTACAGCCGCAGAAATCTGCGAAAAGATGGGAGCAGCAAACAACAATGTCGCACCAGGATTCACGGGTAATGCGGTCACTGAGCATTGTCGAAGTGCCCGCATTGTACCAAGCACAGCAAAAGGCAACCTACAAAAATATTGCATCAACAAAACTGCAGAAGCAGCACACGGCAAACTAGGCACAGTAATTGGTTTTGAAGATGAGATTTCTACCATTTTTGAAATCCTTTCTCGCAAGACAAAATCAAACCTACTTATCGCAGGCGAGTCTGGAGTAGGAAAAACATCTTTGGTAAATGCTTTTGCTATGGCACTAGCAGACGGAAAAGCTCCAACTTTCTTAAAAGATGCAACTCTTTATGAAATAGACTTGGCTGCTCTAGGTGCAGATGCTTCTTATAAAGGTGAGGTTGAAGATCGTTTTAAAAAGATATTAAACGAAGTAAAAGAACATAAGAACGCAATTTTATTAATAGAATCTATTGATAAACTATTCGACAAACAATCTTCACTTTTTGGCGCGAGCGCAATACTAAAACAAGAACTTAGCCGTGGCAATGTGCTTCTACTTTGCACTGCAAGTGTAGATGGTTTCACCAAAAATATTGAAACAGACAAGGAGTTTGTTACAAAACTAGAAAAAATAAACATAGACGAACCAAACGCAGAAGATTGCTTCGAGATATTAAAAGGTGCTATTAACTCATACGAAGAGTTTCACGGATTGACTATTAGCGAAGATGTGATAAAAGAAGCTATCAGACTAGCAAAACGTTATTTGACAGAAAAGGCGCTTCCAGACTCTGCTTTCGACCTTATCGACCGCACTATGGCGTCTGTAAAAAACAAAAATGATGTGCAAAAAGAAACTCACACAGCACTAGAAGTAGCAGACCTTACTGCAGTGGTGGCAAAGCAAACAGGTATTCCTTTGGGAAAACTAAACTCAACAGAAAGAGAAAAACTTGTAAACGGCGAAGAAACTCTAAAAAAACGTGTTGTAGGTCAAGACCACGCTGTGAAAACAGTGCTAGACTCTGTATTTGAATCTCGCAGTGGACTAAACAAAAAAGGTCAGCCAATGGGTTCTTTCTTCTTTCTTGGACCAACAGGTACAGGTAAAACAGAACTTTCAAAAGCACTTGCAGAGTTTCTTTTTGAAGACGAATCTTCACTTATCCGTTTTGATATGTCGGAGTTTAAAGAAGAACACTCAGTGGCACTTCTATACGGAGCTCCTCCAGGATATGTTGGTTATGAAGAAGGTGGCTTGCTTGTAAACAAAATTCGTCAAAAACCATATTCAGTAGTGTTGTTTGACGAAATTGAAAAAGCTCACAAATCTGTCTTTGACTTGTTTTTACAAATCCTTGATGAAGGAAAATTGCACGACCGTTTAGGTAGGGTAGGAGATTTCTCTAATGCATTGATTCTTTTCACATCAAACATTGGAAGTCAGTTTATTGTAGATAAATTCAACGATGGTCGCATTCCAGAAAACAACGAGTTGATGGACATTATGCAAGGCAATTTCAGACCAGAGTTTCTTGCTCGTTTAACAGAAATAGTGCCATTTTCACCAATTATGCCAGAAGGCGTGGTTAAAATATTTGACATTCACTTAAATGGTTTACTAAAATTGCTTACAGAGCAAAATATAAAACTAGAAATGACCGATGAGGTGAAAATGAAAATAGCCATGAAAGGCTACAACCAACAATATGGTGCACGTCCACTTATTGGAATTATCCGCAAGGAACTTCGTCACCCACTTTCAAAAATGATTATTGCAGGACAGGTGAAAGAAGGCGACACAGTAGAAGTGAACATCATAGACGACAAAATAGAATTTACAGTAAAAAAATAAATAATTAATCCTTAAACTATTACAATTATGGCAATGAAAGAAAATTTCATCTCAATGGCTCCAGATGAAGAATCAAACGCAAAGGTTAGTCCGATAGACAACAACAAGACCTTGATGATCGATCAATACACATCGGACGCTGAGCCAGGTAATCCAGAGTTTGTAGAAAACATACAAACTATCTCTGACGCATTCGCGCATTTTAGGCCAAAAGTGGAAGTAGATTTCACCGACGAAGAAGGCGGCACAGTAAATGAGGTGCTTAAATTCAACGAACTTCGCGACTTTGAGGCTCAAGGAGGAAAAGGAAACTTAGTAAAAAATAGTGAGTTTTTATCTTCTGTAAAACTAAAAATCGACACCAACGCAAAAATTCGCAAAAGCATAGAACAAAATCGTAAACTAAGAGAGATTTTAAAAGATGCTTCTGCAAAAGAAGAGTTAAAAGAAATGCTAAAAGCAATGTTGGCAGAATTGGAAGAAAACAAATAAAACGAATGAGTTATGGCTGAATTAGAAGTAAAAAAACAAGCAGTAGCAGAACAAGCACCAGTTGCAAGTGCTAGCGAAAATAAAAATACAGCAGAACTTTTATCTGCGTTCGGTGGATTTAATGCAGTACGTGGTTTTATGCCAGATGCAGACAATCTAAACCCTGCAAAAAAAGCAGCAAAAGCAGTTTTCTTAACAGACAAACGCTTTAAAGACAAACGTGAAGGTCTTATAAACGACATTAAAGGTTGGTTGGAAATCTTGGAAGAAGGTCACACAGCTGCAACAGAATTTGTTGATGCTTGCAAGGCAAAAGAAGAAAAATACGAAAAAGTATTGTCTCAAGGCATAACAGACGCACTTTTTGCCACAGCAAACATGGAACGTTCTTATCGTGCTTTAGACTCTTTCTTTAAAACTGCAAATGCAGAAAAGGTGAAAAATCTACGCATTATTAATGTTTACAAAGATGACATTGCCGACCCAGATTCTGGTTTCGCAGGTGAAGTAGATGCTATTTTAAGAGGTGGTTTCGACCGTTTAAGCCTAAAAGATTGCTATAGCCTACTTGTAGTGCCTGGCAATGTGTTCCAAGACAAAGTATCTCTACTTCAATGGGCAAAAATAGCATTCAAATATAAAGTAATGCTACTTACCGACCACGCAGATGAATATTCTTTCGACGACCTTTTCTCAAATACAGAAGGCTACAAAGATAGCGACATCGAGTTGCAAAACGTAATTATGACAGCCAACTGGATTGTAGGTCGTGAGTCTGAAAAACTTTCAGACGACGAAAAAGAACAACCAGCATTCTTTATCTCAAGTTCTTCTGCTCTTGCAGGCAAACTATACGACGAGAGTGCAAGTATGGCACAAGGTGCTGGCGGTAAAAAATATGGTACACTAGACGGCGTAAAAGGTGTTCGTCTAGACCTATTAAAATCTGAAATCGCTTCACTAATGGACAATCAAGTAATACCAATGGTGTATTCAGAAGGTAGAGTAATAGCATTTAACAATGCTACACTTTACAACGGCGACAACACCGCTATGAAAGAATATCCAATAGTGCGCGTATTCGACTGGGTGAAAAAAGTGCTTATGAACTATGTTCACGAAGTGGCTCTAGAAAACTGGGACCCATACAACTCTCCAAAAAATCTAAAAGCTAAAATTCAAGCTTTCCTAAACGATTACAAGGGATATGGCAACCTATTCCAAAATTATGAAATCAAAGAGCCAACACAAGACCCAATTACAAAAAGAATCACATGTGATATAAGCTTGACTCCTTTCTACTCTGCAAAAAACTTTATTATTAAAGTGGCTGCAGACAAAAAGGATAAAGAAACTCAAATGTCTTAATTAAGATGATTTCTAAACTTTTTAAACTTTTAAACTTTAAAACTATGGCAAAGACTCCTGTAAAATTGGAAATTGATGGTTACAAAGAACGCGAAGTGTTAATGGTAACCTACGAATTTGATCAGGCAACTGACATCGAAGGACAAATGTCTGGTATTCCACGTGGCGGTAAAATTACTATCCGTGTGAAAGCTCATAATGACGGTACTCCAGATTTATTAGCTTGGATGATTGAACGCAATCTTCCTAAAAACGGTACAATTACCTTCATGGAAACCAAAACAGGTAAAGTGATGAAAACCATTAAATTTACAAATGGTTATTGCATCGACTTCGACGAAAAATGGGAAGACAAAAAAGAACACTCAGAACAAATCGTCATCACTTGTCAAAAGATCGAATTTGGTTCAGTAGTTTACGAAAACGACTGGGCATAAGTTAACAAAAAGTGTAACTAATTAAATTTAAACATTATGGCAGAAAATAAAACTCCAGTACAATTGGAGGTAAGTGGCTTTGAAGCCCGTGAAGTAATGTTGGTTGACTACAAGTTTAACCAAGAAGTAGATCGTGAAGGTCAAATCGCAGGTATTCCTCGTGGTGGTAGAATCGTTATCCGTGTAAAAGCAATGAACGACGGTAACAACCAACTTCTACAATGGATGCTTTCAGCAAACGACCCACGCGACGTGAAAATCTCTTTCGCCAACACAGTAGATGGTTCTACTATGAAAGAACTTAACGGTAAAGGTTGCTACTGCGTACATTTCACCGAAAAATGGGAAGATGGTGAAGGTCACTATGAAGAAATAGAAATTGTTTGCCAAGAATTGAAAAACGGACCAGTGGAATTCGTTAATCCTTGGAAATAGTGGATTAATTATTAAAAAACTGTAAGAGAGAACTGTTTTAAAGGGCTATTTTCTCGTTGCCCTTGTCCTCAAAATCCTCGAGTACTACTTGTACACTCCGGTTTTTCAGACTTCGGGACGCCTAAAACTAGCTCCTTTAAAAGCAGTTCTTTATAATAAATGAGAGGTTTCTCTCTCTTGATTAAAAATAATTATTATGTCTTTATCTGCAATACTAAAATTAGGTGATAATACCACAAAACAGTATGATAAAACATACAATGTGGTATCTTGCCAATATAAATGCTCATGTGGATATAATTATAGATTACCAGATACAGATGTAAAGAATAATAGCATAGAGATAACACTAGTGTCTCCAGGTAAAGAAGATTTATCTCTTTACGATTGGTATATTAAAAGAATGCTGTTGTCTGGTTGTTTGGAATTTGTATTTCCTGCTCACAGAGAGGTGATTAAGACTGTTACTTTTGAAAATGCATCTTGTTTTTCAATAAGTGAATCTTATGATATAAACGGGAAAAGTCTGCGACTTATAAAATTGGAAATTGTAACAGAAAAAACGATTATAGACGGAGTAGAATTCCAAAATTATAATTTATAAAACTTTATTTTATGACTGAAATCTTTTCAAATCAACTTAAAGCAGTTCTTTTTTTAGGAGATATAAAAGAACTAACAAACCTACGTCAGGACGATGGTTATACCATTCAAAACCTAGATTATCAGTCTTTCAGATCTCGTGATAAATTGGGGCAACCATATGGTCTTACCAATGCGTCATTGGCAGATATTACTTTACGCTCCATCTCTGGTGAGGGCGATAAAAAATTATATAGTATCCTAAAGGAAAGAGGTTGTCATGCATTTTCTGTTCTATACAATGTAAAATATACAGAAGAACATTTGGTGGATGATTATGATATAGCTACAGTTCTCAATGGTTATATAGTAGAGATTGAGGAGAAGTTTGAAACAGGTCAAAAGAAAAACCAAAGTATGATTCTAAGCATGAAGATATTGCTTCACGACGTAGAATATATAGGGAATAATACCCAAAGAAAATTAGTAGTTAATAGTTAAAAAAAAGTACGGTTATGAGAGCGGGATATAAAATAGAAATAAAGAAAGCATTCCGTGATGATACCACTGAACCAATAACTTTTACACAAGATACATCTCTAGGAAATTCTGAAGTGTTGTTAAGTGCCACACTTAATAAGAAAATGTATGAATATAGCAGTTTGGTAGTAGAGATACAAACAGAGAAGGATATAGAATCTTTTAGAGAAAAATTAATAACATTTTCAAATGATAATTCAATCTTAGCAAAAGATTATTACATATTCAATATAAAACAAAAAACAGAGAAAGTAATACTCACAGCATATAGCATTGACTATTTCTTGACAATAGATAAATTTTGTCAGGCGTTTACTGCAAAAACATTAGTCGATGGAATAATAAAATCTACCCTTCAAAAATCACATAGCACACATTTCAATAAATTTAGAGAAATCTTAACAGGAGATAAAAATGGTGATATAAGCAATTATGTAGTTGCAAATATCCACAATTTCCTAGAAAAGAAAGTAAATGAAGAAGAGGAAACTATTTATGTAGAGTCTGAAATTCCATACGCAGTGCAGTACAATGAGAGTTTTTACGACTTTATGGTGCGTTTGTGTTCTCGCGATGGAGAGTTTTTGTATTTAGGCGAAGACAACAAAATACGTATAGGCTTAGAAAATACTACTCCTGTTAGTTTAAGTTCACTTAAACCAATAGAAAAAGAATATATTGAGTCGTATGAAGAGACCAATGACACTCATTTAGTAGATAGAAATTATTTATTAGGTTCAGAACATTACAACGATGTCATTGAAGATATAGAAGAAAAAAAGAAGCTAAATGCAGCATTTGGAGTGTTAGCGCCTGAGTATTTAGAGAAAATAGAAATAGATGAATATTCTACTTGGGAAGATTTTACTCACCCATTTTCTGAGGTTTGCACAGCTATTCGTGCATTAGCATTGGAAAGAACACTAAAAGATTCTTTAATAGCAGCAGGCACAATAATGTCTCTAAATTATTCTCATTACGAACTCTTTGTTTTATATTTCAATACAGTATTTAAGAAAAAATATCCAAAAGATTTGTTGTTGTATTCATCTGGCAATATAACACCAGAAGAAGGTAAATTGGTAAGAGAAAATAGTGGATATCAAGAATTATACAATATTCAGGAACAGGTCAAAAAAGGCCAACTAATAGTGTCAACGGCAGAAGTGCCAAAAATAAAATTGGGAGATGCAGTGGTTGAAAAAAACAACTCTTATGTAGTAAATCAAATTACAATAAAGCTTACTCCCAATACAGATAAAACATACAATGAGGAGTGTGAATTGTTTTTAATAAAGAAAACTCCCAATGGATTTTTCCCACTTCCAATGCCAGAAAAACGCATTAAAAAATCGTCTGCACAACGTGCAATAGTAGTGGACAATTTCGACCCAGATCGTATGGGCAGAGTGCGTGTGAAATACCCATGGCAAGATGGAGTGATAAAACTAAATGAAGACGACTTAAATAAAATAAATAGCACACCATGGATACGAGTTTCGTGTCAAATGGCATCAGATGGAGCAGGATTTTTGTTTACACCCATCATAAAAGATGAGGTGTTGGTAGATTATGAAGAAGGAAACATAGAGCGCCCATACGTTTGTGGTGCGTTTTACAATAATACAAACAAGCCATCTTTGCCATCAAGAAGCCAAACTCACGGTATAGTAAGGTCTATTACTTCAGCCAATGGTCATCACATTTCATTTATCGACAATGGTGGCGGTGAAAGATATGCTGCAAACTTTTTGCCAATAACAAAATTTATTGCATCATTTGGTTTGGCAGACCAACGCATATTTACCGGTCCATATTCAAAATTTTTCGGGGGAGGATTTGAAATAGCAGATTATTTTGGTATTTATTCAATTTCAGGTTCTACTCACAACAGAAGCATTAGCATAAGTTCGCCATTTGGCAATGTAAATATAGATGCTTTTCAAGGCATTAACATAGAAGCTCCAATGGGCGACATAAATATTGTTGGAAAAAACGTAAACATCGAAGCTAGAAATAATCTTACTATCACGTCAGGCACAAATATTCCTGGATATTTCAAAAACAAAGAAAATAAGGACATCTTGGTAGAGCCAATGGCGGTAGTAAACAAAGTAGCAGGAATAGATTTGAGTTTCTTACGCACCTATCTAGAAGTGATACTCCGACCAATAGGAGGATGTATGTTGATAAAATCAAACAGATATATGAGACTAGAAGCAGGCGAAGGAGAAACCATAATAGAAAGAGATAGGGCCAACAATGATTTTAGTTCATTTCTTTGTTGCCACAACGATAGAAATGTGGTAGATGTGCTGCTAGATACCATAAGATATACTTTAGCTATAGCTAGAAATTATCGTTCAATGTGTGAAAAATGGACAAATTTATCGGAGAGAGTAAAGGAATTTAGGGGCACTGCGATGCAAGCAGTAGGAGAGGTATTGGTAACAGATTGGGGAGTGCTAACAGATGATGAATTAGAAAATAAAATCGACACCTTAGCACCAGAAGAAAGAGGACTCATAAGAGCAATACGCAGAGATGCGGGCGAGATACATGAGTTAAAAGATTCATTATATGAGAATTATGAATTACACGACCAAGATATTAACACAAAAATAAAGTCCTTTGACACCATTTTTAAATCTCAGATGCAAAACTGGGCAGGTGATGAAGATGCTCCAGAAACATTTTCTACAAAAGAACTACTATATAAAGAACTAAAATATGCAGTAGAATCGCAAAAGAATTTGAAAGATGCGGTAGAAATGGATAAATGGGAAGATGGAATAGTGATAGACAATGCCATAAGAAGAAAAGAAGATGACCAGATAGATATAAAATCAATACTGAAAACAGTAGCAAAAGAATCATCAGGAATATCAGATTTCTCTACTTTAGATGATGAAAGATCCTGGACAGAACGCGAAAAAGGAGCAATACTCATATCAGACGATAAAAGAAATTTCTTTAAGATAGGTGCAGATGGAAATCTACAAAAGACTCCCCTAAGAGACTACGATAGATTTATCATCGACACCATCAATAGTATAGAAGATTAAAAAATAAGTGTTTAATAGTTTAAAATTTACGGCTATGGCATATAAAGAAACTAAAAACACAGCGATGTATGCTGTTGAAATTAAAAGATTAAAAGAAGATGGACTAAGAACAGGATTTAGGTCAAGCTTTTTTACACAAAATACTGGAAGTAATGAAGTATTAGTTAGTGTGTCTTTAATTCAAAAGATGTATAAACCAGGTTGTTTGGAGGTGAAATTACAAACGACTGTAGATATTTCATATTTTAGAGGAAAATTAATTTCTTTATATTCATATCCAATTAATGACAAGGATCAAGCATTTGATTTATCAAATTCAACTAAAGTAGTTAGCGACTATTATATTTTTAATATAAAAAAGAAGAAGGAATATATCATTTTAACTGCTTATAGCCCAGACTATTTTCTAACATTAGATACATTTTGTCAAGCTTTTACAGCAAAAACACTAGTAGAAGACATTTTTACCTCTAGTTTAATAAATATAGAAAGTGAGAATTTTGATAAATTCAGAACAATATTAACGTCAATCCTTCCTTATCAGCCTAAAGAAATATCAAACGACCTAAGTGAAGAAAACAAGAAGAAAGAATTAGATAAACAAAAAAATGAAAGACAGGAACACATAAATGCAATTTCCTCAGAACTTAAAAAGAAGTTGAAATCTAGTGTTGTAAATTTTTTACATGATAAAAAAGAATCTATTATTCCATATGCAGTACAATACAATGAAAGTTTCTACGACTTTATGGTGCGTATGTGCAATAGAGATGGCGAGTTCTTATATATGGATGGAGATAACAATTTATGTGTTGGATTAAAATCAAAAAATGTTAGTGATGTTGATATTTTTAATTTTAATGATGCAGAGATAGAATATGTAGAGTCTTATCAAAAAAATGATACAAGCGATTGGAATTATGCAAATTACCTAGGAAAATTAGAATTTAAAAAAGACGATAATAATAAGTCTAAAGAAGAGAAGGAAAACATAAATTCTAGTTTAGATTATATTTTGAACTTTAATAACAATAATGACGTATCTCCCAAACAGAATTGTTATGTGTTAGCACCAGAATATTTAGAAGACACTGGAGATGATACTCTAAGAGAAGCTTACTCTAGTATTGGAGATTATACTACAATTTTAACAGGTTTAATGAATGCCTTTGGATATTTGGCTTATGAAAGAAATATTCTTGATACTGCAGTCTCTTTTAGTAGAGGAATGGCAGATGAGTATATACACTATGCAAATTGGATTTGGAAAAGGAATGATAAATTTAAAAAAACCTACCCAGGTAAGTCTTTATATTCAACTAATAAAACTGCAAGAAATAATGATGAATATAGAAAACTTTATAAAAAGTTAGATGCTTCAAATGTAGGACAAGTGAAAATTATTACATCAACAAATCCTTATCTAAATGTCGGAGATATAGTTAACGAGAAAAATAGCAATGGAGATGTTATAGGTACTTATGTTATATATGAAACGAATAAAAGTTCAAAGCAAGGAGATGATAACAAATGTATAGAAGAATATGAATTACTATTAATAAAGAAGTTTGAAGAAAAAGACAAAGATGGTAAAATTCTAGAAACAGAATTCTACCCATTACCTATGCCAGAAATTCGTTTTAAGAGGACTTCTGCTCAGAGAGCAATCGTAGTGGATAATTTTGACCCATCACGCTTGGGACGTGTACGTGTAAAATACCCATGGCAGTCTGCAGCAGATAATAATTATACTCCTTGGATTCGTATTTCATCTCCAATGGCTTCTAAGGATGCTGGATTTATTTTTACACCAGAGATAAATGATGAAGTCTTAATAGACTATGAAGATGGTAATATAGAAAGACCATATGTTTGTGGAGCTTTTTATAATGAAACGAATAAACCTGCAGTCGCAGCACAGACACAGAATCCTGGATTGGTGAAATCTATTACGTCTAATCGTGGACATCATATTTCGTTTACAGATAATGGAGGTTCGGAACGTTTTTTGGCGAGTTCTTTTAAATTAGCAAAACTAATTACTTCCTATGGAGTGGGTGAAGAAATTTTCAACGGAAAACTTCTAGATAGATATTTAGGAGGTGGATTTGAAATCTCGGATTATTATGGAGTTTACTCTATAAAGGGGTGTACACATAATAGAAGTATAGATATTAGTTCACCTTATGGTAATGTTAGTATTGATGCTTTTCAAGGAATAACAATTAATGCACCTCTAGGAGATGTGAAAATAGTTGGTAAAAATGTAAGCATTGAAGCTCGCAATAATTTAACCATAGAATCTGGTACAAATATTAAGCCTTTCATAAAAGGGAAAAAAGCAGATTGGATTAATAAGACATTAGACGTAGCAAATAGTGAATTTTTAGATATCTCTGTTTATCGCAATCTATTGGAAGCAGTTTTACGACCTATAGGTGGAACAATGCTACTAAAATCAAATCGATATATGCGATTGGAAGCAGGTAAAGGGAAAACTACAATTGATAAGATAGAACCTTCTTTGACAGAAAAAAGTAATTTCAAAAAGTTTATTATCAAGGGAGCATTTGAATCTGAGAAAGATGTTATTATACATAGAGTAACTGAAAGAATGAATAGTTTTTTTAGCACTTATAGTGCGCTTAAAGCTAGAATTGAAGATCTTCAAATACAACTACAAGGATTATCTAGTTCAAATCCGTATGTAGAAATAATAAATAGTATGATTGATGATAGAGGAAATGTAGTGGCATCCTTAACGAGTCAATCATATATAAACCTAGAAATCAGTCAAAAACAGATATTAGATAATATAAGAGATACTATAGGTAGTATAAAAGAATCTATTCCAAATAATTTTGAAAACTATAAAGTAGAAAATAAGGTGAGAACTTCATATAATAATTTATTGGATGCTTTGAAAAATATGGTTAAGAGCAGAAATTTCCAATTATCAAATATTGAAGATTTAAATAAAAGAGAACTGATGTACTATGAATTTAAAGCGGAAATTACTGGAGAAATTCAAGATAAATTTGGAATACAATTTAGTAGTACGGAGGATAGCGGAGGGCATAATTTTGATTTACAATATTTATCTTCTCAGATACGTCAACAAATAGAAGAAGATGAAGAAAAACTTTCAAAAGGAATGGTAGCTGCAAAATTATTAGGATGGGAACATTTTAAGGATGATAAAGTGTGGACTACTAAGGATGAAGGAGCTATCTTAATTTCTGATACAGAGGATAGTTTCTTCAAAATAAGAAATGATGGTACAATTAGCAAACATTTTAATAAAAAAACAAATGATGTAATTCAAGCAATTCACAATGCAGGAGAATAACAACAATGAACACAATAGCAGAAAATTTTGAAAAATGGCAATCTGAGCTAGAGGAACTTCAAAAGAATGTGAAGAAGGACCTAGATGAGATTAAGCGTTGCAAGATGGAGGTGCAGTCTATGAAAAACAACCTGACGGACACCATTGGCGAGCTTAAGCAGTTGTCGCACGGAAAGTACATTCGCGACGATAGTCGCATTATCCTTTCTGCACCAGAAATAATTATAGGCAATGTAGATAAAGACGGAGTACTTTATAATATGCCTTCGCATATAGTAGTGCGTGGCAACGATGTTAATATCGAAGCCTCAGGACTAGGAGGCCTGCTAGGCGGAAGTGTTACAACACGTGCTTCGCAAATTCGCAACATTGCAGAAGACCCAGGCAAAGACGGCACAGAACACGCCGTTCTACCATTCTCAGAAGTGGTGTCGCAAGCACGTAGCGTGTCGCTTATTAGCGAAGATGCACAAGGAGTGTTTACACGTGCGGCAAGTGCAGCAATCACAGGAATAGAATTTGAATCAGAAACAGGCATTGCTATGAGTGCCACACTTTCCAATAGCAATAAAAAATCTATTCTCAAGAGCAAAAGCAAACAATTGGATTCACAGATAAAAGACTTAGAATCTAGAGCAAAAACTCTTAAAAGTGAGGTAGAATCCAATATGAAAACCTTGAAAAAGGTAGTAGAAACAGAAGATTTATTGGGAAGCGTTACAGCTGCACGTACCAATTACCTAGAAATAGGAGAACTTTACGAGTCTTTTGAAGCAAGTTCAGCATCGCTATATAGCTCAATGGCAAGTTATTTTAGCATTTTATCAAAACTAGCCGAGGCAAACAGACAAAAATCTTGCATAGAAGATATGGAAAAAACTGTGGACAAAAACAAATCAACTTTCAAAGATAAAACCACAGGCACATTCATAAGCATGCGTTCAGAAAACATCACAGCCCTATCTGTAGATGGCGATGGCAACTATAGAGAAAACAAAGAAGCAGGAGTAAGCATCACAGCCAAACACGTAAACATAGGCACCATGAAGGCCGATGAATCTCTTCAAGACGATAGCACCATCACAATGGCATCTCGCAAGGTAGAAATCAGTACCCTAAACCCAAAAGTAGAACGCAACGACAAACGAGAAATAACCAAAGCAGATTATCCAGCAGTAGGCGATGTTGTTATAAAATCAAAAAACATTGCTTTAGAAACTCTCGACTACGAATGGAAAGACAAAAAACAACAAGAAAAAGCCCTTACCAAAGATGGTAAAATTTCTATGCGTGCCGAAAAAGTAGATGTTTCAGCAACAGATACAGAAGGCAAAGCAACAGGTAAAGTGGCCGTAAATGCCAAAGTGCTAGAAGTGAAATCTATGGATGTAGATAAAGACAAACGCACCGAAAAGTCACTTGCAAAAGGTAGTACCATGCTTCTGGTTTCAGAAAAAATGTACATGGGTGCACGCGATTCTAAAATGAAGAGTGCACAGCTACAAGTGTCATCAGACAAAACAGGTATTTTTGCAGAAAATACCCTAGAACTCCAACAAGCCAAAGCCGTAGTACAACTCTCAGGAGGCAACGCAGCAGTAGGAGGCAGTAGCTTAGATCTTTATGGCAAAACCACTCTTCAAAGCGATGTTACAGCCAAAGGTGCTATCAAAGGCGGCGATATAGAAATGAAAAACATGAAAGTAAGTTCTTCGTTCAAATCTCCAAACACCTCCGAAGGCATCGCCATGCCGGGTGCGCCAGCTACAGGGAAGTTGTCGGCGAAACTAAAGGAAGAAGAGTTGAAATAAAAACACTCTGAATCCTGCGGAATGTGGCATAAAATTACACATTCCGCAGAGTTCAGAGTGTTTTGTGCTGTAATGGGCTGTAGGAAAACGCACCTTTTTGACCCCTTATTTTATAGGAAAACGCACCTTTTTGACCATTGATTTTATAGGAAAACGCACCTTGCTAAATATAATATGCTAATATACAAGTATTTATAAAATTTGCAATTTTCTTAAAAAACTCTTATTTTTGTAAGAAAAAATACAGTATTATGTTATATAGAAAGATTGCTAAGCGTATAGAAGAATATTTGTCTTCCCACTCAAATAGAATGCTGTTGATAGAAGGAGCAAGACAAATAGGAAAGTCTTACATAATTAATCATGTAGGAAGTAAAATGTTTCCAAACTACATAGAGATTAATATGGAAAAAGACAAGTTGGGTGACAGAATTTTTGCTGAAGCAAAAACAACAAAAGATTTCTATATGGCTCTGAGCGTTTTTGCAGGAGATAAAATGAAAGAAAGGTCTAATACTTTAGTCTTTATAGATGAGATTCAGGCTTACGACCATCTTCTTACCCTTGTGAAATTTTTGATGGAGGAGGGCAAGTTTACCTATATTGCAAGTGGTTCACAACTAGGTGTCACATTGAAGAATACACAATCTCTTCCTATTGGAAGCTTAGATATCCAACACATGTATCCACTAGATTTTGAAGAATTTCTTTATGCAAATGGAGTTGGACAATTGGCAGTAGAGTCTATCAGAGAAAGTTTCAATAAGAAAGAATCATTGCAAGAAACTATCCATCAAAAAATAATGGATTTGTTCAAAAAATACCTTTTAGTAGGAGGATTGCCAAAGGCTGTAAAAACTTTTGTTCAAACACACAATGTTGCAGAATTTAGATCTGTTCAAAATGAAGCGCACCAATTGTACGGTGTAGATGCGTCGAAATATGAAGAAGAAAACAATAAGAAACTAAAAATACGTAGAATCTACGATATGATTCCTTCTTCACTCGAAAACAAGAAAAAAAGAATTGTAATAAAAGATATAGAAAATAAAGACTGGAAGAGATCAGACGACTATTTAGAAGAATTTGATTATTTAATATGCTCTGGAGTTGCTTTAGAGGTTAAAGCCATTAGCACACCCACTTATCCACTTATAGAAAATAGTGGAAAAAATCTGTTGAAACTATACTTAAACGAAGTGGGAATTTTATCTGGCATATACTATAAAAATAATATAAAAGCCGTAATGACTGACGTGAACAGTATTAACCTAGGTGCTGTTTATGAGACAGTTGTAGCTCAAGAACTAAAAGCGCATGGCTACGATTTGTATTATTACGACAACAAGAAAAATGGCGAGGTGGATTTTATTATAGACGATGTAGGCAATTTGTCAAACATTCCTATTGAGGTAAAATCTGGTAAGGATTATAAAATTCATAGTGCCTTAGATAAGTTTTTGTCAAACAAAGACTATAACATCAAAAAAGCATACGTATTCTCAAACGAACCAGAAGTTTACACAGAAAACAATATTACATATCTGCCTATCTACTACGTTATGTTTTTAAAAAACGAATCAAACGATTCAGACCAATTTTTGTGGTAATGTCTATTTTTCGTCAAAAAAAAGATGATTATATTGAAAAATACCTCAAAAAATGTTGGTAAAAAAACTGCTGTGTAAATAAAAAGAGGGGAAAGGATGTAGAAAAAAAGGAAGTAGAATAAAAAAGAGAAGAATTTATGATAATTCTACTTTGTGGAAGAAGTCGCCAAGCGAAATTTGATGGATATCCAATATTTTAAGCAATGAAGACATTGTGATATTACAACCTTTCTCCATACGCCAATAACTCACCCTATTTAGATTGTGTTCATACGCAAAAATCTCCGCACTACTATAACCCATCTCTACGCGTAATTGCTTAATCTGCTTACCAATAGCAATCAAACGTTCGTCTATTTCTGCATTTTCTTTCTTCATTATTAGTACAATTTTATGACTTCAAAAATAACCCTTATCCATAAAAATTTAAACCTATTATATTAAACATAAAATAAAAAACATAATAAATGTTGATTTTTTGTGAAATTATAACTATGTTTGCATCATAAAAGCAAAAATTAGTTAATAATTCAATTATCAATTAAACAAAATTAATATTATGAAAAAGTTAAATTTTTTATTAGTAGCCTCTTTGATGGCATTTTCATTAGTTGCATGTGGTGCAAGTAAGAACGTTTCTAAAAAATCTGCATCAGTAAGTGAACAACAACAAGAAGTAGTTCCTCAAGAATCAGAAACACAACGTAAAATTCGTGAATTAAAGGAACAACAAGAATTAAGACGTCTTGAACGTGAAATGCAATTAGAAGAATTGAAAGCACAACAAGAAATTAACAAAGAACAAACAAAATTAGGTTTACAAGAGAGTATGATGTCTGGTGACCAAAAGATTGTTAAGTTCTGTTATGAAGAATCTTTGGATAAGCCAGGTGAATATATGGCGGGTATAGGTGTTTCTTCTCCAAAAAAATATGAAAGAGACGCAAAATTAGAAGCTAACCAAATTGCAATTCATGACATCGCATCACGTTTTATGGGTGTAATTAAAAATGGTACAGAATATTATGCACAATCTGGTGTAACACCTTCTGGTAAGGATATGGATGAAAGTAGCCTAGAATCAATGACCATGAATATAGTGGAAAAGGCTGTAAATCAATATGCTGTTCAAGTATGTTATGAATCAGTTAAAGACCAAAATGAGAAAATACGTTATTATTTAGCAGTTCATGTTATAACTAATACAGCTGTTGATGAAGTTGCTAATCAACTAGAAAAGGCTGGAGTTTTACGTGATAAGAAAAATTTCAAACAAGAATTGCTTAGTGGACTTGACGCAGAAGCACAAAAGAAAGCTGCTGAACAAGAAAGAACTTTACAATTATTAAAAGAATTAGGAGAGTAAATAGAAATTAGGACTAACTACTATTAGCATTTAGTTAGTCCTAAAATTTTATAAGAAACAATGAAACGAGTATTCTTATTAACGATAATTTCTTTTTGGGCAATAACTATTTTTGCTCAAATTGCACCTGATTGGGTGCATATTCAAACTCCTTCTGCAGAGAATAATACATATTTTTATCAAGTAATAGCTGTAGATAATGCATCATCGTTGGCGCAAGCGCAAGAAATTGCAAGTTCTAAAGCGACTAAATATGGTATTGAGGCTAAAAAGAATTGGGTAGATGTTAATACACTCAAAAGCAATGAAGGAGAAATGAGGGTTGCAATTAATTTAGCTTGCCCTGTTTATGAAGAAGTAATAAATGGTAAGACAACTTATTATTTCTTATATCAAATATCTAGAGGTGTCGATGTCCCTAGATTTGAGACTTGTAGAGTATGTAATAGTCGTGATATTCAAAAAGGTGTAATAACAGAAGATAAAATGTCACGTAATCAAGCAATTAAATATATTCAAACTCGTGCAATCCCTGCTTCTGTTTTTTGTCCAGGAGCAGGTCAGATGGTTAAGGACCAATATTTAAAAGGTGGTTTAATTTTGGGAGGAGAAGTAATTGGAATAGGTGGTATTATTACTGCTTTTAGTATGAAATCTAGTTACGAGAGCTTAATCGTACAAGATCCTAGACATGCTACAATATATGCTGATTATGCTGATACATGGCAAAATGTAGGTTTTGGATTTATAGGTTTAGCCGCAGCAATATATGTCTATAACATTATTGATGTTCTTGTTGTTAGACCAAATGATTCAGCGATTGATAAAGTTATGGAGAGTTTAGCCTTTGCTCCATTTTATTCTCCTAATGATGGAAGTTTAGGTCTAGCTATGCAAATTAAATTTTAATAGATATTATTATGAAAAAGCTTTTTTATTTAGCATTAATTTTTTTACCTCTGTTATTTGTAAGTTGTGAAAAAAGAATTATTAATACAGGTGTAACTCTTTATGGTTCAGTTTATGACGCTGATACATTTAATCCAATTCAAGGAGCAACACTAACACTACAACCAAGTGGTAGAAGTTGTTATACTGGAAGTGATGGCGCGTTTAATTTTGAAGAGGATTTAGAACCTCTACAATATACAATAACTGCACAAGCACCTGGTTATAGCGCTGATAGAAAAACAGTTAAATTAACTCCAGGAGAAAGTTCTGAGGTAACATTTTCATTAAGAAAAAATTAATTTTTAAGTCTTACAGTAAAGTAAAGACATAGTTATTGTATGTTACGTATATCCCTTTTTATCTCGTTTTGTTTTTTGCTTAATATATCTGCATATAGTGAAACCAAACGTGAACTAAAAGAAAAGATTAGTGAGTTAGAGAATATAAATGTGTCATTGAAGACGCAGATAGATTCATTGACAAATGAATCCGATTCTCTAAGTAAACATATAAATAACTTAGAAAACCAAATACAGGCACTTCTTTCTGAGGTGCCTTGTTTGAGTTTTAGCGAAGAAGTAGAAGGGGAGTATTTAACTAGTTACAATGTAGCAACTAGTAGAAATGAACAAGCAGCTTTTTCTGTTGCGTCAGATAAAGCTAAGGTTGAACTTGCTACACGCTTAGAATATTTGATAGGTCCAGTATTAAAAGGAGATGTTATACGTGTGGCGAGAATTGCAAAAATGGAGAGTGTGAGGGAATGTTTAAAATTTAGAGATAATGGTGATAGAACAGTAACAGCGTATGTGGTTTATCGTTTACCACTAAAAGTAACAGTGGATAGAATAATAGAAACTATGCGAAGCTACACCGAAAAAGAAAGAGAAAATTTTAGAAAACAAGCATATAAAAAATTAGGAATTAAATAAAAAGATAACTGTATGAGAAATTTTAGATTTATTAACTTAGTAGTTTTATCCTTATTCTTTGTTTTGATAGGTTGTAAAACTCAGAAGCAAAATGTTCAAAATGAAACACCAAGTGTTGAAGTCGTAGAACTTCCATGTCAAGAATTTGCAAAAGATGATGCAAATTACTACAGACAAGCAGCTGTTAGTATGCCCTCTAAAAATCTACAGATATCTCGTAGAACGGCTATGAATAGTGCAATAAGTCAACTTTTAAGAAGACTTAATAGAGAAACATATAATGATGTGGAGCAAATATGTGAGAAAATATCTATAACTGAAGATGGTAGCTATGTAGTTTATCTTGCAATTCAAATTAAGAAATAATATATTATGAAGAAATTAATTTCAATACTTTTCTGTAATTTATTACTGTTGTCTTTAGGTTTTACTTCATGTGAAAATCCTCAACCAGATGGAGGAAATGATATGCCAGGAACAGAGACAGGAACAGGTTCGTTAATGGGGTGCGTAACAGACTTTGCAACAGGAGAACCCGTGCCTAATGCTAATGTGCAACTACGTCCTACTGGTGAAACAGCCTTGACAGGGAATGATGGTATGTATGCATTTTATGACATTAAAGAAGGAAATTATTCTATAACTGTTTCTAAAGCTGAATATACAGATTTAATAGATGATTATGTAATATCTGTAAAAAAAGGACGTAATATGAGACGTGATGTACAGATAGAGAAAATTCCAACATACATACGTTTTACAGATATGCAGGGTAATGATATCTCAAAACTAGATTTTAATACAAATTCATCTATTGATATGTTATCTTTCAATATCTATAATAATGGAACAGTAAAAATAGATTGTGAGGTGTTATACTCATGTAGTTGGATAACATCAGTGTCGCCTTCTAATTGTACTCTTCTACCTGGTAAGAATATTATTGTAGTAGTAAAGATAGATCGTTCTAAACTAGCAATAGGAGAGAATGTTACTAAACTTTATATATCATCTAATAATGGTAGTAATGTAATTGATGTAGTTGCAAATAGTTATGCAGGGAATCCACCAACATTACAGATCTTCTCTGCGGAAATGATAACTGCTACATCAGCACAGGTTTCCGCACAAATTGTAAATACTAATAATGGCATAATTTCTGATTGTGGCTTTTATTATGGAACATCACCTTCTCCAGATCAATATGATAAGGTTGTTAATTTAGGCCCTTCTACTGGTAAATTTACATTTCTTTTAAAGGAATTGAAGGCAGGGACAAGATATTATGTTCGTGCTTTTTCAGAGAGTAATTTAGGTATAGGTTATAGTTCAGATATAACCTTTACAACAGCTAGTGGTATACCAACGTGTGGAAGGACCTATATTTCTAATCTAGATCCAACATCAGCTATAGGAGAAAGTACTGCATATAGTAATGATGGTTGTGAAATAATAGAGTCTGGATTATGTTGGAGTACATACTCTTCTCCTACAACTAGTAATCAAACCATAACACACTATGGACCTATGGAAGGAGCAATAGGTGGAATGTTATATCCATTAAAACCAAATACACAATATTATGTAAGGTCATATGCTAAAAGTGAATTTGGGATTTCGTATGGTCCAGAAATGACTTTTACTTCAATGTCTGGCCTAGCAACCGTAACAACATCATCTGCTAGATTAATAGGCGATGAGATAAAGACAGGTGGGTATGTTTATGATGATGCTGGCACTATAATTTTACATTCGGGTGTATGTTATGGTTTTAGTCCAAATCCTGATACCTCATATAGATTTGAGCATACGGATGAGGGTTTTGATACTGGCTCATTTACGTCTTACATCACAAAACCATATGGTAGCGGATACTTGTATATTCGTGCATACGCAACTACTAAATATGGTACATCTTATGGTGAACAAGTAAAAATTTATATACAGTAATATTATGCTAAAACTTATATTTAAATCTATCTTATTATCATTATTTTGCTCAATTTTATTTGGTTGTGAGAATAATGATTTTGGTGATAAAGATAATGATATCAATGCTAATATAGGTATCGGTAGTGTTCATGGTGTAGTGACGGATTATGCAACAGGAGAACCAATTGCTAATGCAAATGTTACACTAAATCCCTTAGGAGAAACGACACTAACTGGTTATGATGGTCTTTTTCAGTTTTATGATATTAAAGAGGGTGATTACTCAATTACAGTATCTAAGGCTGAATATACAGATCTAATAGATGATTATGTTATTAAGGTGAGGGATGGTCTTAATTTAAGACGAGATGTACAGATTAAGAAAGTACCAACCTATATTCGTCTTACAGATATGATGGGAAACGATATTTCAAATTTAGATTTTGGAACAGACCCATTTACAAATATTCTATCTTTCAATATTTATAATAATGGGACAGTAAAAATTAATTGTAATGTAACTTATTCTTGTGAATGGATAACAACTGTAACTCCTAAAACATGTTCTATTAGTCAGGGCGATAACGCAATGGTCTCTATAAAAATTGATAGAAGTAAACTAAAGGCTGGTGTGAATTCTACGTTTCTTTATGTATCTTCAAATAACGGAAGTAATATGTTAGAAATTAGTGTTATCGGCGAAGAAATACTACCAAGTGTTGTGACCTTACCAGTGACCGATACACAAGGTAAAGAGAGTCCATTGGCAAATGTTTTTCATGCTAGAGTTACAGTAGAAGGAAATCCTTCTTATATAAAGAGAGGTTTCTGTTATTCAGAAAGTAATTCAATGCCTACAATTAATAGCAACAGAATTGATGTTTCAGGAACAGGAATTGGTGAATATAGTTATACTTGTTGGGATTTCTGGGATATTCCATACGCGCAGAAATATTATGTTCGTGCTTGGGTTATGTGTAATAATAATAAAATAATCTATGGAAATGTTGTGTCGTTTAAATATAATGATTGGTAATAAACTTATTTTTATTCTCTTTGCTTTATCTTCATTAGTACTAAATAGTTGTGAAAACAATTTACCAACAGGTGATGAAACAGAAAATTCTAATAAACCTAATTGTACGGTTTCTGGATATATTAATGCAAAAGGAGCACAAATTGTATTAACACGTGTAGATAATAGTAATATAGAGTATGTTGTTATTTCAGATGCAAACGGAAATTTCATTTTTGAAAACATTTACAGTGGTGAATACTACATTGATGCGACTAGGAATGGATATGTATGGAATTATATGCTTGTTAATGGGCAATATAATTTCTTTACAAAAGAAATTGAAGTTAAAACAGGCGAAACAATAGAGTTAAGAATTATATTAGGAATAACAGATGAAGAATTAACTAAATTTCAATACAATATAACAGATATAAATGGTTATACTATTAGGGATCGAATTAGAATAGATAAAGAAACTCAATTTATAACTTTTAAATTATATAATGAATCAGGAAGAGATGCATATTGGAGTGTTTCTGGAGTTGAGTCTGCATATATTACAGATGGTAGAGACATAGTGTATATATTTACTTCTTTTAGTGAAACTTCTGGAGTCCTACTTCCGGGTGAGAGCAAGTTACTTACTGGTATAATAAATCAAAATATTTTTGATTTTTATTATGATAGAAAAGAATATATAATGAACTATGTGCCAGTATTAAGATTTGGGAATGGTAATGGATTGGTAGATCCTAAAAGAATTGAATTAGATTTAGAATTTTATTAATTAACTAGGAGTGAAGCCATATCTGCTTGCAATAGTCTTGTGTATGGAGGGTATTCTGATTGGGTATTGCCTGATAGTGGTACACTTGATATAATGTATGAAAAAAGACAAATAATTGGTGATTTCTCTTCTGTGTACTATTGGAGTATAACTTCGTCTGATGGTAGTAGATATGCAACATCAATATATTTCGGTGATGGTGATTACGAGAGCAGAGACAAGACATACTTTGGTAGAGTCCGCTGTGTAAGGAGAGATTAACAATTTATATCATAAGTGTCGCTGAAAGGCGGCACTTAATAAATTATTATGAAAAGACAAATTCTTTTATTTATTAGTTCATTTCTTATCATACTTCCAATTTTTGCTGAGTATGAAATTGATAATAGTATAGGCTCTGTATATGATGCTATAAAAGAAAATGGTTATGTAGAAATTACTAAAGATAATATAAAAGAAGTTGTTAGAGTGCAAGGTAATGTTCTAACACAGTGTATAAGTCAAGCTTTTATATTGGCACAATTCTCTTTAGCTGATTCTTATAACACGAATATCTTAAAGAAGTCTGGGCTGACAAATGATTGGAAGAAAGATATTTACAAAGACTTTTATTTGTCTTCCTATTTAATGCAGAGAGCTAAAATAGAAATAGGATGTTTACAAAATGTGTATTTAGTAGAACTTTCATTGGAAGTAGGTTTGGAAGAGTTTAACTCTTTACACAACTTTTATATTGCAGAACCATACGATAACACATTATTTTCAAATCTATATAAGTCAAATCCAGACTTTAGAAACTTTGTCTCAAGAAAAATTTTAGAAGTAAAATAATATACCATTTCACACAATGAAAAAATTATTCACAATTATCATTAGCAGTTTATTGCTGCTTTCTTTTGCAATAGTTTCTTGCGAAAAAGAGGATTTGGGAACTGCTACAATTTATGGTGTTGTAAGTGATAAGGTCACAGGAGAGCCTGTTAAATCGGCAGATGTGGAATTATTACCAGTAGGTATTAAAACACGAACAGGTACAGATGGTCATTATGAGTTTAATAATCTGAAAGCAGGAAACTACCAAATTTGTATAAATTTGACAAATTACCAAGATGTACAATCTCAAATAGAATTGGGAATAGGTCAATCACTACGTCGTGATGTATCTATGGAACTTCTTCCTCCTGCATTGCGTGTTGTGAATGATTCTCGTCAAGATATTTCCGAATTGAATTTTGGAACAGCTAAAACCGATGTTTCTCGTTCATTTAATATCTTTAATGAAGGTGCAGAAACATTAAAGTGGAAGATAACTTATACAGCAGATTGGATAAAATCAGTAAGCATTACAGAAGGTGTATTGAATCGTGCTGAAACAGAATCGATAATTGTAATCATCGATAGAAGTGTTTTGACTGAGGAACAAAATATAACAACTCTGCATATTACTTCTAATAATGGTAGTAAGCAATTAACGTTAAAAGTTGGAGATTTCCCAGAAGTAGAAGAACCATCTGATAATAATAATTCATCAGATGAGGATAATCCTTCTAATGTAGGTGATTTGCCAACATTTAATTTCAATGCTGCTAAATATTATGTTTATCCAGATGCAGGTGCAATGGATTGGGATAATGCAATGGCTTATTGTGACAAAGTAAATTTTGCAGGATATGATGATTGGTATCTACCAACTAGTAAAGAATTAAAAGCGATGTTTGAAAATAAAACCGCTATTGGTGGATTTACTACATCAGGAAGTAGTAAAAATGATTATTATTGGTCAAGTAGCGAATACGCTAACCCTTTAGCTGCATACTATAAACGATTTAATCAGTATGGTGCAGAGGGTTCTATAGCAAAAGATGAGGTGCTGAGAGTCCGTTGTGTAAGAAAAAATAACACACCTTCGTATGAGTATAGTCCTACAGCTGTTAGTAGGCTAGAAGATTTGCCAACATTTAATTATAATGCCGCAAAATATTATGTTTATCCAGATGCAGGTGCAATGGATTGGGATAATGCAATGGCTTATTGTGATAAAGTAAATGTTGCAGGATATGACGATTGGTATTTACCAAATGTTAAAGAGTCAAATGCGATGTATGAAAATAGAACTACTATAGGTGGATTTAAGACGTCAGTGACTGGGAAAGCTGGTTGGTACTGGACTGGTGAAGAATATGCCAATCCTTTAGGAGCATACTATAAAATGTTTAATAAGTATATTGGTGATGGGTCGGAAGCAAAAGAAGAGGTGTTAAGAGTCCGTTGTGTAAGGAGAGATTAACAATTTATCAATTTAACAATTATATAATATTGTCGCCGTAAGGCGGCACTTTTACAAGAAAATACTATGAAAAAATTACTTTCAATTTTTTTAAGTAGTAGTCTAGTACTACTTGTTCTAGGATTTACTTCTTGCGAGAATATAAAATTTCCTACAGCCTCTGTTCATGGATTAGTAACAGACCAGGCTACAGGTGAGCCTATTAAAACGGCAGGCGTAGAACTTGTTCCTACTGGTCTTAAAACTATTACAGGTTCAGATGGTTGTTTTGAGTTTACAAACCTAGAAGCAGGAAATTATAGTTTGCGTATTACAAAAATGGGTTATGAAGAATATACTTCTTCTCAAATGGAACTAACAGAGGATAATTCACTTCAAAGAGATATTCAAATTACACCTATTTTACCTTCTCTAAAAGTAGTTAACAATAGTAGAAATGATTTATTTCTATTAGATTTTGGCTCTTCTACTTCAAATAACTCGAAGTCTTTTAACCTATTTAATGATGGTGAACAAACTATTACATGGTCTGTAACTTATACAGCACCTTGGATAACTTCATTGAATAAAGAAACAGGTGAGTTGAAGCCAGGTGCAACACAACCTTTGGTAGTAAATATTGATAGGTCTAAATTAACAGATAAAACAAATTATAGTATGTTAATTATAACCTCAAATAGTGGTTCAAAAGAACTTCCTTGTGTAGTATATCAATAATCATTCAAAAGAAGCTTTATGAAAAAAATAATAAACTTACTATTTCTATTTACAATACTTGTTGTGACTTCTTGTGAAACGCTAGTTAATACAGGTACAATTCATGGTGTAGTAACAGACTATGCCACAGGAGAACCTATTAAAAATGCTGGTGTTACATTAATGCCAATTGGCTATACTACTATAACAGGAAGTGAGGGTCAATTCCAATTTGATAATCTTGAACCACGCACCTATCAGTTGATGATTCAAAAAACAGGTTATGAGATTTTAACAACTACAAATCTACAATTATCATTAGGAGCAATCATCCCACAAAACCTACAAATGACAGTAATGCCTCCTTCACTTAAAGTGTTAGATGATAAACGCAATCCAATTGACACACTTTTTTTTGGTGTAGGAGTGTTAGATGATAATGTCCGTTTATTTAATATTTTAAATGATGGTGTAGAAGATTTGAATTGGGAAATATTATCTAATTCTAAATGGATAAAATCAATAAAACCACAATCAGGCGTTTTAAAAACTACAGAAACAGTTGGTGTAATAGTAGAAATAAATCGTTCTATTATGACAAACATAGAGGGAGAATTATCATCTCTACATGTGGTAACAGACAATGGTAGTAAAGAAATAATGTTATGTGTAGGAAATGAAATAGTAAATTACAATCTGTCTACATTTATTTATCAAGATAATTTTTATAAGGTATTACCACAAAAGTTTACAGCTAATGAGTATGATTGGTATGAAGCAATAGAAGTGTGTGATAATATAACTTATGCTGGATATAATGATTGGTATCTGCCAAGTCGGGATGAGTTAAATGCAATGTATGAAAATAAATCAAAAATCGGCGGTTTTTCTTCTATGTTCTATTGGAGTAGTACTGAGTACAGTAGCAAAAACGCGTGGGACCAGACTTTCTACAGTGGTAGCCAGAGCTACTACGGCAAGTCTAACAGCAACAAAGTACGTTGTGTAAGGAAACAATAAACTATTTAACCTAAGTGTCGCTGAATGGCGGCACTTAATAAATTATTAATTTTAGAAACTTTGTATCAAGAAAATTAACAGAAGTAAAATAACATACCATGAAAAGATTATTCACAATCATCATTAGTAGTATATTACTCCTTTCTTTTGCAATAGTTTCTTGCGAGAAAGAGGATTTGGGTAATGCTACTATTTATGGTATAGTTAGTGATAAGGCCACAGGCGAGCCTATCAAGTCTGTAGGTGTAGAATTGCTTCCAGTAGGTTTGAAAACTATTACTGGTGCAGATGGTTATTTTGAATTTACTAATTTGAAGAAAGGAAATTATCAAATATATGTCACTCATACTAATTATGTAGGTGAAGTCTCAGACAATATAGAATTATCTGTTGGTCAATCTTATCAATGTGAAGTTCAATTGGAACCGCAACCATATTCTTTAAGAGTGGTAGATGATTCTAGAAATGAGATATCAGAATTAGATTTTGGTTCTGCAGAGGCAGATATAACACGTTCAATCAATTTATTTAATGCGGGAACGGAGTCTGTAGAATGGAATATAACATATACTGCAGATTGGATAAAATCTGTAAGCAAAACAGAAGGAGTCTTGAGTGTAGGTCGTATTCAGGCGTTAATAATAACTATAGATAGAAGTCTTTTAGATAGTGGTAAGAATATAACACATATAAACATAAAGACAGATAAAGGAGATAATAAACAACTCCTTGTAGTTGTCTTAAATGATGTAGATTTTTCTTTGCCAACATTATCTACTCATGAAATTAAAGACTTTAATATTCAGAATAGTTCTATCACCGTTGTTGCATCTATATATGAAGCAGGAGTGCCAGAATACATTGAACGTGGTTTTGTATATTCAACATCATCTAAACCAAAAATTGAAAGTGATAGTAAATTTGTAGTATCAGGGACTGGTATAGGTGAATTTCAAACTGACATAAGAGTAGAAACATCTAAAATGTATTACATACGATCTTATGCTATCAATAAAAAAGGGATTTCTTATGGTAATGAAATTATTTTTGATATAAATGAAATGTTGCCTAAAGTGGAAACAATGGTAGTAGAGGTACGAAATGAAAGTGATATTTTATTAGAGGGTAATATACAAAAAATGGGAATCCCAAAGTTTAAAGAATGTGGATTTTTATATGCAAAGAAGGAGAATATAACAATAGAGGACTCTGAAGTTGAAAAAGTAATTGCATCAAGAATTGAAGGCTCTACTTTTAATGCAGAAATATCTATTGAATTAGGTAATGATATTTGGTATGTAAAGGCGTATGCTATAAATGATGTTGGTATAGTATATGGAGATGCTTTAAGAGCGGTTTCACCTTCATTCTCTGAATATTTAAATTTACCTTCTTTTTCATTTAATAATCAGGAATATAAAGTATATGCTACAATAGGAGAAATGTCTTATGATTATGCGATGAAAAGGTGTAGTGAGTTGAGAATGGGAGGATATACTGATTGGGTGCTTCCTACAAAAGATGAGTTATATTATATGTTTTCTAATAGAAAAGAGATTGGGGATTTCTATTCCAATAATTATTATTGGAGTGCAACAGAATATTTTACATCACTAGTAGAAGATGAAAATGCACATTTTGCATGGACTGTAGGTATTGATAACTCTTATGGTTTTGAGAGTGTGGATTATATCCCAAAACTTAAGGAAGAAAATTTCTACGCACGTTGTATACGTAAGAATTAACTTTGTTGGTAAAAAATTAGTTGTAAATTTTATTTATATAAAATCTATGAAAAGATTATTCACAATCATCATCAGCAGTATATTACTCCTTTCTTTTGCAATAGTTTCTTGCGAGAAAGAGGATTTGGGTACTGCTACGATTTATGGTATAGTTAGTGATAAGGCCACAGGCGAACCTATAAAAAAAGCTGGTGTAGAATTGTTGCCTACAGGGTTAAAAACAGTAACAGGAACAGATGGACGTTTTGAGTTTGTAAATCTTAAAGCAGGGTCTTATCAAGTATATATAACCCAAGCTGGTTACGGAGAAGTAAAATCTTCTACTGTCGAATTAGCACAAGGACAATCTCTTCAACGTGATGTTCAAATGGAACTTCTGCCTCCTGCACTAAGAGTGGTTAATGATTCAAGAAAAGATATTTCAGAACTAGATTTTGGTTCTGCAGAAACAGATGATGCTAGGTCTTTTAATATATTTAACGATGGAGAAGAAACATTAGAGTGGGAAGTAACTTATACTGCAGATTGGGTGAAATCTGTAAGCAAAACAGAAGGTATTCTAAAAGGTGGTGCTACACAGGCTTTAATAGTAACCATAGATAGAACAATATTGAAGAGTGGTATTAATACAACTACACTTCATATAACTTCCAACAACGGTAGTAAGCAGTTAACTTTAAAAGCTGATAATAGTACTATTTTACCTACCTTAAATACATTGCAGGCTACCAACATAATTAGTACGTCTGCAGTATTAAATGGAGAAATATTAACAGAAGGTTTCCCAAAATATACAGAAAGAGGTTTTGTGTACTCATTATCTTCTATGCCGACAATAGACAACACAATCTCAAAATTAACAGCTACAATAACAGATTCAAAAAAGTATTCTGTAACATTAACAAACCTAACTCAAAATCAGACATATTATGTGCGTGCGTATGCTATAAATGAGGTTGGAACAGCATATAGTACTAATGAAATAAAATTAATACCAACTTCTGTTTTACCTAAAATAGAGACAAAACCAATAACAGATTTAGACCTAGATAGAAATAGTGTAAAATTAAATGCTACAGTTCTAGAGGAAGGAAATCCTTGTTATACAGAGAAAGGTTTTATATATAGTACTTTATCAAACTTAACATTGAATAATTCAGAAAAAATTAAGACCGAAGGAACTTCAAAAGGAGATTATTTTGTTGTAGTAGGTGATTTCAAAACTGGTATTCAATATTTTGCACGTCCTTATTTGATTCATGAAGATATGGTTATATATGGTGACGTAGTTGATTTTATTTTCCCAGTAAAAGACCCTAAGGTACAAACTTTAGAAGCCAATAAAGTCTCTGAAACAACAGCAAGTTTTAATGGTTCTGTATTGGAAATGGGAAATCCTAGCTATACAGAATGTGGTATAATTTATGGAACATTTTATTCTCCTTCTTTAGATAAAGGCATCAAATTACCTGCTTCTAAAACTGGAATTGGCAAATATACAGTATTTGCAGAAAATTTAGAGGAAGGTGGATATTATTCATATTGTGCTTATGCTATTACAGAAAATGGTGTGGTATATGGAGAGGTGAAGAATTTTACAGTAGGTAGTCCATATTATACAAAATTAGAGTATGCCAATATTATGGTAGTTAATGAAGACTTAGGAAGTATGGATTGGGAAACTGCATATAACGAATGTGAGAATCTTACAATGGCTGGCTACGACGATTGGTATTTACCTACACTTTTCGATTTAGGTATTATTTATAATAACAAAGATGATATAGGTGGATTTACTGGATATTGCTATTGGAGTTCAACCCCAGAAGTTGATACCTATAAACATAAGCGAATAGGTTCACAAGGTTTTTGTGGTGAGAGTATTCATTATACTTATGAAAGATTAAGAGTTCGTTGTGTAAGAAAATTAGAATAAAAATATATTTATGAAAACTACTAAGATTTTTTTTATAGTTATCTCTTTTTTATTAGCGTACATATTTGTTTCTTGTGAAGAAAGATTAAATTATTGTACTTTTAAATTTAAGGTTTATGATAATAACAATAGACCATTAGATTCTGTAAGTGTGATTATTCAACCTACTAATGATACTACAATGACAAATATTGAAGGTAATTTAGATTTTCATACATATAACGAGGGTGAATATTCTTTTATTTTTAATAAAAAAGGTTATAATAAAGTAATATATAGGGAAAATGTAAGTTTTGATACAATATCAAAGCATAGTGGTTTTGTGGATTGGTACGTTAGTAATGCTGAAGTTAAAATTAAACCAATTAAAATGCAACCTTCTATGCAAGTGTTATCAAAAGATGATAGTAAAATAAATGAAATAGATATAACATCTAATGATACTATTTTAGAAGATTCTTTTTATTTATATAATACAGGTGAAGATAAGTTGTTATGTAATATTTCTAGTTCTGCAGATTGGGTTAAGATCCTAAAATCTTCAAAAGTGTTGATATCTCCAAACGAGAAGATTCTTCTACAGATTTATATAGATAGAGAAAAATTAAATAATGGAGAAAATATTGCACAATTAAATATAAATTTTGGGACAGGTGATTTTTCAATAAATATAAAGGTATATAATGTAAAGGATGAACTTATAGAACCTCAAATTAAGACATTAGAACCAACATTAAAGACAGATTCTTATGTTTCATTAAATGGTATAGTTATAAATATGGGGAATCCTCCTTACACAGAATGTGGTTTTGTGTATGGACTTTTAGATTACCCTACAATAGGAAATGGAATCAGAATTCCTGTATTAACACATGGTGAAGGAGAATATAGTGCTTTAATAAATACATTTGAAAAGGATAAAATATATTCTTATAGAACATACGTGATTGTAGGAAATCATGTAATATATGGGGATGTAATGAATTTTGTACTTGATTAAAATAATAACTTCTTATGGCTATTTATTAGTTGCAATTGCAGTATTTGCGTAAGAAAAGAATCACATTTATAATTATATAATTATAATCTCTATGTTAACAATAAAAAATATAATATCACTAATAGCGTTTCTATGTTTAGTGGTTTATGGGATTATTATGATGGTAAAGCGTCTTGCTGCTAAAAGAATACCCATTAAGTGCACAGAAAATGGAGTATCTATTGAATTCTACGACGACTTAAATTCTCCAGATGAGAATAAAAGAAGAGTAGGAAGTAGTTTTAGAATGAACTGTACTAATTACCGCCTAATGTTGTTAGTGAATCATTGGGGTGCAGAGCTTGACTATAAATTACGTGAAGATGGTTTTATTGAGATGATTTATTCTGTGAGAGAAGAGAATATGCCAAAGTTGATGAAATTGTGTGAAAATGCTCAAAATAGTAAAGAAATTGTTACATATATCTACAATAGATTTTCTAAAGATGGATATAAAGCACAGATAAATATCCTAAATTGGTTAAAAGTAAATGGTGTTGAATATTCATCTTGGTCAAATGTTTAAATATTCTAATAATAAAACTCTCACCGCAATATGAAAAACTTTGCATATTTAATCCTCACACTCTTACTTCTGTTGTCTGGTTGTACTTCAGCTGAGACAAGCAAGGACAAAAACGATAGACATATACCCAATGAACCAGGAATAAAATGGTTTAAGGATATGCAAAAGGAGTTTGAAAAACGAAATAATGATTTCAAATCTTATTGGAATGATTTTCTTTTCAATGATGCCTTGTTGGTAGCTTCTAAGCAGACAGAGGAGAAATTTGCTACTTTCTTATTTGGATTGTATAAGATTGGTCCAATTAGGTTTGTGGATTCAGATAATGCTTTTATGCAGGAGCATATCAATATTTTAATGGAAAAGGTTACAGGTTTTGGGGTAAACGATCGTTTCATAGCGCTTGCAGAAAAGTATCTTTATGAACCAAATTCGCCTTATTATAATGACGAAGTGTATCTCTATTTCTTAAAATATGAGGCTAAGTTCCATTTTAGAAATGTATCTCAGTCGGCTCGCTTCAAGCGTCATTATAGTATGATTCAAAAGAATATGGTGGGTGAACCTGCAACAAATTTCACTTATGAAACGCAAGAAGGGCAGAAAGGTTCTTTATATGAGATTGATGCAAAGTATCTTGTTCTATTTTTCAACGACCCTAGTTGTAGTGAGTGCAAACAGGTGAAGGAAGAACTTATACAGCAACAGAGTGCGTTAGATTCTCTGGGCATAAAGGTATTTGCTGTTTATATAGATGATAATCCAGAGGAGTGGCGTCTGGCCAACTATCCTGCAGAGTGGTTCAATGGTTATGCACCAGAAATTGAAGTACAAGACCTTTACAATATTCGTGCGTTACCATGCCTTTATTTGCTGGATAAGGATAAAAAGGTAATCAGCAGAGATACTTCTGTGGAAAAAATACTAAAGTTATAAAATAAGTAATGATATGAGAAATATATTTCTATTGGCAGTTTCTTTTCTAGTTTCTTTTGGTGTTTATGCTCAGTCTAGCGACTTTGAAAAATATAAGGCAAAGGCTAATGCTAAATTTGCTGAGTATAAGGCTGAAAGCCAAAAGAAGTTTTCTGAACATCGTGCTAAAATGAATGCTCAGTATGCAGATTTTATGAGTAAAAACTGGGAGAAGTTTAATGCATTTGCTGGGGATAAAGCTCCTGAACTTCCAGAGCCTCCTAAGCCAGTAGTGAAATCTGAACCTACTCCTGTACCTACAAAATCGTTGAGCATTAGCTCTATTACAGAGTTGGAGGAGTTTGATATGCCCGAGCCTTCTACTCCTTTAGATGAAGCACCAGCAGAGATGCCTTTAGATTATCTTTTCTCTTTTCACAATACTCCTTGCAAGGTTCACTTAAATGCTGCAATGAAATATTCTCTTGCTTCTGCAGACGAGGCTTCTTCTGCTCAGATGTGGCAGTTTATGAGTGATAATAATTATGATTATGTAGCTGATGACTGTTTGGATATTCGTCAACAACTATCTCTAAACGATTGGGGTTATATCCAACTTGTGAAGCAACTTTCTAATCGTTTTTATAGAAAGGATAGTAATGAGTCAGCTATGATGCAACATTATATTCTTACTCAGTCTGGATACAAGAGCAGAATAATGCGTAATGGAGATAATCTTGTGCTAGGTATTGCCTTTGCAAATCAATTATACAATTTGTCATATATACTTATTGACAATGCTAAGTTCTATATCTTCAATCCTCATGGCAAGGCTTCGGGTGGATATTATGTGTTTGACAATAAGTTTGAGGGCGAAAAGGCTGCTTCTGTTCAAATAAAGAAAGAGCCTATTTTCTTCTATGAACCTGTAGCAAGTAAGTCTTTTGCTTCTAAACGTTATCCACAAATTTCTGCACAAGTAAGACCTAATAAGAATTTAATTGAGTTTTATAATTCTTATCCTCCTACTAGCAATTGGAATTATTATGCAGAGGCTTCTTTGAGCAACAAGGTGAAACGTTCTCTTTATCCTATGCTAAAGAAACAAATAAAGGGTAAAACACAAGAAGAGGCTGCAAATATGCTTATCAACTTCGTTCAAACTGCTTTTGAATATGCTACCGACGATGAGCAGTTTGGATATGAACGTCCACTTTTTGGTGATGAGATTTTCTATTATCCATATTCAGATTGCGAAGACCGTTCAATCTTATACTCAATACTTGTGAGAGATTTACTAGGTCTTGATGTGGTGCTTCTGTATTTCCCTGGTCACTTAGCTACTGCTGTGAAGTTTACAGAGGATATTAGTGGTTACTACCTAACAATAGATAACGAGAAATATCTTATCTGCGACCCTACATACATTGGTGCTCCAATTGGCGATTGTATGCCAGACTTCCAAAATGTATCAGCAGAAATCATCAAGATTTAACAATTTAGCTTAAGCCAAACAAGTCATCCATTGTGATTTCTTTTTGAACTAGTCCACTATATTTACCATATTTGATACCATATGTGCTAATTATGGTTAGGTGTATGGCTTGTTTTGCAGAGAGTGTATCTTTGAGAGTTTCAATGCGATGTCTAAGTTTTGAGTCTTCTTCTTTGTCAATATTGTAGATGTCGCTTGCAAATTTCATTTCACAAAGATTTACAATATTATCTTTTCTAATAATTAGAAGGTCTATTTGTGCTCCTTCTCGGTTGTCATTGCCTTTTATGCTCCAAGCTGATATAGAGCAGTTGAGACCTTTTATTCCGAGAGCATTTTTGATGTTATCAATATGTTGCCAACAAACTTCTTCGAATGCAATACCTCTCCAATACTTTAAAATGTCTGAAGTAATATTTTCAGTCATATAGTTTGTTTTGTTACTGTTTGCTTCTACATGCTTAAGCCAAAACAAACAGAAGTTGTCGATAAGTTTATATTTTACTACCTTCCCGTGCTCATTGTATGGAGTGTATTTTTGTATGAAATCGCTTTCTATAAGTGATGTTAATGTATTTGTAAGTCCTCCTCCAAAAGGAATTCCAGTTTCTGCTGAGATTTCTTCTCTAGTGTAACCTATATGTTTTGTAGAAAGTAGTTTGATTATTTTTTTGCAATCTTCTGGGTTGCTGAATATTGCTTTAAATAGTCTATTGTATTCGTCTTTAAGTCGAGGACTCCTTCCAAAAAGTATTTCATCAATATTTGCAGATAGGCTAAAACCCTTTTTGAAGTATCTTAGATAATATGGAATTCCCCCAAATACCATATATGCTTGAATAATGTCGTAGCGTGACATTATAATATTTTCGTGTTCAAAATATTCTTCACATTCTTTTAAAGTAAAAGGTGATAATTTAATCTCGTCTGTAAGTCTGCCATATAGTCCACCTTTATTGCGAGATAAGTTTCCTAATATCCACGAGGTCGCACTTCCGCATACAATAAGCATAATATTATCCCTGCCGCTACACCAACCATTCCAAAAATTTTCAAATGCAGGTAAAAATCCAGAGCGTGGGGTATCCATCCAAGGAAGTTCATCTAAAAAGATTACTTGTTTAGAGCCATCGTCAAATCTTATCAGTAGTTGTTTTAGTTGAAAAAAAGCTTCCATCCAAGTTTTGGGTTTGTCGTAGCCTTCTAAACCATGACTCAAAAGTGTATAGTAGAAACTTTCTAATTGTGTTCTCAGAAGATTCTTCTCACTTTCTTGATCTACAGGTGAAACTCCTGTGTGTTGAAAGGTGAAACGATTCTTAAAAACCTGATTGATTAGAAAGGTTTTTCCAACGCGTCTTCTGCCATATACTGCGACAAATTCTGAACGGTCACTGTGATAGAGTTTTTCTAATTCTTCTATCTCTTTTTTTCTACCTATTATTACACTCATAATGTATTGGATTTTGTTGCAAATATATAAATATTTTTTCTATTTGGCAAAATATATACCTATTTATTCTGCCAGATAGAGTGTAAAATGGTCATATGTGGCAAGATAAACCTCTGTTTATTTTGCCACAAATCATCTTATTTTGCTAAATCGTCCATATTCATACTAAACACGGAGTCGATGCCTTCGGCGGCTTGCTTTTCTTCAGAGGCTTTGTTTTCCTCTTGTTCACCTGCAAGATATGCTTGGAAGGCGTCTTCTACTTCTTTTTCTTTGTCTTCTTTTAGTTTGTTTAGGGTGTTGGTGTGCCAGTCATAAATTTCTTGAAGTTTGTCTTTAGCTAGTTGCATATTTTCTTCTGATGCATTTGCCATCTTTAGGGCCACCTTTGCACTGCCTTGTGAGAATATGGCTTCAAGTTTTGTGTTGGTCACATCAAATTGGGCCTTAATGTATTCCATGCACACGTCGTGACGTTCTTTTTTCATCGCTGGCATGGTGTAATATATCACCACATTGTCTTCGCCTGTTATTTCATCTTTTTCTGTTTTTTCTTCTATTTCAAACTCAGGATGTTCTAGTTTGATAGCCTTTATAATAGGTGCTAGATATTCCTTGTCTTTTGGAAGCACAGCAAATTGTTTGTCGTTTGGGATAGACACTGTTGCCACATCTTCTAGATTAAAATCTTTGTTGTCAATTTTCACAGTAGAAGATAGTAGTGCCATAGGGTCTGCTGTAACACATAAATTTGACAGATGGAAATAATACAGCATGGTGTGGCCGTTCATTTTCTGTTTAGTTTCGTCAAACAACTCATTAATACTTTTGTTACTCATAGTTCAAATTATTTAGTAAATTATTTTCCTGTGCTATTGGCTGTGTGTCCTGGGTTTGTAATGCTTATACTTCCTCCGTAGGCACACATAGTTTTGCAATTGTCTAGTAGTGCTGGCATATTAGAGACCAACTCTTTTCCGCCTGGAGCCCATGGCGATACAATTACTGGTATACAAGGCATAGGGGTTAAAACTCCCATGGCAGCAGATGTGGCTGATGCTACTGTGGGGTTGCCCATGCATTGGCACATGCCAAAAGGCATAATATTCATCATAGGAGCGAAATCCATAATATTGGCTTTCGGTTTATTTTGTATCATGGGACGAATAGGTACCGTTACCATCAACATGGAAGGTGCCATCCCAAAACTACATTTTAGCATAGCTCCCATACAAACGTACTTGGCCATAATTTTTATTATTAATAGGTGTTTAAACTGCGAGCAAAGTTATCCAAAATTGGGTACCATTATTTTTTTATTGATGTTAATTAATCAATTTTTTAACATTTTACATTTGAAACGTTTGAGAAAATGATATTTAACTAATTATCACATAAAGTGGTCATTCTCAGATATTTTGTTTAACAATTTTAATCTTAATACTTAAAAATTTGCATCAAAAATAAAAATATGTTAGATATGTTAAACATTACTCTTAAAAGAAACGCTCAGCATAAGTTTTATCTACATTTGCCACGTGCTAAATATTATGTGGCATGGAAAAAGGAAATGAAATAGAGACGATTACATTGCAAGAGTGGGGGGCTGATATATTCCCAAAACTTTCTTGGTTTAAACAAGAGAAGGTGTCTTCTGCTCATATTATGGTGGTGGGTTGCGGTGCTTTGGGCAATGAGGTTCTTAAAAATCTAGCCTTATTTGGGGTAGGAAATCTTGTTTTGGTAGATTTCGACAGGGTGGAATTTAGCAATCTTACTCGTTCTATTCTTTTCAGTAGCGATGATGCTGCAATAAATCGCTACAAGGTGGACTCTGCTGCGGAGAGTATAAAAAGAATCAATCCTAATATTAATGTTACTTGTGTGGTGGGCGATATAAGTTGTCAAGTGGGACTTGGACTTATTCGTAAAATGAATGCTGTGGTGGGCTGCTTAGACAACAGATGGGCTCGCTACAAGCTAAACCGTTTGTGTATGCGTGCAGGAGTGCCTTGGGTAGATGGTGGTATAAATGAACTAGAGGGCGTTGCAAAGGTATTTATTCCTGGTCAAAACTGTTATGCTTGCACACTAGATCCAGCTGCTTTAGAAGATCTAAAACGTAGCACTTCGTGTGCTGTGGCTATAAAAAGAAACGAAGAAAGTGGCAGAGTGCCAACCACACCAATTGTGGCTTCTATTATAGGTGCAGTACAAGCTCAAGAAGCTATGAAACTTATTCATACAGAAGAACTTGCTTCTGGCAATCTTACCTCTCTTTGTGGTAAAATGTTTTGCTATGATGGTGCTTCTATGACAGTACGCTTGGTATCGCACCAAGCTTGGGACGAAGATTGTCCTGTGCATGAAAGATGGTCGCCTATTGTAGAGTCTTCGCTTACCAATCATAATACAGTAGAGGATGTTTTCTCTTATATAAAAGATAAATTTTCTGCTTCTTCAGTTGAAATTGTTTTAAGAAACCAAGCTTTTGTAGATTTTATTGAAGATAGACTCACAGACAAAAAATATGATGTGATGTTGCCAGAGGCTCAGGTGCCAACCTTTATAGAAAATGATGAAACACTACGCACTAAACCTATGGGGCAGTTTTATCAACACGCTATACGCAATATAAAAGAGGATTTTAAATATAAAAGCTTAACACTTTGGCAGCTAGGCGTGCCAGATCAAGATGTGTTACACATTAAAACTCAAGGTGCAGAATATTATGTAGAGTTGGTACGTGTTGATAAAAAGGGAAATATGTACAGAAAAATATGAGCGAAACGAATAGAAACATATCAGAAATTAGGGCTGAGGTGCTGTTAAATCTGCTATACCCACAGCTATCAGATAGTTGGTTGGTAAGAAACAAGGGCTCTTTTTATCGCAACTATAGCGAGGATGTTCTACAACTAGATGAGAACTCATGTGAGGCCTCACTATCTCGTGATGGCTTTCTACGTATATTGCCACAAGGCATTATAAGTGAGGAAGATGAGCTATTGGGAAAAGATTTTCAATCTAAGGCAGAGGCTCTTCGTGAACGTAAAAAACTATTAGAAGAACTATTTATTCCTATCGACTCATGGCGTTTTAGAGATAGTGTAAATAATGAACAAGAGATCGCTTCTCTGCTAGAAGATAAGTTGAACCTTATTCTTAAAACATATTACGGAGTAGATATTCAGGAAGAGGAAAATCCATACGTTCGTGAGTTTATGAAATTGTTGCCAAAGGCAAACACTTTGCGTGGCGATTTTTATAAAATTGCAGATATACTTTCTGTGCTTTTAAATCGCAGAGTTACAACAGAAATTTTTTCCTACAATTGGACTGACAAAACAACTGATACACAACCAATGGTTTCCTACAAGGTGTGGATTCCAAGTCTTGATGAAGCAGAATATGTAGAATTTGAAAAACACATCAATGCTTTAACCGCATTTGTAGTAGAATGGTTTATTCCATTTAATACTCGTTGTTTAATAGAAATAAAGACCGATGTTTCGTCGTCTTTAAACAACAAGTTGTTGCTAAATTATAATACAAAATTGAGTTTATTATCTAAATAATACAGAATAAGATGAATGTAAATGCAAAAATAGATTGGCATGCTGGAATGGAGCTTACTGCTCAAACGTTTATCGAATTGGATAAATCTCTAGAAAGAAATAGGCAAGTGGCCTATAAAGTGGCGTGCGGAAATCATTTTGGAATTTTACCTACAACAGAGTTTCATTGCAATGGAGTGTTTGTGAAGAAAACATTGGAGATTACTCCTCTGTCTTTTATGGCACTTATGCCTTCTGGCCACATCTTGCATGTAGATGAAAATGTAGTGGTTGATATTCCCTTTTTATACGGAAAGGAATATTATTTAGGTTGCAAACAAACAGAGAAGACTCGCAGTTTCAGCAAGGAACAAGTGCCTTTTATTTCACCAGCTTCTGAGTGTGCGATCTATGGCAAGGATGATTTATCAAATGCAGATATCTTACCTTTAATGAAATTTAAGGTGAGCGATGGGGTGTTTTCTGTAGATAAAGATTACATTCCTCCATTTCTCACATTAGACTTAGATACTCGTTATCAGCAATATATAAATAAGTTTTATGAAAAGGTAAGTGTACTTGCCACTCATCCCAACTTAGAATCTGGCGAGGCCAAACGTAGTTTTGTTCGTTATGCCAATGTGCTTAAAAACTATAGCACCAAAAATCGTGTACAGCATTTTGTAGAACTCTTGCAAGAAATAGCTGGTGCTGTAGAGTTTTATATCACACAAGTTTATACAGAAACACCTATTGAAAAAGAAGAATACTCACCATTTGATATTGTGAAGTATTTTTCTTGGCTAGACAATTATTTGCATGGTGCTGCTACCATATTGGATGGAGTAGTGTTGGAAGATAAAAGTATAGATTTTGATGCTTTAAAACTTCAGATAAAAGAAGAAATTTATCAAAAGGTTTACCCAGAACTAAAAGAAACTCTATACGCCGAACTTCACGACAAACTGAAAGAAGAAATTTGGAACGAACTTTATTCTTCGCTTTCAGATTATATAAATGGCAATTTTAGAAAAGAAATCTACGAACTTCTAGAAGGTCGTTTGTCTGAGGAACTATATGAAAAGCTATATAAAACCCTATATGATGGTTTGTATAATGCTCTATTTGTGCCAGAGCCTGTGGAAGAGGAAGAAGAATTTTTACCTTTAATTTAAAACTTATGAATACTCGTATTCCACTTATAGTAAACAGAGGTACTTTAGCCACCTATACAAAAATAGAAGACTCTATTGATGCACATATCAAACTTCTACTTACCACACCACTTGGTAGTTGCGTGTCCGACCCCAACTTTGGTTTCATTTTAAACAATCTTCGTTTTGAGATTTTCAATGAAAATGAAGGGGTGGTGTTGAATAGTGTGGAAGATGATAACTCAGATTTGTACGAGAAGAAAATCTCGGGTTCTTCTAGAAATATAAACACATTTGCTATAGAACTCAAACAGCTGCTAGAAAGATATGAATCACGACTAGATGATGTACTTGTTACTATGTCGTATGTGAGAGAGCATCGTAAGATTTACATCACTGTAAAAGGACAAATTATAGCTACAGAACAACCTTATCTATTTCAAACCACTATGAGAGTGTGGCGATAATATAAAAATAAAATTATGCGACAAAGACTATTTGCTACAGGACAAATGGCTAAGGACTTACAAAGAGAAGCCATGGCCATATATCGTCAGAGTAATAATGAAGAATACTTTGAGGGCATGGAAAATGACCCTGTCGTTTCATTATTGATGACGGCATTAGCATATCAAGAATACAACGCCGACAATGAACTTTCTAGGCTAAAAAGCGAGGTGTTTGAAGACTTCTCTCGTATGCTCATTCCATACGATTTGTGTCATGCCAACCCAGCTAGTGTTTTGCTTCAAACTGGCACCGACGACAATATAAATACAGTATCACTTCATGCTGGTATGTCTTTTTCTTTAAGTGAAAATAGATTCAATTTTATGCCACTTTTAGATACTACTGTTTACAATGCAAATGTAGAATCAGTAGTGCGTCTCGATGCTCGTAGATGGAAGGTGACTTTGCAGTTTAAAGAGGAAATATCTTCGTTAGATGGATTTTCATTTTTGGTGGACAACCTCAACTTCAAAGACTTAAACATCACTCTCAATGGCAATGAAATACCTCTTGTAAAACCTTGGGATTATGCAAATTTGCCTCTTTCTGGTTGTTTTTCTATAGATGCAATGCTATACAACAACTCATTGGCATATGATGCCACTACTACATGGTTCGATTTATTTGCAACACAAAATAAACGAATGTTTGTGGTTGGCAATACACAGAACTTCTTCACTTGCCCTGTGGACAAGGTGGAACTAGTTTTTGAATTTATGGGATTAAATGAAGACTTTATTTTTGATAAATCTCAACTATACATAAACACAGTTCTACTAGTAAATACCACATTAAGAAGTGCTTCACTTTCTGTAAACAATCCTATTGTACGCTTGGCGGAAGGAGAGGGAGATACCCCAGAAAAATTGTTGCATTTAATACGTCCTTCATCAGAACAAATGTATAAGAATATATCTTTTACCTTGCGTCGTTCTGCTATGGAGCGTTTTAATATAGATAGTTTGCTAAAATTGTTGCATTGTCTTATAGATAAATATTCAACAGACTATTATGCTTTTATGCAGATAGATAGGCTTAAAAATGGCATGGAAGTGAATCGATTGTATCAATGGCTAGTAAATTTAGCTAAATATCTAGAAGAATCTCCAATGACCATGTCTTCTGGAGTGTATTTATTGCTTAAAAAAGGCAAGGAGACAATTTTAGAAGACGAGAGTCTTACATTGCAATATCTTACCACTCAGGCAGGTGTGGTAAATCCATATTTAAGTACAAACTCTACATTCAATGTTCCTGTAGGTTTATCTGTGAAGAAAACCAGTGTTATAGCAGAACCTGTCATGGGTGTGGATGAAGCTATAGGTGTAGATGTGCAAAACTCCATATCTAAATATTATATGATAACAGGCAACAGACTTGTAACACCTGCCGATGTGAAAATATTCTGTTACAATGAGCTTCTAAGAAGATACAATATAGACTCATCTATAGTGCGTAGCATATTGGTTTGCTCAGGCCTTGAAACCATAGTAGAAATACATATTGCAGATGATACATTTGTAAGACGTAGCCTTGTAAATCAATTAACCCAAGTGGAATTACTTTTACAAAAAATGATAGAGGTGCGTAGTTGTACTCCATATCCTGTTCAAGTGAAAATAAGTATTGTTTAATAATTAAAATTTAAGATTATGGAAGAATTTTTCTTAAACATAGTTTATAAAAATAAGAAAGTTCGCTTTCGTATAGTAAATCCGGAAGCACCTCTTAGTTCTCTAATGAGCAATCTGCGTCATGCCATAGGTAAAGATGGAAGATTGATTTTCGATTTCCCTTCAGTTGACAATACAGGTGCTCCTTTAGATTATTTCTTTGGTAAAGAAGATTCTCAGATAAACGAAATAAGAGTATTGCGCCCAAGAGTAGGAAAGGTGGACCAAACACTTGCCGACTATAGCATAAAAAACGGTGATACCGTATTTCTTATTCCAGACCCATTCCCAGGATAGTGTTATGGCAGAGTTGACAGGTAGAAATAGACGCCTACAATATGAATGGAAAAATCTTGAAAAGAGACTTTCTTCAAGGCCCGACATAGAATATTCCATTACAAAAGTGAATGCTCAAGGTATGCCTATTGGGTATCAAATTACATATCATATAAAGTCTATTTGTAGTGTTACCAATATAGAAAACCTCGACAAACCAGGCATAGACAATGAATCAATATTTGCAGATGAATTTAAAATGCAAATAGATATACCAGAAGATTATCCTTGTATAGATGCCTTGCCTATATTTTGTTTCTGTACAAAAGATGCCGATGGCAACCCTATACCTCATCCTTGGCATCCAAATATTCGATTTTTTGGAGAAATGGCTGGTAGGGTTTGTTTAAATGCCCCTGATAGCTACATGGATTTGGTTTGGTATGTGGAGAGAGTGGCTCTATACCTTAAATACGACCTATATCATGCCAAACAAGAGCCTCCATATCCAGAAGATATCACGGTGGCACGTTGGGTGCTTCGTCAGGGCGAACCAATGAGATGGATATTTTTTAATCAAAAGTAAAAAGTGATGAATAAAGTTGTTTGTAAATTAGTTTGTTCTTTAGCTGTATTATTTGCTGCATCATTTATGCAGTCTTGTGCTACAAAGAAAACTGTTGAGATACCTGTAAAGGAAAATCAAGTAATAACAGTGTCTGCAGATTCAGTATATACAGAGGTGATTTCCACAAAAGAAGGTGCTAAAGACATGGATGTATTAGTAAAAATAAGCTTCGATGAACCTAATAATACATTAAGCGTGAACCTTACTTCTGAACACAATCTATTTGGTTTCAAAAACAATTCACTTTATAAAAATGTAATTAGAAATAAGAGAATTTCTCTTCAAAGACTTCCTTATAAAGTGATTTCAGAAGGCGAAATGACTTATCGATTGTCAAAAGATGTGCGTTACAACATACCTGGCTGCAACGACAAACATACATTTAATGCATGGGTGTCAAGTACGGGTCTGCATCCGCAAACAGAAGATTATATAATGGTAACAGATACCATAACTCAAAAATTTGACATCACGGCAGACACCACCATTACCATCACTTTGGGTGATGTGATGATGATGCAACGTTCTGTTTCTAAAAAGAATCGTTACGATCTTATTTACTACACCAATCTAGACAAACAATATGAAATTCGAATAGGACGCAACCCATGTTTTGGTAAAAGTGAAGAGATTTCTTCTACTAAATCTTTATTGGAAGAGATTCAAAACAACTACAAAACTCTTGCAAGCAAATATCCAAATGTAGAAAGTCTCAATGCGGAAACCCTTGCTGCTCTAGAAGATGTAAGGGTAAAACTAGAAGCACAATATCCAAAAATGGATACCAATAATGATTGCCCTATCATTCAGTCTATGCTTCAAGAATATAATTCTTATGTAGATTCTATAGCAAAATTGGCCGACGTAAAAGCGGAGTTTGCTCATAAAAGACCAAGACTTTCTATTCCTGCCGACCAGCTTTTGGCTGTTGCTCGTATGGTAGATAACAATGTGGCATCTTGGCTAGTGTCAAACGATGTGGTAGAAAAAGCCGATTTAGTAAAACGCAACAAGAAACTTATTGAAGATATTAATAAAAAACTTTCTAGAGAAATGCAAATGGATAGAGAACAAACCCATGCATTGTCTGTTTTCAAGAAAGCAGAAAGATATTTCAATGAAACTTGTTTACAAAACAATAAGAAATGAAAAAGTTTTTAGTTTTAATATTGTGCCTCGCTAGTGCATTCGGAATTAATGCACAAGAAGTTGCAACTGAGTTGAAGGTGGACCCATTGGAGGCCTTGGAGGTAAGAGGTAGATTGTCACTATTTATAGAAGAAATAGAAACTTTACTTGCCAATGTATCTTCTGCCAAACAAAAACAACTAAAAAAAGCAGAAAAGTCACTTAAAGGTATAGAAAACAAGTGGAATGTATATAGTGGCGCGCATCAAGACATTATAGCAGCCGAAGAAGGTCTGATGGAAGTGGTGGTAAATTATGAAGAAATGAGACAATTATTGTCAGATTCTATCCAATCGCAACTTCACAAACTCGACAGCTATGACAAATTTACGCAAGATGAGAACTATATCGCTGACCAAATAGAACCATACAAAAAATTGTATGATGAAGCAGTAGAATACTCTTTGCTTAAACAAACTGCCACGCTTTTAGAAAAACTAAAAGCCAAAGAAGAACTTTCCTACAATGATGTAACAGCACGTTACGAGGATGCAAAAACTATTTCAGAAGAATTTCCAGCTCTTAAAAAAAGGATGGAAAAGGTTGAAGAACAATACATAGAGATTAAGGGATTTTCCGAAAAGATTAAGGCTGCAGAGTACAAACCTTTTCTACAGAGAATAAAAGATTATTTATATAGTTTCGCTGCAGTAGCTATGCTACTTATGTTTGCCAATATGGTACAATCCAAAATTCAAGCAATCAAGCAAATGCGTAAGAGTGCAAAAGAATATAAGGAGTTATTAAAGAAGAATGAAGAAGAAATACCTTCCATTTAAAAATACAATGGTTATGAAAACTTATAAATTTTTATGTTTAGCGATTGTGTCGCTAATGTTCATGGGTTGTTCAGAAAGTACTTCAGAAGAAACTTTGTCTCAAAATGAAAACATAGAACTTTCTGATATTCAGTTTGATGAAGCGTATAAGAATTTTTCTGTAGGTGTACATTTTAAAGAAACTTATATGCCTAAACAGAGACTCCAACCTAATAAAATAGAAATAGAGGTAACAGAATATGATATTAATATGAATAAAATATCAGAGTCTGCTCAACCAATTTTCTTAGGCGCTCACAACCTGCGTTCAGAGAAAATTAAAAGTTTAGATATCAAGGGTCTGGTTTTGGTAGATCTGACATTGGATGAATTGCAAGTAGAAAAACAAAAATTGGCAGTAGAAAGTCTTAGGGAGTTTGTTTTTCATGACCAACTTTATGTTGCATTTATGAAAGATGGCAATGTAAGCCAAACTTATCCTGTAACAGATTATGTAATAGACAATTATTTCGTAGCAGACGAGTCTGAAAAAATGTTGTTTCGCAATATCGTAACCAAATTGGAAGAGATGCAAAGCGACAGTTCTAAGTATTTCTCTGGCACCGCCAATAGCAATAAAGTGCTTATTGCATTTTCAGATGGTCACCTCTACAATGGCGATAAGCCAATAGACCCAAAGCACTTTGAATATCAAGAAATACTATTAAACAAATGCAAACAAGCAGACAAAATTCAATTTTGTTATGTAAATCTCAATGAAGAAAAGGATGATGAATTTGCCAAAGAAAACGAAGTAGAAAATATCTTTACATACATTTGTAAGCAAAGTGCTGGAGAATATCTTCCAGAAATAGATATGAAGGCTATCTCAGAAGAGGTGCTTATGGGTAGAGGAAACAACAAGGTAGATGTAAGACTCAATTTATCAAATCCAGATAAGAAAATCTATCGTGGTGATGAACGCATACTTAATGTGAAATGTTTGTATGATGGAGAAGAAATCTTCAACGGTTCTACAGTTTATATATTAGGTAGTGTTTATAAACCTGTTATTGTAAATGGAGCTGGCATTTCTGATATTTTAATTCAAGCAGGAGTTTTTACATTCATCTTGCTAATGTTTATCTACATCACCTTTCAGTTTATCATACCATTTATTCGCTATAGAATATTTTGTTATAAATATGTAACGAAATATACAGGGCCAAACATGAGCTTCAATGGTATTCAAGTGCCAGAGGTATGCTATTATTGCAAGACTCCGTTTGAAATAGGAGATGAAATTGTAGTGAAATGTGAGCACGTGATGCACAAATCTTGTTGGGATGAAAATATGTACAAATGTCCTGAGTATGGCAGAAGATGTGATAAAGGTAAACACTATTATAATCATAAAAATCTTTTTGATAGAAGAAATTCACCCTATTATTTGAAATGGTTAATAGCAGGCACACTTGCAGGTTTAGTGGCATGGCTATTTTTTACAGTAGGTATATTTCATTCAAATCTATCCGTAATACATGGGGTGTATAATACAGTTTCTCAAGTAGATCCTCTCAGAGATTTAGTATTTAGTTTGCACAACAACAAAACAGTAAGTGTATTTGCTGCTCCATACTTTGGATTCTTTATGTGTTTCTTTTTAACATTTGCCTTAAGTCTGCTTTCTAGTCATGGCAAATGGTGGTGGAAACGCAGTACAATAGTTTTAGTGAAGTCTATTCTAGCAGGAATATGTGGTTATCTCACATATCTATTGGTAGTGTTGGCATTACTTGCTTTCAACCTAAAGAGTTATTATTATATGATAGACTGGATACCATGGGCATTGAATGGCTATGTAATAGCATTTGCAGTTTCATTTAAAACAGATATAAAACTCAAAAAAGCATTGCTAGGTGCCACCATATCAATGGTATTTTCTATTGCATCCATGTATCTTTGGAACTATTCATCTAGTTCGCACATAGACTCTCGAGACTTATTGCTAGTAAGTTGTTTAATCTATAGTATCGGTTTAGCAGTAAGCTTAGCCATCAACTATCCGCATTCAGAACGCTACTTCTTAAAAGTAGAAGGTCCTATCAAAACCATGGAAATAGCACTTTATAAATGGATGAATGCACAACTAATAGAACGTACTGTTTCTATAGGTAAGTCTGTAGATTGCAATCTTCAAATGTCATGGGATATAAACAGTGCCATTGCACCAAAACAAGCCTTGCTAAAACTAATAGGAGGCAATATCTACCTTATCCCACTAGAACACGGCGTCACCTTCAAAGGTAAACCCGCTATCATAGATAAACGACTTCATTTATACCATGGTGATCATTTTACCATAGGACAGACTAAATTCACATACGTAGAACACGACGTTTAAATTTTGATTTTAAAGGGTGATTTTCTCGTTGCGTTTGTGCTCGTAATCCTCATTTATGTTTAATAAACTCCGGTTACTCGCACTTCACGACGCCTAAAAATCCCTCCTTTAAAATCAAAATTAGAGATGAAAAAATCCCTCGGTCACTGAGCTTGTCGAAGTGCCACGAGGGATTTGCTTTTTCTATTCAATCCAACGTACCCCCTCCCAAATCTCGTACGATTTTAGGGCTTGGCCAACGAACATCTTCCAGCCATTTTGGATGGCTGCGCCGCAGGTTTCGGCTTGGCGTAGGAACATGGTTTCTATTGGGTTGTATATAAGGTCGTAAACAACGTGGTTTCTTGTAATGCAGTGGTATGGAATGTTTGGACATTCCTTCACATTTGGGAAAGTACCCACAGGTGATGTATTGATAAGTATAGTATAATTTTTAATCACCTCTTCTGTAAGGTCTTCGTATGTGAAACCACCTTCAATAGGTTTTCTAGATACAAATTTATAACTAATGCCCATTTTATCTAGAGAATAAGCAATCGCTTTGCTCGCTCCACCAGTACCCAAAATAAGCGCCTGATGATGAAATACTTGTAGCATAGGTCTAAATGCCTCTGTAAAACCATACCAGTCTGTATTGTAGCCTTTTAGGTATTTACTGCCATCTTCGCGAGTTTCAATTTTTACCACATTCACCGCACCCATAGCCTTTGCGTGTTCGTCTAGCTCGTCTAGATATGGAATCACAGCTTGTTTGTAAGGGATTGTTACATTTAGCCCCACAAGCATTGGGTTTTCCTTTATAATATTAGGAAACTCTTCTATACTGCTTATCTCAAATTTTACATACTCAGAAGGAATATTCTTTTGAGCAAATCTCTCATTAAAAAACGTAGGAGACAGAGAATGGCACAAAGGATTGCCAATAATTCCGTATTGTTTAGTTATGTTTTTTTCTATTTTTCTTAACATAAGTTTTAATCACAAAGTAAATAATTAATAAAACGAAAAGAACCATAATCACCACAGAAAGTTCGTGGCTATATGCTTCGATAAGGTCTTGTTGACCTTGTGCAACGTAACCCAACAATGCAAGCACGCAGTTCCAAGCACCAGCACCAAGAGCTGTGAAAAGGCAGAATGAAAGTAGATTCATCTTTGCAAGACCTGCAGGTATAGAGATAAGTTGTCTCACCGCAGGAATAAGTCTGCCAATAAGGGTAGAAACCTTGCCGTGTTTCACAAAATAGTCTTCTGCCACTTGTATTTTCTCTTTACTAAGTAGGCAAAGATGACCAATTTTGCTGTCGGCAAATTTATACATTATAGGTCTGCCTAGCCATAGGGCTAAAAAGTAATTGATAAGTGCTCCGATAAGCGCTCCAAGTGTGCCAAATAGCACTACAAGATAGATGTTTAAGCTGCTACCTTCTTTGCTAGCAATATATGCAGCTGGAGGAATTACAATTTCAGAAGGGAAGGGAATGAACGAACTTTCCACAGCCATTAGGGCAGTAATGGTATAGTAGTTCATATTTTCTTCATACCATTTTTCCACTACTTGAATGATGCTAGGGTTTTCTACAACCTCTGCAACTTCTGCAACTTCAGTTGTTTCTGCAACTTCTACGATTTTTACAGTATCTACTTTTTCTACTTGTGTGCTGTCTTGGCTAAATGCACATGTGGCAAATAGCACGGCAGCAATTAAACTAATTACTTTTTGCATTATTAAGTGTATTATAAAATTCTTGTTTTGCTTGTTCGTCTGGTTCTTTGTCAAATTCTTTTTGTGCTTCATCAAGGTTTCCTAAAATAGCATAGCATCTAGACATAAAGATATGAACATGACGCACATCTGTATGCTTTTCGTCAACCTTAAGGGCAATTTGTAATGCCTTGTTTGGATTGTTCGCGTTTAGATAATATTGAGCCACAATCATGTGAATTTGAGGGTCGTCTGAGTCTCTTAGAAGTTCTCTATAAAGTTTATCAGCTTGCGTACGCATACCCTTGTCTTCACCCAATATTTTAGCTACAAAAGATTTAAAATAATGGTTGTCTGGAGCCAATTCCCAAGATTTAACAGCCGCTCTGTAGGCCTTTTCTACTTGGTTGTCTAAAATATACGCCACAGAAAGTGAGTGGTATATCTCAGGTCTATCAGGAAATTCCTTTATCACCTTATTGAATAAAGCAATGGCTTTTTTAGGCTTATTCATAATGAGATAACATTCTGCCTTTATAATTAGTACCTCATAATCATTTGGGTCTAACTTTTCTGCATCGTCCAAATATTTTAGAGATTTATCAAGGTTGCCTTTTACCTTATATACTTTAGCAATGTTTTTTAAACAAGCCATATTGGTATCATCTATGGCAAATGCAATGTCAAAAGACTTCAACGCTTCGTCGAAATTGTCATTTCTAGCAAATAGATTGCCTAAATTGATCCAACTGATGTTGTCGTATGGGTCTTCGTCTAGATAATCTTGCAGTATCTTGATGCCTTTATCTAGTTCTCCCAATGCCTCATGGCAAACCGCCAAATTATTTATAGCAGCTACTTTGTGTATTGGGTCGTTGATTATCTCTTTTAGATAATTAATGGCAAAACTGTAATCACCTACACTCATAGCCATTAGAGATATATCATTAAATAAGTCTGCATCTCTAATATCAGAAGTATCAAGAAGTAAATTTTTGGCATGATATACTCTGTCGTAGTCCCCCTCTTTCAGAGCAGATTCTATTATAAGTTTAAGAAGATACTCTCTAAGTGTTTCTATGTTATCACTAGCATTGTCCTCTTCTTCTTCTTCCCCTTCCTCGTTCTCTTCTTGAGTTTTTTCTTTGTTGTTATATTGCTCCTCTATATAATCCAACTCTTCACCAGGAAAGATATCATCATAAGGAATAGCATCATCATATTCTTCTTTCTCAAAACTATTGTCGAGCCATTCATTCAACTCTTCGTCAATAAAATCATTGTCTATGCCCATATCTATTAGAGAAAGAGTATATTCGGCCACATCAATCACTTCGCTATTCTTTCCCAAAGCATATAAAATATCAATCAGCTCCAATAATTCTTTAGTACTTAAATTATTGACGCCGTCGCTTAAATATCTTTTATAAACTTCTTTTTCAGTTAATTCATTTATCTTTTTGCTCCTCATTTATCGTTACTCCTTTCTTTAAAACATAAAACTCATAATAAGACACTATGAGTGTAGTAATAGGTAGTGCAATAATCATGCCTAAAATTCCAAACAATGCTCCCCAGATAGACAATGATAACAAAATAACTGCAGGATTTAAGCCTGTGGCATCACCCATTATTTTTGGTACTAAAAACGCATCAACAATCACTTGTATCACAGCAAATGCCAACACAATATATAAAACATAAAGGCCAAAACTATTTCCATATTGGGCCGACTGTACAAGTGCAATAAAAATAGCAGGAATCATGCCTAAAGTATGCATATACGGAATCATATGCAATACAGCTATAAGTAGGCCAAGGCCAATAGCCATTTCTAGTCCAATAATACTAAATGCTATCGCAAATAATGTGCCTACAATAATAGAAATGAGTGCCTGTTTTCTAAAATATGTATTCATGTAAGTACCCATATCACCAAGAAGCTTTATTGAAAAGTCTCTATATTGTTCAGGTACATATTTGTTCCATTTATCAGACAGATTATCAAAATCTTTCATTATGAAAAATAGATAAAGTGTAAATAAAAATAAAACAACTGCTCCAGCCACATATTTCAAAGAAGCAGAAACCACTTCAAAGGCCTGCGGAATAAGGTCGTTTATAAACTCTTCGTATGTAAACTCTTTTAGCCATGATTCAATGTTGATAGACGCAAGAAATTTAGTTAGATGAGGTTTTATAATATCTGGAAACTGTGTAGTGTTTTGTTTCGAAATAAATTGTTGAGCTAGAAATTCTAAGTCTGCCAATTCTTTGCTTAAACTATTAAGTATAAAATAAATAAAACCGGAGATAAGTCCTAATAATAAGATTAAGACTATAGTAACAGAAATAGTTCTATTCTTAATTTTTATTTTTTTCTGAAAAAAATTTACAAATGGATTAAGCATATATGCCACAAACCATGCCGCCACAAAAGGCAGAAGAACGTCGCCTAGTGTATATATGGCATAGATAAAGAATGAAAATATGCACAATCTTATTATCAATCTTACTGTAGAATCTAATGTAAATGGTTTATCAAACATTTGCGAACTAAATTTAAAATGTTTACTTTTGCAAAAATAATTAATAAAGGTAGTTTATACAATTTTTATGGATAAAAATTCGTTAATACAAGATATAAAAAACGATTTAAATTCAATTAAAAAGCAAGTAGAGATAACACTTGCAAAACTTGCAGTTCTAGAATCGATGATAGAACTCGATAATAAGTTAGGAATTTCTGTGCAAACGAGTGGAGAACCAAGCTCGCTTGAGTTATCCCGAGTGCAGCCAGAAATCACGAGCGGAGCGAGTAATGAGGAGTTAGGAGTTGAAAAACTTGAGCCAGTCGCAGAGCCTGTCGCTGTTTCGGTCGCTGAGCCTGTCGAAGCGCCCGTTGAAGAGTTAGTAGTTGAAAAGCCTGAGCCAGTTGCAAAGGTAGCTCCGATAGAAGAGCAAAAGATAGAACCAAAGTTAGATAAAGAGTCAGAGAAAGAAGATGTTAAGGAAGAAATAATTCCTAACTCCTCACTCCTAACTCCTAACTGCGAAGCACAAGCGCTTCGCAACCTAATGTCTGTCATTAGTTTAGGTGATAAATTCCGCTTCCGTCACGACTTGTTCTCAGACAGCAATGATTTGTTTAAAGAAACCATAGAAATACTAAACACAATAGAAAAATTTGATGAAGCGGTAAGTTATCTTCAAGGAAAATTCAATTGGGATGCAGAAGATGCTACTGTGGTGTATTTCTATGATATTATAAGACCAAAATTCTAAAAGAATGAAATTGTACATTGTTCCCACACCCATAGGAAATCTTGAAGATATGACTTTTCGTGCCATCAAGGTGCTAAAGGAAGTGGATTTTATACTAGCAGAAGATACTAGAACTTCGTCAGTTCTATTAAAGCATTTTGGCATAGAAAATAAATTGTGGGCACATCACAAATTCAATGAGCATCAGTCGGTTGCTTCTGTCATTGAACATTTAAAAGCAGGGCAAATAGGTGCCGTAATCTCAGATGCAGGCACACCTGGACTTTCAGATCCTGGTTTTCTTGTAACAAGAGAGTGTATAAAAAATGGAATAGAGGTAGAATGTTTGCCAGGAGCAACAGCAGCAATTCCTGCACTTGTAAACTCAGGTTTGCCTATGGATAGATTTTGTTTTGAAGGTTTCTTGCCTCAAAAAAAAGGTAGAAATACCCGACTTACAAATCTAAAAGAAGAAACACGTACCATGATTTTTTACGAGTCACCATACAGGGTGCTAAAAACATTGAAGCAATTTGCAGATTTTTTTGGAGAAGACAGATTAGCCTCTGCTTCGAGAGAGATATCAAAGCTTCATAATCAAACAGTTAACGGTACTCTTGCAGAACTTATTGAACACTTTACTCACACTGAACCACGAGGAGAATTTGTCTTAGTTGTGGCTGGCGATAATAAATAACACTAATAATTTATATTATGAAAAAACTTACAATTTTATCAGTATTAGCATTGGCTTTAGCCTTTACTTCTTGTGATTTTGAAACTCAAGCGTTCAAAGACATGCGTTATCAACGCGACTCTATTCAATACCTACAACAAACTCAACTAGATGAGTTGTTAGGTTATATGGATATCGTTCAATCTGTAGATTCTAGCTTTGAAGCAATTCGTGAATCACAAAACTTACTTTCTATGGTTCCTGTAGATGGCGAAGGTTCACAAAGTGTAAAACAAAGAGTAGAAGAAAATATCTCTATGATTAGCAATCTTTTAGCAGACAACAATGCTAGAATTGCAGAGTTAGAAGAAAAATTCAATGAAAGTGACCTTAAAAACACTAAATTACAAAAAACAATCAATCGTCTTAAAAGAGACTTAAAAGCTAAAAACGAAGAAATTACTAAATTATATAAAGATTTAGAAGCTAAAAACTTCAAAATAGACAGCTTATTAGTTGAAAACCAATTGGTTGGCCAACGTGCAGCAGAACTTACCGCACTTTCAGAAGCTCAACAAGCTCAACTTCAAGCACAAGACCAAGCTCTTCATACAGCATACTTCTTTATGGGTACACGCAAAGAGCTTAAAGCTAACGATATCAATGTGAAAGACAGAGATTCTGGCTACCGTACATCTTTATTTACACCAATCGATGTTCGTACATTTGACCGTTTAGAAACAGGTTCTAAATCTGCTAAAATCTTAACTAAACACCCAGAAAATTCATACGAACTAGTTCGTGACGAAAATAAAATTTATACTCTAGTTATCAAAAATCCAGAAAATTTCTGGAATGCGTCTAAATATTTAATTATTCAGATAAAATAATTGTATAAAAACATTTTTATAGACCTTGATAATACGCTTTGGGACTTTAGTACAAATTCTAAAAATGTCCTAAGCGTATTATTTTATAGGTATGGTTTAGATAAGTATTTTAAAGACTTCGAAGAGTACTTTAAAATATATAGTGAACATAATGACTACCTTTGGGAACAATATTCACTAAACAAAATAAATAAGGACGACCTTAATAAAGATAGGTTTGCATATCCTTTAAGAGTAAAAAATGTGGATTTACCCCAGGTGGAAGAGGGTATGCAGGAGAATTATTTGCCTCTACTGGCAGAACAAAAAGCCCTTTTACCACATTGCATAGAAGTATTAGAATACCTAAAAAATAAGGGTTATAAATTGTACCTTATTTCCAATGGTTTTGTAGAAATACAACATAAAAAGCTCTCTGGAGCAGGACTTTATAAATATTTTGATAAACTTTTCTTCTCAGAAGAAATAAAGGCTCACAAGCCAAGCAAGGTGTTTTTTGATACTGCCATCAAATCTACAAATTCAAAGAAAAAAGAATCTATTGTAATAGGAGATAATTTCTTGGCAGATATTGAAGGGGCGAAAAATGCCGGGTTGCAGCAAATTTGGTTTTGCCTTTCAGGTGATACCACTTCAAAATTACCTTTCAACCCCACTCATACAATAACAAATCTCAAAGAACTAGAGAATATTCTATGATAGACACTCATGCACATATTTATGGTAGTGAATTTGCCATGGAACAAGCAGAACTTGTGCAGCGTTGCAAAGAAGCCGGCGTAAGTCATGTCATTTTGCCCAATGTAGATGAACAATCATTGGAAGAAATAAAGCTTTTTCACGAAAAATTTCCAGATTTTACATCTATGATGGTAGGTATTCATCCTACAAGTATAGATGAAAATTATCAGAAACTACTAAATCTATTTGATGCTGAGGTATCTACGGGAAACTACATTGCTATAGGCGAAACAGGTATAGATTTATACTGGGATAAAACCTATCTACAACAACAAAAAATATCATTCGAACATCATATAGACGTGGCAATCTCTAAAGATTTACCTATTTGCATACATTGCCGAGATTCGTTTGCAGAAATTATCGATAGCCTAAAGAAATTCAAAGGTAAACCATTAAGAGGCGTGGTTCATGCTTTTAGTTTATATCCAGAAAATGCCCGTGAATATCTGGCATTAGGAGATTTTTATTTTGGTTTAGGTGGAGTCATCACCTACAAAAATGCTAAGTTCCCAGAAAGACTAAGCGAACTCCCACTTGATAGAATTTTACTAGAAACTGATTCTCCATATCTTACACCGGTGCCACATAGAGGTAAAAGAAACGAACCTTCATATTTAATACATATTGCAGAAAAATTGGCACAGATTTATGGAGTTACTTTGCAAGAAATGAAAAATATCACCTCAGAAAATGCTAAAAGATTATTTTTTTAGTGTTAAGAGGAAAAGTTTTTTGTTAAATTTTGTGTAATATCCGTACTTTTTTTGTACCTTGCACTCGTTTTAGCAGAATAATGCAATTATAGACAGAAAATCATAATTAATTAACTAATAATATTCATTAAAAATTAAAGTAACATGAAAAAATTAATCACAATGCTAGCTGTATTAGCTGGTCTAAGTATGTTTAGTGTTTATGCACAAGAAGAAGTAGCTCCTATTTCTGAAGAAGTTGCTACTGAACAAGTTGAAGCTCCTGCTGCAGAAGAAGCTCCTGCTGTAGTTGAAGAAGAAGCTGCTCCAGCTGAAGAAGCTCAAGGCGGTATCCACCAAGCTCTAAAACAAAAATTCATCGAAGGTGGTGCTGGTTTCATGAGCTCAGTTGCTCTTTGTTTAATTTTAGGTTTAGCAATCGCTATCGAACGTATTATCTACTTAGCAATGGCTAGCACAGACTCTAAAAAACTTTTAGCTGCTGTTGAAGTTGCATTAGAAGAAAATGGTGTTGAAGCTGCTAAAGAAATCTGCCGCAACACTCGTGGTCCTGTTGCTTCTATCTTCTATCAAGGTTTAATGCGTATCGACGAAGGTATCGATGTTGCTGAAAAATCTATCATCGCTTACGGTGGTGTTCAAGCTGGTTTATTAGAAAAGAACGTTAGCTGGATTGGTCTTTTCATTGGTCTTGCTCCTATGTTAGGTTTCATGGGTACTGTAATCGGTATGATTGAAGCGTTCGACCGTATCCAACAAGCAGGTGACATCTCAGCTACTGTAGTTGCTGGTGGTATTAAAGTTGCTCTTATCACAACTGTAACTGGTCTTATCGTTGCTATCATTCTTCAAGTATTCTATAACTTCATTCTATCTCGTATCGAATCTAACGTTGCAGATATGGAAGACTCTTCTATCACTATGTTAGATATCTTAATGAAATACAATGTAAAAAAATAATTTCTAGGAGATTTGATTATGTTAAATAAATTATCATCAATAGTATTATACATACTTTTCGCAGCTACTATTGTGGTAAGTGTGCTATTCTACGCTGGTGGATCTATTGATCCTAGTGCAGAATATGTAGAACCTACATACACCAATAGTTTAATGCTACTTATGTATGCTTTTTTTGCTATTGCTACTATTATTGTTCTTATAACACAAACAATTGAATTTGGCAAAAAAGCAATTTCAGCTCCTAAAACAGCTCTTAAATCAATCTTAGGAATAGGACTTTTAGCAGTTATCTTAGTAGTTACATATTTTGTATCAGATGGTAAACAAGTAGAAGTTTTAGGTGTAGAACCAATTTCTGAAACTTGGATTAGAATAGTTGATATGCAATTATATTCTGCTTATATCTTAGTACTAGTTGCTCTAGTGTTAATGGCTGTAGGTGGTTTATTCAAAAAAATTAAATAAGAAAGGAACTTATTATGGCAAGAGCAAAAAAGAAAGTGCCTGAAGTAAATTCAAGTTCTACCGCAGACATCGCATTCTTGCTTTTGGTATTCTTCCTATGTACCACCACTATGGCGGTAAATAAAGGTTTAGCACGTCGTCTTCCTCCTCCTGTTCCTGCTGAACAAAAAACAGAGGACTTAAAGGTAAAAGAACGTAACGTATTAGTTGTATTGCTTAACAGTAATGATGCTTTACGTGTTGGTGGTAAAGATGCTACAGTTGCTGAACTTAAAGATAAAGCAAAGGAATTTATCAAAAACGAGGCAAATGATGAAAACCTTCCTGAAAAGGAAGTTATAGAAACTCAATACTTTGGTAGTATAGCTGTAACTAAAAACCACGTAATTTCATTACAAAACGACCGTGGTACTTCATATTCTGCATATATCGAAGTGCAAAATGAACTAGTTGCTGCTTATAACGAATTGCGTAACGATTTAGCTATTTCTAAATTCGGTAAGGCTTATGAAGAATTAGAAGAGGATAAACAAAAAGATATTCAAAAGATTTATCCACAAAAAATTTCAGAAGCTGAACCTAAAAACTATGGAGGTAAAAAATAATGGGAAGATTTAGAGATAATTCATCTACTAAAGAGATACCAGCTATTAGTACAGCGTCTCTACCTGATATCATCTTTATGTTATTATTCTTCTTTATGATTTCTACCTCTATGAAGGAAGTGGATTATAAAGTAGGTATCGCAATGCCAGAAGCAACTGAGCTACAAAAACTAGAAAAGAAAACTCTGATTCGCAACATCTATGTTGGTAAACCAGTAGCTAAATATAGAGCTCAATATGGTACAGAACCACGTATTCAATTAGATGACGCGTTTGCAGATGTTAATCAAATTGAAAACTATGTAGTTTCAGAACGTTCTGCAATGCCAGAGCATGAACAAGATTTAATGACTATATGCTTAAAAGTAGATAAAGATACCAAAATGGGTATCGTAACAGATATCAAACAAGCACTACGTAGAGCTTATGCATTAAAACTTAATTATGCAGCTGCAGAACGCGCAAACGATAAGTATTAATCTAATCAATCTATAAATCTAATAGGGCGACTTTTTGGTTGCCCTATTATTTTATTTACCCTAATGAGAAACATATTTTTATATTTATTAATTTTATTTAGTGTAACAGTTTACGCTCAAATTCCAAATCATCTAATATCTCCCGTTGATATACCTATTACTTTGAGTGCTAGTTTTGGAGAATTAAGACCAAATCACTTTCACTCTGGTATAGATATTAAAACACAACAGCAGATAGGTCTGCCTATGTATAGCATAGATGATGGTTATGTTTGGCGTATATCTATTTCTAAAGGTGGTTATGGAAATTGTCTTTATTTAAAACACAAAGACGTGATTTCTGTATATGCTCACCTAGATAGATTTACTCCAGAAATAACAGAGTGGATAAGAAATTATCAATATAAAAATAAAACATTCGAAATTGATGCGTATTTAGGTGTAAATGAGATTCCAGTGAAGCAGGGGCAACAAGTAGCTTGGGGAGGAAACTCAGGCTCGTCAGGAGGTCCGCACCTTCACTTTGAGGTGAGAGATACCACAGGTGTGTATGTTTATGATTCTCAACCTTTATACAATGTATATGACAATGTATATCCTCGTTTCAAAAATATTGCCATAAATCCAGTCTCTGGTGAGGGGGTAGTAGACAATTCCTACGCTTATAAAATATACGGGGTTAAACGTACAGGCACAGGCAAATATACTGCAAACTCAATAAATGCTTGGGGACGAGTAGGATTGGAGGTGAAAGCCTTCGACTATATGACTGGCCAAAACAATTTCTATGGCATTAAGTCGCTTAAAATGTTGGTTGATGATAAACTTACCTTTAGTTATGTGATGGATAAGTTCTCTTTAGATGATTCAAGATACATAAACTCGTTTATCAACTATGGTCAATGGCAAAAAACTCGAGATACATTTATGAGATGTTATATTTTGCCAAACAACCCATTACCATTTTACACTTCATACAACAAAGGCTATCTGGATATTAACGAGGAAAGAGATTATAAGGTTAGGGTACTTATTTCTGATGTTGTTGGTAATACTTCTGAACTAAACTTTGTAATAAAAGGTGTAAAAAAAGAGATTCCATTGATGCTAAATGATAGTGGAACATATGTGAGATATGATTTCCCTGCGTTGATACAAGGTGATGATTATGGTATGTTTATACCAAAAGGTAGTTTTTACGATAATCTTTATTTCGACCACAAGGTAAGTTTTGATAGCACATTAAATGCCAATGTGTATAAGTTGCATTATCTTACAGAACCACTTCAAAATACAGCCAAATTGTTTATAAAATTGCCAAAGGATAGTGTACCTGCAAGTAAGCATTATATAGCACTTCGTAATAGAAGGGGAGATTGGAATTATGTAAATACAACATTGTATAATGATAGTGTGTTGCAAGCTAAAACAAAGTCTCTTGGCGACTTTACAGTGAAGGTAGATACAATTGCTCCAGAGATAAGACCTCAGTCTCGAACATCGTCTAGAATCATTCTTAAGATAATAGACAAACAAAGTGGTGTGAATAGATATGAAGGCTATATAAACGGAGAATGGGTTCTTTTTGAAGAAGATTTCTATGGCAGGGTATCTTATAAGCTTGACAAAAAGAGGCTAAAAGCAAAACGCCCATATCACCTAGAGTTTCGTGTGTACGACAACTGCTGCAATATGAGCGAGTATAAATTAAAGTGGTAAAAAAGGAGTTGAATTCAACTCCTAATAATAAATTATTATAGTTTTACACATACTTTGGTAACTTGTCCTCCTAGAGGGGGATTAAGTTTACAAAGTTTCACTTCTGCTTCTGCAATTTGTGGAAATTCTTTTAGCACTGTGGTTTTAATTCTTTGAGCCACGTGTTCTATTAAATGAGATGGTTTGTCCATCTCTTTTTTTATAGTTTCATATACAGAAAGGTAATTTACTGCTTTTGTTACATCGTCTGTCTCTATAGCTTCTGTAGCGTCGTATTTCAGGCGCATAGAAACTGTAAAGTATGTACCCACCTTTTGCTCCAAATCGTAGCACCCGTGATGGGCATAAAACTGCATATCGTTTATTTCTATTTCTACCATATTATATATTTAAACCACCACAACAACTTATTACCTGGCCAGTAACGTATGATGACATTTCAGAACCTAAGAATACTGCCACGTTGGCTACGTCTTCAGCTTTGCCTTCTCTGCGTAGTGGAATGTTAAGAATCCATTGTTTTTTAGTGTCTTCGTTTAACACGCCAGTCATTTCTGTTGCGATAAAGCCTGGAGCAATCGCATTTACTCTCACTCCTCTGCTACCAAGTTCTTTAGCTACTGATTTTGTAAGACCAATCATACCAGCTTTTGAGGCAGCGTAGTTTGCTTGACCTGCGTTGCCAGTAATACCAACGATAGAAGTCATATTAATGATGCTTCCTGCGCGTTGTTTCATCATAATTGGGGTGATAGCATGGATATAGTTGAATGCAGATTTTAGGTTGGTGTTTATCACCATGTCCCATTGTTCTTCTGTCATTCGCATCAAAAGACCATCTTTTGTAATGCCTGCGTTGTTTACTAAAATGTCTATCTTGCCAAAGTCTTTCATTACTTCTGCCACAACTTCTGCTGCAGAGCTAAAGCTAGCAGCGTCTGCTGCATACGCCTTTGCTGTGCCACCCATTGCAGCTATTTCGTTTACTAAAGACTCACTTCTTTCGTCATGTTTTCTTACTGTGAATGCCACTGTGGCACCTTGTTTTGCAAACTCCAAGGCAATACCTTTTCCAATGCCTTGTGCAGCACCTGTAATAAGTGCAATTTTTCCTTTTAACATAATTAATCTGCTTGTTTCCAGAATGGAGCCAATTCTCTAAATCGCTCCATTGGTTGTTTATCAATTGTAAATGTTCTAATTTCTTCTTTGTTATCTTCCAATCTGCCCAATACCTTCCCTTTGTGGTCGATGCATACAGAACCGCCTTGATATCTCAGGTGGTTGTTGTCTTTTCCCACTCTGTTGCAAGCACATACGTAAGATTGATTTTCTATAGCTCTTGCTGTTAGGAGTGTATCAAATGCAAATTGTCTGTTAACAGGCCATTCGGCCACCAATATCATTAAGTCGTATTTTAGGTCTTTGTTTCTAAGCCAAGTAGGGAAACGTAAATCGAAACAGATAGCAAGGTTTATATTCCAACCTTCGTATTGAAAGATAAGTGGCTCAGTGCCAGCTGTAAAAATTCTTTCTTCTCCTCCTATGAATAAATGCCTTTTATCATAAAAGAGTTTTTCTCCGTTAGGGAAGGCTGCAAATCCTCTGTTGTAATATTTGCCGTCTTCTACTGCTATAAAACTTCCTACGAAAAGACTGTTGTAGTTTTTAGCCCATTTGCTCACGGTTTGCATAGTAAGACCATCATTACTCTCTGCCAATTCTGGGGCGGAAATTGTGAATGCTGTAGAGAATAACTCTGGAAGTACTACTATATCTGTGTTAGGAAGGTCTTTTAAAAGTTCTTCCACATGATTTAGGTTGGCATTTATGTCTTCCCAAATCACATCCATTTGCACAAGGCTAATGTTTAAACTCTCTTTCACGCTAAACCTAAATCAAATAACTCTGGATATTTGGCTGTAATACCAAGATATTTTTCTTTAATATACTTAATATCAAAAGCTTCGTTTTCAGATGGTCTGAATAGTTCTAAGATTTTAGCTTTCTTTTCTTTAAAATCTAAACCAACTAATAAGATAGGCACATCAGCTTTTTTTGCAATGTGGTAAAAACCCATTTTCCAATCTGGATTTGCCTTGCGAGTGCCTTCTGGGGTGATAGCCAAATGAAGTTCTTTTGCTTTTTTAAATTGTTCTGCCAATTTGTCGGTTAGTGACGTTTTCTTGTCGCGTGCTACACCTATTGCTCCATGTAGTTTTAGCCACCAACCCACTAGGAAATTGTCCACCCATTCTTTTTTTATAAGAAAGGATGTTTTTTTGCCTAATGATCCGTATGCTATTTTTCCTATAAAGAAGTCCCAATTTGAAGTATGGGGTGCAACACAGATAATTAATTTTTTGTCCTTAGGAAGTGTTCCTTCTATCTTCCAAGAAGTAAGTTTCATAAGGAGTTTATAAATTCTCTGTTTCATTATTGGGCAATTTCTTCAAGTTCTTTACTAATTTGCATTACGTCATTAAGTAGGTCTTGTCCCAACTTTCTGTAATATGCTTTTACTAAATTGCGATTGTTTTTGCCGTCAGGTTTACCTGCACGTACAATGAAGTCGTTGCTACTATAGATGATTTTACTAAATAAAATTTCTATTTTCTCATGTTTATCTTCAGAACTAATTGCAGATAATTTGAAACATTCTGAAAGAAGGTCTGCATAAAGATAATTAATGTCTTTTTTTAGTGCTTTTCTACTAGCCATAACTATAAAATTTAAAGTTTATCATACAAATATAATATATTTTTTACTTAAAAACGCAATCAAATTCTTATTTTTGTAGAAATTTATGGTGAGTTATGATAAGAACTATATTCAAAATACTAGCATCTGTAATATTATTGACATTAACGTTAGTTTCTTGTGAGGAAGATAAAATAAGCACTGATACTTCATTGCGTTTAAAATTTTCTTCTGATACAGTTCGTTTTGATACAATTTTTACAAAACAAGGTTCTGCAACGTATAAGTTGAAGGTGTATAATCCTTCAAAAAATAAGGTATTAATAGATAAAATTACACTTAATGGTGCAGAAAATTATAGCATGAACGTGTCTGGTATTTCTGCAAATGTGGTAAATGATACGTATCTAAATGCCAATGATAGTTTGATGATATTCATTCAGGTGTATATAGACCCAAATGATGATACCACTCCTTTCGTAATAAGGGATAGTATAGATTTCTTTTTCAACAATCATACACAAGTGCTTCAACTAGAGGCGTATGGTAGAAATGTGAAGCGTTTTAAAAATAAAATTATCGACGCAGATACCACTATCACATCAGAGATTCCTATTTTACTTTCTGATACTCTTACGATAGCAGAAGGTGCTACATTAACCTTATCTCCAGGAACTAGACTTTATTGCCAAAAAGGTGCTGTTATCCTTGTGGAAGGTAAATTAATATCAGAGGGTACGCAAGAGTCTATGGTAGAAATAAGAGGAGATAGAGATGATTATATGAATACCATTCCGCCACTTAGTTATGATCAAGCTTCAGGCCAATGGGGTGGTATAAGAATCGCCTCTACTAGTTTTGGCAATATTCTTAACCACACAGATGTTAGAAATGCAGATTTCGGTATAGTTATTGATTCTACAAATACAGAAAATGCCACATTAATAGTGAAGAATTCTATAATCAGAAATATGCTTTATAATGTGATACATGCTATAAATGCAAAAGTTGAGATTTATAATTCGCTTTTATACAATGCAGGTGAGAATATCTTAAGGCTTGAAGGTGGAGATTATAAAGTAGTACATAGCACTTTAACAAACAATTACTCATTTTCATGGGGTGGAAGAACTCAACCTATTTTACATTATTCAAATAAATATAATGAAAATATTCTCCACTTTAAGTCGGAAATGTACAACTCTATAGTGCATGGAAATTATAGTTCTGAGATTGATTATAAACTAGATACATTAACTCTTTCTCCTGTTTATTTCTTTAAAAACTGTATAGTAAAACAATATATGAAGGTGGTGGATACAGATATTTACAAAGACTGTTTGATAAATTCATCTCCTAAATTTGTATATGATAATATAAAAGACGATACTTACAGACAATATGATTATCATTTAACTTCGGCATCTCCTGCCATTGGCAATGCAGATCCGTCTGTATCAGCTACGACTCCAATAGATTTAGATGGAAATGAACGTATGCAAAATGGTACTGCAGATATAGGTTGCTACGAATATATCCAATAAAAATATGAGAAAACTAATATTACTTACATTCTTAATCTATGTGTTTGCTATTCTGCATTCGCAAGAACATTTTAAAATTATGTTCTACAATGTAGAAAACTACTTCGACACAGTTGACGACCCAAACAAAAATGACAATGATTTTCTTCCAGAAGGTAAAAAACGATGGACCTACAATAAAATGGAAGAAAAACGAAATTCTATTGCTAAGGTTATTACAGCAGTAGGAGAGGGTACTCCTGTGGCAATAGTGGGAATGTGCGAGGTAGAAAATGATTATGTTCTTAAATCTTTAGTAAAATATTCTCCACTAAAAAAGTTTGGTTATAAGTTTGTACATTATGATTCTCCCGATAGTAGAGGTATCGATGTGGCAATGCTTTATGACGAAAATCAATTTAAGCCAATAAATCATAAGCCTATACCAGTAAAATTTTCAAAAGGGAAAACCACTCGTGATGTTCTTTATGTAAGTGGGAAAACAAACTCCAATGATACTTTGCATATTTTTGTTTGTCATACTCCATCCAGAATAGGAGGTAAGGAAAAAACTGAGTACAGAAGAGTACAAGTAATGAAACTTATTAGAGAACATTGCGATAGTATTTTATCTATTCAACCCAAAGCAAATATTGTTATTATGGGAGACTTCAACGACTCCCCAGAAGATAAAAGTGTGCGTGTGGTATTAGGAGCTAAGCCTCTTGTAGAACCATACGATCCCAATTCTTTATACAATATGTTTCATCAATTTATGAAGAATCCTTTTTTCGGCACTCATAAATATCAGTCTCAGTGGAGTGTTTTAGACCAAATTATAGTGTCTGGAAGTTTACTTAGTTCAGGAAAGGTAACCCCAGAAAGTGCCTTCATATTTAAAGCGATGTATCTTTTAGAAGTAGATTCTAGAAATATGAATGTTCGCCCAAAACGCACGTATAATGGACTTAAATATAACGCAGGGTATTCAGATCACTTACCAGTACTCCTAGAATTGTTTTAAAGGGTGCTTTTGTCGTTGTCCTCGTTCTCAAAATCCTCGAGTACTACGTGTACACTCCGGTTTTTCGAACTTCGGGACGCCTAAAAATCCCTCCTTTAAAACCAATTCTATAGCAAACTTAGTTCAACGAGTAATTAGGTGTTTGGAGTGTTAAAAAAATATCGATATTGCGATGAGCGGAAATAGATTTTATGAGATGATTAACGTTAAACAAAAGCGTTGTCTGAGCGATAGCGAGTTTAGCTTTTGTAGTTAATCATAAATAAAATCCCGTGAAGAGCTCTACTCGAATATTTTTTTATACACGACAATATTTAACTAAAAAACGTAAAGTGCACATTCCCGTATTTTCGCATTTCTAGGAAGTGTGGGTGAGCGGAGAAGTCATAATCCCTGCCATGCTCTAGGATGAAAAGTCCATTCTCATTTAGCAATCCGTTGTTTAATACCAAGTCTGGAAGTTTGTCCAAATCTTTAATAGCATAAGGAGGGTCGGCAAAAACTACATCGTAGCTACCTTTTGCAGAGTCAAGATATTTAAATACATCAGCTTTTTGTAGGTAGTAGTTGTTTACGTTTAGTTCACTACAAACCTTCTTTATATAACCAATGTGTTGCATGCTTATCTCTATACCCACTACCGATTCAGCACCTCTAGATATGAACTCTAGGCCAATGCTTCCGCTACCAGAGAATAGTTCCAATACTTTTATCTCTTCCAAATCTATCTTTCCGCCCAATACATTGAATAACCCTTCTTTTGCAAAGTCTGTAGTTGGACGTGCTTTTAGTTTGGTAGGTGGAGTAAAACGTCTTCCTTTAAGTGTTCCGCTTATTATTCTCATAGAGTAGTTGTATTATTGCAGTGAGATATATGCTTTTCTAATAAGTCTAGGTATGATTTATCTCCATTAAAGAACAAAGGAATTTCCTTTCTAGATAAATCAAATTGTTCATATATACTACCTATATAGTATAGGCAGTCTGTTGGAGTTTTAATATTAAAACTATTGGTCAATAACAATTTCCCATTGGCAACTAGGTTTACAAGTAGAGAATTGTGGTTTACACTTGCCCATACCTGTTTAGTTCCATCCATTTTAGAATTCTCTATAGATTTTACAATCTCATTAGAACTATAATGGTGGATTTGATGTAGAGGGAAATGAGTTCTTATAAATTCATAAAGCCCATTGTGCACTGCGAATGTACAAATCATATCATGTCTGCTTATATCTTCAGCCATTATGATATGATTGTTTGTAATATCTGGGAAGTTTAGCTTAAATGCAGAAATGCAGATGTCTTTGTTTGCAATTTCCTTAGGGATAATGGTATAATATGGGTTGTCTATGTAAATGTGCCAGATTTCTGTTTCGTTTATTGTTTCCTCGCATAGGCAAATAGCCATAGACTTACGAAAATTTTCATCTGGTTTGTCAAATGTAATATTCTTACATTTCCCATTTACACATAAAGAAAGCCCACCCGTAGAAAAACGGATGGACTTACTATTATTTTGGATATTATTCCCAGTTACCTGCATTATTGTTAGCCTGTTCGATATCACCGAATTTAAGACCTGGGTATTTTTCTAGTTTTTCAGTTGTTTCAACTAGGTTGATAAGCTCTTGTTTATCTAAGTCGTTTAGATAAGATACATAAGGAGCTTTAGCTGCCATAACTTTCACTTTAATACCAGCAGAACCTGTAGTGATTTCAGATTTTTCTAGAGTAAACTCTTGTCTTGGAGAAGAGAAAGGAATATAACGTAGAGAATCTACAGGATAATCTTTGCTAAACAAGTTTTCTAACATACTAACGTATGTGGTATCACGTTTGATAAGACCTAGTTCAACAGCTTTCTTTTCTGTCAAACCATCTTCTAGTTGTTTATCTGTCAACTCACCTTCTTTTAGGACGATTTTAGCTTTTTCGTTTTTAATGAAATAAAGTAGAGTGTCGAAATTGTCGGTGTAGTCACCTTTGATGTTACGATATTCAGTTTCTGCGCGACGAATGTCAATTAGTCTTTCTACGATAACTTTGTCACGAGCTTCTTTTTCTTCGTTGAACTCAATAGGAGTAACAATACTTTCATAGCATAAGAATGCCAATGTGCATGATGCTAAAACTAGTAATAATTTAAAAAGGTTATTCATATCTTTATTTTTTTGTGATTTTCATAATACAAATGCAAAAGTAAAGAATTTTATTTATTTCTACAACTTAAAAAAGAAAACTTTTTCAAAAAAATATGATAATTTTGTGTCATGATATTATAATCAGATGTTAGTTAAGCATTGTATATTAAAACATTTCAAATTTGACCCAACGCAGGACCAAAAGACGTTTATAGACCTTTTTTCATTATTTATGACAAAAAAAGAGTCGTATAAAACATTTTTGTTGAAAGGTTATGCAGGTACAGGAAAAACTACATTGGTAAGTTCTATTGTAAAAGCTTGTAAAGAACTGAATGTGCCTGTCATATTATTGGCACCAACAGGTAGGGCGGCAAAGGTGTTAAGCAATTATTCTTCTGCACCTGCATCTACCATTCACAGAGCTATTTATCATAAGAAAACAATGGATATTTCCTCAAACTTTGTTTTAGGATTTAATAAAATATCCAACGCACTTTTTGTAGTAGACGAGGCATCGATGATAAATACAGCGGGTGAAGGATTTTTTGGAACAGGAGATTTGCTCTCAGATTTAGTTCAATATGTGTTTTCGGGAGCTCCAAATACAAAACTACTTTTATTGGGCGATGATGCCCAATTGCCTCCAGTTTTTCAAGAACATTCTCCAGCACTGGATGTAAAAAAACTTGAAAGTATAGGATTGGATGTTACCACTCATACTTTAACAGAAGTGCTTCGGCAATCGGAGGAGAGTGGCATTTTGGTAAATGCTACACATATTAGGGAGAAAATTAGTGAACCACAAAGCTTGCAACTAGAATGTTTCCCAGATGTGAAAAGGGTAGATGGCACAAACTTCGTTGAGTGTCTAGAACAATCTTTCTCCACGGTAGGCATGGAAGAAACATTGGTAGTGACCCGCTCCAACAAGATGGCAAGCTTATACGCAAATGGCATAAGAAACAGGATACTAAATAAAGAAGGAATGCTTTCCAATGGAGATAAGTTGATGGTTTTGAAGAATAATTATTTCTTTGGTGGAGATTATGGGCTAGAACTTATTGCCAACGGAGATATGGCAGAAATAGTAAGAATAGGCAAGTCGAAGGAACTTTATGGTTTCAATTTCAGAAACTTAACTCTATATTTTTCAGACTATAGTTACGAAATAGATGTTACTATTTTAGAAGAATCACTCACTTGTGTCACACCAGCAGAGCTTCAAGAACTAAATGCCAAACTGTTTAAAGCCGTAGAAGAAGACTATGCACATATAAAGTCTAAGAGGGAACGTTATAAAAAAATGCGAGAAGATAAATATTTGAATGCACTTCAAGTGAAATTGGCCTATGCTATTACTTGTCACAAGGCCCAAGGTGGGCAATGGAAGCATATCTATGTGGATATGGGGCGTGTAAAAAAAGAAGAAATAGATGCGAGTTATATGCGTTGGTTATATACTGCGGTTACTAGAGCCACCGAAAAACTATATTTAGTGCAATTTGCAGATGATTATTTTAAATAAAATTATTATCTTTGTAAATAAACCTAAAATAAAGTTATGAGAATAAAGAAGTTTGTATATATTGCATTGATACTCTTTGGTTTAGTTTCATGTGTAGATGATAAGTATAGTTTCGACAATCTTGACCCTACAATGGAACTCGATGCAAATATAGTAGGACCATTAGGATATTCAAGTTTAAAAATAGTTGATGTACTAAATACAGATTCTTTAGGAGACCTAGAAATCTATATAAAAGGAGATACAATGTATCTTCAAATGGCTGATAGTCAGTATTTAGGCAACGAACTAATAGACCAATTGCAAGTATTGCCATCTACCTCTTTTAGTTTGCACGTGCCAGTAGGTCTTTTGAGTTTAATAGAACCTACTGAAGCTGAAATCAATTATGATTTAGAATTAAAATTCCCAAATATCAATACCAACGAAAACGAACGTTTGGATAGCATTCTAATGGGTGAGTCAAATATAGATGTACTTATCAACTTCCCTAAAAAGATGAAGAAAGGTTCACACGTAAAACTTACCTTCAACGAAGACGAGTTGTATCTAAATCCAGACTTATACCCAGACAATGCCATTGAAATAGACTTAGAAAATATCGACGAAGAACACCCAATCATAGATACCCATATCAATCTTTATGGAGCAATGCTTAGATTGAGTGGTCAAGACAAAATTCATATCAACTTCACAGGATATGTAAGTACAGATAAAGATATGGACATTTCAAATGTATTTGATATTACATTGGATTGTACTCACATGAAGCCACATATTACCTTTATGAATATAGGTAATGCAAGAGATATTGTAGAAAATGTGAAAGAAATAGACTTCGACTATGCAAATGATATTTACGATGCAGGTATGAATCTTCCTTTCTACGACCCAGAAATCCTTATGACATGCCTAAACAACATTGGCGTGCCAGCAAGATATTACATAGACTATGTAGAAGGTATAAGCACAAGTACAGGGGAAGTGGTTAAAGCAAAATTTGGTGAAGATGATTTCACATCAATTGTTTTAAATACACCTTCATACGACGAAATTAAAGACCTTACCCACGAAGAACTTTTAAATTTCAATACAAATCAACTTACCAAATTCTCAGAACTTCTTCTAAATAGAGAATATGGACACACCGATAGATTATTTAAAATAAAAGTTGACAAACTAAGATACAAATACCGTATCCGTTCGGAAGAAACAGATAGAAGCAAAGTGCATTTCTTCTTCTACGATAGTGATATAGAAACAAAAGAAGTAACAAAACTTCCACTATGGTTTGAAGGCGACGAGGAAAATCCAGAAAAGAACTTTAGATTGTCTAGACAAGATACAGTAAACTTAAATATTGAAGCATTGTCGCTACAAGGTACTACCATAACAGAAAAGACAAAAGGTATCTTAAAATTTTATTACAAAAACCATTTGCCACTAGGAGTTGACGCAAAAGTGAAATTCATAGACAAAGACGGCAATGATATTATCCTATCTTCAGAAAAAGAGTTTCTTATAGAATCTGGCGAAGTGGACGAATATGGCAATGTAATTAAAGAAAAAGAACCAAAGGAAATGCTAATGCTAGTGCTTACATATTCAGATATGAAGAAAATATTCTCAGACGAGGTGAGGGTAGTGCTAGATTATAAACTAGAAAACGAGAAACATAAAAACGTATTCTTAAAATCTACAGATTGGTTAGATTTAAAAATAATGTTCCATATAGATGGTTCTGTAATACTAAACCCAACAGAAATGAATTAACCCAATAGATAGTTAGATTATGAAAAGAATTATTGCTTTATACACAGTTTTATTGTTGGGTTTAACATCGTTGCTAGCAACTCCCAATACCATGTATTTTATGGAGTATCTTCCATATCAATCTTTCATGAACCCAGCTATGCAGCCTAGATGTACCACATACGTGGAACTACCTGCTATCTCAACCATTTCAGCATACGGAAACACAGGAGGCCTATCGTTAAACGACTTTATGTATGTGAAAGATAATAAGCTAGTTACATTCCTACATCCTGAATTTGGAAATAAAGAAGCTGTTTATTCAAAACTAATGCGCTCGCCTGGTGTAGACTTTGAATTTGATATGAGTCTATTTGGTTTTGGTTTTAAATTAAAAGACAATGGTTATCTACACATAAATGCTTCTGTGCGAGCAGATATGACTTTAGGCCTGCCAAAAGATCTTATAACATTAGGAATGGACGGCACACCAGATACAGTAAATGTAAATACATATGATGTGGATGTGCCAATGTCTGCGAATGTATATCTAGACCTTAATGGTGGATATTCAAGACAAATAAATGAACAATGGATTGTAGGTGGTCGTTTGCACTTATTATATGGTTTGGCCAATGCAAGATTAAAATCAGATGATTTGACCTTAAATCTTTCTCAACAAGAATGGAATATTTCTGGAGGATTTAAAGGAAATATGTCTATCCCAGGCATTAAACCTGTATTTGACGAAGAAGGTAATATGGAGGGTTTAGATACAGATTCAGAAGTTTTAGATGTTTTAAAGTCATTAAGCTATAGTGTAGGTGCTTCAGTAGATTTAGGTGCTGTATATAAACCAATCCCAGAACTTAAAATCTCGCTTTCTGTAAAAGATTTAGGATTTATGTATTGGAAAACCAATGCTATGCATTTAGATGGCGTGTTTGACTACACATTCCAAGGCATAGATTTAAGTACAATGCAAGAAACAGAAGGTGAGCAATCTAAAGAAGAATCTGATGAAAGCAAAAATATATTAGAAGAAATTGGAGTGATTTCCGCTACAGAGGGTGGTTATACCACTATGATGAACGGTAAAATCTATGCGGGCGTTGAATATAGTTTCCTAAATAATATGATGAGTGTAGGCGTTGTTTCTAAAACATCGTACAATTACAACCATTGGGACGAAGAACTTACAGTAGCCTACAATATAAGACCATGCTCTTGGTTTGGACTTTCTGCTAGCTACTCATTGATTTCTGGCAGAAGTAGCACAGTAGGTTTAGGATTCAATCTAAGACTTCCACCACTTAGTTTCTATGCTGTATCAGACTACACACCAGTGCATTACTCAGCAGATGGCATCCCATACAAAGCCTCTGCATTCAATGTGCAAGCAGGTCTAGTATTAACTATGGGCTGCAAAAAGAAAAAGCCAGTAGAAGAAACTCCAGAAGACGTTCTCCCAGAACCAGCACCGGCATCTGCCGAAGAATCAGTACAATAAAATATTCTCGTGTAATATAAAAGCGCTGCTCATTTTCTTCATGAACAGCGCTTTTTTTATATTATTAGTATCTTAATCCAAGATGATTTCTCCCATTCGGGAACAATAAGCAGTAAGATGTATTCTCCTGCAATGGTGGTTACAGAGAATGGGATGTCGTATATTTTATTCCCCTTATCTTGTTCAGAGGCAATAACATGACCAGTTGAAGCATTGTAAAGATATAATATTACATCTGCCTTTGCAGACAACTCAATGTGTGATGTAAAGGTTCCGTTGTTTGGTGATTTATCAATGCTAAAGCGAGTAATGTTATAAGAGTTCTCTTCTATAGTGATACCTTCCTTTGGGGTAAATGTTTTGATAGTTTTAAATAGAGAAGCTTCACATTTGTCTTTATGTGAAATCATTCCCACCTGATATGTTCCCTCATTTAAAAATACTAATTGAAATGAGTATTCATCTTCGCCATAAACCCAAGCATCATTTTCTGGATAAACCCACTCTACATAATCATAATCTTCTTTTGAGGTGATATTGATTAAATGTGCATCATCATTTATTGGAATATCTTCTGCTACCAAAAAGTTTGCTTTTACTGATTTATTTATAGTATCTACTTTTATAGTTTTATATTCATGACAATACTTATCGTATGCGATGTCCAAATTATACAGACCTTCTTTCCTTAATATTGTTTTTAATGATTTACTATATTCTTTATCTTTAAAATACCAAACTGCACTATCTATGCGAGAACTTTCCAAGGTAATCGGATAGGTCTGGTCAATACATAAGTATAGTTTTTCTGGAAGTTCAATATTAAACTCTTCTGGTTTGTATAGTGTGGTATCTACCTTTTCTACACAGCCTGCGGCATCTTGTACAATCACAGAATAGTCTCCTGCAGATAGTTCAGACATCTTAAAAATATCTTCCATTAAAACATTGTCTTCTGCGTACCATGTAATCTTATATGGTTCTAAGCCATTTTCTACAGATAAATCAATGAAGCCATCGTTTAGGTAGTCGCATTTTGGAGACCCTGCAGATATTTTAGCGGTGAGTGTTGATAAGGTTTCTATGGTAAATAAACCTTCTGTGAAACAATTATTATTGTCTTCTACACGTGCGGTGTATGTTCCTGCTGGCAGACTTGCATACTCGCCACTAGTGCTTAATGTATCTTCTAAAAAGAATTTATAAGGTAATGTGCCACCTTCTGCTATTAAAGATATACTTCCTGTGCTATCTCCACTACAAAAAACAGGTTTAATATCTGTTGAAAATAGTTCTATTTTTTTTGGTTGGTCTATTGTCTGCATAGCTAACAATACCATCAGAATCCCCATAGCATCGTAAATCAGTAATGTCTGACACTTCAATTTTTAATGGTTCTGGTTCAAGGATTTCTATGCTATTACTCCTTCCTGAAATACATCCGTTCTCATCTGTGGCTTTTAAATAATATGAACCTTTGGATAAACCAGTAAAAAGAAACTTACCGTCCATAAAAGTTCCATTGGAAATAAACTTATTGTCACTACTATAGAGTGAGCATGTTTTTTCACCAGTTCCACCATTTACTTCACAAGAAATAGTACCATCTGCACGACCAATGCATGAGGTTGTAGTTTGTGAGATATTGTTTATGGTTACAGGGTCTGGGGCGGTGACTATAAATTCTCCTTGATGATTTTTCGTTTCAGAATATGAAGAACTAGGTTGATTATGTTTATCTAGGTATGTTCCTGAGATTTGTACATCCCAAATCCCAATAATGATTCTGTCATTATAATCAAATATTATTTCATCTTCACCTGTTAATGATAAGCTGTTTGATATTTGAGGAGTCCCATTTTCATGAGTTAGTAAGAATTTAACAACTTCACCTTTTAATAATCCACGATTGAGTTTAATTTTTACTTGTTCAGCATTATACCCATTGCATTTAGGTTGTAAAACTTCTATAGGTTTTATAATAAAAGGGCATGTGGGTTTTGCTGTTAAGTTTACCCCCTCGACAGACAAAGGTTTATTATATCTATTTGCTCCATCTGGAATAATTGTAATTCCATTTTGAGATTCTACTAACTCATTAAATTGAGACTCGCTTAAAAAATCAGAACCTTTTGCATAAATTGTGGCACCATTATCTTCAGTTTTATAAGGGTATAAATCTCCTTCTATAGGAACTCCTTGCCCATTCTTATATGAATATCGCCATTTATAAACTTCTTTTGGGAAACCCTTAGTGGCTTGAATACAAATTGGTTTTTCATAAAGAAGTAAATTTTCATTATCAGTTTTTTCAATGCTATCACATTTTATTTCTTTAGGTCTAATTTCTAAGTTATAGTCTATTGTAAATGTTTTAGACGTCGTATTACCTGTAAAGGTGTCTTTTATATAAATTTTAAAATTACCTTTACCTAAATTATCTTTATATGGCTTTATATTAATATTTTTAAAATTGTAAGAATAAATACTTTCATCAATCATCACAGAGTACACAGTACTACTAAAGTCAGTATAAAAATTTAAATTATAAACAGATTCTTCTACTTGGATTTCTCTAGTATAAGATGAGTTTTGTTTAAATCCAGAATGATGTATATAAAAGGTAATATCTTTATTCTTATTATTTGCTAAAGATAAATGATGATAGATACTTATATTACCAACACTTGCTAAATAACTATCAATATTTTTATACTCAACTGAAAATCTTGCTACATAAACACCTTTCTCATTATCAGCAGCCCATATTGATGATAATAAACTTAAAAGTATAAATAATATAAATGGTTTTTTCATAATAAAATTATTCTATGATATAAGCACTTGTTACTCTTAGAACACCAGATAATCCAAAAGTGGCATCAAACATTGATTTTGACAAATACAGAGTATCAACATAAATTTTTAGCGAATCAAAGTCAGAAAATTCATAAGAACGAATGTCTAAAGTATTAGTAGCATGTATTCCACCTGTATATTTATATTGTAATTCTCTTAGATTAGGGAAAATATCTTTTTTTAGTTCTGTATATAGACAATCCTTTAGGCTTATCTTCCTAAGTTTATTATAAACTTTATCACACGATATACGAGCATTAACTAAATCAAGTTCCTCTATGTTAATAGGTAAATTTAAATATATATCTGACCATTTATGTTCTTCAACTCCATTTATCTTGAGAGTTCGAAGGTTATAAAAATCACTTAAATCCATAGAAGAGAAACCTGGCATTACACCAAATTCTAAATGCTCTATATATTCCTTATTGAAAATTATTTCCCTTAAGAAATATGGCTCATATTTTTCATAATCAAGAGGATCTGATGGATGATTTAATTCCTGTCTAGCATAATGTGCACAAGGATCATATATAGAAACTTTGCGAAATTTAAACATACTTAAATCTAATATATTAGATGAAGTATCAGAAGAAACTTTTACTTCCTTTAAATTATCTATATAAGGTGCTATAGTTAATAAAAAATCATAGCTAACGTAGTCCTTAAAAGAATCGGTGCTTTCTAATTCACTTACAGAAATTTCTCCGTCATTATTTTTATCAACTCCTAATAAAATTAAATTATATATATATGAAGATTCCATATGTGAAAGGATTTCACCTATTGTATATTTAACAGATCCTTCTATTGGCCCATTAATACTCATAACCCTAGCATAAACTATAACTTCTCCTACTTTATGACCAGTTAAAACTCCTTCTTGAGAAATTGTTGCTATTTCTTCATTATCAACCCATAGTTCCATAGGATACATAGTTCTATTCCAATCTTCAAATAATGTATGCCTCATAATAGGCGCACTTTGTTTTACTGGAATGTATCTTTTCTCTGGTAAGTTTTTATTATAGAAAATTATATTATCATACGGATACGCTCCAGGATATTTTTCTTTCTCGCAAGAAAGGAGAAGTAATGAGGCAGTGACTAATAGGATTAGATTAAATAGTTTTTTCATGGTTTATAGTGTTTTTAGTTTTTTGTTATTTGTTTGTTTTCTCTTTTAATTCTGCTTCGTATAGTTTGCGGTATTTTTTATTGTGTTTACTAAGTTTTTTGCAAGTTAATTCATATATTATTACAGATATTATACTGAATCCGAATGAATACCCGAAATATAATGCAAGTGGTATAACATCAAATAAATACATCTTAGCACATAAATAAATAAGGCTAGGTTTCAAAAATAAGATAAATACAATTGATGCACATCTGTGCCAGTTCTTGTTTATCAAAACAAGATGAAATAATAAACAAGCATAACACATTATGTACCTAATATATATTGAAGCGGAGATTGTATCTTTTCTAAATCCTTGATAATGTGAAGCTACATATCTTTCAAATATCAAGTCTGGGATTAAATAACAGCATATAATTAATACAGAGAATATCAAAATATCTTTTAAATACTTTTTTTCTTGTATAAAATCTAAGAATTTTAATACCTTCCCATTTTTCTCCCTATTAACAATATAAATGAATCCTATTAGCAATATAATGTGTAGTACATAATCTATTGCTATATATGCTTTATGAATAAAAAAGAAGTCATTTAAGACCCATAATGTTGTAAAACCAGCGAATAAAGCAACACAATATGAATATATTATATTTCTTTGTTTAGTAGTTAATAAACATGATATTATACTTATAAATAGTGATATAAGTGATATTGCACCAATAAATCCATACATAACAATCACAGCCATGGAATTATCACCAGATATTTTCATGAGTGAATTGTGGTCATGAAATAGTAAATAAAATACGAAAAGTATAACAATAGAGACTATCTGATATTTTATATATGTTATTCGTTGTGTTGTATTAATCTGCATCGATTTTGAAATCTTACTTAAATTTTGGTACAAAGTTACTCAGACTTTTCTGCATTGCAAACTCTACGAAGCAGAATTAAAAGAGAAAACAAACAAATAACAAAACACTATTTAAGATGCTAATAATATAAACAAAAAGCGCTGCTCAAAAAAAGGAAATGAGCAGCGCTTTAAAGTTTTATATTGTACAAAGAGAGATTTTACTCGTACATTGCGTTTATCTCTTTTGCAAACAATTCGTTCACTACTTTACGTTTTATTTTCAAGGTGTTTGTTAAGTGACCTTGGTCCATTGTAAACGCATTTGGAAGTAGGGTGAAGCGTTTGATTTGTTCGTAGCGAGCCAAATCTGTGTTTTTCTCAATGATAATGCCGTCGAATAGTGAAACTACTTCTGGTAGGGCAATAAGTTCCTCTCTAGAAGAGAATTTTAGTCCTTTACTTTCGGCATATTTACTCAAGTTGTCGAAGTTTGGCACAATAAGCATAGAAACATATTTTCTTTCGTTGCCAATAGCCACACATTGGTCGATATAACTAGAGTCTGAGAATAAACCTTCTAGGTGTTGAGGTGCGATGTATTTACCACCAGCTGTTTTAAACAAGTCTTTGATACGGTCTGTGATGTAAAGGTTGTTTTGCATATCAATGTAGCCTGCATCACCAGTTTTGAAGAAACCGTCTTCTGTATAAGACTCTTTATTTGCATCAGGACGTTTGTAATATCCAGGAGTGATAGTTTTACCTTTAAGCAAGATTTCACCTTCGCTAGAGATTTTTACTTGAACATCTGGCATTATTTGACCAATAGAACCAACAATGTAACCTCTATTGTTTAGAGGGAAGCAAGACACTGTTGCACAAGATTCTGTTAGACCATAACCATAAACAATGTTGATGCCAATAGCGTGCATAAACTCTAGAATCTCATCTGCAAGTCTTGCGCCAGCCACAGGGAAGAAATTACCATTTTCTAGACCAGCTGCTTTTTTAACTTTGTTGAATAGAGGTTTAGCAATAAATTTGTAAGCAAGACCCACGTTTAGTGGAGAAAGTTTACCATTGCGATAGTAATCTAGATTTCTGCGTCTGCCCACTTTAATCGCCCATTTAAATAGAGATTGAAGTAATTTTGGGCTACCGTTAATCTTGTCGTTTACAGCAGCATAAACCTTTTCCCAATAACGTGGCACTGCGCACATTAGGGTAGGGCGTACCTCTGGCATAATCTTAGCAATCTCTGCAGGGCGTTTGTTTACATAAATTCTAATACCTTTTTGTAAACAATACATATCCCATGCACGTTCAAACACGTGAGTGATAGGAAGAAATGCCATTGATGTGTCTTTGTCTGTGGCAGATGTTAGGCGGATGTTGTGAATACGCATAGCCTCTGCATAGTTGTAGTGACGAAGTTCCACGCCTTTAGGATTTCCTGTTGTACCAGAAGTGTAAAGAATGTTTACCAAATCGTCGTTGGTAGCAAGAGCTTTACGAGCAGCAATTTCTTCTGTACGAGGATTTTTCAATCCTTCTGCCAATAAATCGCTGTAGCGAATAGCATTTTTTTCTCCTTTAAGGTCGATGCTAGGGTCGATAGCCACGATGGTGCGAAGAAATTTAGACCTTTTTAAAACTTCTAAAGCCACATCGTATTGATATTGCTCGCCAGCATAAATAACACCTATTTCAGAGTCATCTACGATAAATTCCACTTGTGCTGCAGTAGATGTTGCATAAAGTGGTACTGTAATTGCGTGTGCAGAATAGTTGGCATAGTCTGCCATAATAATTTCGCACATGTTTTGTGAGAAGATACCCACTCGGTCATTAGATTTTACTCCTAAACCGATAATACCTGCAGCTAGCCCCTCCACTGTCTTGTCCATCTCTCTCCACGAAATCGCCTCCCATTGACCTGTCTCATCATCCCTGCCATAAATAGCTGCACGATCACCATACTTTTCAGCTTGTTGGTGAATCATGGTTGATAATACAAATTCTTTTTCCATTTTTTAATTGTTAATATTAGTATTTTTAGGATCTTTTACTAAAGAAATATCTGGTTTAATACTGTTTAATTCTTTCTTAAAACTCTTTTGCTTAATTCTGCCTAGTGCATTTTTGCAAGCAAGTTGTTGAGCTTCTTTTTTAGTATAACCAGTCCCAGTCCCCACTAATATACCTTCTACTTTTAGTTTTGTAGTAAACAGAGATGAGTTAGTTGATTTGTCATAAATAGGAGCTTCGAATATAAATTCGTAATCAACTTTTCTGTGTTGAGTCCACTCTATAAACTTAGATTTAAAGTTAACCTCTTGTTTAGACAACTTTTCTATGTCTATATGCTTGTCTTTTATAAGTTTAAGTATAAATTGTTTGCTTTTATAGTATCCTCTATCCATAAAAATGGCTCCCATTAGTGCTTCGAAAGCATTGCCATTTATATGTGCTTTAAATTGTGGGGTGTGTTCATTGGAAGATACAAGTTTATTTAGACCTATCTTTACAGCTAGGTCGTCTAGTGTGGCACGTTGAACTATCTTTGAACGTAGATTTGTTAGTTCGCCTTCACGTTTGTTTGTGTAATTTTGATAAAGTATATCAGAGATAATAGTGCCTAGTACAGAATCTCCCAGAAATTCAAGTCTTTCGTTGTTCTGCAATCTAGACTTATAGTCGTTACACACAGAACTATGTGTAAGAGCTAATTGGTAATAGTCCCATTTTCTGGGACTAAAACCTAATATTTTTTTTAGCTTGGAATAATTTTCTCTCTGATTAGCAGGAAGTTTTATCCTTTGTATAAGAGTCAGTATCACAAAATTTATTTGTATTTTTTGACTATTATACTTGCATTGTGTCCGCCGAAGCCGAATGTGTTAGATAGGGCAGCGTTAACTACGCGTTTTTGTGCTTTATTGAAGGTAAAATTCAGATTGTAATCTATATTTTCATCTTCTTCTCCTGTGAAATTGATAGTAGGAGGAACAATGTCATTTTTTACTGCCAATATGCTCGCGATAGCTTCTACAGCGCCTGTCGCACCAAGCAAGTGTCCAGTCATTGATTTAGTAGAACTGATATTTAGCTTGTACGCGTGTTCACCAAACACCGCTTTAATAGCTTTTGTTTCAGCTATATCGCCTTGAGGTGTAGATGTGCCGTGTACGTTGATATAGTCTATCTCCTCTGGCTTCATATTAGCGTCATCTAGAGCATTTTGCATAACTGCAATAGCACCTAAACCTTCTGGATGTGGAGCTGTAATGTGATAAGCATCTGCAGAGGCACCTACGCCAGCTACTTCAGCATAAATTTTAGCACCACGAGCTAATGCGTGTTCCAATTCCTCTAGAACTAAGCAACCTGCACCTTCTCCCATTACGAATCCGTCACGAGACTTACAGAATGGACGAGAAGCTGTTTCTGGACTATCGTTTCTAGTAGAAATAGCGTGCATTGAGTTGAAACTACCCACACCTACATTGGTAATAGGAGCTTCTGCACCACCAGTAACGATAATGTTTGCTCTACCTAGCTTAATTTGATCGTATGCCACGGAAATAGCGCTTGTACTAGAAGCACAAGCAGAAACGCATGCATAGTTGGGACCTCTAAATCCGTATTCCATTGAAATATGACCACTTGCGCTGTCAACAATCATTTTTGGAATAAAGAATGGGTTGAATCTAGGGGTTCCATCGCCCTTACAGAAATCGGTCATTTCGTTTTCGAAAGTGCCGATTCCTCCAATACCCACACCCATGATAACTCCGATTTTGTTCAAATCTTCCGCCTCAGTGTCTATGTTTGCATCTTTTACTGCTTGGCGTGCAGCTACGATGGCATAGATAGAAAACAAATCATGTTTTCTTACTTCTTTTCTATCGAAATGATCTAGGGGATTAAAATTCTTTACTTCGCAGGCGAACTGCGTTTTAAATTTTGTAGTGTCTATATGTGTAATAGGTCCTGCTCCGCTGACTCCATTAACTAAAGATTCCCAAAATGTAGGAACGTCATTACCTATTGGGGTAAGCGCACCAAGACCTGTTACAACAACTCTTCTTTCTCTCATGTACGAGAATTATTTAACGTTTTTTTCGATGAATGCGATAGCGTCACCAACTGTAGAGATGTTTTCTGCTTCTTCTTCTGGAATAGAGATTCCGAATTCTTTTTCGAAGTCCATGATCATTTCTACGGTGTCAAGAGAATCTGCACCTAGATCATTTGAGAAGCTAGCTTCATTTACTACTTGGCTTTCTTCAACGCCTAATTTTTCAACGATAATTGCTTTTACTTTATCTGCAACTGCTGACATAACATTAAATTTTAGTTAATAATTTGAGTTTTTTTTAACGATGCAAAGATAGTCATAAATTATGAACTATTATAATTTTCGGCAAAAAAAATGCACAGATTTTTAAAATCTGTGCAATCTTCGTTTATTTAATGATTTAAAAGTGTGTTTTGTAACACAATTGTATTATTTCTTGATAGATGAAAGTTCCATTAGTACATTTCCGCTTTCATCTTTTAGTTGCATTTTTTCGTTGTCGTAGTTTACACTAGCAACTTTAATGAATGCAGAGAAAATAGCGTCTTCAACTGTCATGTCTTCACAAAGTTTTTTGGTAGAACCAACATTGGTAAGTGAAATCTCGTTTTTATTGTCTGATGTGTTAAATTCTCCAAAGAAACTATTGCAACCTGTTGAACCATAAAAACGTGATTCTTCTTTTTGGAATGATATAGAAGGAACTTCTTCTTCAGATGCATTTACTTCAATTCCTAGCACGTTGTCTATTTTCCAATCTCCAGAAATATTAGCTGCAACATATTTATTAGAACAACATGACATACACATAACACCTAATACAATTGATAAAATAATGTTTTTCATAACTTATAAAATTTAATTTGTTTATATCTGTTAGACGATATTACTTTTCAAAGGTTTAATAAATTATTCGCTTCGCTCATCAACTCGTCCTAACTCCTAATTATTCGCTTCGCTCATGATTTTGCTCATGCTCGGCATAACTTAAGCAAGCTTAGTTCTGCTCTCGCTTAATCGCAAAATTCCTAACTAATAATCTAATATTACTAAAAACTCCCCATCCGCCTTGATGCTACATTTTTCTGCGGTGCACTCGTTTAGTGTGCCTTGCCATAGGGCAGTGAAATCATAAATTGGATATTTAAGTCCCTCGCTATTTAGGTTGGTAGCACCAAAGTTTATAATAGAGATTTGCTGACCAACCTTAGAATCTATACAAACATAATCTTTGCATGGGAAAATACTACAGTAATCTGTAAACATAACAACGTTTAATCCCATCTTTTTATATTCCATAAGAAGACTAATGTTTCCTATGGTATGACATTCTCTTTTGCCAGTGGCTCCAAGTATGGCAATATTTTTGTAGCCTAAATCTTTTGCGTAGTTTATAGCTTTGGTAAGGTCGTTGGTTTCTTGGTCATCTACCTGAATGAAATGCAATTTGCCTTTTAGTTCTTCGCTTATAGAGTCGCCATCGCCAATTGTTGCCATAGGTATTTTACCTATATTAATAAAGGTATTGGCTGCACCATCGCAACAGATTACTTTATCGCAATGATTGAGTATGCTTAGGGGCAACTCGTGAGTAGGGTAGTCGCCTTCGGCTAATATTACAACTTCTATTTCGTTAAGCTTTAGCATTTTTCATTAATTTATTCCATTCTCTGTAGCCAGCCACTGCTACTACTATATATAAGGTGTAAAGTGCAGCTGTAAAATACAGGTCGGTAAGTAAGTATAATATAACACTAATGAAATTTACAAATATCCAACCAAACCATTGTTCTTTATATTTTTTTGCTAGCCAATAAAGAGAAATAATAGTGGCACTAGAGGCAAGACCATCTAGTGAGTTGTAAAGAAAACTTCCAGAGTCGGAAATTTTGTGTAGTACATAAACTAACGCCGCAGATAGAACTATCATTACTAACGAAGAATTTAAAAGTACTTTTTTAGGTATGCTAGTAATAGGTAATTCCTTTTGATCTGAAGTTTTAGAATATTTCCACATTAACATTCCGTATATAGCTGCAAGTATATTATATATACTCATACAACCTAGGGCGTAAATGCCTTCTGAGAAATATATTAGTACATAAATAGCAGACATAATAATGTTTACAATCCATAGAGATGAACTTGCTCTGTATTCATAATAAAGGTATATTAAACCTAATATTGTGCCTACAATCTCTAAAATTTGTATTATGTTGCCACTTAAAAAATCCATAGTTATTCGTATTTTGCAATTCTACGAAGCATTTCTAAATCCACAATTGTAATGCTTCTGCCAGTAACACTTACAAGTCCGTCTGTCGAAAATTGTGAAAGCGTTCTTATGGCATTTGATGTTGTCATGTTTGATAGACTAGCTAGGTCTTCTCTAGAAAGATTTAGTACAAGTGTAGCTCCGTCTTCTAGGGTTCCGTAGTTGTCCCTAATGTGAAGAATTGCTTCTGCAAGTCTGCCACGAAGGTGTTTTTGTGTAAGCACAATGCCACGAGAGTCTGAAATGCCAAGGTCGATAGATAGGAATCTGATAAACTCAAAAGCAAGTTTAGCATTTTCGCTAAGTAATTTTGTAATTACTTCTTTAGGTATAGCGAAAATCACACAAGCCTCTACAGCATATGCTGTGGTAAGATATTTCTCGCCTGCAAACATAGCTCTATAACCAAAAAGTTCGTTTGGTTTTATTATTCTCACAATTTGGCTACGCACACCAACTCCTTCTTTGTTTATTTTTACAAAACCGCTTAGTACGCCTAGAAGTTTTGTTGGTTCTTCTCCGTCTGAATAAATAATAGAATTCTTTTTGTAATTGATAAATTCTATATTTGATTCAAGATAAACTTGCTCTTCTTTTGTAAGAAATTGCCACAATTCTAGGTTCTCAAGTACTTGTTTCGCGTTGTAATTTTTCTTCCTACTTGCCATTAAATTAAAATCTATGTTTAGAAAATATGTTTTTCGGCACAAAAATACAATATTTTTCTCAAATTATCATATTTTTTGTTGTTTTATTTATAAAGTTTTATCTTTGTACTATTATACTTAACATTATGTTAGTGTTTTAAATCATATAAAATAGCACTTTTTTAGTTACAAAATAGAATAAAAAAAGATGGAAAAAATTTCATTAGATAAATTGGATGAGAAGATTTTGCAATTGGTGTCTTCAAATGCTAGAACTCCTTTTTTAGAAGTGGCGCGTGAGTGTAATGTGTCTGGTGCTGCTATTCACCAACGTGTGCAAAAGCTTATCAGCATGGGAGTAATTACAGGTTCAGAGTTTACTTTGGACCCTGTAAAGGTGGGTTATACCACTTGTGCATATATGGGAATCTTTTTAAAAGATGCAAACGACTTTTCAAATGTAGTAGCAGGACTTAAAAGCATTCCAGAAGTAGTAGAATGCCACTATACCACAGGCAAATTTGCCCTATATGTAAAAATTTATGCAAGAGACAACAAGCATTTCCTAAGCATAATTCACGAGAAAATCCAAAATATTCAAGGTATTGCCTCTACAGAAACACTTATTTCCCTAGGCGAAGCCTTCCGTCGCCAAATCCCAGTAGAAGGCATGGCAACGGAGGAGTAATTTATTTCTTAAAATACGAATCTAGAAGTTTTGTGGCAGCAATGAATGAGCTTATCTCGTCATTGCTGATTTTTATTTCCATTTCGGCGAGTTGTGCTTCTATTTCTGGATTTTTGTAGAAATGGTTGCGTAGGGCTTCGTCGATGGTTTCATACATCCAATATTTAGCTTGGAGTTTGCGTTTCACGTCGAAATAACCATTCTTTTTGGTGAATGCGATGTATTCTTCCATCATTTGCCATACTTCTTCAATGCCTATTTTATGGAAGGCAGAGCAAGTAAGTACTTTTGGCACCCAACCACTCTCGTGAGCAGGGAATAGATGAAGAGCATTTTGGAATTGGCATTGTGCAAGTTTTGCTTTTTCTAAGTTTGCACCTTCAGCTTTGTTTATGATAATGCCATCTGCCATTTCCATAATACCACGTTTGATGCCTTGTAGTTCGTCGCCAGTACCTGCAAGTTGGATAAGTAGGAAGAAATCTACCATTGAGTGCACTGCCGTTTCGCTTTGACCTACACCCACAGTTTCAATAATGATTTTGTCAAAACCAGCAGCTTCGCAAAGCACAACTGTCTCTCTAGTTTTGCGAGCAACACCGCCAAGAGAACCTGCCGATGGCGAAGGACGAATAAATGCTTTGTCACTCACAGAAAGTTCCTCCATACGAGTTTTGTCACCAAGGATACTACCTTTAGACCTTTCCGAACTAGGGTCGATGGCAAGTACTGCTAGTTTGCTGCCTTTGTTTACAAGGTGCATACCTAGTGCTTCAATAAATGTACTTTTACCAGCGCCTGGCACACCTGTAATGCCAATACGAGCAGAACGACTTGCGTATGGCAAACATTTTTCAATCACTTCTTGCGATAGTGCATAGTGCTCTGGAAGTGTGCTTTCTACAAGTGTAACGGCTTGTCCTAAAATAGAAATGTCTCCTTTTAGGATGCCTTCTACATATTCACCAGAGGTAAGAGTGCGTTTTCTTTTTACTCTCACCATGTATGGATTTACAGAAGGTGGTTGTGCAATACCTTTGTTTACTGTAAGTCCTTTATATTGTGGATCATTTTCTGGATGCATGGTTTAAATAATTAATACCTCGGTCTTAACACTGTTCCCGATAGTGTTAGTCTTTTTGTTGGTGTGTTTGAGTAAATAAATATTGATTTTTTAAATTTACCTTTTATTTCTTTTGGGTCTATCACAAAACGTATAGTGCCGCCCTCGTCAAAACCATATTTGTCTATAAGTTCTCTCTCTAGTACGGTTACTCCTGGAGCAGTGATGATTCTGTGTATTTTTAGAGTGTCAAGACCTTCGTTGCAGAAGTTGAAATCGTACTCTAGGTCTTGTCTTAAGGTGTCGATAACTCCAAAATGATAACTTTCTATGTCGAACATAAAGACAGGTTCCTGACTAGGTCCTGTAATAGAGTCGGTGAGGGTAGAATCTACTACCACTTCTTTCTTTTGTTTCGCTTTTGCCTTTTTAGGTTTAGCATACACGGTAAAACAAAATAGCAATAAAATTATGCTTGGTATAATGCTTTTCATATCTTTCAAAAATATGAATGTAAAGGTACAAAAAAAAGAGTGAAACACGAAATATGTTTCACTCTTTTTATGTTATATCTCTATTGAGAATTCATTATAACGAGGGGATTTTATTCCTGAGTAAGATTTAATGAGGAATTTTTAGATGTTCGAAGCCTGAGAAACCGGAGTTTAGTAACCTAAATGAGGATTTCGAGGGCTAGAACAGCGAGAAAATTACCATTAAAGATTACTCAGTAACTGGTTTTGGTTTTGGTATCACATTACCCTTAATATTCAACACAATAACTTGTGGTTTTTCTTCACCAGCTTGTTGGTAGCGTACTGTAATGCTTTTGCTGAAGTTACCAGGACGACCAGCAGGGTTGTAAGTAACTTTGATTAAACCTTTTTTCTTAGGAGCGATAGGTTCTTTTGGCCAGTTTGGTGTAGTACAACCGCAAGAAGCTTGAACGTTAGTTAGAGTAATAGCTTTTTTGCTGATGTTTTTGAATTCAAAGTCGAAAGATACTCTGCCATCTACTTCGTTGATAGTACCAAAGTCGTGAACTCTTTCTTCAAATTTAATTGCTTGCTCTTCTTGTGCAAATAATGCTCCACATACAGAGAACAATAGAGCTAATAAAAATAATTTTGCTTTCATAATATTGTATATTTAATTTAAAATTTTGCAAAGATGTTACAATTACAAGACGCAAATTTACATAAAAAGTTTATTAAGACACTATTTTTTTATTGATTTTTTATGATTTTTTCCTTTTTAATATATGTGTAACTAAAAATGTGAAGAAAATAATTATCTTTAATGCGCGTTGCGCGTTGAAGATAGGCTGCGCCTCGGAAATGTTCAAATAAATTTGGCATTTCTCTCGGCTTGCACTATCTTTGTAAAAAATTAAAAACTTATGAAAATAGCATTAATCGGATACGGAAAAATGGGTAAGACCATAGAGCAAATAGCTGTCTCTAGAGGTCATGAAATAGTAAGCAGAATCGATATAGATAATCAAGAAGACTTTAATAGTGAAGCATTTAAGTCTGCTGATGTGGCTATAGAATTTACAGCTCCAAAAGTGGCGGTATCAAATTATATTAAAGCATTTAACTCAGGTGTGTCTGTGGTATCTGGTACTACAGGTTGGACAGAAAAAATGCCAGAAGTTGAGGCTTTGTGCAATGAAAAAGGTTTGGCTTTCTTCTGGACATCAAACTTTAGTTTAGGTGTAAATGTGTTCTTTGCTGTAAATAAATACTTAGCTAAGATAATGAACCAATTTGAAAACTATAATGTTTCAATGACAGAGGTTCATCATACACAAAAGCTAGATGCTCCTAGTGGTACAGCAATTAGCTTGGCAGATGATATTCTATCTCAACTAGATAGAAAATCTGCATGGGAACTTGGTGAAGTGGAAACTGCTGCAGACAAACTTCCTATTAAGGCAATTCGTGAAGGTCAAGTGCCAGGTATTCATACTATTAGATATGAGTCTGATGTGGATTCTATTACAATCACTCATGATGCAAAAAGCAGAATGGGTTTTGCTTTAGGAGCTGTGCTTGCTGCTGAATTTACTTGTGGTAAAAAAGGTATGCTAAGCATGAATGATATGTTAAAATTTTGATTATGGTAAAATTTAAAGATATTCCATTGAAACAATGGATTAAGGCAATAATAGCTACTATATTTTATGTGCTTTTTATTGTGTGGGTAGGGAATTTTTGGTGGTTATTGTTGTTGCCATTGATTCTAGATGTTTATTTAACAAAATTTATTCCTTGGACATTTTGGAAGAAAACTAAAAATAAATTTCTATATAGTGTAATGAGTTGGATTGATGCCATAGTGTTTGCACTTATAGCTGTTTATTTTATTAATACATACCTATTCCAAAATTATAAGATACCTACATCTTCACTTGAAAAATCACTTCTTGTGGGTGATTATTTGTTGGTGGATAAGGTAACTTATGGCCCTCGTGTGCCTATGACTCCGCTGTCGTTTCCACTTGCACAGCATACATTGCCTATATTCAATTGTAAGTCGTATCTTGAAACTCCATCTTGGGATTATCGCAGATTGGCTGGATTGGATTCTATCAAGGCACTAGATATTGTTGTGTTCAACTTCCCTGCTGGAGATACTGTGGCAATGAAGATGCAAATGCCAGATTATTACACCTTGTGTGAATATTATGGCAGAGACAATGTTTGGAAAAATACAGAGGTATTTGGTGAAATAGATGTTCGTCCAGTTGATAGACGTGAAAATTATGTAAAACGTTGTGTCGGTTTGCCAGGAGATAGTCTTCAAATTATTGATGGTCAGATTTATATCAATGGATTAATTCAGAAAAATCCTGCCAATCTTCAAAAGAATTACCTTGTAATGACAGATGGTAGAAAACTTTCTGAGGAACAATTCAAAAGACTGGGTGTTAGTGTAGATGATAGAAATTTAATAAATAGTTGGAGAAATGGAGATGTTATTTTACAAAATCTTCAATATCCAGTAAATGAAAATAATTCATATAATCCTGTTTATTATTTGCCTTTAACTGTGCAATCATTAAATATGATTAGAAATTTCCCAAATGTACTTGAGGTGATAGAAGACCCAGATTTATTTACACATCAAGTATATCCAAAGGCATATACACACTGGACTCGTGACAATTATGGTCCAATTTATATTCCTCGCAAGGGTGCAACAGTGCAAGTAAATATGGAGAATTATCCTCTTTATGAACGTTTGATTAGAACATACGAAGGCAACGACTTACAAGTTAAAGATTCCACCATTTATATTAATGGCCAAGTTGCTACGGAATATACCTTTAAAATGAATTATTATTGGATGATGGGCGACAATCGTCACAATTCTGAAGATTCTCGTTTTTGGGGATATGTGCCAGAAGACCACATTGTTGGCAAACCTTTATTTGTATGGTTGTCTATAGATAAGGATAAATCTGGTTTTAATGCAATAAGATGGAATCGCTTCTTTAAATGGGTTGACGATATAAAATGATAAGTCCATTAATTATACCACCATACGCAGGGAATATTCAATATTATTCCCTGTTTGCGCATTCTAAAGAGGTGTTGCTAGAGAAAAATGCACACTATGTTAAGCAGACTTACAGAAATAGGTGTCAGATTCTTACTGCAAATGGTGTCATGAATCTAACTATTCCAGTGGAGAAGGTCTCGGGCGAAAAAATGCTAGATAAAGATGTGAAGATTTCTCCTACAGATTGGCAACGTGTTCATTGGACAGCAATAGAATCTGCGTATAATAACAGCCCTTTTTTCTTATATTATGAAGATGATATAAGACCAATGTATGATAAAAAATATGATTTTCTGTTGGATTTTAACTTGGAATTACAAGAAAAGTTAGTTTCGTTATTGGGTCTTACTACAGAGTTTAAACTAACAGAAAACTATATAGATTCTTATGAAAATGATTTAAGAGAAGTCCTTTCTCCTAAATATAAGGGAGATTATCCCAATTTTAATCCTGAATCATATTATCAAGTCTTTAAAGAAAAATATGGTTTCGTAGAAAACCTTAGTATATACGATTTGCTCTTTAATATGGGCAATGAAAGTATTTTAATCTTAAACAAATCCTACAAACTATGAAAAAAATATTTCTGTATTTAGTCTCAATATTATTTGCTACTCAGGCTTTTGCTCAATATGAGTCTGCTGGAATGCCACTAAAATACACCCCTGAAAAGCAAGGGATGAGAAGAAGTGTGTCAAACTTCTTTATAGGATTAAATGCAGATACCACAAATGTTTCTTTTGAAAGTAATCGTAGAGAATATGTTACAGGTGTTACTTGCCCTGTAAATATCTCAATGAACGATGGTAATACATTTGTAGAGGGTGAAATGAAAGTGTGGAGAGTAGGTTTGCAATCTGAAAATGCAAAAGGAATATCTATATATTTCGATAAATTCTTATTGCCAGAAGGAGGAAAACTATTTGTTTATAACCCTAGTCAAACCATAGTTTACGGTGCTTTTACTTCTGAAAATAACAACGATGAGAATAAACTGCTTATTCGTCCGTTACCATCGGATACAGTTATAGTGGAATATCAAGAACCATTTGATGCTCCTTTTGAGGCAGAACTTCACATATCACTTGCCACACACGAGCTTAGAAAAGTAAATAAATTTATGGATTCTAACGAATGTACGCCTGTACTTTCAACTCAGTCTGGCACAGAACAGTTAAAACAATCAGTATGTTTACTTTATATGGTAGGGTCAACAAAATCTTATTGGGGGTCTGGTGCTCTTATTAATAATGCAGAACACAAACCATATATTTTTACAGCAGGTCACAATTTAACTAATGCAGATATGGCTACTAGAACTATATATTATTTTAATTATCAAGTGCCTACTGTAGAAGAAACCTTTCAAGGTTCTAGACAATTTACTATTTCTGGTTCTAAGTTGATATCTAGAGATAGTGAAGTGGACTTTGCTCTTGCCGAACTAAATAAAATGCCTCCAGCAGACTATCGCCCATATATGGCTGGTTGGACAAGAAATACACCAAAGGCTCCTTTTATGTGTATCCAACATCCTTATGGAGATATAAAGAAAATAAGCTATGCTAATGAGCTTTCTGTTTCAAGCTTCAACAACCCTCGTTATAGAACATATTGGTGGGTTAAACGTTGGCAAAATGGTATAACACAATCTGGTTCTTCTGGTTCTCCTCTTTTTGATGCTGATGGTTATATTATAGGTGAACTTACTGGTGGTGATTCTTTTTGTGATACTCCATCAAATGATTATTTCTGTCAGTTTTCTGCTGCATGGGATTATTATACAGATAAATCAAAACAATTGGCATGTTATTTAGACCCAGCAGGCACAGGTTCAATGTCTATGTATGGTTATGACCCTTATGCAGAATTGGATGTTAAGAGAATAAGCAATATTAAACTTGGATACAAAATTGAGAATTATGGCGCAAATGGTATGCCACTAGTAGGCCATAATACTGATGGTATCACAAAATTTGCAGAAAAATATGAATTAAATGCTCCAGTAACTGTATATGGGGTGTATATGATGCCTTTTTACGGTAAGTATAATCCTTCTGTTCCAATTACAGTAAGTGTTTATTCTGGTAAAGATGAGCCAGAAAGTCTACTAGCAAGCAAGGTAGTTCATCCAACTGAAGCCAACTTTTATAGAAGTGGAAAATATTTTGAGGAAGATATAATTTATTTTGATAAGCAAGAGGTCTATGTATTATTTGATAAACCAGTTGTTGTAAAAGAAAACTTGTTCGTAGTTTTAGGTGTTTCCTATAAAAACATGACAGATGATGATATTTTTTCTATGGCGAGTGCCAAAGGTGGAGATAAATGTACTGCATTTTTCAATTATAACGATACTTGGATGCCATTTAGTGATTACCTAATAAGTGGCGAAAATTTGAGTATTTGGTTAGACCCTGTGGTTGGAAAAGTGAGAGTTACTGATATTGAAGAAAACCAAGAAACTCAATCAAATTATTCTGTCTATCCAAATCCAACAAGAGGTGAGATAGTTGTAACCCCAACTTTTGAAGGTGAGTACAATTTGTTTGATATGGCTGGTAAAATGGTTGCAACTGGTGTTTATGATTCTCAAATAAATCTTTCAGAAAAAGGTTTCTATATATTGGAGTTGCTTCCAAATACAGGTGAAAAAGAAACTCATAAAATAATCTGCCATTAATGTTATATTCTACAAGAGGTATAGTTCTGCGTTTGTCCCAATACAAGGATAATAGCTATATAGCGGAGATTTATACCCAAAAATTTGGTAAGGTTAGTTTTGCTGTACATCGTCCGCAGAGTAAAAAGGCATCTATAAGAACTTATCATCTTATGCCTTTCTCTTTGATCGATATGCAAATCGAATATAAAGAGAATAGAGATATTCAGAAAATCAGGGAGGCAAGTCTATCTGCTGAATGTTATACTGTGGTGGATAACCCAGTTAAAGGACTTATTTGCCAGTTTATAGCCGAGGTGGTGAGTAAAACCTTGGAGGTGAACAATGCAGATGATTTTCTTTTTGATTATTTTACTTCTTTGATTAATACATTATCTACTGAAATCAATTTAGGTGCTTTCCCATTGGATTTCCTACTTGGTTATGCTCAATATTTGGGTATTTATCCAGATGATGGCCAAGGTAATGAGTTTATCAAGCTGTTAACGGTAGAGGATAGAAGATTATTTTTGCAATCTTTAGAAGATGCGAGTGAGCTTGGTAGATTGCAAAGGCGTAGGGTGATTAATCTTCTTTTAAAATATTATCAATATTTTTTGCCTTCGATGGGTACGATTAAATCACTTGATGTGATTACTGATATACTCGGCTAAATATTCTTGCTCTGTTTGTCCTGGGGTAGGGATAAGTGTGGCGTTCTTTAGTTTGCCTAAGGCATGAAGGTCCATTATGCTACTATAACCACTACGGCAAATTATTTTATCTGCTTTTAGTATATATTCTTGTAGTTCTTCTGTGTTCATGTAGTTGTACACAGTTACTTTGCCCACTTTGCTCACCTTTTGCTCTGCTTCTACTTTCCCTTGAATCAAAATTATATTCTCGTGAGGGTCATCTTGTAGCGACGTTAGTAGTTCCTTTTCAAGCATCGTGCGCTGAGGCTCCGCCCCTGATAATATAGTTAGGAGTGAGGAGTGAGGAGTTAGGAGTGAGGGTGTGCATCTTTTAGAAAATCTAGATAGAATTCCAATGTATCTCACATTCCTTGGCTTTTTAGTCGGATGCGAAAGCTCGCCTGCAAGCGATTCACCTATATCTTCAAAATCTGGCACCCAACACTCCGTAAATTTATTTATAATGCATCTGTGCATAAATGCGACAAAAGGCTCCAACCATGCCCAACCTTTGGGTAATTTTATTAAAAGTTGGTGGGTGATGTATGCCGATGGCACTGTTTTATGAAAAAGACCAAATCTATTATCAGAGATAATAAAATCTATGTTTTCCTCCTTTACAATGCGTTTAAGTACGTTGTGTTCCTTAAAACTATAATATATAAGATTAGGGAATGCTTTTGCAACAGCCCACACCTGAGAATTGCCAGCAGAATACTTCATTTTAAATGAAGGAATTTCAATGCTCTTTAGCGAAGGAAATTGTTTTTGGAGTAGATTTAAAGACATACCAGAACCGGCGATAATTACATTATCGCCTTGTTCTATGTATCTGTCTATAATTGGGATTATTCTAGACGCATGACCCAATCCCCAATCTAGAGGTGAAATTAATATGCGTCTAGCAGTTTTCATGGAGTAACCAAGGTGTTTAGGCCTATCTTTTTCACTCGTTTTTCTATTTCACGAAGTTCACTTTCATCTACATGCTCAAGCCCTTCGATAGGTACTTTTCTGTCGATGCTATAGATTTGAACCAATCTAGGTTGGATTAGTTTTAGTGCATTAATCCAAGCAGAAACTTCTTCCTCGGTAGTATTATCCACATTTGGGCCTTTCACAAACATGGTTTGCACAATGCAGTTGTCTTTAAATTGTGCAATTTGTGAAATAAGAGTTTCTACATCAAAATGTGGATTAACTGGTTGGTTAATCTTTAGGATAGTTTCCTTTTTTGCACTGTCTAGTTTAAGAATGTTGTTATCCACTCTTTTTAGAGCGAAGACTACATCTTTATTGGCTAGTTGCCAGGCATTGGTTAACACAGAAATTACAGCATCTGGGTAATAGGTGTTTCTTAAGTGAATAACATCTTCTACTATGTTTTTAAAGTCTGGGTGCATAGTAGGTTCGCCATTACCAGCAAATGTAAATGTATCAACAACAGCATTAGAAGACTTTAATTCTTTTAGTTTTGCTTCTAATTCTGTCTTAACTTCTTCTCTGGTAGATAGTTTTGTGTCTTCTCTGCCATCTTTGTTTAGTCCGCATTCGCAATAAATGCAGTCAAAAGAGCATATTTTCCCATTGTTAGGTAAAAGATTGATACCCAACGAATTTCCTAGTCTGCGACTACGGATAGGACCGAATATTGTGGTATTAAATAACATCTAATAGGGCTTTTTCTTTTTCTTCTACTTTTTCAAATGGGAATTCTGCTAAAATGCTGTTCATTAAAGCTGAAATTTTGTCGTTGCAAAGATTTCCTATACTACCTTCGTGAGTGTGGTTTACTGTTTTGTTTGGAGTAAAGTTTCCTTCTTCAATTGCTAGACCTACTTGTTTGTAAGCATCTCTGAATGGCACACCTTCAAGTGTAAGTCTATTTACCTCTTCTACACTAAATATTAGGTCATATTTAGGATCATCTAGGATATTTTCGTTGATTTTGATTTTTTCTATCATGCTACGTGTCATGTCTAGAATATCCAACATTTCATCGAAAAGTGGAAGGTAAACTTCTTTAATTATTTGTAAATCACGGAAATAACCAGAAGGTAGGTTGTTTATAATCATTGTGATTTGTTGAGGTACACCTTGTATTTTATTGCATTTTGCTCTGGTCAATTCAAATACGTCTGGGTTCTTTTTGTGTGGCATAATACTAGAACCTGTAGTAAACTCGTCTGCAAGTTTTAGGAAACCAAAGTTTTGGTTTGTAAACATACAGCTGTCGAATGCAAGTTTAGAAATAGTGCCAGCAACAGATGCAAGTGCAGATGCCACAATGCGTTCTGTTTTTCCACGTCCCATTTGGGCATACACCACGTTGTAGTCCATACTATCAAAACCAAGTAGGTCTGTGGTCATTTGTCTGTTTAATGGGAATGAGTTGCCATAACCGGCTGCAGAACCTAGAGGGTTGCGATTTACCACTTTATACGCACTTAAAAGCAATTGCATATCATCTAGAAGACTTTCTGCGTATGCTCCAAACCATAGACCAAAAGAAGATGGCATAGCTATTTGTAAGTGGGTATAACCAGGCATTAGAACATTTTTATAACGTTCACTTTGGCTAATTAGGCTACAAAAAAGTGCATAAACAGATTCAACTACTTCTTTAAGTTTTGCACGTGAGAAAAGACGTAAATCCACTAGAACTTGGTCGTTTCTAGAACGTCCGCTGTGTAGTTTTTTGCCAGCGTCGCCTAGTTGCATTTCCACTTGAGAGTGAATGTCTTCTACGCCATCTTCTATAATGAATTCGTCGTTTTCTATTTGGTTGAAAATTTCTTTAAGCCCTTTTAAAATAGCATTTAAATCTGATTTTTCTAATAAACCAATAGATTCGAGCATTTTAGCGTGAGCCATAGAACCCAACACGTCGTAACGTGCTATGTACATATCCATCTCTGCATCTTTACCTATAGTGTAGCGTTCTATATCACTATTTACTATGGTTTTCTTTTGCCAAAGTTTGTTTGCCATATATTAGTATTGAATTTTAGTAAGTAAATCTGCTGCTTGATTTAAACCATCAGCAAGTTTGTTTTTAACAAACATTTTTAACATGAAAGGAATATCTGCCTTAAGAGTTATCTTCGCTTTAGTGTCGTAAGGTGCCTTTTCTACAAGTTGGATCCAAATATAGAACTCAACTGGAGATTTATCTGAGGCAAACTTAATACACTTGTATTCCTCTCTTTCAATTATCTTAAAACCTATTTCGCCCATACTATCCACTTTTATACTACAAGAGTCGGCAGTAAGAGTAATGTCTTCTGGTTTAATCTTGTCTTGTGGAATATTGTCTATTATAGGTCTAAGATTATCTAAATTGGAAAGTTTTTCAAAAATAGCCTTTGAGTTACTATTAATGTGTACTATTTTACTTTCAAATGTATCCATATTAATCTTTTTTCCAGTTGCCTGGATCTTTACGCCATTCTTGTAGGGTAGGAACCATTTCTTCGCTAATATAACCAGTTTCTAGAGCTAGTTTTAGCACAGCTTCGTAGTTTGAAAGTGTTGTAAGTTCCACATTTGCAGCAGCAAATTGTTCTTGTGCTAGAGGGAAACCGTATGTAAAGATAGCAACCATACCAAGTACGTCGCATTTCTTTTCGTTTCTAAGAGCAGCAACAGCTTTTAAACTGCTTCCACCAGTAGAAATAAGGTCTTCTACCACAACTACTTTTTTGCCTTCTTCTAGGTAACCTTCAACTAGGTTTTCCATACCGTGGTCTTTTTTAGAAGAACGAACGTAAACGAAAGGAAGACCAAGAGCGTCAGCTACTAGAGCTCCTTGTGCAATAGCACCTGTAGCTACACCTGCGATAGCTTCTACGTCTGGATATTTTTCAAGAATGATGCGAGCAAGCTCCAATTTAATTAAACTGCGAACGTCTGGATAAGAAAGAGTCTTTCTGTTGTCACAATAAATAGGTGATTTCCAGCCAGATGCCCATGTAAAAGGTTGATTTGGTTGTAATTTAACGGCTTGAACGCCAAGTAAGCGAGATGCTACTAAACTTTCTACTGTATTCATTTTGTAATATTTTTAGTGTCTATTTCTGCAAAGATACAACAGAAAAATGAAAAGATAAATAAATTTTAATACTGATTTTGTCAATATGAAAAAATAACGTATTTTTGTGGTGTTATAAACAATTTTTAAGAACATAATTTTAAACTATATATGGAAAATAATTTAATTAATGATGTAAAGAAAAAAGCTCAAGTATGGTTAGATGGTAACTATGATGAAGCTACAAAAAGTGCAGTACGTGCAATGCTAGAAAACTCTGATACTACAGATCTTGTAGAATCATTCTACAAAGACCTAGAATTTGGTACAGGTGGTTTAAGAGGTATCATGGGTGTAGGTACAAACCGCATGAATATATATACAGTAGGTAGTGCTACTCAAGGTTTAAGCAACTATCTTAAAAAAGAGTTTGCTGGACAACAAATTAGCGTAGTTGTAGGTCACGATAGCCGCAACAATAGCCGTCTTTTCGCAGAAAGCGCAGCAGATATCTTCTCTGCAAATGGTATTAAAGTGTATTTATTTGAAGCACTTCGTCCTACTCCAGAAATCTCATTTGCTATTCGTCATTTAGGTTGCCAAAGTGGTATCGTTATTACCGCTAGCCACAACCCAAAAGAATACAATGGTTACAAAGCATATTGGTCTGATGGTGCGCAAGTTATCGCTCCACACGACCACAATATTATCAACGAAGTAAACAAAATCAAATCTGTAGATGATATTAAATTTGAAGGTAACAAAGAACTTATCCAAATCATCGGCGAAGACATTGATAGCGTTTACCTAGACAAAATTAGCAAGCTAACACTTTCTCCAGAGTCTATCAAGAGAAACAAGGACATGAAGATTGTTTATACCCCTATCCACGGTACTGGTATAACAGTAATCCCTCGTGCTCTTAAAATGTATGGTTTTGAAAACATCATCGATGTTCCAGAACAAAACGTTATCTCTGGCGACTTCCCAACAGTAATTTCTCCAAACCCAGAAGAACCAGCTGCTCTACAAATGGCTGTTGATAAAGCTAAAGAAGTAGGTGCAGACATCGTTATGGCTTCAGACCCAGACGCAGACCGTGTTGGTATCGCTGTGAAAAACGACAAAGGCGAATGGATTTTAGTAAACGGTAACCAAACAGCAATGATGCTAGTTTATTACCTAGTAAAACGTTGGTCAGAACTAGGCAAAATTACTGGTAAAGAATATTTAGTAAAAACAATCGTTACTACAGAACTTATTGCTACTATGGCTAAGAAGTTCAATGTACCTTATTTCGATTGCTACACTGGCTTCAAATGGATTGCTGCTATCATCCGTGAGCAAGAAGGCAAAATGCAATACATCGGTGGTGGTGAAGAAAGCTACGGCTTCCTATGCCAAGACTTCGTTCGTGACAAAGACGCAGTTTCTGCTTGTACTATGATTGCTGAGGTTGCTGCTTGGGCAAAAGACAATGGTAAAACAGTTTACGAACTTATCCAAGATATTTACTTAGAATTTGGATTCTCTAAAGAAAAAGGTATTTCTGTAGTGAAAAAAGGTAAGAGCGGTGCAGAAGAAATCAAACAAATGATGTCTCAATTCCGTGTAGCTCCTCCAAAAGAACTAGCAGGCTCTCAAGTAGTAGTAATCAAAGACTACAGCACTCTACGCATGATCGACGTCCTAGCAGGCAAAACTGAGTCTCTAGAAATGCCAGAATCATCTAACGTGCTTCAATACTTTACTGCAGACGGCACTAAAGTCTCTGTTCGTCCTTCTGGTACAGAACCAAAAATCAAGTTCTATATCGAAGTGAAACTTCCTATCGCTTCTCGCGAAGACTACGACGCAGTAAACGCCGCAGCCGAAGAAAAAGTATTAGCAGTAAAAGCATCTCTTGGTTTGTAATAAAAACCTAAATAATAACGATAATGACCTCAAGAAATTGAGGTCATTATTTTTTTTCGGACAATGCACGCATTGTCCATACACAACAAAATAAAGGTTGAATCAGCGATTCAACCTTTATTTTTATGGTAATTTAAAAGAAAATTAATCCATAGATTTTCTGGTGCAAATAACGTGAAGGATAGCACCAACTAATAATAATACACCGCCAATTGCTAGCATTGTGTTGCTGTATTGAGCTGTGGTTAGGAATGATTGAGCAATTAAAACTATTGCTCCAAGTAGAACTACTATTACGCCTATGAATCTCATAATATTTTATTGTTTATTGGTTATTTCTATTTGAATATGCAAAGTAAATCAATATTTTTTATGTAAACAAAGAAAAGTGAGTTAAATTTCACTTTCTTCAAACATTTCTTCATTAATGTCTTGGTCAATTCTTAAGTTTTCGATAATAAAGTTCTGTCTTTCGGTGGTATTTTCACCCATGTAGAAGCGTAGTAGTTGGTTTACCGCGTCTTCTTTGTTTAGACTTACTTGTTCCAATCTTATGTCTTTTCCTATGAAGAACTTAAACTCGTCTGGGGAAATTTCACCAAGACCTTTAAATCGAGTGATTTCTGCTTTTGCGCCCACTGCTTTGATGGCAGCAATCTTTTCCTCGTCTGAATAGCAATAATGTGTTTCTTTCTTGTTTCTTACCCTGAAAAGCGGTGTTTGCAAGATGTAAACGTGCCCTGCTTTCACTAGTTCTGGATAGAATTGTAGGAAGAAACTCATAAGTAGAAGTCTAATGTGCATACCATCGTCGTCGGCATCGGTTGCAATTATGACTTTGTTGTATCTTAGGTTTTCAAGTCCTTCGTCTATGTTGAGCGCAGCTTGAAGCAGGTTGAACTCTTCGTTTTTATAAGCCTCTACCTTGCTCATCCCAAAGCAGTTTAGTGGCTTACCGCGAAGCGAGAACACAGCCTGAGTCTTCACATCTCTACTTGTGGTGATAGAACCGCTCGCAGAGTCGCCCTCAGTGATGAAAATGCAACTTTCCTCTCTTCTGTCGCCTTTATTGTCGTTGAGGTGAATATGGCAGTCGCGAAGTTTGCGGTTGTGCATATTTACCTTTTTCGCTCTTTCTCTTTCTTGTTTTGAAACATTAGCAATTGCTTTACGTTCACGCTCAGAAACCTGAATTTTCTTAAGCAACACCTCTGTCATATCAGGGTGCTTGTGTAGGAAATTGTCTAGTTCTCTTTTAAGGAAGTCGCCTACAAATTTGTTCACGCTAGTGCCAGAAAGAGGATATGGATTTTCGTCTTTGTCCTTGTCTGGAGCCATATTGGTAGAACCAAGCTTAGTCTTTGTTTGACTTTCAAAAATTGGTTCTATCACGTTGATAGCAATGGTTGCAACAATACCACTTCTGATGTCTTGAAATTCAAAGTTTTTGCCAAAGAAATCCTTGATGGTACGAGCAACGTGTTCTTTTAGAGCGGCTTGGTGAGTACCACCTTGTGTGGTATGTTGACCATTTACAAAAGAGTAATACTCCTCTCCATATTGGTTTGTGTGAGTAAGTGCAATTTCAATATCTTCGCCTTTTAGGTGTACGATAGGATATAGCACATCTGATGTACATTTCTCGTTTAATAGGTCTAGAAGACCATTCTTAGAAACAAATTTTTGCTTGTTGAACCATATTGTTAACCCCTGATTTAGGTAACAATAGTTTCTAAGCATATTTTCAATATACTCAAATCTGAAATGATAATTTCCAAATATAGTAGTGTCTGTATCTGGTGTAAAACAGATGTATGTGCCGTTTTTTTCTGTTGTTGGTTCAAGGTCGTGTTCTTTTACAAGTACACCTTTAGAAAACTCAACCTTTTTTGCTATACCATCGCGATAAGAAATGGCTGTGAACGAAGAAGAAAGTGCGTTTACGGCTTTTGTACCCACACCGTTTAGACCTACAGATTTTTGGAAAGATTTTGTGTCGTATTTAGCACCTGTATTCATAGTGCCCACGCAATCTACAAGTTTGCCTTGAGGAATACCACGACCATAGTCTCTAACACTCACTTCCCTTTCGTTGATATTTATCTCTATTTGATTTCCGAAATTCATACGGAATTCATCAATAGAGTTGTCTATAACTTCTTTAAGTAGAACGTAAATACCATCATCACTAGAAGAACCATCGCCAAGCTTTCCGATGTACATACCAGGACGCAGGCGTACATGTTGCAAACCTTCCAAAGTTATGATGTTATTTTCATCGTAGTCGTGTGTTTTAAGGGGAGTATTGGTAATATCACTCATATATTTGATTTTAGGCACTACAAATATAATAAATTTAATTAAAAATTAAAAGTGTAGAAATGCTTAAAATCTGGATTATTTTTTAATTATGAGTGGTTTATTTAAGTATTCTGGCTTTGGACAGATATAAAATGGAAGAAATTGTGTAAATTTTTGCAATCCCTTTGGAAATACTGCATAGTCTTTCCAAATGTTTATATTTTCTGCAGGGTATTTAATAAAGAAATCTTTTGAGGAAAGTGCCAGGTATTCGTTTAATTTCTTTGTTACCTTTTCATACACTTTTATATGTTCCTTGTTGTGTGTGTGGTAATAAACAGTTGCACTATCAAATTGTTCTGTTGTTACTCCATGTTTTTCAAAAATGTTAGTGTATAACATTTTTACGTCTGTCTTAGAAACGAAGCCTTCTTTTTCTAGAGATTCAGTTATATGGATATCAAATAGAATGTTAGCCATATTATCCATATTGTTAATAAGTGGATTGTCGGAGATATTGGCCTTGTTTGTGCATGAAGCCAATAATATAATAGATAATATGACTAATATTTTTCTCATTTATATAATCTTTTCTCAAGGATTAACAATAAGAAAATGCCTATGCAAATGGCAGAATCTGCAAGGTTGAAAATAGGAGAGAAGAATATGAAGTGTTCTCCACCAACCATAGGTATCCAATCCCAAAAATGACCTTCAATAAGTGGAAAATATAGCATATCTACCACCTTGCCGTAGAAGTATGGAGCATAGTCAAACCACTTGCCGTAGAATACACAGTCTATAATGTTTCCTGTTGCTCCTGCCAATACCAATGAAATGCAGGTGAGCAAAGTCCATGTTTCATTCTTCTTCACACAGTATCCTAGATATGTTGCAATACCTATTGATGCTATTAAACGAAATAATGTTAGGTAAATCTTATCTCCCCATTCTATACCGAATGCCATTCCGTCATTTTCAACGAACAGCAATCTGAACCATGAAAAGATATAAAGTTCTTCATAAAGTTCAAATGAAGACTTTACCCAAATCTTAGATAATTGATCTAGTAGTAGAATTATAAAAACAAGAGAGGCACTATACAGTGCCTTTTTTGTAATAGAGTTCATATTATTTTTTACCTTCTTTTGCTTCAATGCTTAAGGTAGCATGTGGTACTGCACGAAGTCTTTCTTTCGGAATCAACTTGCCAGTAACTCTACATATACCATAAGTTTTGTTTTCTATGCGAATTAGAGCAGCTTGTAAGTTTTGGATAAACTTCATTAAATGCTGTGCTGTTCGTCCTATTTCCTCTTTATTGCTTGCGGCAGCTCCATCTTCTAAAACTTTAAATGTAGGTGAGGTGTCATTCACATCGTTTCCATCTACATTGTTTAAAGCTCTTTTAAAAGATTCGTAGTCTGCTTGAGCTTGTTCTAATTTTTGGATAATAAGTGCACGGAATTCTTCTAATTCAGCATCACTATATCTTGTTTTTTCAGCCATAACGTAATTGATTTTAAAGTGTTATGCGAATATATGAAAAATATTCGATATTAACTAATCAATTACGTCATTTTTTGTTAACAATTAGGCTTTTTCTAGTTTGATATAGATATTCTCTGTACCAAATTCAACTTCTTCGCCTTCTTTTGCATCGAAGTTTTCAGATAATTCTAGGTTGTTGCATAAAATTTGACCTAAAATGTATTCTTTATGATTGCTTATTGCAATATTGATGTCTTGGTAATTTTTACCTTGAGCAAATACATTGATATTGATGCGGTCAACTATTTCTAAACCATTAGATTTTCTCAAGTTTTGGATACGGTTGATAAGCTCACGAGCAGTTCCTTCTGCTTCTAGTTCTTCTGTTAGGGTGATGTCTAGAGCTATAGTAAGTTTGCCTTCGTTTGCCACTAACCAACCTGGAATATCTTCAGAGAAGATTGCAACGTCTTCTGTGCTGATTTCAATTTCTGCACCATCAACATTCACTTTGTAGAAACCATCAGCCTCGAAACGATAAATTTCTTCTTGTGCAAGGTTTTGAAGAGTGTTTGCCACAACCTTCATGTTTTTGCCACATTTAGGACCAAGTTTTTTGAAGTCTGGTTTAATACGTTTCACAAACACACCTTGTGAATCGGTTACGATTTCTATTTCTTTGATGTTAAGCTCGTTTTTAAGCAAGTCTTCTACGCTCTTAATGTGAGAGTCTGTAGTTGCATCAGAGCTAGGAATCATAATGCGGCTAAGTGGTTGACGAACTTTGATGTTAGCTTTTTTACGAAGAGCTAGTGCAAGTGATGTAATATTTTGAGCAATATCCATCTTGTCTTCTAGTTCACTATTGATAAGTTCTTCTTTCACTTCTGGGAACTTGCATAGGTGAACAGAGATTTCTGAGAATCTGCCTGTTGCGTTGTTTAGGTCGCAGAATAGACGGTCTGCATAGAATGGAGCGATAGGAGCCATTAGGCGCGCTACAGTTTCCAAACATGTGTAAAGTGTTTGGTATGCAGAAAGTTTGTCTGTATCCATTTTGCCAGCCCAGTAACGTTTACGATTTAAACGTACATACCAGTTACTTAAACTTTCTGTAACGAAATCTGAAATTGCACGACCTGCACGAGTAGGCTCGTATGCATCAAATCCGTCTTTCACCTCTTTAACAAGAGTATTTAGTTTTGACAGGATCCATTGGTCAATTTCAGGACGTTCGTTCATTGGCACTTCTGCTTCAGCAAATGTAAAGTTGTCAACATTTGCATAAAGTGCAAAGAATGAATATGTGTTGTAAAGTGTACCGAAGAATTTTCTTAAAACTTCTTCTACACCAGCAGGGTCAAATTTAAGGTTGTCCCATGGAGCAGAGTTGGTCATCATATACCAACGTACAGAGTCTGCGCCGTATTTTTCTATTGCATTGAATGGGTCAACAGAGTTGCCTAAACGTTTAGACATCTTGTTGCCATTTTTATCTAGCACTAGACCATTTGAGATAACGTTTTTGAATGCTACAGAACCTTTAATCATAGTTGAGATAGCGTGTAGGGTAAAGAACCAACCACGAGTTTGGTCCACACCTTCGTTGATAAAGTCTGCAGGGAAGAACTTATTGTCGTCGATAAGTTCTTTATTCTCAAATGGATAGTGAAGTTGAGCGTATGGCATTGCACCAGAGTCAAACCACACGTCGATAAGGTCAGATTCACGATACATAGGTTTGCCAGAAGCAGACACAAGCACAATATTATCTACGTATGGACGGTGAAGGTCGATATTCTCTGTGCTGTAGTTTTCTTTAGAGTAGTCACCCACTTTAAAGTTTTTGAATGGGTTTTCGCTCATAAAGCCTGCAGCGATAGATTTTTCGATTTCTGCCATAAGCTCTTCGATAGAACCAATGCAGATTTCTTCTTTGCCTTCTTCTGTACGCCAGATTGGAAGTGGAGTACCCCAATAGCGGCTACGAGAAAGGTTCCAGTCTTGTAAGTTTTCTAGCCATTTGCCAAAACGTCCAGCACCTGTAGAAGCAGGTTTCCAGTTGATAGTTTTGTTTAGTTCTACCATTTCGTCTTTGCAAGCAGTAGAACGGATAAACCAGCTATCTAGTGGATAGTAAAGTACTGGTTTGTCTGTACGCCAGCAGTGTGGATAGTTGTGAGTGTGTTTTTCTATTTTGAATGCTTGACCTTTTTGTTTTAGGTACATGCAGATAGAAATATCTAGTGTTTCGTCTTGGTCTGTTAAGTTTGCGTCGTATGCGTTTTTAACAAAACGACCAGCGAATTCTTTGTAAGCCTCAACGTTCACAAATTTAGAAACATATTCAGCATCTAGGTCTTCAATAGCATAGAATTTACCTTGAAGGTCAACTAGTGGACGTAGATTACCGTTTTTGTCTAGAACTTGCATTGGAGGAATACCTGCAGCTTTCGCTACGCGTGCGTCATCAGCACCAAATGTAGGAGCGATGTGTACAATACCAGTACCATCTTCTGTGGTAACGTAGTCGCCAGCTATTACTCTAAATGCGCCTTCTTCTTGTGGAGTAAAGAAAGGTAGAAGTGGTTCGTATTCAAGACCTACGATTTCAGAACCTTTAAATGTTTCTGTAGGGCATTCTGCATCTTTAAAGTATGCTTTGAATAGGTCTTTTGCTAGGATTACTTCTATATCTTCTTTGGTATAAGGGTTTTGAGTTGCATAGCGAACATAGTCTATATTTGGACCAACACATAGAGCAGTGTTTGATGAAAGAGTCCATGGGGTAGTGGTCCATGCTAAAATATATAGATTTTCTTCGCCTTTTACCTTGAATTGAGCAGTTACAGTGGTATCTTTTACGTCGCGATAGCAACCAGGTTGGTTAAGCTCGTGAGAACTTAGACCAGAACCAGCGGCTGGAGAATATGGTTGGATAGTATAACCTTTATAAAGAAGACCTTTATTGTAAAGTTGTTTAAGTAACCACCATAAACTTTCGATATAGTCGTTGGTATATGTGATATATGGGTTTTCCATGTCTATCCAGTAACCCATTTTACTAGTTAGACTTTCCCATTCTTTTGTATATTTCATCACGTCTTTACGACAGTGAGAATTGTAATCTTCTACAGAGATAGTGTTACCAATGTCTTCTTTAGTAATGCCAAGTGCTTTTTCTACACCAAGTTCTACAGGCAGACCGTGTGTGTCCCAACCTGCTTTACGAGTAACCTTAAATCCTTGCATAGTTTTGTAGCGAAGGAAAAGGTCTTTGATAGAACGAGCCATTACGTGGTGAATACCAGGCATACCGTTGGCAGAAGGTGGACCTTCAAAGAAAATGAAAGGTTTGCAGCCTTCTCTAGTTTCTATACTTTTTTTGAAAACATCATTCTTTTCCCATTCTGCTTGCATTTCTTTGCCAATCGCAGAAAGGTTAAATTGTTGATACTCTGTAAATTTTTTGCTCATGAGTTTATGTTGTTTTATTTATTTATCTAAGTCTATCAAGCGAACGAACTAACGCTTCGTCTTTGCCAATGGCACGAATTGCCAAGTATGTTAATATTATATTGATAATAGGAAGTGCAAATGGCAATAAAATATGTGTAGGAAGTACTTCTTCTGCTACGGTATTTGACTTAAAGTAGAAGAAATACGCTACCATACTAATGATTTGAAACACCATTAATATAATGTTGAAACTATTAAGTCGCATTTGCAAAATGCGTTTCTTAAACATAAAAATACTTACCAATGCAACGATTGGTACAATCACAGCAAGACCTGCATAGATATAGCAGTTTCCCATGCCTAGAGCCACCCCTTCAACTGCGGCAAAAGGGTAAAAACATTGTACTATACTTAGTATAAATACAATTAATAAATATATACTTTGGATACGTTGAATCATAGCGACGCAAAGATACAAAAAAAACCGCAAAGCTAAGCCTTACGGTTTTATTTTTTTTTGTGTTGAGAAATTATTCAGCAACAACAGAATCAGCAGCAGCTTCAACTACTTCTTCTACAACTGCAGAGTCAGCAACTGCAGAGTCAGCAACTTCAGCAACTTCTTCTACTGCAACTTCTTCAACAACTGCTTCTTCAGCTTGTTCTTGGCAAGCGTTGCAAGATGCGAAAGCAACAGCAACAGCAGCAGCTACGAATAAAACGATTTTTTTCATTTTTTTAAAATTTAAATATTAAACAACTGTTGTTTTTTATGCGTTGCAAAGATAATTATATTAAAAACTCGCTTAAAACTAATTAAGTTAAAAAACGTTAATTAGATTTGTATGTTTGTGTATAAATATCTTTTAATACTTCTTTTTGGAGTTTTTTCAAACTCAGTTGGATAAAGTATAAGTTTTGTAATACCTTCGTATGATGCAACTATGCTGTTAAGATTTTTTCTATTCTCTTCCATTACCACTTCTAGGTCTTTTGTGCTAATGCAAGCAGCATCAACAGCTTCTAGGTCTGGATAAACTAAACCATAAAGTTTTCCATCTTTCTCTATTACAATACTTTCGTTTACGAAAGGCATGTTGTTTAATTTTGCTTCTATTTCTTCTGGATAAATGTTTTGACCGTTTGCACCAAGAAGCATAGTTTTGCAACGACCTTTAATAAAGATGAATCCTTCTTCGTCAATTACGCCTACGTCGCCAGTTTTAAGCCAACCGTCTTCTGTAAATGTGTCTTTAGAAGCTTCAACATTTTTATAATATCCACTCATTACGTTTTCACCACGTACTTGGATTTCGCCTGCTACGTTATATGGGTCTGAAGAATCGATTCTCACTTCCATTATATCAAGAATCTTTCCTGAAGCTCCCTCTTTGCATTCAGACCATGGAGCATAACTGATAAGTGGAGCACATTCTGTCATACCATAACCCACTGTGAAACGGAAACCGATTTTACGTAGGAATTGTTCTACTTCTTTGTTTAGAGGAGCACCACCTACGATGATTTCTTTAAATTCGTTGCCAAATGCAGAGTGCAGTTTTTTGCTTATTTGTGAGTAAATCTTGTTATCTACTAGTGGAATGCTTAGAGCCATCTTCATGCTTCTCTTGTTTAGAGTAGGTTGAAGTTGTTTTCTATATATTTTCTCTAGAATTAGTGGTACTGTGAAAATTACAGTAGGACGAATTTCTTCAAATGCTTTTAAAAGTACCTTTGGACTAGGTATTTTGTTTAGTAGGTATGTATGAGCACCAACGCAAGTAGCTGTTAAAAAGTCAAATGCCATACCGTATGCGTGAGCTAGTGGTAGGAAATTCAATACTCTATCGCCACGGTTAAGAAGTTTGGTACGGATACCAAATGTAATGTTTCCTGCAAGTGCATTTGCAGAAATCATAACACCTTTACTAAAGCCTGTTGTGCCAGAGGTGTAGCTAATCATTACAAGCTCAGTATTGTCACGCTCTGCATAACAAATATCTTCTTGGGTATAACCTTTAGGGTATTTTTCGTTGAATTTAGAGTCTAAGTCTAACATAATTTTTTGTATGCCTTGACCATCTCTTTGGTGAACGCAGCGGAAATCATCAAGTGAGAATACACCTGCTAAGTTCTCCATTTTTTCTTCTTCTAGTTTGTCCCAAATGTTATCACTACAGAATAAAAGTACTGAGTCTGAGTGATTTACAATGTGGTGAATGTCATTTGTATTGAAGTCTTGAAGAATAGGAACTATTACTGCTCCGTATGTTACAGCAGCAACGTATGTAAGTGTCCAGTTTGGGGTGTTTTTACCAATTAGAGAGATTTTATCTCCAGGTTGAATTTGCAACTCGTCGAATAGAAGGTGTAGTTTTGCTATTTGTTTAGCAACTTCTTCATAAGTAAGAGTTTGTTTTTTGTAATAATTTGTATAAGCAGGTAGTTCCCAGTTTGTTTTGAAACTATGCTCAAAAAGTTTGATAAGATTTTGTTCAATCATTTTTGCACAAATTTTAAAATTCTGTGCAAAAATACAAAAAAAATGAGAGATAACAAAAATTACCTCTCAAAAAATATGTTTTACAGCATAATTGTTACAAATTTACTACAATTTATAGGTTCCTATGCCTCGTTTTTCAAAAGAAAACTCCTAACTATATCCCAAATTCTTCAAGGAAGTAGTCTGGAAGTTCTGGTAGGAACGCAGGCAATTGCACAGCATGAAGTTTAAATTGCATAAACTTGTATCTTCTTACAATTTGTTCGTAGTGTTCACCCACCTCGTTTTCTCTTATCACTTGGTTTATTTCGTGATAAGTCCAACCTAGATTGTCTTCGTCTGTTTTGCCACACATACCATCAGAAGGTGCTTTGTGTGTAAGGTCGTAAGGTAAACCAAGATAGTCGCCCATTGCTACCACTTCCTCTGTGGTAAGTTTTGCCACAGGGGCAAAGTCGCCTGCACTGTCGCCATAGTGAGTAGAGTAACCTTGCACATCTTCTGAACGATTGCAGGTATTTACAACGCGCGCGTTACCTATTATAGCTCCAATGCCATAAAGGGTAGTCATGCGAAGGCGGGCAGGGGTGTTGGTTAAATATTGAGGACTTAGACTTTCTAAACTCATTTGAGTTTTTATCTCTTCTGTAAGTCCTGTATATGCATTGTTTATGTTTATTGTTAGGTGTGGAATTTGCAGAAAATCTACTATTTTTTGTGAGTCAGAAATATCAGGTTGCACACCGTTAGGCATCATTACACCAAGCACACGATCTTTGCCAATGGCTTTTGCACAAAGCGCAGCCACCACGGTAGAGTCTTTGCCACCGCTTATGCCAATCACAACTTTGGTATCATTGTTGCCATTCTTTTGCATCCAGTCTTGTATCCATTTAATACAAGCTTCTGTGATTTCTGCTACATTAAATACGTAAGGTTTCATATTAGTTCTTTTTACCTAGTTTTTCTTGCCAACGCCATGCAGAAAGTAGGGTTTCTTCTACTGTTTTTTCTGCTTTCCAACCAAGTTCGGTGTTTGCCCAAGTAGGGTCTGCCCACACTTGTTCTATATCACCAGCTCTACGGCCAACAATCTTATAATTTAGTTTTACTTCAGTTACTTTTTGGAAAACGTCTATGATTTCAAGCACAGAAAGACCTCTACCTGTACCAATATTGAACACTTCTACTTGTTTTTTGTTTAGGTTTTCTGCCAAACGTTTTACTGCCACTACGTGAGCTTTTGCAAGATCGGTCACGTTGATATAGTCGCGAATACAAGAACCATCAGGGGTGTTGTAGTCGTCGCCATACACGCTCAGGCACTCTCTAATGCCTGCTGCAGTTTGGGTCACGTAAGGTATTAAATTTTGTGGCACACCGATAGGAAGTTCGCCAATTTCTGCACTTTCGTGAGCCCCAATAGGGTTGAAATAGCGAAGCAGGATTGCAGAAATATTTTTGTCTGCGTTTACTGTATCAGTGATTATTTCTTCACAGATTTGTTTGGTGTTGCCGTATGGAGAAAGTGCTGTTTGAATAGGTGCGTTTTCTGTAACAGGAAGTATTTCTGGTTGACCATAAACAGTACAAGAAGAAGAAAAAACAATGTTCTTAATTTCATGTTTTTTCATTAGTTCAAGTAAGTTCAGTAGAGAAACTAAGTTGTTTCTATAGTATAAAAGAGGTTTTTCTACAGATTCGCCCACGGCTTTGCTTGCCGCAAAGTGAATGATAGAGTCGATGCCTTTGTTTTCTTCCATTAGTTTGTCTAGAGCATCTTTGTCTCTACAATCTATTTCGTAAAATTTAGGTCTTACACCACAGATTTTTTCGATACCATCTAGCACTCCAATGTTTGAGTTTGAAAGGTTATCTACAATTATTGGTTCGCAACCTGCATTTATAAGTTCTACCACAGTGTGAGAACCAATAAAACCAGTACCTCCAGTTACTAAAATTTTCATATTATCGTTGTTTTGTATTGTTTATTTGTGTATTTATAATTTTATAATTAAAAATTGCGAGTAGAGCTCTTCGCGGGATTTTATTTATGATTAACTACAAAAGCTAAACTCGCTGCGCTCAGACAACGCTTTTGTTTAACGTTAATCATTTCATAAAATCTATTTCCGCTCATCGCAATATCGCATTTTTAATTACAAAATTAACTCCTAACTCCTAATTCCTAATTCCTAACTTTATAATGCGTTCTCACTTTGCCTTTGCTTAGCGAAGAAAGCTTAGAAGATATCATTTGTCTGCGGATAGGAGAGATTCTATCAACAAACACGTGACCCATTAGGTGGTCGTATTCGTGTTGAATTGCACGCGCCTCAAAACCAGAATAAGTTTCAGTTTTTTCTACCCAATTTTCGTTGAAATAATGTATAGTTACAGAAAGTGAACGAGGCACTCTTTCAGATACGCCAGGAATACTCAAACAACCCTCTTCTTTTGTTTCCTTATCTTCGCTAAAGAATGTGATTTCAGGGTTGATAAACACCTTTTTGAAGTCTGCCCATGCAGGATTTTCATCTTTAAGTAGGCTTAAATCTACAATAAATAACTTTATTGGCAGACCAATTTGTGGAGCAGCAAGACCCACTCCTTCGGCTCTATCCAAAGTTTTAAACATATCTTCGATAAGAGTAGGAAGTTCTGGATAATCTTGAGTGATAGGCTCTGCTTGTTTTTTTAAAACTGCGTTTCCATAAATAACTATTGGGTAAATCATATGCTGTATTTTTTAAATTCTAAGTAATCTTGTAAAATAATGGTAGCACTTATCTCATCTACCAAGGCTTTGTTTTGTCTGTCTTTCTTCTTTAAACCGCCATCGAGCATTGCTTTGTGGGCGAGTACAGAAGTAAAACGCTCATCAGAATATTCAATTGGCATATTAGGAAGACGTTTCTTTAATTTTGCCACAAAAGGCTTAATGTATTTCATTGATTCAGAAGGCTGATTGTTCATTTGCTTTGGCAATCCTACAATGATTCTTTCCACATTTTCTTTGCTTACGTAGTCACATATAAAGTCAACAATATTTGCAGAAGGAACAGTAGTAAGTCCATTTGCAATAAGTTGTAGAGGGTCTGTTACAGCCACGCCAACTCTTTTTCTTCCATAATCGATAGCTAAAATTCTTCCCATTGTATGCTACAAAATTGCTACAAAGTTAGTTAAAAACAGTGGAAAAATCAATAATAATATTAATAATAGTGTATAAACAATTTTATTACTACAGATTAACTTGTGTTTTTAGGATTTTTATTAATTTTGCCATTGAGTTACTTATTGAAAAGATGAATAGGTTATTAGTTTGTTTGTCTGTATTAGTAATTCTAATTTGTTCGTTAGAGTTTTTTACAGATGTAGATTCAGTTTCTGAGGGAAATATAAAGATACCTCAAACTGAGTTAAACTCTAGCAGTCTTTATGCATATTCTACAGATGCAAATCTTTGCTCAAACAATTCAATTACTTCTTCCAATTCTGTTTCTGTTCGTGTACAGCGTACATTAAAAAGATTTGAAAATCTAAAACATAATTTCACATATATAAAATCTGATAAAGTGGTGAATATAGGCTTAAAGTATTCATTACAAGAAAATTCTATAAATCTTCATTCTTTTATTTCTAGGCCAAACTGTAGGCTAATACTGCAAAGAGAGTTTATTATTTAGTAGAAAAAGAGTAGAAATTCTTTTACATGTACTTGAATATAAACTTTTAATAATGAGAATGTTACTGGTGATAGTAACAAAAAAATAAATTTTATATATAAATTATGATTTTACAATTATTTACGCTGTTGGGAGCACTGGGTATGTTCCTATACGGCATGAACTTAATGAGTTCGGGACTTCAAAAAGCGGCAGGCGACAGACTTCGCAATTTCCTTTCAGCAATGACTTCAAATCCATTTAAGGGTGTACTTACTGGACTAGGAATCACGTCTGTGATTCAATCTTCAAGTGCAACTACTGTAATGGTGGTAAGTTTTGTAAATGCGGGATTACTTACCTTGGCACAAGCCATAAGTGTGATTATGGGTGCAAATATTGGTACCACAGTCACAGCATGGTTGGTATCTTGGCTAGGATTTAAAGCAGATATTTCAATTCTTGCAGTACCTTTAATGGCATTAGGTTTTGTGCTTTCTCTATCAAAAAAAGATATGAGAAGAAATATCTCAGAGTTAATAGTAGGGTTCTCTTTACTATTCTTAGGTCTTTCATTAATGAAAAATTCAGTCCCAGACTTGCAGCAAACCCCAGAAGTGCTTTCATTTATTCAGGGATGGCAAGATTATGGATTTGGTTCTGTATTAATATTCTTAGTATTTGGTACACTGCTCACATTGGTTCTACAATCTTCTAGTGCCACTATGGCTCTTACACTCATTATGCTAAATATGGGTTGGATAAGATTTGATATGGCTTGTGCTATGGTGCTAGGTGAAAATATCGGTACCACAATTACTGCAAATATAGCGGCTGCAGTAGGAAATACATCAGCGAAACGTTCAGCATTGGCACACACAATTTTCAATGTGTTTGGTGTGATTTGGGCACTTCTTATATATTCACTATTCCTTAAACTTATAGGTTGGGTTACTTCAACTATCTTTAGTTTGCCAAACCCTGCTTCAGAAGGTTTTGCAATTCAAATGGAATACGACGCAAAAGGAATGCCAGTGCAAACAGAAGCGCAAATAGCAGCATTGTATGGACTTTCTATGCTTCACACCTTATTTAATACAATAAACACATTTATTCTTATTTGGTTTGTTCCTGCTATAGAAAAACTAGTTTGCTTTGTTATTAAAGGTCCTAAAAATAAAGAGGAAGAAGAATACAAACTTAAATATATCAATGCTGGTCCTATCGCTACACCAGAGTTGGCACTAGGTCAATCTATGAATGAGATAGTTCATTTTGCTAATATATCAAGAAAAGGTCTTGGTTATGTGAAATCTGCTATAGAAGAGTCTAAAACAGAAGAATTTGAAAAATTCCGTGCCAAATTGGTGAAATATGAAGAAATCTCAGATAGGATAGAATCTGAAATAGCAAGTTTCCTAAACTCAGTATCACTTGGCGATATTAGCGAAGAAACTTCGATGAAGATTAAGTCAATGTATAAAATAATAGGTGAGTTGGAATCTTTGGGCGACTCAGGTGAATCAATTAGCCGTATTATTTTAAGAAGAAATGCTCACCAAAAGAGTTTCGACGAAACAACTATAGCAAATCTATTAAATATGGTTTCTACGGTAGATGCTGCATACGAAATTATGATTAATAATCTTATGCTAGCAAACGAAGGTTCACTTGGTGATATTTCTAAAGCGTATAAAGCAGAAGAAACTATAAACGAACTTAGAAATATGCTAAGAGATTCTGAAATAGACGATATAGAAGATAACAAGAAAAATTATCAAACAAGTGTTTATTATATAGACATAATAAATGAACTAGAAAAAATGGGTGACTTTATGATAAATGTGTCACAAGAGTTGGATAGGTCATTTATTAAATAAACCATTTAATCTTCTGTGTAGTACAACTCCTTGACTATGTTGAGGAGTTGTTTGTTTATATGGTCGTTTGGATTGTTGTAGATAACAAAGTCTGCTTTTTTGCACTTTTCTTTGTCTGAACCTTGATTTTTGATTCTTTCCTCAATGGCAGTGCGGTCTGCTCCGTCGCGACGCATACTTCTTTCTATACGCACCTCTTCGTCTGCATACACCATTATAACCTTATCTACCATTTTATCAAAACCACTTTCGTAAAGAATAGCACTCTCAATAAAAACAATTTTTTCGTTAGAGGCCTCTTTTGTTTCGCACCATTGTGTAAAATGCTTAGCCACCGCAGGGTGCATTATTTCTTCTACTTGCTTTTTAGCCGTAGGGTCGCTAAATATTATTTCTGCCAAGAATTTTCTGTTCAAACCATCTTCTGTGTAGCATTCCTCAGAAAAGAGTTTTATAAGTTTTGTGCGCACTTCAGGGTCGGTGTTTTGAATGTTTTTTGCCTCTGCATCTGAATAAAATACAGAGAAATTCATAAGTTCTAGGAGTTTACAAATATGTGTTTTACCAGAACCGATACCGCCAGTTATGCCTACTTTTATCATTTAGGTTCAACAAATTCAATTAACCATTTCACCTTATTTTCTTTTAGGTATGGTTGTTTTATATGTGCAGGGAAAGACTCTATTGAAACAGTTTCTGTGTTTGAATTACTTTGTCTTAACGACTCGTAATCTATAGAAAGTATAAAGTCGGAAGGTCTAATATCTTTGTATCTGCTAAGTCCTACAAGAAAACTAAGGTTTAGTTTTTCTGGGATAGTCTTAACAACAATATTTTCTGGTAAGTTCTTCACTCTTATAGATAAATCTATTTCGCTTTCTGTGTAGAACTCAATAGGAGCAGTTACGTCAATCTTACTAGGGTTTGCTTTGCAATGTGGAGGTAAAGCAAGTTGTAAGGTAGCTTTTAATGTATCTTTAAGGTTGTCTGAAGTGTATTCTTCTGTATAAACTTCTTCTAAGCTATCCAAGATTTCTTTGTAACCATAAAGTGTGACAGAATCTGGTAGGGTAGTAATGCTATCGCACAAAAAGTATTGCTTTTGTAAGTTGATATTTACAAGTGGCTTCACTTGCACTTTTTTAGAATCTAATAGTTTTTTTTCTATAACTATTTCTTCTGGATAATAGTTTAAGATAATAGAACTTTGATTTATTTGTTTTTTTACAAATTTTTCAAAGTGTGTAGAAGTAGGAATTGTCCATGTATTGTTGTTTGAATAAACAGAATAGTCGTTGAAGTTTATTACAACAGGATCAAATTCTTGGAACTGATATGAGATGATAGAAGTGCCTTTGTCTTTAAGTTTTACACTAAAAGAGTCTGGTAGTTCTGTGGTAAATTCTATTTCTGGTGGAACATTAATGTATTCAATAGGAATTCTTATATTTTGTTCGTATGTTTTATTTATAGTTAGTGTAAACCAAAAGATGGCAGAACAGATGAGGAAAAACAAAAAAATGAGAGCATCCCTCGTAAAGAGGAACGCTTTCATTTTATTTAAAATTTTAGTTAATTTATTTTTTTCTGTGTTTTGCATATTATGCATTGTTTGCGTTAGCTTCAGCGTTAGAATCTATTGCATTAGCATAAACAGAATTTTTGTCTATGGTGATACGTACATTATCAGCAATTTCTAATGTAATAGTAGTTTCTTTTACGTCTTTTACTTTACCATAGATACCTCCAGCTGTGATGACTTTATCACCATTTTTAATGCTGTCGCGGAATTTTTTAATTTCTTTTTGACGTTTTTGTTGTGGACGAATCATGAAGAAATAGATTACCACAAACATTAAAACTATCATGATAATTGAACTCCAACCAGAACCTTCTGTTGCTGTTGCAGCTTGTAATAAAATGTAATTCATATTGTTTAAAGTTTAATGTTTAATTTTTAATTTAACTCCGAACTCCTAACTCCTAACTCCTAACTCCTAACTTACGTACATACCTACTTTAAGTAGTGTTTTTTCTTCTTTGTATTTGTTAACTACGCGGTCTAAGATACCATTAATAAATAAGCTACTCTTTTCAGAACTATAGTATTTACTTATTTCAATAAACTCGTTAAGAGTAACATTTACAGGTATAGTAGGGCAGAAGTTGATTTCAGCGATAGCTGCTTGCATAATAGACATATCCATTACTGCAATACGGTCTTTTTCCCAGTTTTGAGAGAAAGATTTAACAAGTTCTTTGTAATCTTCACCATATTCAATAGCTTTAGATAGAACTAGCATAGCATAGTCTTCGTCTTCTGCATCTCTGTATTGAGGAAGAAGTTCAATGTCTGTGCATCCTTCTTCAAGTTTTTTAATAGTTTTTTCTACGAAACTAGCAACTATTTCAATGTCGTCATTCCAATATATGTCCATGCTTTCTAAGCGTTCTTCAAATGGTTTATATGTGAAAATGACTTTTTTGAAGATTTGTCTCCAAATCATTTTATCATCTGCAAATGTATTTGCTCTTGCAGACATATAAGTTTTATAATATTCAGAAGCACAAATAGCCTCAAACAATCCTTTAATAAGGTCGTTGTATTCTTCCCATGAAATGCCATTTGCTTTAGCGAATTCTCTATGTTCAACATTGTTCGCTACCGCAAGAGCCACTTTGTTTTGAATAAAGCGTCTGTTTGGGTTTAGATCTTCTTCTGTAGGATAACGTTTATTAAGACCAAATTCAATGCGTTTTTCTGCAAACTCTCTTAGGTCTATAATTAACTGAAGAAGCCAGTGATAAAGTTCGTAGGTTTTCTCAAGACTCTCAGACAACTCTCTTTTGAAATCTGCAATGCTCTTTCCCTCGTTTAATTGGTTAGAGTAAAGGAGTTGAATAATTTTAATACGGATTAAGACTCTGTTTATCATCGTTATGATATTTATATAATATAGTGCAAAGTTAAGTTTTTAAATTTAAAGAAAAAAGAGTGTGTATTAAAAATTATAAATTTTTTTGTAATTATTTTGTAATACAAATAAAAAAGTGCATTTTTGTAACCGAATTGTAAAAAATAAAGAAGATGTTAAACTTTTTTGGAAAACTGCAAGAGAGAACATTCAGAACCTCTGCGCCCGAGGTAAAAGAAGAACGCAGTGAACAACGTGTTGAACGTGAAGATAAGGAAATTGTATTTTCTAAATCTATCAAAGCGGGTAAACGTATGTATTACTTAGATGTGAAGAAAGATAGAAGAAATGATCTTTTCCTTTCTATCACAGAAAGTAAACGTAAATCGGTGACAGAAGAAGGACAATTTATTTTTGAAAAGCATAAAATTTTCTTGTATAAAGAAGATTTTGATAAATTCGAATCAGCTTTCAAAGAAGCATTAGATTTTATGCGTGCTCAACTAAATGAAGTACCTTCTCAGGAAACAGAATCTGAATAAGAAGTTCTGGAAAATAAAAAAGCGAAGAGAAATCTTCGCTTTTTATTTTTTTTGTTCAATCAGAACTTAAGCTGGATTGATTGCGCCTGTTGGACAAGCTTCTGCGCAAGTACCACAATCTGTGCAAATGTCTGGGTTGATAGAATAGATATCGCCTTCGCTGATAGCTTCTACTGGACATTCGCCGATGCAAGTACCGCATGCGATACAATCATCTGAAATAACGTGTGCCATAATATAAATGTTTATTAATTAATAAATTTTTCACAAAGATAGTAATTAATTAGGAATTAGGAATTAGTAATTAGGATTTTTTTTAATCTGAATAGATAATAATTACTATTTTTTTTGTAATTTTGAAACCGTTTAAAACGAAATTTGTATAAAACTATAATAAAATGACTAAAGCAGATGTATTACTCGGCCTACAATGGGGTGACGAGGGTAAAGGAAAAGTAATTGACGTATTAACACCTAATTATGACGTTATTACACGTTTCCAAGGTGGTCCAAACGCTGGACATACATTAGAATTTAATGGAGAAAAATACGTTTTACGCTCTATTCCTTCTGGAATTTTCCAAGGAGATAAAATCAATGTAATTTCTAATGGTGTGGTTTTAGACCCTGCATTATTTAAAGCAGAAGCAGAAGCGCTTGCAAAATCTGGACACGATTTAACCAAGAAATTATACATTTCTAAAAAAGCACACCTTATTATGCCTACTCACCGTATTTTAGATGCTGCAAACGAAGCTGCAAAAGGTGATGCAAAAGTAGGTACTACAGGTAAGGGTATCGGCCCTACATACACAGATAAAGTAGGTCGTTATGGCTTAAGAGTAGGTGATATTCTATTAGATTTTGACAAAAAATACGCTGTGGCAAAAGCACGTCACGAGTCAATTTTAAAATCAATGAATTTTGCTTACGATATTGAAGAAGCAGAAAAACTTTGGCTAGAAGGCATCGAATATCTTAAAAACTTCACCTTAATAGATAGTGAACACTATTTAAACGATGTACTTGCACAAGACAAAACAATTCTTTGTGAAGGTGCTCAAGGTACAATGCTAGACGTGGACTTTGGTTCATATCCATTTGTGACATCATCAAACACAATTTGTGCCGGAGCTTGTACTGGCATGGGAATTGCTCCTAATAAAATAGGCGACGTTTATGGTATCTTTAAAGCATACTGTACACGTGTAGGTGCAGGTCCATTCCCAAGTGAATTGTTTGATGAAGTAGGTGAAACACTTTGCCAAAAAGGTCACGAATTTGGTTCTGTTACAGGACGTAAACGTCGTTGTGGTTGGATAGACCTTGTTGCTCTTAAATATTCTGTAATGATAAACGGTGTGACCAAGTTGATTATGATGAAAAGCGACGTGTTAGACGACTTTGACACAATCAAAGCTTGCGTTGGCTATAGAATCAATGGTGAAGAAATAGATTACTTCCCATACGAAATCAACGATAGTATCGAACCTATCTACAAAGAACTTCCAGGTTGGAAAACAGATATGACAAAAATGAAATCTGAAGACGAATTCCCAGCAGAATTCAATGCATATCTAGACTTCCTAGAAGACGAACTAGAAGTTCCTATCAAGATAGTTTCTGTGGGTCCAGACCGCGAACAAACTATTGTTAGATACATCTAACGACGACTTATTTTAAAGGGTGCTTTCTGCGTTGCCCTCGTCTTTGAAATCCTCATTTACGTCAGTAAACTCCGGTTTCTCAGACTTCGGGACGCCTAAAAATCCCTCCTTTAAAAGTAAGTCTTATAAAAAATATGTGGAGTTAGGGATAAGGATTTGGGAGAAAAACTCCTAACTCCTAATTCCTAACTCCTAACTTTTAATATAATTATTATGTATTGGATTTTATTTATCGGTATTGCAATTGTAAGTTTTATTGTGCAACAAAGCTTGCAAAGTAAATTTAAAAAGTATTCCCAAATTCCTATGACAAACGGAATGACAGGGAAAGAAGTAGCAGAAAAAATGCTACGCGACCATGGTATTACAAATGTAAAGGTGGTTTCTACCTCTGGTATGCTTACAGACCACTACAACCCAACAAACCAAACAGTAAACCTAAGTGAAGGTGTTTACTCGTCAAACTCTGTGGCTGCCGCTGCCGTTGCAGCTCACGAATGCGGTCACGCAGTGCAACACGCTTACGCTTACAAATGGCTTAGCATGCGTTCTGCTCTTGTGCCAATAGTAAGTTTTGCTTCGCAATGGGTGCAATGGGTGTTGCTATTAGGTATTATTCTGATAGAAACTACACCTATATTATTAGAGGTGGGAGTAGGTCTTTTTGCGCTTACCACATTGTTTAGTTTTATCACACTTCCAGTAGAAATCAACGCAAGTACTCGTGCGGTTCAGTGGCTTACAGGCAAAGGCTACGTAGAAGGTGAAAAACGCTCTATGGCAGTAGATGCTCTAAAATCTGCAGCCTACACATACGTAGTAGCAGCGCTAAGTTCATTAGCAACGCTGATATATTACGTAATGATACTAATGGGAAGAAGAGATTAAAATTGATTTTAAGAGGTGCTTTTATCGTTGCGTTCGTCCTCAAAATCCTCGAGTACTACTTGTACACTCCGGTTTTTCGGACTTCACGACGCCTAAAAATCCCTCTCTTAAAATACAATTTTAGAGAATAGGTAACTCCTCACTCCTAATTTCTAACTTCTAACTGATAATTAAATTATTTGATATTTTCTTGCGAAAATCCAAATAATTTGATTATCTTTGCACCAATTTGAGCATACCGAAAATGGGGCTCTTTAATAGTAAATAATTAAAGATATGAAACACAACGTAACACATTCAAAATCAATGTTTTCTACTAAGTGGAATATCTTTTTTATTTTATATATGCGTTAGTTATTTTGTTAACCGACGCATTTTTTTTGTGTTGAAATAAACAAAAACATTATATAACAGTATGGAAAATTGTAAAAAAGTAATTTTATTAGGTTCAGGAGCGCTTAAGATTGGTCAAGCAGGTGAATTTGACTACTCTGGTTCACAAGCGTTAAAAGCTATGCGCGAAGAAGGCATAGAAACAGTGTTGATCAACCCTAATATTGCTACCATTCAAACATCTGAAGGTGTAGCAGATAGAGTTTATTTCCTTCCTGTAACCCCATATTTCGTAACCGAAATTATTAAGAAAGAACGTCCAGACGGAATTCTTCTTGCTTTCGGTGGTCAAACTGCACTAAACTGCGGCACAGAACTTTACCTAAATGGTACACTTGAACAATACGGCGTTAGAGTTTTAGGTACATCTGTAGAAGCAATTATGATTACAGAAGACCGTGACCTATTTGTGAAAAAACTAGACGAAATTGAAGCTAAAACTCCAGTTTCACAAGCTGTAGAATCACTTGAAGATGCTCTAGAAGTAGCACACAGAATTGGTTTCCCAGTAATGGTGCGTTCAGCATACGCTCTAGGTGGTTTAGGCTCAGGTGTTTGTACAAACGAAAAAGAATTTATCGAACTTTGCGAAAGTGCATTGGCATATTCAAAACAAATTCTAGTAGAAGAAAGCTTAAAAGGTTGGAAAGAAATAGAATTTGAGGTAATTCGCGACAAAAACGACCACTGTTTCACAGTAGTGCCTATGGAAAACGTGGACCCACTAGGTATTCACACAGGTGAAAGTATCGTGGTTGCTCCAATTATTTCACTTCGTCAAGATCAAATCGAACTTCTTCAAAATATCGCTACTAAAGTAGTTCGCCACATTGGTATCGTGGGTGAATGTAACATCCAATACGCATTCAATGCAGAAACAAACGACTATCGTATCATCGAAATCAATGCTCGTTTGAGCCGTTCTTCTGCTCTAGCATCTAAAGCTTCTGGTTATCCATTAGCATTCGTTGCTGCAAAACTTGCATTAGGTTACTCACTAGACCAAATCGGTGAAATGGGTACCAAAAATTCTGCATATGTAGCACCTTCTGTAGATTATATCATTGCAAAAATCCCTCGTTGGGACTTAGGTAAATTCGTTGGCGTGAGCCGTGAAATTGGTTCAGCAATGAAATCTGTAGGTGAAATCATGTCTATTGGTAAATCATTTGAAGAAATTATCCAAAAAGGTCTTCGTATGATTGGTCAAGGTATGCACGGTTTCGTTGGTAATAATATGAAATTTGATGATATTGAACACGCACTTTCTCATCCAACAGATATGCGTATTTTTGCTATTGCATACGCATTTGAGCAAGGCTATTCAGTAGAACAAATCGAAAAACTTACCAAAATCGACCCTTGGTTCCTAACAGCCCTTGAAAATATCTACAAATATACATTGGTGCTTTCTTCATTCAACAAAATTGAAGACCTTACTGTAGATGTAATGGCAGAAGCTAAGAGACTTGGTTTCTCAGACTTCCAAATTGCACGTTATGTAGAAAAACCAGAAGGCAAAATGCACGACGCTGCGCTTAGAGTGCGTGCTCACAGAAAAGCATTGGAAGTGGTGCCTACAGTATGTAGAATCAACACTATTGCTTCTGAAAATCCAGACAAAACAAACTATCTATACTTCACATACGGCGAAGGAGTGAAATTTACTCCAGCTAAGACTGCTGCAGAAAGCATCGTAGTACTTGGCTCTGGTGCATACCGCATCGGTTCTTCTGTAGAGTTCGACTGGTGTAGTGTAAATGCTGTGCAAACAGCTCGCAAACTTGGTTATGAGTCTGTTATGATCAACTACAACCCAGAAACAGTATCTACCGACTACGATATGTGCGACCGTCTATACTTCGACGAACTTTCATTTGAACGTGTATCAGACGTATTAGATATTGAAAATCCAAAAGGTGTTATCGTGTCTATGGGTGGTCAAATTCCAAACAACTTGGCTATGAAGTTGGATGCTCAAAACGTGCCAATCTTGGGTACAAAAGCATGCAATATCGACCGTGCAGAAGACCGTCACAAATTCTCTGCTATGCTAGATAGCCTAGGTATCGATCAACCACGTTGGAGAGAGCTTACAAGCTTTGAAGATATCGACGATTTCATTGCAGAAGTAGGTTTCCCAGTACTTATCAGACCTTCTTACGTGCTTTCTGGTGCGGCTATGAACGTTTGCTACGACAAAGAACAAGTACACGCATTCCTTTCTCTTGCTGCTCAAGTATCTAAAGAACACCCAGTGGTAGTGTCTCAATTCCTTCAAAATGCAAAAGAAATTGAGTTTGACGCTGTAGCAAAAGACGGTGAAGTAGTAGAATATGCAATTTCAGAACACGTAGAGTTTGCAGGTGTTCACTCTGGTGATGCTACTCTAGTATTCCCAGCTCAAAATATTTATTTTGAAACAATGCGCCGTGTGAAGAAAATTTCAAAACAAATTGCAAAAGCTCTTCAAATCACAGGTCCATTCAATATTCAATACCTAGCTAAAAATAATGATATTAAAGTAATCGAATGTAACTTACGTGCTTCACGTTCATTCCCATTTGTTTCAAAAGTGCTAAACCGCAACTTTATTGAAACTGCTACTCGCATTATGCTAGGTGCAGAATACTCTAAACCAGACAAATCTGTATTCGATATTGAACACATTGGTGTGAAAGCGTCTCAATTCTCATTTGCACGTCTTCACAAAGCAGACCCTATCTTAGGTGTTGATATGGCTTCTACCGGTGAAGTAGGTTGTATCGGCGACGACTTCAACGAAGCTCTTCTAAGTTCACTTATCGCTGTAGGTACTACTATTCCAGAAAAGAATATTATGGTATCTTCTGGTGATGCAAAATCTAAAGTGGACTTACTAGAACCATGTCGTGAACTATCTAAAAACGGTTACAATATCTATGCTACCGTAGGAACACAAAAATTCCTTGCAGAAAATGGTATCAACGCCACAGTAGTAGGCTGGCCAGACGATGAAGATAGCGAACTAAAAATTACCGATATGATGGCTGGTAAAAAATTTGACCTTGTTATCAATATCCCTAAAAATCAAACTCGTCGCGAGCTTACCAATGGTTATAAAATACGTCGTGCAGCAATCGACCACAATATACCATTGCTTACTAACGCTCGTCTTGCGTCTGCGTTTATTCACGCATTCTGCACAGTGAAGGAAACAGAAATTCCTATCAAAGCATGGGACGAATATAAAGCCTAAGCGATTTTAACCTAATGCGGTCACTGAGCTTGTCACGTGGCCGCATTTTTTTTTGTGCTATTTTCTTAAAAAAATACCATTGATATGTTAAAAAAAGTGGTTTTAGACGCAATCGTTTTAATTTTTTGGGTAAAAGGTGCATACGTTTTAAAAAAAAAGAATTATCTTTGACACAGGTAAACTTAAAATGTAGAAATATGAAAAAATTGTTTGTTGCATTTATGGGATTAGTTCTCTCAGCATTGACAATGAATGCTGCAGAAGGCGAATTGGTAGTTACTCCAGAGACTCCTAATCCTAATGGTGCTTTGGTATTGACCTATACACCTAATGTGAATCAAAAATGGATGGAAACCGAAGATGTATTTATCTATACTTGTCTAGAATTAGATAAAAACGGTGAGTGGGCTAAAGAAAAACAAGAATGGTCTAAATGTAATACTAGAACATTTATGTGGACCAAAAAATCTAATGGCACATTAACCTACACTATTTCTAATATTAAATCATACTTTGGTTTAACAGACGAAGAAGTATCTCATGTGTCTGGTCTTTTTGTTATCTTGAAAAATAACAACTATCAAACAGATGACAAATACATCGCTATTTATTCAGATTCTAAGAAGAAAGAAAAATTCAATGGCGTTGTTGAATTCAATGTTCAAGTTCCAGCTGGTACAAAAGAAGTTTGGGTAGCAGGTACTTTTGGTAAAGAAGGTGATCCACTATATTGGAAACACTCTGACGCTAAATTGAAACTTAAAAAAATAGATGATACTCACTTTGCTGGTACTTTAAAGAATGTTCCTGCAGACCTTCACTATCTATATGTATGGGGTCCTCGCACAGACCAATCTGAATATCGTTTCAATCACCGTCCATTAGGTGGTCGTAGTGTAGTAAACGACAAAGTGGAATATTGGGGTGATATGACTCTAAATGTTACTGTCCCTCGTAGCACAGCAGAAGTTTACGTTTCTGGTAACTTCAACAACTGGGAATATTCTAGAATGGTAGATGCTGGTAACAACAACTGGACATTCCACGTAGCTCCAACTTCATTTGAAGGTGAGAAAGTTGAATATCTATATTACTATAAAGATAGTGCTGAAGCAGTAGAAACAGGAAATAAACGTGTAGTTAAGTTCCAAGGGTTTGCTACTCAGTATGATGAGATAAAAGCTTGGTAAAATAAGAGCGTTTTTTAAGGGCGCTTTTGGCGTTGTGTTTGTGTTCAAAATCCTCATTTACCTCAAGTAAACTCCGGTTTTTTCACACTGCACACGCCTAAAAATCCCTCCTTAAAAAATCACTCTTAGTATATTAGAAGTATATTAAAACTAAAATCAATACAATTCACTTATTTGTTTAACTAAAAACTTATTTATTATGAAAAAAATTTTACTTTTCGTTGCAGCAACATTGTTTGCTATGAGTGCTAGTGCAGCAAATTTTCTTGCTGGTACATTACCAGGTTTAAATTGGGATCCTGGCGTTTATCCTATTAATGGAACAGCGGTATTTGAAGATGTACCTGCTGGTACTTATGAATTTAAAGTTACTGATGGTTCATGGACAAATGCTTTAGGAACAGGTGCTGTAGATGCTTCTCAAAGTACACCAGGTTATAATCCTAGTGCTGATAACGTAACATTTACAATTAAATCAGTAGCTACTATTACTATCACTACTGATGGAACAAGCATTATCTTAAAATCAACTGTACCATTTGGAAATGTTGAAATTACTTCTTATACAATTGTAGGTGCTGAAGCACTTTTAGGTGTTAACTGGGATACTAATGCAGAAGATAACAATATGACCCAAGATGGTTCTAATTGGGTTTTAGTAAAAAAAGGTGTAGAATTAACAGCAGGTGATTATGGTTATAAGGTAGTTGGAAATCACTCTTATAGTGTATATCAAAATCCACAATCAGGAGATAACACTTTAACAATTGATGCTGATGGTATTTATGACGTTACTTTCACATTAATTGTTAGTGAAGGTTATCTAGAAGCTGTTGCTACTCCTGCTACTTCTACTGACCTAGAAGACGTTGACGCAGAAGACGCTATCATCGCTGCTTATGACATCACAGGTAAACCAGTTGCTGCTGACGCTGCAGGTATTGTTATCCTACAATATGCTTCTGGTAAAGCTGTTAAAGTATTCAACAACTAAAAATTATATTTTATAAGGTGATTTTCACGTTGCCCTAGTCTTCGAAATCCTCGAGTACCTCATGTACACTCCGGTTTCTCAGACTTCGGGTCGCCTAAAAATCCCTCTTTTAAAATAATTATTTTAGAATACTAATTACAATATAAAAGTCGCAAACCTTTTGGTCTGCGACTTTTTTATTGTAAAAATTTTTACTAGTGTTTAAATCTTTATTGTTATATTTGTGAGTGCTTATGAAAATAGAGTGAAAAAGGTACTGCTTATAACATATTATTTTCCACCGAGTGGTGGAGCTGGTGTGCAGAGATGGCTCAAGACTATAAACTATTTGCCAAAGGCTGGGGTAGAGACTATAGTGCTTACGGTGGACCCTGCAGTGGCATCATATCCTCAAATAGATGAGAGTTTGTGCAATGACGTGCCTAGTGGTATCAAGATTTATCGCACTGGCACACGTGAGATACTCTCTCTGTACAAAAAGGTGTCACCAAAAAAGGAGGTGCCATACGGTGGATTTGCCAATGAACCAAATCCAAATCTCATTCAAAAGATTTCACGCTTTATACGTGGCAATTTCTTCCTTCCAGACCCTAGACGTGGTTGGAACAAATATGCTTTAGCAAAGGCAAAGGAGATAATAGAGACTGAGGCAATAGAAACCATTGTAACCACTTCTCCGCCTCATTCTACTCAACTAATAGGACTAGAACTAAAACGCCTCTATCCGCATTTAAAATGGGTAGCAGATCTTCGCGACCCCTGGACTGATATCTATTATAATGAAGACCTTTATCCTACACGCTGGGCTAAAAAACGCAATCTTCGTTACGAACGTTCTGTGCTTCTAGGAGCAGACCAAATTATCACTGTAAGCGAAGAGTGTAAGCGTCTTTTTGCAGAAAAAGCCGACGTAGCAGAAAAAATTGCAGTGATTCCAAATGGCTACGATGAAAAAGACTTTATTAATTCAACTATAATAAATAAGAAAGAAAAAATAACTCCTAACTCCTCACTATTATTCCCTAACGGTCATCAAATCGTCCCTAACGGTCATCAACACGTCCAAACTCCTAACTATTTAACTTACGTTGGCGTGATGGCTCCGCAATATGATTTAGAACCATTGAAAAATCTTGTGCAAGGCAGAAATGATATTTTGCTACGCTTTGTAGGGGTGGTTAGCGATGAGATAAGAAAGGAGATTGAGTCTTGGGGTGTGCAAACTGAGTTTGTTTCGTATGTGAGCCATGATAAGGCCATTGAATATATGCAGGCTTCTGATGCTCTAATGCTATTTATTCCAAATGTTCCAAACAATGAGGGTATTCTTACTGGCAAATTGTTTGAATACTTAGCAGCAGGCAGAAAGATAGTTCTTTTTGGCCCTAAGGATGGCGATGCTATGCGTTTGATAAATGAATGTGGGGCTGGCGAGTGTTATACAGAAGAATTTAAACTAGAAGAGTTTCTAAAAAAGCCTTATCTGGGCAATGATAATATTAAGTCTTATTCTCGTGAGGCTTTGGCTGGTAAAATTGCTTCTCTTTTGTGATATTTACTTCTTAATTTTTAGGAATTTCATAACATAATTCCATAATTCTCTATAGAAAATTGTTATTACTATAATGTATAGGCTAAGGCTTACAGAACTTTGTATTATTAGTTTATAGTAGAGATTGTCTGTAAGTAATCCGCTAAGATAGCCTAAATAACAAATTATGATGCTCCAAATCATAGTAGGTACTATATCTTTTAGTTGGTCACCTATTTTTAAGCCAATTGTTTTATTTACTTGAAGTAGTGAGGTGAACCATGCAAGTAGGCATGCTATTACATATCCTATCAATAGCTCCATTACGCCATAGCTAAAGCATAATAGAACAGAAATTAAGATTAAACATCTTTTAATCACTTCTACTTTAAGACTCAACTTTGATTTGCCTATAGAGTTTAGTGCATAGTTGTTTATAAGGTAAACGATATTTAATAGGTTCGCTATGCAGATAAGTTGAAAATATGGTACAGACGCAAGCCATTTGTCTCCAAATAGTGTTAGGAATAATGGTTTTGCCGCGAAAATTAAAAATATCGTTGTTGGAATAGTTATTAACGATGATTTTTGTATCATTTGCCTTATGGCATTGATTAATCTTTCGCTTTCGTCGTGGATTTTAGCAAATAAGTTGTAACTCGTTTTACCAAATATGGCACTAAAAGTGAAATTTGCTGTTTCTGCCATTTTGTTGGCATGAGTGTAATATCCTAATTGTTTTACAGAGTAAAATTTACCAAGTAGGAAGGTGTATATATTATTAAAGAATATATTCAGAATGTTTGAGGAAAGAATATGAATGCTAAATGATGCATATTCCTTAAATACCTTTTTGGAAAAGATAAGGCTAGGTAGCCAACGTTGCCAAATATAAAAACAAATACTTCGTATAAAGTGGTATGATGTTTGTTGGATGACTAGTGCCCACACTCCTACGTTGTAGTATGCAGAAACTGCCCCCGATAAACCACTTAGTGTGGTGCTAATAAAATTTATTTTAGCTAGTTTTTTGAAGTTTAATTCCCTTTCTATTAGGCCATATGGTACTATGTATAGAGAGTTGAATATAAGGGCAAGATTTGTTACTCTAATAAGGGGAGTAAGTTCCTTTTGTGAGAAAAAGTCTGCTATTAATGGAGCGGCAAAAAAGAATATAATATATAAACTTATAGATACTGCTAAGTTTGAATAGAATACTGTATTGGTGTGTTCTTTTGTGATTTCTTTGGTTCTAACTAGTGAGGCTGTGAAGCCGCCTTCTACTAGAATATATGAAAGTGTAGTGAAAATCATTACAACTCCCATTAGACCATAGTCTGATGGAGATAGTAGGCGAGCAAGTATAATACCTATAATAGCTTGAGTCCCTTGCTGGGCAACTCTATCTACAGAGCTCCAAGCAAGGGCACCAAGCATTTTATGTTTTAGATTTTCACTCAAAATAATTAGGAATTAGGACGTATTGATGAACGTCAGTGAATAATTAGGAATTAGGAATTCCCAATTGCTTTTAGTAAGAATGAATTTTAAAGGAGGGAGTTTAAGGCGTCCCGAAGTCTGAGAAACCGGAGTTTACTGACGTAAATGAGGATTTCGAAGACGAGGGCAACGTAAAAATCACCCTTTAAAAACATTCTTAAATAACAATGTTTACAATTTTCTTAGGCACCACAATCACCTTCTTAATCGCCTTACCATCTAAGTATTTAGCAGTTTGCTCGTTGGCAAGTGCTATTTCTTCTACTTGTTTTGGATTTAGGTCGGCTGCAAGTTCTAGTGTGAAACGCACTTTACCGTTGAATGAAATTGGATATTTAACAGTGTTTTCTGCTAAGTATTTTTCATCGTGTTTTGGGAAAGCTGCGTCGCAAACTGTGGTTTCGTTGCCAAGTACGTGATATAGTTCTTCTGCTACGTGTGGTGCAAATGGTGCTAGAAGCACTACAAGTGGTTCTAGGATAGCACGTTTGTTGCATTTTGCAGAGTTTAGCTCATTTACGCAAATCATAAATGCTGAAATTGCGGTGTTGAATGAGAAGTTTTCAATATCACTTGTTACTTTCTTGATAGTTTTGTGAAGTGTTTTGTATTCTTCTGCTGTTGGCTCTGCGTCTGAAACATTCACATCGTCGCCTTTAAAGAATAGACCCCATAGACGTTTTAGGAAGCGGTGAACACCGTCGATACCGTTTGTATCCCATGGTTTAGATTGTTCTAGAGGTCCAAGGAACATTTCGTATAAGCGAAGTGTGTCTGCGCCGTAGTTTTCTACAATATCGTCTGGGTTTACCACGTTGAACATAGATTTAGACATTTTCTCTACAGCCCAACCGCAAATATATTTGCCGTCTTCTAGGATAAACTCTGCGTTAGCAAAGTCTGGCATCCAAGCGCGGAATTTGTCTAGGTCTAGAATATCGTTTGACACGATGTTTACATCTACGTGGATTTCTTGTGTTTTATATTGGTCTTTTAAGCCCAATGATACGAATTGATTTGTGCCGATAACACGATAAACGAAGTTTGAGCGGCCTTGAATCATACCTTGGTTGATAAGTTTTTGGAATGGTTCGTCTTTGCAAATAAGACCAAGGTCAAATAAGAACTTGTTCCAGAAACGGCTATAGATAAGGTGACCAGTAGCGTGTTCTGTACCACCGATGTAAAGGTCCACGTTTTGCCAATATTCGTTTGCCTCTTGGCTCACTAGGGCTTCGTTGTTGCGTGGATCCATGTAGCGTAGGTAGTATGCAGAAGAACCTGCAAAGCCTGGCATAGTGTTTAGCTCTAGTGGATAATCTTCTTCTGTTTTCCAGTTTTCTGCACGTCCTAGTGGTGGCTCACCTGTTTCGGTAGGTAGATATGTGCTAATTTCTGGAAGTAGAAGTGGAAGTTTTTCTACGTCTAGTGTGTAAGGCATTCCTTCTTTGTAATAAACTGGGAATGGTTCGCCCCAATAACGTTGGCGTGAGAAAATAGCGTCGCGAAGACGATAGTTTACTTTCACTTTACCAATGCCTTTTTCTGCGATATAAACTTTTGCTTTTGCAATAGCTTCTTTCACTTGTAGGCCGTTTAGGAAGCCTGAGTTGCACATAATGCCGTCTTTTGCATCGAAACTTTCTTTGCTCACGTCGCAACCTTCGATTACTGGAATGATAGGCAAGTTAAAGTGTTTAGCGAAAGCGTAGTCGCGGCTATCGTGTGCTGGCACAGCCATAATAGCACCTGTACCATATCCTGCTAGTACGTAGTCTGAAATCCATACTGGAATTTTGTCGCCAGTGAATGGGTTGATAGCGTAAGCACCTGAGAAAACACCGCTTACTTTTCTGTCTGAAATACGTTCACGTTCTGTACGGCGTTTTACAGCATCTAGGTATGCTTCTACTTCTGCTTTTTGTTCTACAGTGGTAATTTGTTTTACATAGTCGCTCTCTGGAGCAAGCACCATAAAGGTAACACCAAATGTGGTATCGGCACGTGTGGTAAACACAGTCATAGTGATGTCGCTATCTGCTATAGCAAAGTCCATTTCTGCACCTTCACTTCTACCAATCCAGTTGCGTTGGGTTTCTTTTAGTGAATCTGTCCAGTCGATTTTATCTAGTCCGTCTAGAAGACGTTGTGCGTATGCACTCACGCGCAAGCTCCATTGACGCATTACTTTTTGTTCTACAGGGAAACCGCCACGTACAGAAAGACCTTCGCTCACTTCGTCGTTTGCTAGCACAGTGCCTAGCTCTGGACACCAGTTTACGCTAATGTCTGCTAGGTATGCTATACGATAGTTCATCAAGATTTCTTGTTGTTTCTTTTCGTCGTAGCTTTTCCATTCTTCTGCTGTGAAGATTGGAGTCTCGGTGCAAGCAGCTTTCACTTTTGCATTACCTTGTTCGTTGAAAATATCAACAAGCATGCTAATAGGTTTTGCAGCGTCTGCTCTTTGGCAATACCAACTGTCGAACATTTTAATAAATGCCCATTGTGTCCATTTGTAATATTCTGGTTCACAGGTTTTTATTTCTCTGTCCCAATCGTAGCAGAAACCTATTTTGTCTAATTGTTCGCGGTAGCGATTGATATTTTTCTTTGTAGTGATTTCTGGGTGTTGACCTGTTTGGATAGCATATTGTTCTGCTGGCAGACCGTATGCGTCGTAACCCATTGGGTGAAGCACGTTGAAGCCTTGAAGTCTTTTGTAACGGCTATAAATATCTGAAGCTATGTAGCCAAGTGGGTGACCTACGTGTAGGCCTGCACCTGATGGATATGGGAACATATCCAATACATAGAATTTTGGTTTACTTTTGTCTGTTTCAACTTTGTAAATGGCATTTTCTTTCCAATACGATTGCCATTTTTGTTCGATACTTTTAAAATTATATTCCATCTGAACGTATTTTTTATAAACGGCACAAAATTAATAAAAAATAAGCAGATTTCAAATTTAATGAGTTTAATAAAAGTGGCTTCTAAAAGTAAATTTAGAAGCCACTTCTAATGAGTTGAATAAAAAGATGTAATTCAAGACTTTTTATTTATCTCATTTTTTATAAAGGAAAGTTAGTGGCACATCAACACGTTTACACCAAGATGCTTCGTCGTGGGCAGTGCCAGGGTAGAATCCATAGCTTAGTTTGCCATTCTCAACTGTGTAACCTTTTTCTTGTGGGATAGAAACTAGTTCTTCAAAGAATGGTACATAGTAGTAGTCTGAGGTTTTGTCGCCACAGTCGAAGTAGATTTTGTGGTTTCCGTCGGTTGGAAGTTTGTCTCTTAGGTATGCAAATACTGCTTCAGCCCAAGAAGTTTCACCCTCTACACTCATGTGGGTAGAAACGCAAATAGCTGTACCGAAAATGTCTGGGCGTTCGCACATTGCGTAGAATGAAGCAAGACCACCCATACTAGATCCCATAATTGCTGTGTTTTCCATGTCTGGTAGGGTAGAGAATGTAGAGTCAATCATTGGTTTAATAGTGTTTACGATTAAGTCTACATATTCGTCGCCTCTAATTTCTTTTTTGCAGTAGTTTTCAAAACCTGTTGTTTGGTACTTTTCGTGGTCGAAGTACTCTGTAAGCACTTTTTCTGGCATTAGGTCACATACGCGAGTGTTGTCGATGCTAAAAATACCCACTGCAATGAATGGTTTGATTTTGCCTTCGGCAATAAGTCTGCCACCCACTTGGTCTATTTCCCATGATTGTTTGTTCCAAGAAGATTTTGCATCATAAAGGTTTTGACCATCGTGCAAGTAAAGAACTGGATATTTTTCTTCTGGAGTGTAACAGTCTGGTACCCAAATATCTAGATTGACAGTACTGTTAAATGTTTCACCTTTAACTTTAGTTCTGTAAAGTTTACCTGTGGTAACTTCTTTTGGAGATTTTGCCAGAGCAATACCATTTTCATCTGCCACAGGAGCCTCTGGCTCTGCAGGTGAGTTTGGAGTAGTTTGCTCTGTGTCTGGTGCATCTGGAGTCTCTCCAGTGCATGCTGTCATAGCAAGTGCAACAGCTGCGCTTAAAAGTAATAGGACTTTTTTCATATTTCTTTGATTTTAGTTAGGTTCGTGATTTACAAAGATAATAAAAAAAGTAATAAAAAAAAGAGGGTCGTGGGTTCGAGAATCTGTAATAGAAAAGGACTGAAGTTGAAAAACTTCAGTCCTTTTTGTGATCCCGGCGGGATTCGAACCCACGACCCACAGCTTAGAAGGCTGTTGCTCTATCCAGCTGAGCTACGAGACCATCCGCAAAATTTGCGAGCACAAAGATAATACAATTTATTTAATTACAAAAGATTTGTACTAAAATATCTTTCAATTCTATCTGCTAAAATAGTAGCAACTCTCTTTTCTTTGCCATATTTGTTTGCCATTTGGATGGCTGCCCACACGTTAGCTCCAGATGATGTGCCGCAAAGAAGACCATAAACTTCTGCCATTTTGCGAGTAGTGTAGATAGCATCAGCGTCTGATACTTCTACTACTTCATCTATTAGCTCTGTGTCTAGCACTTCTGGAATGAAGCCATCGCCAATACCTTGGATTTGGTGAAGTCCAGGTTCGTGACCAAGTAATGCAGATACATCTTTTGGTTCAACTGCCACGATTTTTATGTTTGGATTTTTTTCTTTAAGGAATTTTCCAATGCCTTGAAGTGTGCCACCGCTACCAAGTCCTGATACGAAAATATCAATATCGCCAGCCATTTGCTCAAACAGTTCCACTGCTGTGGTTCTGTAGTGGATATCTGGATTGTTGGGATTTACAAATTGTTGAGGTATAAAGGCATTTTCGCCAAGTTCGGCAGCAAGTTCTTCTGCTTTTTTTACTGCGCCGTCTAGGCTAAGTTCTTTTGGAGTAAGTTCCAATCCTGCACCAAGGCAACGAATGATTCTTTTGCGCTCCTCAGACATATTTTCTGGCATCACAATGATTACTTTGTAACCTTTACGTACGCCCACAAGGGCAAGACCAATACCTGTGTTGCCAGAGGTAGGTTCGATAATTGTCATGCCTGGTATTAGTTTGCCGTCTTTTTCTGCTTGACATATCATATTGTATGCAACGCGGTCTTTGATGCTACCGCCAGGGTTTAGAAACTCGCATTTTGCATAAATATTTAGGTCTTCACTTACCCTCACAAGTGGGGTGTTGCCTATTAAATCAAGGATATTGTTCATTGTTGGGTGTTTTTTTGTTTGTTTTTTATATTTAATTGTTTAGTTGAATATTAATTGTTAGTTTATTTCTGAGGCGTGACCGCCCGTGGTCTCGTGAACGGGAGGGGCCCGCGACGGAACGTCGTGGGAGGGATAGGTCGGCGTGCCGACCGTACCTTAAAGAAATAAAGCTAACAATTAAGTTATTATCGGGTCATTTTTTAGAACGGATAACCTACTGCAAAGTGTAGGGCTGTGTCTTTTAGAATGTTCCAACCAGGAACGAAACGCCAACGTTCGCCATCGCCACGAGAAGGGTCGAATGCTTTAATACCCCAGTCTAGGCGTATTACGAAATAGTCAAAGTTCAATCTTAGACCTATGCCATAGCTCAGTGCAATTTGTTTATAAAATTGGTCAAACTTAAATTGTCCTCCTACTTGGCCCTCGTCTTTTAGAGTCCAGATGTTGCCTGCATCAATAAATGCAGCAAGTTCTAGAAGCCAAACAAGTTTAGTTCTATATTCTATATTTAAGTCTAGTTTTATGTCGCCAGACTGTTTCATATAATCGACTTTTGTGCCTGCATTGTAAGAACCTGGTCCTAATGAACGTGCCGACCAACCACGCACACTATTTGCTCCACCACCGTAGTAACGTTTTTCAAATGGTAGGATAGTGGAGTTTAAGTATGGAACGCCCACTCCCAAACCAAAGTGGTAAACAAGTGAGTTCTTTTTATCTACTAAGTGTGTGTAACTAAAGTCGAAGTCCACTTTTGCATATTGCGCAAATGGAATATTTCCAAGCAAATATGAACCATTGGCATCAGTGTTGGCTTTTGCTCCGTAGCATATACCATAAAGAAGGTTGCCTGCTATTTCTGCAGATGCACGCACATTGTAGAAGTTGTAAAGTGATTCGGTTTTCTTGTTTGAGAATGAAATACCATAACCTGCACTCATAATAAAGTGGTCTTCATAACTATATTTCAGAAGTGAGTTGTTGATAGTTTGTCTGAAATTGTCTGAAATATATGGAAGATATACGTAGTTTAGGTCTATCAAGTTTACCGAATGGTTTATTCTTTGTTTTGTTTGCCAATTGTATCTCATACCTAAACCTGCAATAATACGTGAGTATTCGTCACGAATTTGGTAACTAAAGTTTAGGTGAAGTTCTGTGTTTGATGTATTGTCTTGGAAAAATTTTCTTCCTACAAAAGGGAATAGAATGGTAGGGAAACCAATACTTGCTTCTGTGCCAACTTCCCAGATAGAACGATAACCAATAATAGACTCATTTGCACCACGAACTTGGAATTTAAATTTTTCACCACCTTTAAAGATGTTGTTATGGCTGTAACCAAGTTTTCCTGCAATACCAAAGTCGCCCTCGTTGTTTGTACCCTCAATTTCAAAACTGAATGATTGTAATTTTTCAGGGGTGATAATTATATTACAATCTAGTTGTTTCATTCTAATGGTGTCGCTAGTAGATGCATCTTCTATACCGAAAAGTAAACTATCTTGTTGTAGTGCATTTTCTACAACTCTGATGCTGTCTTCTGTTTCTGCGAATGAAATATTTAGGTATTTAAATATTTTAAGACTGGCTAGTTTTTGATATGTTTGGTCTACAGTTTCCTCGTTGTATAGTGAATTACTATTTATGCTAGTGAGATTGTGTAGCGTATTTTGTCTAACAAAATCGTTGTTTGAGTATATGTTTAAGTCTTTGTATTTCTCGTATTTCAAGCTAGCAACAGTACTATCATTTGATAGCGATGTTGCATTGTCTGTAAGGATATAATTTATATTTCTTACGTTATATTTTTCGTGTTCAATACTTATGAATTCATTTTTACCGACCATTCTTCTTATTGGTCTTACAATCATGTCGATGTTTACTTGTTTATTGCCAGCTGTGGTGTCTGCAAGAAAACCTATGTATTCTTTGTCGAATGAGAAGAAACCTTGTGTGCGAAGAAGATCTGCTATTCTTACTCTTTCCTTTTCTAGTACGTCGATATCAAATAAATTACCTCTCTTAATCAAAGATTTGGTGGTGTCACTTAATACAATTTCCTCTATTTCAGAATTTCTGATTTTATATCTGATATTTTTAATTCGATATGGTTGATTTCCAACAATATTAAATTTTACCTTGGCTTTTTTCTTTTTAAATGTAGTTTGGTGTGTTACTTCTGCATTTAGATAACCTTTGTTGTTCATTGCTTTTTTAAGCTCTGCAGCAGAAGAATGTACTAGTGTAGAATCATAAATTACAGGAGCATCACCTATTTTTTGTAGGAAACGGTTGATCCACAGGGTTGTGTCTGGGCTTGAAATACTATAAAGCCCTAGGTTGAAAGGAATAAAATTAAATAATTTTAAATTTGGTTGTTGTCTTAGATAAATACTGAAATCTGTTTCTTTCAGTTCTTTCTCTTTTGTAGTGATAACAACATTGTCCAATAAATATTGTCCTTCTGGCACATATTTAGTCACGTTACAACTACTTAGTAGTAACGTGAAAATAGATAAAATTAAAAGGATATATTTATTTTTAGACATTGAACTCTGTTTATAATATGCACACTGAACAAAATCTGTGCATTGAATACAAAAATAATATAAAATTATTATTTTTCAATTGAAATTTTAAATAAAAAAAGAATGATTCTTATTTGTAAAGCAAAATAAGGGTGTATAAAAAAAGAAGCTCCCAAAAACTTGGGAGCTTCAGTGCTATATAATCGGATAAGATTAAATCCAACGTAGGTAGCAGAAGTCTTGACGGTGAGGAAGAGCGTCGTTTTTAGCGTACATACGGATTGCACATTTGAATGAACCACCAGTAGTTGGAGTCATTTCAAGTTTAGCATTTACTTTGCCGCCTTCAACTTTAACTTCTGTGAAAGGAACTACTTTGTGTAGTTTTTCAGCACCATCAATCATTTTAACGATAACAAGTTCGAAACCTAGACCATTTGCTACGCTTTCTTGTTTAGCGTCAACAGTAACAGTAACAACTTGTTTATCAGTTGTGTCAGCGATATAGTGAGACATGTCGTTTACAGAAGATTCGATTACTTCGATGTTGTCCCAGTTAGCTGCCATATTTTCTTTCCATGCTACAATTTCTTTAGCTTTAGCACAGTTGTTTGCTTTAAGAGCTTTAGCACGTTTAGCTTGTTTGCTATAGAAGCGATCGATATAGTCATCTAACATACGTTTTGTAGTGTAGATAGGAGCGATCTTAGCTAAAGAGTTCTTAATGTATTGGATCCATTCTGGAGAGTAACCTTTACTGTTTTTAGCGAAATATAATGGAATAATTTCGTTTTCTAACATTGAGTAAATAGTTGCTGCGTCTAGTTGGTCTTGTTGTGCTTGGTTTACGAAAGTACGTTTTTCAGTTAGAGCCCAACCTGCACCTTCGCGGTAACCTTCATACCACCAACCGTCAAGAACTGAGAAGTTTAATACACCGTTCATTTCTGCTTTTTCACCAGATGTACCAGATGCTTCTAGTGGACGAGTAGGAGTATTTAACCAAATATCAACACCAGAGATTAAGCGTTTAGCTAGAGCCATGTCGTAGTTTTCTAAGAAGATAATCTTACCTAGGAATTCTGGACGACGAGAAATCTCGATGATGTTTTGAATTAGTTTTTGTCCTGGGGCGTCAGCTGGGTGAGCTTTACCAGTGAAGAAGAATTGAACTGGATAGTTAGGATTGTTTACAATCTTAGCTAAACGGTTAAGGTCGGTGAATAATAAGTGAGCACGTTTGTAAGTAGCGAAACGACGACCGAAACCAATTGTTAATGCGTTAGGGTTGATGTTTTCTGATAGGCTTACGATACGAGCTGGGTCACCTTGGTTTTTCAACCATGTTTCTGTGAAACGAGCTTTAATATAGTCGATTAAGCGTTGTTTAAGTGCTTTACGTGTTTCCCAAATTTCTGCGTCAGAAACATTGTAGATGTTTTCCCAGTGAGCAGTGTTAGATTGGTCTGCAAGGAATTGTTCGCCGAATGATTTAACGTGAAGTTTTTGCCATTCAGAAGCAGCCCAAGTTGGGTAGTGAACACCGTTAGTTACATAACCTACGTGAGATTCGCTTGGATAGTAACCTTTCCAGATAGTTTTGAACATATCTTTAGAAACTTCGCCGTGTAACCAGCTCACACCGTTTACTTCTTGACAAGTGTTGCAAGCAAATACAGTTACAGAGAATTTTTCTGTTAAGTCACCAGGATTTTCACGACCCATGTTCATGAAGTCTGTCCAAGATAGACCTAATTGGTTTGCGAAGTCGTTCATATAATATTGGAATACGCCTTCTTCGAATTTATCGTGACCAGCAGGAACTGGAGTGTGAGTGGTGAATAGACCAGAAACACGTACAAGTTCCATAGCTTCGTTGAAGCTAAGACCAGTTTTGATATAGTCGATTAAACGTTGAACGTTTAAGAATGCAGCGTGACCTTCGTTACAGTGATATACTTCTTTAGATAGACCAAGTTCTTTAAGAGCAGCCATACCACCGATACCAAGCATAATTTCTTGTTTTAGACGGTGTTCGTTGTCACCACCATAAAGTTGGCTAGTGATTGAACGGTCTGCTTCGTTATTTAAGTCTGTGTCTGTGTCTAGAAGGATAAGGTTGATACGACCAACTTTTACTTTCCATAGGTTAGCATAGATGTTGCGACCTGGGTAAGCAACGCTAATAGTAATAGGGTTACCGTTTTTGTCTAGATATTGTTCTAGAGGAAGTTTGTCGAATTCTTGTGCTTCATAAACAGCGATTTGTTCGCCATTCATTGATAGGTTTTGGGTGAAGTAACCAAAACGATATAAGAAACCGATAGCAACCATGTCAACGTTGCAGTCAGAAGCTTCTTTTAAGTAGTCACCAGCTAATACACCTAGACCACCAGAGTAGATTTTTAAGATATCAGTTAAACCATATTCCATGCTGAAGTATGCAACAGAAGGAATAGTTTTAGATGGTTTAACATTCATATAAGCTGAGAATTTAGCGTAAACTTCGTCCATACGTTTGATGAAGCCTTTGTTTTTAGCTAATTCAGCATATTGAGTACCGTTAAGAGTTTGTAGGAATAAAACAGGGTTTCCACCGCATTTTGTCCATAATTCAGGATTCATTTCAGTGAATAAATCCACAGCTTCGTAGTTCCATACCCACCATAGGTTGTTTGCGATTTCTTTAAGTTTTTCAAACTTAGCAGGTACGTTGAATTGTACAGTAATTGGAGTCCAATTAGGATAATTAGAATTACTTACTTGTAGTTTCATTTCTTAAGTTTAAAGTTAATAATTATTTAATTTTGTTTATTTTACACTAAATAGTATATAGAATGTGCAACAAAACACGAGTGCAAAGATAAGGTTTATTTTTGCATTTTCAAGTTTTTTTATAGAAAATCGGACTTTTTGTTGAAATCTTTTAGTTAATTCCATCGCGTTTTAGTAGTGCATCCGTTTGTGGTTTACATCCTCTAAACTTGATATATAGCGTCATAGGGTGCTCTGTGCTGCCTTTTGATAGGATATTCTCTCTAAAACGACTTGCTACTGTGGCGTTGATGCCTCCTGCTTCTTTGAATACAGAAAAAGCGTCGGCATCTAGCACTTCTGCCCATTTATAACCATAATATCCTGCTGCATAACCACCTGCAAATAGGTGTGTGAAGTGTGTACTCATGCAACATCCGTCTATAGAAGGGAATAATTGGGTCTTTTTCCATGCATTTCTTTCAAATTCTATTACATTTCCATCAAATTTCTCATTAATGCCATGCCAAGCCATATCTAGATAACCAAAACTTAGTTGTCTGATGCAAGAATATGCAGCTAGATATTGTTCTGAAGCTTTAAGTTTGTTTACAAGTTCTGATGGAATTACTTCACCGGTTTCGTAATGAATAGCAGTTTTATTTAGAAATTCTGGTAGGCTAGCAAAATTTTCCATTAATTGTGATGGAAGTTCTACAAAGTCTCTATATACGTTTGTGCCGCTTAGGCTTTCGTATGGCACATCAGAAAGAAGTCCGTGTAGAGCATGACCAAACTCGTGTAGGAATGTTTTAACTTCATCAAATGTGAGTAGGGCAGGGTTATTGCCTGTAGGTGGTGTGAAGTTCATAACAAGTGAGATAAGTGGTCTGCTATCTGTGCCGTCTGCATTGTAATATTGACCTTTAAACTCTGTCATCCATGCTCCTTGACGTTTGCTTTTGCGTGGGAAAAAGTCTGTGTAAAGAAGTCCCATAAATTTGCCATCTGCATCATATACTTCAAACAGATCTACATCTTTGTGATATACAGGAAGTTCTTTATTTGGAATGAATTTTAATCCATAAAGGTCTGTAGCTAAGTCAAATACACCTTTTTTTACTCTTTCAAGTTCGAAGTAAGGTTTTAGGTCTTCTTCTTTGTAGTTGTATTTTTCTTCTTTGTATTTTTCGCTGTAATATGCCCAATCGTAAGGCATTAATTGGAATGAAGAGTCGTTGTTTAGTTGTTTTGCGTATGCCTCTATAATTTCTCTTTCTTTTATGGCATGAGGCATGTATTTTTCTAGTAAATCGTCTAGTAAACCATAAACTGCGCTGTCATTTTGTGCCATAGTACGCTCTAAGCGATATTCGCTATAATGCGAACTACCCATTATTTGAGCCATTTCAAGGCGATTGTTTACTATTTTCTTTATATTTTCTTGGTTGTCGTTGTCGTCTCCTTTGCTAGTTTTAGTGTTGTATGCCATGTAAAGTTGTTTTCTTAGTTCTCTGTTGGTGGCATATTGCATAAAACTAATGTATGAAGGTGCTGAAAGGTCAATAACATAGCCTTCAAGGCCTTTTTCTGTTGCTTTTTCTTTTGCTGCAGCAAGAGCATATTCTGGTAGCCCATCTAAATCTTCTATATTATTAAGGTGTAAAGTATATGCATTTGTGCCTTGAAGTGCTAGACGCCCAAAGTTGAATGTAAGAAGACTAAGTTCGCTAGAAAGTGTTTTTAGTCTTTCTTTTTTGTCTGCTTCTAGGTTTGCACCAGAACGCACAAAACCAATATAAGTGTTTTCTATCAGTTTTTTCTGAATAGGGTCTGTGTATTGGTCGATGTTTTCATATACCTTTTTTACTCTTACAAATAGTGCTTCGTTTTGATGTATCTTGCTAGATGCTTCTGATAGGATTGGAGAGTATTTCTCTGATATTGAGTCCAATACGTCGCAAGTTTCTGCTTCTGTAAGGTTGAATAACACTCCGCATACACGTGAAAGTATTTCTCCACTATTTTCTAGTGCAAGTATGGTGTTTTCAAAGGTTGGTTCTTCTGTGTTTTCTACTATTTTTTGTATGTCTTCTTCTTGTTCTTTAAGACCTGCTTCTAATGCTTCTGCATAGTGGTCTAGCTCTATTTTGTCGAAAGGAACTGCAGAGAATTTTAGGTTAAATTCTTGCAAAAAAGGGTTTGCGTTAGCCATAGATAACGTTACAATTATAAATAAAAATGTTAATTTAAATGATTTAAATGTCATGTTCGTTGATGCGTGATGCTCTTTCTATACCATTAATTTTTAGAGCTTCTGTACAAATTTTCTTAATGTCATCAACGTGACTAACATATACATTGATTTTGGCATTGAAAATGCCGTCGAAGGTTTTCACCGTTAGTTTTTGGATATTAGCATTTAAATCTTCTGATATTATTTTTACAATATCCATTAAGATATGCTTTCTATCGATACCCTCTATCTCTATGCCTGCACTATAGACTTGTTCTTTGGTTTGTTCCCATTTTACTTCTACAATCTTAGGACCATGTTGAGATTTTAGTTTTAGGGCTTCAGGGCAGTCTCTTTTATGTATCATAACCCCATCTCCTGTTTGGAAACCTATAATGTCGTCGCCAGGGATAGGTTTGCAACATGGAGCTAGGTTGCAATTTGCACTTTCTACTACTTCTTTATTCTTTTTACCTTTGCTCAGTAGGAAACGTGGGGTAAGAGATTTAATTGTAAGTTTTCTAGTTTTGTTTCTTACTAGTTCTGGTATTTCTGTAAGTGAAATTTCCTCTTTACCTATTTTAATAAGCACATCATCTAATGTGTCTAGTTTGAAATGGTCCAATAACAATTTAATAGTCTCATTGTTAAAGTCTTTCTTCACTACATAGCCTAGTGCTTCTAGTGTGTCGCGCAAGATTTCTTCACCTTTTTTTCTAAATAGTTTAGAACTTTGTTTGAAAATAGTGGTAAGTTTTTCTTTTGCTCTTACTGTGGTTACATAGTTAATCCATTCTGGTTGAGGAGTTTGTCCTTTTGCAACTAGTATTTCTACTTGGTCGCCGCTTTGTAATACGTAGCTAAGTGGCACAAGTTTGTTGTTTACCTTGGCACCAATACAATGCATACCTAGGTCGGAGTGAATATCGAATGCAAAGTCTAGTGCTGTAGAACCAGAAGGTAGGGTTTTCATTTCTCCTTTTGGTGTAAACACAAAGATTTCTGCATCGTAAAGTGTAAGTTTAAATGTATCTAAGAAATGCATTGCATTTGAGTCTGGATTTTTAAGTAGCTCATTTACAGTGCTTAACCATTCTTCTATCTTAGATTCACTAGATGAGTAGTCTTTTTTGTAGTTCCAGTGTGCAGCTAGACCTTTTTCTGCAATGTCGTCCATTCTTTGGCTACGGATTTGCACTTCAATCCATTGACCATTTGGTCCCATTACGGTTACGTGTAGTGCTTCGTAACCATTGGCTTTGGGGGTGTTAAGCCAGTCGCGTGTTCTGCCTGGGTGTAGGGTGTAGATAGATGTAATAAGGTTGTATATTTTAAGACATTCTATCTTTTCGTCTGCACCTGGGTGTGGCTTAAATACAATTCTAGCACCCAAAATATCATAAACTTCCTCAAATGGAATATGTTTTGCTTCCATTTTTTTCCATATAGAGAATGCAGATTTTATTCTTTCTTTCATTACAAATTCATAGCCGTAGCTATTTAGCTTGTTCATAATAGGAAGAGAGAATTTATCATATACTGCCATGCGTTTTTCGCGTTCTGCTTCCAAACGATTGGAAATGCTTTCGTATTTCTCTGGGAAGTTGTATTTGAAACTAAGGTCTTCTAGTTCTGTTTTAATAGTAAATAAGCCTAATCGGTGGGCTAGAGGTGCGTAAATATATTCTGTTTCTCCTGCAATTTTGTATTGTTTGGCAGTAGATTGTGAATCTAATGTACGCATATTGTGCAATCTGTCGGCAATCTTTATAAGCACAACCCTGATATCTTCCGACATGGTAATGATTAACTTACGGAAGTTTTCTGCTTGCGCAGAAGCTTGGTCGCCAAAAACACCACCAGATATTTTTGTTAATCCTTTTACAATTTGTGCTATTTTTTCTCCGAAAAGGTTTTTTATGTCTTCTACTGTGTAGTCTGTATCTTCTACTACGTCGTGTAGAAGTGCTGCACAGATAGATGTAGAACCCAATCCTATATCTTTGCACACAATATGTGCTACAGCTATAGGGTGAATAATATATGGTTCGCCAGATCTGCGGCGAACACCTGCGTGTGCAGCTTTAGCAAACTGATATGCTTTTCTGATTATATCAACTTTCTTGCTATGAGGAGAATTAATATAGTCGTTTAACAGATCTTCAAAAGCTCTGTCCATCATTTCATTCTCTTTTTGTAAAATCTGTGCCTTAGACATAGTTGTATATTTTTATTAGTCCCACTCCGCAAAACGTGGAGTTTTATATTGGTCGTTGTTGGTTTTAAATCTTATTGTTAGGAATAATTCATGTGTTCCTGATGTGTAACCTTGTAGGTGTGTTAGATTATAATCGTATGCGTAACCTAGTCTTACATAGTCGGTTATGTTGAATCCTATCATTGGAATTATAGATTCTGCTACAAATAAATCACTCATTCTATATGCCACACCAAACCATAATGCTTTCGTGTAGTTTATGATAAGGCTTATTTCTTCGTTTACAGTAACGCCATTGTAATGAGCAGAAATACTTGGTGTAATATCCCAGTATCTTCCAACTTCAAATTTATATTTTGTGTAAAGATAGTAATTTACAGGAGAGAAACGTAAGTCTTTCTTCATAAAAAACTCTTGGATATGTGTCAATGATGCTCCGATAGTCCAATTTTTTAATTGATATTGGATACCAAAATTGAAGTTTGGTCTTATGTGGGAGTCTTTGTCGTAGTATTCTATAGGGTCGCCTTCTTCTTCATAAATATTGCCAGAGGCATCGTATTGAGTAAAAGAAGCACCTGCTCCTAAACCAAATGAAAGTTTGTGGTTTTCTGAGAATGGGATATGATATGCATAGTTTATGGTGGCACTATATGTGCTTAGTGGACCAAATTTATCATAAATCACAGATAAACCGAAACCTGAGTTGATAGAAGGAGCTAGCATGTCAAAGTTTAACAATCCTGTGGTAGGAGCTCCGTCAAATCCCATAAACTGATGGCGAGCCAACATTGTGATGTTTGCATATATAGAGTTGCCTGTAAGAGCAGGGTTGTAATGTGTTTGTGTAAACAAATGCTGACTTACTTGTACGTCATTTTGTGCCATTAATGACATTGGCATTAATAAAAGCACTAACCATATTTTCTTAAATAGTTTCATTTGTTATATTTTTTAGTTTTCAATTATCTTGAAACTGGTTCTACGATTCATTCTGTGTTCACCTTCTGTTGCAGGTTTGCTAATAAGTGGGTGGCGTTTGCCATAGCCTTTCCATGATAAACGTGTGCGGTCGATTCCTGAGTTTACTAAATATTCAACTACAGATTTTGCACGTGCTTCTGATAGTTTATCGTTGTATTCGTGTGTGCCACGAGAGTCGGTGTGTGAGCCAAATTCTAGTTTTAGGGTAGGGTTAGATTGAAGTAGAAGTATAATTCTGTCTAACGCTTTCTTAGAATCTGGTAGTAATTTTGCACTATCAAAATTGTAATAAATATCATATAAGAAAATTTCTCTGCCCCAGCCAACTATTGCCCCGTCTTTATTGTAACGTTTATCTTCTGATGAATAAGCATTGGTAGAACTTGGGATTGATGCTAGGTCGAACTGACTATTATTACTGTCGTTTTCTGAGTATATAAATGGTTTACTGCTAATAGAAAGGAAATTTGGTTTATTTACCTTCACTTGGTATTCTTTTCCATTTTCTAAGTCGGTAAATGTGTATCTACCTGTGATGTCGGTTTTGGTTTGTTGGATTACTTTACCATCTTGATAAAGCATGACATCTTCATTTATAAATGGTTCGTTGGTTTCCATATCATATACTCTACCACTAATAGACATTGCTGCTTGTGATAAGTAGAAGTCTTGTTCTACAGGGAAACTACCAATTGATGTTTTTTCTGTTTTTGCCATAGCAATATCAGAAAGATACCCTCTGCTACTTGCAATGAGTTTGTAAAAATCACCAGCTTCCACAAATGCGTAGTAGTAACCTTCTTCATTGGTTTGTGCAGTTTGTGATTTGCCCATACCATTAAGTATTACTTGTGCTCCAGAAAGTGGTTCCTGTTTTTTTTTGTCATATACATGACCAGAAATCATAGTTGCAGAGAAGATTCCTTTAAATCTATATATATCGTCTTGTGTTTCAGTTTTTCTATTGCTTATTAGGAATGCCTCATCATTTTTTTCTGAAACGATAATATTAATGTCATCGTATGATGAGTTTATTGGACGATATAAATTTTGTACGTTTGAAATAGATTTACCATCTACAATGGCGCTATATAGGTCGTAACCACCAAAACCAACACCGCCGTCTGACGCAAATATTAAGGTGCTTCCAACTACGTATGGGAAGGCTTCGTTACCAGCTGTATTAACTACGGCTCCTGCATTGATTGGTGTATAATCCCATTTGCCATTTTGTTTCTTTTCTATATACCAAATGTCGCTGCCACCATAACCACCAGCTCTGTTTGATGTGAAGTATAGTCTTTTGCCATTGGCAGATAGGGCAGGGTGTGCTGCATCTGTATGGCGGTCACCAATAGGAAGTATTCCTTTGTCTTTCCATTTATCTTTTTTAAATACAGAGTAGTAAATAAAGCAATCGTTGTTTTCGTTGTTTATACATTTGGTATAATACATAATATCGTTTAATGTATCTACGGCAAATGTGCCAATGTTTGGTTTTTTGCCAGTTTTTACCATGTTATCTACAGAACGTGATGTGCTAAAATTGTCACTAGAGTCTGAGAAGAACATTTGTGAGCGATATTCATTGCCTTCTTTTGTAGCTGAAGCATAAATAAGTCCAGATTTATAAAAACCTATACCATATTCTAAATCACTAGTATTGATGCCCTCAATATATTCTTCAGGTGAAATAGGATTTTGTGAACTAAAGCGAATTGCAAAATCACATGATGCTTTTAGGTTTTTTACTTGTGGGTTTGTAGGTTGAAGTCTTTCTACTTCTTCAAAAGCCGCTTTAGCTAGTTTGTATTTCCCCAATTTTTGAAGGTTTTTACCATAAACCATATAAGCGTCTGCTTCTTGGTAACCAGAGGTGATTGCGTTGTTTAGATAATTTACTGCTTCTTCTGGTTTGTTTAGGTATGAATAACATTCACCTATGCGAAAAAGTGCATACGCCTGTCTATTACTTTTAATGCTATCAGTACTTTCAATAGACTTTTTATATTCTACTATTGCTCCTTCATAATTCCTTTTTAGGAATTCAGTATTTCCTGTTAAGGTAGATGCCAATATTGGCATTGTTAAGCCTAATAGACAGAATATTATTGAAATGCGGTTTAGTTTCATAGTATATTAGCGTTCTAGGGTTAGTGTTGATTTAATTACTTCTAAATTCCCGTCTTCAGTAGGAATAAATAATGTGTATAAATAAACTCCAGGATTTACTTCTACTCCATTATGAGTACCATCCCAGCCAGAATTTCCTTCATACATAAGTGTGCCTTGACGATCATAAACTTTTAAGTCGTAGTCTGCAAGGAATACGTCGTTTACTCCGTCGCCATTAGGTGTGAAGATATTTGGGAAAATGATAGATTCTATTACTTGAGTTTCTTCTAGTGTCCAATCACAACCATTTTCGTCGGTAAATGTCATTTTAAAGTCGTTGGTTGACATTCCGTATGGGAATTTTTTAACCCAGAAGATGTTTTCAGGTCCTTTTGCAGGGATTTCATCTTCATTAATATACAATGTGTAAGCAGCGAAACCTTCTGTTGCATCCACTTTTACATATCTACCACTTACCATTGGTTCTGGCACATTGATAGTCATATCGTATTCAGGTTCTGGATAAATCTTGGTTTCTACTGTATTTACATCTTTTTCAATAATGGCTGTACAGTTTTGATCTTTTAAAGCTACTAATGTAAATATAGTGTCTTTTATAGGGTAAACTTCTTCTTTAAGATATACATCTGTAACTGTTTTTTCTGTGCCGTCTGGTAGGGTGTAGATGAATGGTCCAGCACCTGTTAGTGTGATAGAAACGTCTGTAGGTTGATTTTTGCATAGATAGCCTTTAGATGTTTCTAGGAGTGCTGTTGGACGAGGATTTACTTGAACTAGAACTGAGTTTGAGACTCTTTTTCCGCAAGTGTTTATTACTGTTAGTTTCAATGATTTATTATTATCGTCTAAAGTAAATGCTCGTGTTAAATCTTTATTTTCAGAAATAACGACATCGTCCAGAGTCCATTCATATTTTAATGTACTTAGGATAGGTTCTATTGTAGGAATTATTGTTACTTCTGTTTCGTTACAGAAACTTCCAACTTCATTGATATAAACAGAAGGAATAATGTCACTTACTTCTACCATAAAGGTGATAGGTTCTGCTATTTTACATTCGCCTTTATAGAAACTAATGCTATATGCACCTGCTCCAAGTCCAGAAACGTTTATCTTGTCGTTGCAGTCGAAACCAAACATTGTTTCGTCGTAATTTACAAGTTCTGCTATTTTTGTAGGTTCGTGGCAACCTTCTGTCCAAAGAGTGTCTTTGTATGTCACTTCTTGTTCTACTCTGTTTTCTGTAATTACAGGGTGTAATTTATTAGTGATTTTTATGTCTGGTTCTGTGATTTCTTGTTGATTGTTTATGTCAAACAGTTTTACTGTATAATAAGTTGCAGTGTCTGTAGATGCCACAATTCCTGTTCTGCCAACTACAGTAAATGAAACAGATGCTGTTTTGTCTGTTTCGCAAACTACTTTAGCTGCTGGTGTAGAGTCTAAAGGTTTAACAGTAAGAACATCTGGTTGTTTTACCTCTACTGTATTAATATCTTTTTCAGCAATAGACTCACAATTTATATCTTTTAGTGATAATAATGTAAATGTTACGTCGCTATCTGGACTTATTGCTTCTTTAACGAAGACATCAGAAGTAGTCTTTTCTGTACTATCTTGCAAAACGTATGTAAATGGTGCTTTACCTGCGAATGAGATAGAAACTTCTGATTGTGGATTGCGACATATATCTGTGTTGGCTTCTATCAATGCTGTTGGACGTTTGTTTACTTTTGTTAGTATAATGTTTGATGTTGCTGAACCACAGCGGTTTGTAACGTTTAGTTTTAAAGCTTTGTTGTTGTCGTCGATGGTAAATGTGTGCTTTAATTCTTTTGTGGTTGCTAAAATAACATCATCTAGCATCCATTCATATTTAGTAATACCTGGACTTGCAACTATAGTAGGAGTAATAGTGTATTCAGATTCATCACAAAAACTTCCTACATTATTAATTTGTACACTAGGAAGACTTCCTGTAATGCCAACTGTGAAAGTCATTTCTTCACCGATTTGGCAGTTTCCTCTGTAGAAACGAATTTTATATGCACCTGCTCCAAGTGATGAAACTGAAATTTTATCATCACAATCGAAGCCTTTTAAGTCTTCGGTGTAATCAATTTTGCTCATCTCAAACACTTCTTGCACCTTGGTAGGTTCGTGGCAACCTTTATCCCACAATGTATCTTTGTATGTTACATTTTTGGTTATCGGATTCCCTTCGTCATCAAATGTAGGGTCACCATTTGCATCCAATACTGGTTCTTTTTCTACTCTGTTTTTTGTAAGAACTGGGTGGAATTTATTTGTGAATTTTAAATCAGGAGCTATTACTTCGTGTTGATTGGTAATGTCGAATAGTTCTACCCTGTAGTAACTAGCAGTGTCTGCTCTTGCAATTACTTCTGTTCTACCTACCACGGTAAATGTTATAGATGCTGTTTTGTCTGCTTCACAAACCACGTTTGCTGCAGGTTTTTGTGTAAGCGGATTTATAGTAAGTGGATTTACCTTTACACTATTAGCCGCAGTGCTAATTTTACATCCATTGTTGTCTTTTACATAAACAGTATATTCTCCTTCTGCTAGAGAGTCAAAGGTTTTACTTGGTTGTTGAGTAGCAAAACCATCCAAACTATAATAGTAAGGGGCAGAGCCTCCTGCAACTTCTATAGCAATTTTACCATCGTTGCATACGCTAGAGGTTGTAGAAAATTCTGTGATTTCTAGTTTGCTAGGTTCTAAGATAGTTACGTTATCTGGCCCTATAATTCCGTTGTCATCCTTTACATACACAGTATATGTGCCTGCTCCAAGATTTTCAAAAGTATTGTTTGTCTGTTGAGAGGCGAAGTCTTGTGTTAATGAGTAATAGCAGGTACCTACTGCATCTTCAACTGATACTGTGATGCTTCCTGTGTTATCTCCATTACAATAAACATCGGTTTTAGTTGTGCTAAACGTTAGTGCATAAATAGAAGTGCTTATGCAAATAGTTATAAATAAAATTATACTACGCAGAAATGTGATTTTTGTTGTCATAGACAATATGTTTATTTTCTAAGGTTTTCACAAAGATATTAAAAAAAACAAAAAAAAGCGACTTTTCTTTCGAAAAATCGCCTAATTTCTGAAAATTTGCAAACGTTTCTTTAACGTTTAAGCCTCTTCACGATGTAACTGATTAGCTTATAGCCCAAAGTAAATTTATTAAATATACCAGAAGTGAGTCCAGTGTTAAATAACAATGATTTGCCAATGCTAAACCATCTGAATTTGTTAGAATAATAATCTTTAATAGAATTGTATTCTCCTACTATCTTATTTTCTTTCTGTGCAATCTTAGCTTGTAGAACTAACTTTTCAGCCATGAGTGCCTCTATATTTTTTAAATTAGAATACGCCATAACTTATTGTTTTTCAGGTTCTACATTTTTGTTCTCTTCAGAAAAGATAATCTTGCTTAATGATCTAATCATAGGATTAAGGAAGATTTTGTCTTTGCATGCTATGATACAGATTAGTGCCAATGTATATATACCAGCAACAATACAAATACCAGGCATCATACTTGCAAATATTCCTTCAAGCCAGATTAATAGCAATACAGAAAGATATACAAATATTATAATGACCAATGCTATACCAACCATAGCTAGTAATAGTAGAGAAAATATTTTAGATATTTTTTCTAATAATTCCAACCTAAGCAAGTCGTAACGCATAGAAGCGTATTGCTTGCATTCTTCCAATAATTGTTTGTAATCAGAAGCCATAATTATTGTTTAGCTTGTTGTTGAACTTCTCCTTCTTCTGCTAGAACTTCATCTACAATTATTTCTAGGTCATTTACGTTGGTAAATGATTTTACTCTTTCTGTGATAAGTGCTACTAATTCATCAAATTTTTCTTTACTAATGCCTTTGCTTTTTAGTAGTTCAATGATTTTGCCACGAAGTTCTGCACCTGATGTTGGAGCAAGTAATAACGCTGCTACTGCACCTACAGCAATACCGCCTGCAAATGCTAATAAACTTTTTAGTTTCATGATAACCTCCGTTTTTTATATGGGTTAATAAATATCGCACTTTTGCTCCCCGTTTGGGTAAGTGCTTAGTGCAAATATAAGAAAAAGTTAGGACGTGTTGATGACCGAAGGGAATAATTTTTGTGCAAGTGAGAGATTTTATAGTTTTTTAATGATTTGTCTATTATTGTTTTTAAAAGAAAAATATTTATAATTTTGTGAGGCGGGGGAAAGGTTATGCGAACTATTTTCCACGCAGTAAGTATAATAATATTTATTGTCGTTGCAGTAATTTATTGTTTCGCTTAAGAATAGAAACTTTACGAGGATAGGCGGGTTTGGTTGTTCGCCTATCTACTATTTAATACCAGAGAGGTAAAATTTTGGGAAACAAAGAAACACATTTCGCAAAAGTTTGCCAAAAAGGATAAAGAGTTGGCAAACTTATTGAAACAAGTTGAAACTTTTGAGAAAGATAATACTACATATTATGCTCTTTATTTCAGGTGTGGTAACAAAAGCTATGGCCACAAACGAAATGGATGAAATCGACGCTTGGAAAAAGAAACTCTTGCAAATTGTGAGTGATGCAAAGAAAACGTTAGGTGGTACTTTATTCAATAAAGATGCCGACTTTAACAAGAAACTAGATGCTCTAGCAAAAGAGATTAAGGGTTAAAGCATTAGGATTGAATCTTAATTACTAAGGCTGAAAATTCGTGAAAAATCCCTCGAGTCATTTCAATGTGGCTCGAGGTTTTTTTGTTCTCAAATTTGTGGGGGAATAGGTAAAATGCCATTTTGAATTTGTGGGAAAATGCATTTTTTAGCATTTTGAATTTGTGGGGAAATAAAAAATGTGTATATTTGTCGCAGATAATCAAATAGTTATGCGTTATGGTTTTTAAAAGAAAAATATACGACAAAATTTTGCAGTGGAAACGTGAAAATAATGGTAGAACTGCATTATTAATAGAGGGAGCAAGACGTATTGGAAAATCTACTATAGTTGAGGAATTTGCTAAAAATGAATACAAATCTTATATATTAATAGATTTTAATAAAACATCAGAAGAGGTAAAGAAACTCTTTGATAATCTTATGGATTTGGATTATATTTTTCTATTTCTTCAAACCGTTTATAAGAAAAAATTAGAAGAAAGAAATTCTCTAATTATATTTGATGAGGTGCAAAAATGTCCTAATGCAAGACAGGCAATAAAATACTTGGTACAAGATGGTAGATATGATTATATTGAAACAGGTTCACTAATCAGTATAAAGAAGAACGTAGAAACCATTACTATACCAAGTGAAGAAGATAGAATATCTATGTATCCGATGGATTATGAGGAATTTTGTTGGGCACTTGATGATAATATGACATTTCCTTTTATAAAAAAATATTGGGAAGATAAGAAACCATTGGGCGATATGCATAGGGAAATGATGCGTAGATTTAGATTATATATGTTGGTAGGTGGTATGCCTCAGGCTGTTCTTGCATATCTAGAAACAAATAATTTTAATGAAGTGGATATTGCTAAGCGCAGAATATTAAAATTATATGAAGAAGATTTGCAAAAAATAGATCCTTCAGGAAAACTATCTATGATGTTTAATTCTATACCAGGAATGCTGGCAAAGAATGATAGGAGGTATATAACATCTAAGGTTTTAGGTAATATTAATGAAGAATTGCAAGATGATTTATTGCAGAAATTGGATGAAAGTAAAATTGTTAATGTAGCTTATCATACTTCAGACCCTAATGTAGGCATGTCTTTAACTAAAGATAAAAACATCTTCAAGTTGTTTTTATGTGATACAGGCTTATTCGTAACCTTAGCTTTTTATGATAAGAATTATACAGAGAACGTAATTTATCAAAAATTGCTTTCAGATAAGTTATCAGTAAACTTAGGTTATATTTTTGAGAATATAGTAGCACAGCAATTGGTTTCTTCTGGAAATAAATTGTTTTATCATACTTGGGAACGTGATGAAAAACATTATTATGAGATAGATTTTCTTTTGTCTAAAGGAAATAAGATTTGTCCAATAGAAGTGAAATCCTCTGGATATAAGACCCATGCTTCTTTAGATGTTTTTAGACAAAAATATTCTCAAAGAATAAGCAATAGTTTCCTAGTTTACAGTAAAGATTTTCAAAAAGGTGATAACGAACTTATGTATATCCCAACGTATGTGGTTAGTTTATTGTAATACTCCCTCGAGTCACATCAATGTGGCTCTAGGTTTTTTATTTATACTCTGCCCACTCTAGGGATAACTCAAGGGAGTTTTCCGCAGGGATAGAGGGTAGGGTTTTCTCAATGGAGTTCCCATTGCTAGTCACCATTATGTTACTTAACTTAAGGTCGTGGTGAACAAGTTGCAGGCTGTGTATATATTTAAGTGCATCAAGAAGTTGCAAAAATGCTCTTTTGCGAAGCTCTAATGATGGATTTTGCTCTAGCCATGCGCCAAGAGTGATGCCTTCTACATACTCTTGCACAATGCAAAGTCCCAAATCTGCTACTTCTTCCATAGAGTAGGTGGTGGCAATATTTGGATGCGCCAGCGAAATACCTAGTCTAAATTCCTTTTCGTGCAGAATTTGATATTCTGTGTATGTGCGAAACTCTTTTTTTATCGATTTAATGATAAAACGTCTGCCGTAACGTGTGCCCACATAAAGCGCATTGCGTGAGCGCACTTGAAAGCACGAAATGCTAGTCCAGTCTTTTGAAAAAGAGCCTGGTTCGATAAAACCCGATGAAGAAGAATAATCTGTACTCATATACTGCAAAAGTATAAAGATTTTCTTATCTTTGCAAGTTGAGATAATGTTTAAAGAAAAGAAGATGCAAAAGAATAATATGCAAAATAAACAATATACAATTTCGGTGACGGAAAATGCTCCGCTTATGGAGTATTTAACAAAAAAACTTAGCGATCATAGTAGAACATCGCTTCGTTCGCTTATAGTGCACGGTCAAATTTGGCTAAACGGAACTAAAATGCTTACAGACAGAGAGTTTATGCTTAAAAAAGGTGATAAACTAGAAATTCGTTCTTCTAAAACATTGCTTAAAAAGAAAAAACTTATTCACTCACATATGTATGTGGTGCATGAAGATGATGATATAATGGTGGTGTATAAGAAAGAAGGTTTCTTGACTGTAGGAACAGACAAAGATAAAATCAACACTGTGTATCATGTGCTAAATAAATATATGAAGTCTTACGGACGCGATAAACGTATTTATGTGGTACACCGTTTGGATAGAGAAACTTCTGGTCTTCTTATTTTCGCTAAAAGCCAAGAAGTGCAAGAAACTTTGCAAAAAAACTGGACCAAAATGGTGCCAGAGAGAAGTTATTGGGCTGTAGTAACTGGCACAATGCCAGACAAGAAAGGTGTGATTAAATCATATTTAACAGAAGATAAATCACTTATTATGCATGCAAGTGACAAGGATAATGGTGGTGATTATGCAGAACTTGAATATGAAGTACTTCAAGAAAAACATCCATATACTTTGTTAAAACTATCACTTGAGACTGGACGAAAGAATCAAATTAGAGTCCAATTGAAAAGTGTTGGTTGCCCAATTGTGGGTGATAAAAAATATGGAAGTACATATAAAACCGCAGGTAGAGTATGTCTTCATGCAGGAATGTTGCATTTTGTACATCCTGTAACTAAAAAGCATCACCAATTTGAAGCACCACTTCCTGTTGAATTTAAAAAATTATTGAAATGAGAAAATTATTTATTCTAACAGCATTGTTTTTTGCTGTAATAGGCATACAAGCTGAGCAGATTTATAAACAAACCAAGTATCCCAATGGTCATATAAAAATGGAGGGCTTGTTTGAGGATGGAAAACCTGTTGGGGAAATTAAACGTTATCACGAAAATGGAAAGCTTCAGGGCATTCAAGTTTTTGATATAAATGGAAATTCCACAGCAGAAATTTATGCAGGCGATGGAACTCTCTCTGCTAGAGGTAAATATAAAGGTCAGAAAAAAGATGGATTATGGCATTATTATGCATCTTCTGGCTACACATTTATGATGGAAAACTATGAAGATGGCATAAGACAAGGTGAAGCAATTGTGCTTTCTGCCGATAGTGTTGTGCTGGAAAGAATGTTTTATGTAGATGGCTTGCTTAATGGTGAGCGTATCTCATATTACCCATACGGAAACGTAATGTTTAGATACACATACGAAATGGGTGTACTTAATGGCCTTTATCAATTCTTCTTTGAAAGTGGTAGTATAGGTGAGGAAGGGCAATTTAAAGAAGGAAAAAAAGATGGACTTTGGAAAATATATGATGTAGAGTCTCCTGAGGTTCAAGAAATAAACTATATAGATGGTGTGGCAGAAAATCAGGCAGAATTGGATGCAGAGTTTCAGAAAAAATTAGATTCTTATGAAACCGACCATAAGTTGAAAGACCCAGAGGATTATATAAACAATCCAGAAGCCTATATTAGAGGATTATGAATCCCATAAGTTTATATGAATTAAACAATCAGATAAGGTCTGTACTAAAAACAGGCCTTTCTGCAGGTATATGGATACATGCAGAAATTAGTAGTATTAGTGTTCAGAGAGTAGGACATTGCTATATAGAACTAATAGAAAAAGATGAAAATACAGGTTCTATAATTGCAAAATCTCGTGCTAATATTTGGGCGCATACTTACAAGCTAATATCATCTTATTTCTTAGAGGAAACAGGAAAAACATTAACAGCAGGAATGAAAGTGGCGTTCTTTGTGGATGTTACCTTTCATGAAGTGTATGGAATAAGCCTTAATGTGTCGGATATTGACCCTGCATATACATTGGGAGAGAGTGCTCGCCGCAAGGCTCAAGTAATAAAAAAACTAGAGGAAGATGGTGTGATAGATATGAATAAACTTCTATCTATTAAGCCTTTATTGAAAAATATTGCTGTAGTTTCTGCCGAAGGAGCTGCTGGTTATGGTGATTTTGTTCACCAACTTACCAACAATAAATATGGTTATCATTATAATATAACTTTATTCAATTCCTTAATGCAAGGTGAAAAGGCTGAGGAGTCTATTTTGTTATCTCTAGATAAGGTATTGGAACGTCTTCCTGAATTTGATGTGCTTGTAGTGATAAGGGGAGGCGGAGCAACTTCAGATTTGGACTGTTTTGATGGGTATAATATTTCGGCTTCTATTGCACAGTTTCCACTTCCTGTACTTACAGGTATAGGACATACAAGAGATGTGTCTGTGGTGGATATGGTTGCCAATATGCCTCTTAAAACTCCTACTGCTGTGGCTGAATTTATTATTGGTCATACAAGAAGTTTGGAGGAGAAAATAGACTCATATATAGAACAATTGTCGAGGTCTGTTACTATGCTATTGGATAAGCAAACAAGAAAATTGGACCAATGCCTAACGCTTCTTCCTTTGTATGCTAATAAATTTTTGGACAGAAAGTTACATGCTTTGGAACTTATGGAAAGAAGTCTTGAACTTATGTCGCCAGAGTCTATACTTAAAAAAGGCTACGCAATAGTAGAAAAAAATGGTAAGTCGGCGTCTGCGGCAAGTTTAAGTCCCGGTGATGAAATAAAAATAACATTAGTTGATGGGGTTGTTGGTGCAGTAATTAAAGTTTGAAATAAATATTAAAGTTGGGAACTTGAATTTTGGAATATTTGCCGCAGGCTCTTTTTTTATTCCAAAATTCAAGGTTCAAACTTTAATTACTAATATAATAAACTAACGTTGAAGTTTGAAACTAAGATTTTGGATTTTTAAAAAAGGAGCCTTCGGCAAAAAAATCCCCAATCTTAGTTTCAAACTCCTAACTTATAAAATAAAGACGATATGGATTTTGAAAAAAACATGCGTGAAATTGAAGCCATTATCTCAAAGATAGATAAAGGCGAAGTGAATCTTGCTCAATTGGCTACTGAAGTAGAAAAAGCAAAGATTCTTATTAACTCATGCAAAAGTGAGTTAAAAAATATTCAAACTAACATAGAAAGTTTAGTAAGTAAAGAATAAAAAATTAATTTTGCAACTTTGATATAAAGACAAAATAACTAAACATCTAAAACTAAAGATGAAAAAACTTTTTTTATTAACTATCAGTGCATTAGTTACTATTGTTGCGATAGCAAAAACTAATTCACAAAGATTGGAAACAGAGATTCCAACCTCATGGAACAATCTAGACACTCTGTTTATCCAACAAGATAATATTGACAAGAAATGGTGGACAGGTTTTAATGATGCCACACTTAATTCACTTGTTGATATTTGTATTTCTAATAACTACGACCTTGCACAAGCTGCATATCGTGTAGATGCAGCAAAAGCTTCTATGCGTAAGGCAGAAGGTGGTTATTATCCTTCTATTAGTATTGGTGCGGCATACGACTACAATAAGAGCATTACCACGCCAGGTGCAATATCTCATGTAGGTTCTTTGGGAGCAGAAATGTCTTGGGAGATTGATATTATAGGTGCTGTGAGGGGTAGAGCAAACTCTCAAAAATACAATTTCCAAGCTACTCAAGAGGAGTATAACGCAGTAATGACATCTCTTATTGCCAATACGGTGAGTGCTTATATAAATTTACGTACTGCTCAAGAACGCTTAGAGGTAGTTAAATCAAACTTGCAAATTCAAGAGCAAACCAAAAATATAACAGAAGCTCGTTTCAATACAGGGTTAGCCTCAGCACTAGATGTAGCGCAGTCTAAATCTATTTATTATGCAACAGCTGCTAAGGTGCCAGAACTAGAATCTATGGTTTCTGAATCTTTAAATGCTTTAGGAGTGCTTAGTGGTCGTATCCCATGGGAATTGGAGAAAGAATTAAATCTTAATGCAACAGCTAGTATTCCTAGAAACTCATCTACTATGGTTCCTGTATCTGTGCCTGCTGAAATACTTCGTCAACGTCCAGATGTGCGTTCTGCAGAAAAATCTATAGATGCAGCTGCATCGCTTGTAGGTGCAACTGTGGCAGATTGGTTGCCAAAATTTTATGTAACAGGACAAATTGGTGTAGCATCAGAAGATTTTAAAAATATCTTCCAAGAAGATAAAATGTATTGGCAAGTAGCACCTGCAATTAAGTGGAATATTTTCTCTGGAACTGCTCTTTCTGGTCAGATACAAGAAGCTAAAGCCAAAACAGAAATGGCTGTAAACGCATACAATAATGTAGTGCTAAAAGCTCTTCAAGAAGTGGATAACTCAATGGTGTCATATAAACACAGTATATCTGAAGAACAAGCATATTTAGTGGCTTATGAACAAGCAAATCTTACATTTAACCTAGCATTAGACCTTTATAAAAAAGGATTAATTGAATTTCAAAATGTGTTAGATGCTCAACGCAATCTTCTAAGTTATGAAGAAGCCAAGGTGGTTTCAGAAGCTAACGTATCGCTTTCTTTAGTGCAACTTTATCGTGCTTTAGGTGGATATTAAAAAGTAAATAAACTAAAACTATTAATAATGAAAAAGATTTTTAATCTTACATTGACTCTAGTCGTAGCTGTTTTGACAACAGCGTGTGCAGAAAAAGAGGTGAAACAAGCACCTCTACCTAGTTATTCTGTAGAAAAACCAGAACTTCGTGATATTGTTTATAAACTAAATTATCCAGGTTTCTTACAATCTGAGCAGGTGGTGGATATTATTTCTAGAACAGAAGGTTATCTTCAAAAAATGAATGTTAAACCAGGTCAAACTGTAAAAGAAGGTGATGTTCTTTTTGTAATTGAACCTAAAAACTATGAAGATAAACTTAAAGAGGCAGAAGCTAGCTTAGAAACAGCAAAAGCAAACTTAAAACTAGCAGAAACCACTCTAGAAAGAATGCAAGAAGCTGCAAAAAGCCAAGCTGTGAGCGAACTAGACGTTATTCAAGCACAAACTCAAGTAGATTTGTGTAAAGCAGCTGTAAAAAAAGCAGAATCTGGCAAGTCTATAGCAGAAACAAACCTAGATTATTGTTATGTAAAGGCACCATGTAGTGGTAGAATTAGTGTTAATAAAGTAGATGTTGGCAATTATGTTACACCAAAAACTATGCTTGCAACACTTTATAAAGATGACAATCTATATGTAAACTTCTCAATAGAAGCAAGCAAACTTATTTGGGCGCAAGGTCAAGCAAAAAACTCTAGTATCAAACTAGGAAAAAATGATGCTTTTGAGAATGTAACTGTTTCATTGGTAGATTCTAAAGGCAATGTTTATGCTTATACTGCAAAGTTGGATTACCTTTCTCCATCTTCTGATATTTCTACAGGTACTGTGGATATGCGTGCTGTTATAAATAATTCTTCAAAAGACCTAAACAATGGTGTTTTAGTAAATGTTTCTCTTCCATTTAAAAATGTGGAAAAAGCAGTACTTATACCAGAAAGTTCTATCGGTACAGACCAATCTGGTAGATACATTTATGTAGTAGAAAATGATACTGTTCGTTATAGAAGTGTGCAAGTGGGTCAACTAGAGGCTGATAATAAACGTGAGATAGTAAAAGGTCTTACATCAGACGAATGGTATATTACACAAGCTCTTACAAAAGTGCGTAACGGCCAAGTTATTAAACCAATAGAAAAAGAAACATCTAAATAAAAACTGATATGTCTAAGTTTTTTATTAATAGACCCATATTTGCGTTTGTTATTTCGCTGCTTATTATTTTAGCCGGTGGAATAACTCTTACAACGCTACCAATATCGTTGTATCCAGATATTACTCCTCCTACTGTCTCTGTAACAGCATATTATCCAGGTGCTAATGCTGAGGTAATAGCAGAAACTGTAGCTGCACCTATAGAAGATAAGGTAAACGGTGTGGAAAATATGCTTTATATGAGTTCAGCTTCATCTTCTGCTGGTGTTTATACATTGACAGTAACATTTGAAGTAGGTACAGATATTGACATGGCTACCGTGCTTGTGCAAAACCGTGTAAACCAAGCCACATCTAGTCTTCCTTCGGAAGTAACTCGTTTGGGTGTAACTACAGAAAAGAAATCTAGTAGTATCCTTATGATGATAGGTTTAACATCAGACAATCCAGATCTTTACAACAACACATACCTTACCAACTACGCTTCTTTAAATATTGTAGATGAACTAAAACGTATAGAAGGTGTTGGTGCTGTAAGTACATTTGGTGCAGACGTATATAGTATGCGTATGTGGTTGGACCCAGAAGTTTTAAGAATGCGAAATCTTACTCCTTCCGATGTGCTTTCTGCTATTCAAGAGCAAAACGTTCAAGTATCTGCAGGTAAAGTAGGGGAGATGCCAACTGCAACAAACGAACCATTTCAGTACACACTTAACGTGCAAGGTCGTTTGTCAAGTGTAGAAGAATTTGGAAATATTATTATTCGTGCAGGTGAAAAAGGTAATGTTTTACGATTAAAAGATGTTGCAAAAATAGAATTAGGTAGTAAGACATATACTATTGATAGTAAAATCAATCACCAACCAGCCACATCTATTTGTATTTATCAGCTACCAGGGGCAAACTCTATCAAGGTGGCTTCTGATGTAAATGCAAAGGTGGCAGAGATAACAAAAAACTTACCAGAAGGTGTAAAAGCAGAGGTAGTACTTGATACAACTAAGTTTATCGAAGTGTCTATTGATGAGGTTTATCACACATTGTTTGAGGCATTCGTTCTAGTAATTATAGTGATTTTACTATTCCTTCAAGACTTCCGTTCTACACTTATTCCAGCCATTACCATTCCAGTATCTCTGATTGGTACATTTGCTGTGATGGGAGTGATGGGATTCTCAATTAATACTCTTACACTATTTGGTCTTATCCTAGCTATTGGTATTGTGGTGGACGACGCTATTCTGGTGGTAGAAAATACTGCCCGACATATGGAAGAAGGTGGATTGTCGCCATACGAGGCTACTATAAAAGCTATGGAAGAAATTACCGGACCTATCATTGGTACTGTGCTTGTGCTTCTAGCTGTATTCGTGCCTACTGCATTTATGGGAGGTATTACAGGTGAAATGTACAAACAATTTGCTATTACCATTGCAGTGTCAACAGCATTCTCAGGTCTTAATGCTCTTACTCTGAGCCCTGCTCTTTGTTCACTTATCCTAAAACCAAAAGAACCAGGTAAAGAAAGCAAATTCTTTGTTTATAAGTACTTCAACAAAATTTTCGACAAATTGCATATAGGATATTCAAAAGTATTGGAAGTTTTCCTACGCAAATCAAGTGCAATATTAGCTACATTCTGTGTTATTTTAGCATTGGTGGCATTTGGATTTAAGAAACTTCCTACTGCGTTCATACCTACAGAAGACCAAGGTTATTTTATGATTCAATGCGAATTACTTCCTGGCTCTTCACTTGTGGAAACTATGGACGTGATGGATAAGGCAGGCGCTATTTTAGATTCTATCCCTGGTGTTAAAGCCCATGTAAGTATCTCTGGTAACTCTGTGTCTGAGCAAGCTCAAATATCTAGTAAGGCTACAATGTTCGTTATTCTAGAAGACTGGGCAGAACGTGAAGACCCATCAATGAGTCACCTTGCTATTATTCAAAGATTCAACAAAACAGCAGCTGCAACTATTGAAAATGCAACACTTTATGCGTTCCCAATGCCAGCAATCCAAGGTCTTGGTACTTCTGGTGGTTTTGAGCTTTATGTACAAGATAAAACAAATCAAGGAGTACTAGAACTTCAAAGTATGGCAGAAGATTTGGCCGCTCATGCCAATGCTAATGATGAATTGAGTGGAGTGCGTTCTTCATTTAAGGCTACTGTGCCACAATATTATCTAAATATAGACAGAGACAAGGTAAAACTTCACAACCTTTCTATTGGTAGTGTGTTCAATACTCTTTCTGCATATTTAGGTTCTTCATACGCAAACGACTTTGTGTTATTTGGAAAAGTATATCAAGTACGTATGCAAGCAGAGTCAAAAGACCGTTCTTCTATTGAAGACTTACTAAAACTGTCAGTTAGAAACTCTGAAGGCAAAATGGTGCCATTTGGTGCATTTGTTACCGTGGAACAACAGCTTGGTACAGAAGTAATTGCTAGATACAATATGTACAAAGCAGCCTATATGTCTGGTAACCCTGCTACAGGATTTAGTTCTGGTCAGGCGCAAGAAACATTTGCTAAAGTGGCAGAAGAAACACTAGGAAGTAGCTTTGGTTTCGAATGGACTTCTATGGCGTTCCAAGAACAAATGGCAGGCGATTCTACAGTAATGATATTTGCCCTTGCAATTATTGTGGTATTGATGGTGCTTGCTGCTCAATACGAGAGTGTTACTAGTCCAATAGCAGTAATTATGGCAGTGCCTGTGGCACTTCTTGGTATCATCATAGCTTGTGTCATAGCAGGACGTTCAAACGATATTTATACACAAATTGGTATGGTGCTTATGATTGCACTATCTGCGAAAAACGCCATCCTTATCGTAGAGTTTGCTCGTGACTATAGAAAAGAAGGTAAGAGCATATTCGATTCGTCACTTGAAGCTGGTAAAGTGCGTCTTCGTCCTATTTTGATGACATCATTTGCATTCATTTTGGGTGTACTTCCACTTGTAACAGCTACTGGTGCAGGTGCAGAAAGCCGTGTGTCACTTGGTCTATCTGTGTTTGCAGGTATGTTGATGTCTACTTTAGTAGGTACATTCTTTATACCAAACTTCTATCAGTTCTGGCAAAAGATACAAGAAAAATTCTTTGAGAAGAAAAAATAATGACTGTAAAGCAAATAAACATATCAGATTACAACTATAATCTACCAGATGAGAGAATTGCAAAATTTCCTCTAGAAAAACGCGATTCTTCAAAACTCTTGACATACATTTCTGGCAATGTGAGTACAAATGTTTTTAGATCTCTGCCAGATATTTTGCCTGCCAATTCTTGCCTTGTGTTCAACAATACAAGAGTGATACAGGCTCGTTTGGAGTTTTTTAAATCTACTGGTAGTAGGATAGAAATTTTCTGTTTAGAACCTCAAGAACCATCATCTTACGAACTATCGCTTTCTAGCACTCAGTCTTGTGTGTGGAAGTGTATGATTGGCAACTTAAAGAAGTGGAAAGGTGAGGTTTTGAAAAAGGAAGTAGGGGCGGACAATCTTGTTTTAGAAGCAGAAAGACTAGAAACCAATGGCAATACCTCTTATATCAAATTTTCTTGGAACAATGGTGTTTCCTTTGCTGAGGTATTAGATTTGCTTGGCGAGCTTCCTATTCCACCATATTTGAATAGAAAAACTCAAGAGAGCGACAAAACCACTTATCAAACAGTATATTCAAAGGTAAAAGGTTCTGTGGCAGCGCCAACAGCAGGACTTCACTTCACTCCAGAGGTGATTTCTGCCTTGCATACAAAAGGCATTAAAACTATGGAACTTACCCTACATGTGGGTGCTGGCACTTTTCAACCAGTGAAAGCAGAAGAGATAGGTGGTCATGCCATGCATGCCGAAAAGGTAGAAGTGTCTAAAGAGTTTATCAAAAATTTAATAGAAAATTTGGGCAATATAGTGGCAGTGGGAACTACCTCTGTGAGAACCTTGGAGAGTCTTTATTATTTGGGGGTGCAACTTCACAATGGAGATACTAGTTTGCTAGTAAATCAATGGGAACCATACGAGTCGGAGAAGGTGTTGTCTGCTCGTGAGGCGCTTGAGGCCATATTAAATTATATGGAGAAAACTCAGTCTAATATTTTGTATGCCACCACACAAATCATGATAGTGCCTGGATACAAGTTTAATATAGTAAATGTTCTTATCACAAACTTCCACCAACCAAAGAGTACACTTTTATTGCTACTTGCAGCATTTGTGGGCGAAAAGTGGAGAGAACTTTATGAGTATGCATTAAATAATGATTATAGATTTTTAAGTTACGGAGATTCATCAGTTTTAATACCATGAAAAAATTAGTTCTAATATTATTGGCTTTTATGCCTATTGCCGTATTGGCAAGTACATTCACCGCAAAGGTGGAAGATACAAAGGCGTTTACTAGTGTAAATGTGCAGAAATTGAATACTAAAGGTTCTTTAGATTTTGTAACTACAGTGCCTATCTCACCAGAAGGCAAATTTACTTTCTCTGATGAAATAAAAACTGCAGAAATATATAATCTAGTATTTACCGCAGCGGCAGGTCAAAGCCCTACACAACATGTGATTCTTCTTCCAGGAGAAAATGTTACTATTACTTACGGAATGGTGTATAATATGTTGGGGATAAAATCTGTAGAAGGTTCTGAAAATATGAAGTTTATGATGCAACATCAAAATGACTATTATAAACTATCTGTTGTTGCAGCTGAAGCCGAAAAGAAGTTTGCAGAAGCAAAAACGCCTGCTGAGCAACAAATGATTCAACAAGAGTTTTATGCAGCAATGTCTGCTACTCAAGCTAAGACTAAAACTCTAGTTTCAAATAATACTCATCTTTTGGCATCTGCTTTGGTTGGATATTCTGAGTTTTCTGAGTCTATGGTAGAGGCAAAATCTGGTGTACTTAAAAAAGTATATGAAACTCAAAAAGCACTTTATCCTGAAAACTATATTATAAAAGAAATAGGCAGACTAGTAGAAAATCCTATCGAGATAGGTAAAAAGGCTCCTAATATAGAACTTCCTGGAGTAGATGGTAATATTATTAGACTTTCTTCATTAAGGGGTAAAGTGGTGCTGATAGATTTCTGGGCTTCTTGGTGCCGTCCTTGTAGAATGGAAAATCCAAATGTGGTGAAGGCATACAATATGTTTAAAGACAAAGGTTTTACCGTGTTTAGTGTTTCTTTAGACGCTAATGCTTCTGCTTGGCAATCTGCAATTCAAGCAGATGGTCTTTCTTGGCCATATCATGTTAGTTCTCTAAAACAATGGAACTGCCTTGTAGCCAAAGAATATAGAGTGCGTGGTATTCCATATTCTGTTCTAATAGATAAGGATGGTAAAATCATAGCCTTATCACTAAGAGGAGAGGAACTTATAAATAAACTTTCAGAAGTGTTGAAGTAAGCTCTTATGTGAATAATATCTTAAAGGCTTCTTCCGTTTTATTAACAGGGAGAAGCTTTATTTTGTAGTTGTGTTTGGTTAGGCTTTGGTAGTTGTGCTCTGGAAGTATCATTTGCTCAAAGCCCAATTTTTCTGCTTCTGCTATGCGTTGCTCTATGCGGTTTATAGGGCGTATTTCGCCAGAAAGACCCACTTCGCCTGCAAGGCAAATTCCTTTTGGTATTTCTATGTCTAGATTTGAAGAAAGGATAGCAGAGATTACTGCTAGGTCTATGGCAGGGTCGTTTATCTTAAGTCCTCCTGCAATGTTTAAAAATACGTCTTTTTGAGCAAGTTTGAAGCCTGCACGTTTTTCTAGAACTGCAAGTAGCATGTTTAGTCTGCGAAGGTCAAAGCCTGTGGCAGAACGCTGAGGTGTGCCGTAGGCTGCTGTGCTAGCAAGGGCTTGCACTTCTATAAGAAATGGTCTAACGCCCTCTATTGCAGATGCTATGGCAATACCACTCATTCCGTCGTTGTTTTGACTAAGAAGGAGTTCAGAAGGATTGCTCACTTCTCTTAGACCCTCTTGACGCATCTCAAAAATGCCCATTTCGCTTGTGTTGCCAAAACGGTTTTTTATAGCCCTTAAAATCCTGTATAAATAATGTTGGTCGCCCTCAAATTGAAGAACTGTATCTACAATGTGTTCAAGGATTTTTGGACCTGCTATATTTCCATCTTTAGTGATGTGACCCACTAGGAATATAGGAGTGTTGGTTTGTTTTGCATAGCGGAGTAGGGAAGCGGTGCATTCACGCACTTGTACTAGGCTTCCTGCAGAAGAGTCTATGCTCTCTAGGTGTATGGTTTGTATGGAGTCTATCACCAAAATATCTGGATTGATGTCTTTTGCTTGGTGATAAATTTGTTCTAGTGAAGTTTCACTTAAAATGTAGCATTCGTTGTTGGAAATACCTATTCTGTCGGCTCTGAGTTTCAATTGGCGTGTGCTTTCCTCGCCTGAAACATAAAGTACCTTGTTGTTTTTAAGAGAAAGTACTGTTTGGAGTAGTAGGGTAGATTTACCAATGCCAGGTTCGCCACCAATAAGCACAAGCGAACCAGCTACAAGTCCACCGCCTAAAACACGGTTAAATTCGTTGTTTCCTAAATCGATGCGGATTTCTTCTTCTGTGCTAATCTCGTGAATAGAAACAGCGGCTTTATTTTCGTTAGGAATAAAGTTTTGAGGAGTTTTTTTGCTTGTTTTTACTTCCAATTCTTCTACGCAAGTATCCCACTGTCCACATGCAGTACATTTGCCAAACCATTTACCAGATTTGTGACCGCACTCTTTACAAATGTAGGATATTTTTGCCATAGGTTTTAATAGTTAGGAGTTAGGAATGAGGAATTAGGAATTAGAAGTTAAGTTGGGAACTAGTATTTTGGAATTTTTTGCCGTAGGCTGTTTTCTTTAATTCCAAAATACTAGTTTCAAACTTTAACGTTAACTAATCAGAAGCGAGGGGTTAAGTATTAGAAGTTGAAAAAGACGCCTGCGGCAAAACTTCTAATCCATAACCCCTCACTTCTAATCTCTAATTTTCAATTATTTAAGTAAGTTTGTTAATGTATCTGGATGTACAATCTTTGGTTTGAAGGTTTTGGCTTCCTCCAAATCCATATAAGCGTAAGCTGTGATGATAAGAATGTCTCCAGGTTGTACTTTGCGAGCAGCTGCACCGTTGGTACAAATCACACCAGAGCCTCTTTCACCCTTTATTACGTATGTTTCAAAGCGTTCGCCATTGTTGTTGTTTACAACAGCAACTTTTTCGTTCTCAATTATACCAGCTGCATCCATTAAATCTTCGTCGATGGTAATGCTGCCAATGTAGTTAAGATTTGCGTCTGTAACGCTTACTCTATGAATCTTAGATTTAAGAATTTCTATCATCATATCTTAGTAGTGTATATTATCTATTAATCTTATTTTGCCACAATAAATAGCAATGCACCCCACTATATAATCGCTATCTTCCCAAGAAGAAACGCTTTGTAGGCTATTGCCATCTACAATATCATAATAGTCCATTTTGAAGACTTCGTCGTGTGTAAATTGTTCGCACACCCAATTTTTAACTTCTTCAACAGACATTTCTTTTGCAAAGTTAACACTTTTACTTAAAACTTCAGATATTAAAGCTGCTTTTTTGCGTTCTTCTGTAGATAAAAGTTCATTTCTACTGCTGCGAGCAAGTCCACTTTCTTCACGAATAATAGGGCAAGCAATGATTTCTACAGGCAGATTTAATTGTCTTACCATATCTCTAATGATGGCAACTTGTTGGAAGTCTTTTTCGCCAAAATATGAGCGAGTAGGCTCTACTGCGTAGAAAAGTTTGCTCACAATTTGTGCTACACCATTGAAGTGACCTGGTCTGTATTTGCCTTCCATTACAGTTTCGATGCAGCCGAAGTTGAACACGCGAGTGTCTTCCTCTGGATACATTTCTTCTACTTGTGGCATGAATACAATGTCGCAACCTGCTGCTTGAAGAAGTTTTTTGTCTGCTTCTTCTGTGCGAGGGTAGCGTTCTAGGTCTGCTTTATCGTTGAATTGTGTAGGGTTTACAAAAACACTCACTACGGTAACATCATTTTCTTCAACACTGCGTTTTACAAGTGAAATGTGACCGTCGTGCAATGCTCCCATAGTTGGCACGAAACCAATATTTTTAGAGTTGTATTTTTCTAACTCTTGCTTAAGTTCTTTTATAGTTTCTACTACTAACATAGTCTGGTTTGTTTTTCGGGCACAAAATTAGATAAAATTACCATTGTACCAAAGTATTAGGTAAAAATTTATCTTCAAATTATTGTAAATTTAAGGATTTTTTTTTATATCTTTGCAAAGTAATTGTTTTTTTATTAATATGGCAGTAAAAGTTTTATACATCACACAAGAGATTTTCCCTTATTTACCAGAATCAGAAATTGCGAAAAAGAGTCGTGAACTACCTCAATATATTCAAGAATTAGGTAGGGAAATTCGTACTTTTATGCCTAAATATGGTTGTGTAAACGAAAGAAGAAACCAATTACACGAAGTTATTCGTCTATCTGGTATGAACTTAATTATTGATGATACCGACCATCAATTAATTATTAAAGTAGCATCTATACCATCTGCACGTATTCAAGTTTACTTCATAGATAACGAAGAATTTTTCAAACGTCGTTTTGTGGTAAAAGATGAAGCTGGAAATGATTTTACAGACAATGATGAAAGAGCTATTTTCTTTGCTCGTGGCGTTTTAGAAACTGTTAAGAAACTACGTTGGACTCCAGATATTATTCACTGTCATGGTTGGATGTCTGCTATTGTACCTGTAATGGTGAAAAAGGCATATCACGACGACCCATTCTTTGAAAATTCGAAAGTAGTCTATTCTCTATATGATGATGAGTTTACAACTCCTATGTCAGACAGATTGAATGAGAAAATCCTTATGAGTGGAATTGAACTTTCTGATGTGGCTACTGTGGCAGGTAATGCAAATTATGAAACTCTTTCTAAGCTTGCAATGGAATATTCAGATGGTGTTATTCAAGCTTCTGAAAAGGTGAATGCAAACTTGTTGGAAGATATTAAAAAATCTCAAAAATTGTTCCTTCCTTACGTTTCTGACGAAAATTATGTAACTTCGTACAACGAATTTTACGATAAAGTTTTAGAAAAATAAGTTACAGATGAAAAATTGGACTGGAGTAATATTATTCCTTACATCTTTATTGCTTATTGCTTGTGAAGCAAATGAAATAGGATCAGAAATCCAACCTACAGAAGATAAATTGTCAGTAAAAACAGATTCTTTTTCTGTTTCGGCTGTATCTTCAATGATAACTGATAGATATTCAGAATCAGACAAATTGTTGTTAGGTAATTATGAAGATCCTATTTTTGGAACCGCGAAGTTTGATTTTCTAGCAGAGTTTAGATACTTGAATGCAGATTTTCCTAGCACAGCCAAGGCTACTTCTGTGCAAGTGGTACTTTACTATAAAACATTCTTCGGAGACTCTACTGCTGTGCAAGAAGCCACTGTGTATCAGTTGAATAATTCGCTAAATTTTTCAGAAAACTATACTACTGATATAGAACTTTCTGAGTTCTGTGATAAAAATGAAATTTTAGGCAAGAAAGTTTATGTGGCTTATGACCCAACAGTGCCAGATTCTGTTCAAAATTTGGCAGGATACTGCAATACCGTTAGGGTAGATTTGCCGCTGTCTATAGGTGAGCAACTTATTGCTGATAGAAGTCTTACTACAAGTCAAACAAATTTCCTTAATCTTATAAAAGGTATTTATGTGACCAACGAATTTACAGGTCAAGTGGTTTTAAATGTTGACTCTGTAAACTTAGAGGTAGCATACGATTATGTGCCAAAGGCTTCAAAACCAGACTCTATTGTTAATACAGTTAGGGTTTATCCTGTAAATAAAGAATCTACCGGTGTGCTTAGAATTTCTAATGTTAAGGCTCCTAAGGTGAGCGATATTCCAGATAGTTTAGTTTATCTTTCTTCTTATGTGGGCATGGTGCCTAAAGTGGAAATTCCTGTGGATAGAATAAGAGAAAGATTGGGATATGCCGAAGGTGATATTATTAGCATAAATAATATGTCTTTGATTTTAGAGGAGGCTATTTGTGCTGATAGTTCTTCTACAAAACTTACTATGCCAGCTTATGTAATATTAATAAGAGAGGCAGATATAGATAAGTTTTTTACCCAAAGTTTGTATCCTGCAGAGGGAATAAATACTGTTTTGGGTGTGTATGAAAAGAGTATTAGAGCCTATAGGTTTAACAATATTGCAGATTATTTGCATACAATTCTTTATAGCAATGCAGAGGCAGATGAGATAAATCCATTTTATGTATTGTCGGTGACAGGCTTAACAGATGTGGAAGGAACTGATGCTGTTATTCGTCACCAATTTAGGCCTTCAGGAATAAGGCTTCGCAGCCCAAAGAATTCCAATTCTAATATGAGGTTGAGTGTTACATATACAAAACTATAAAAAATGGCTGAAAATCTTTCAGCCATTTTTTTATAACTCTTTTATCGCTTCCCTTGACGCTTCTTTATACGCATTTATAAGCCCTCCCGTGCCAAGTAGTGTGCCTCCAAAGTATCGAACCACAATTACTAGCAAATTTTCTTTCCCCGATGCTTCTATCTGACGTAGGATTGGGCGGCCTGCGGTGCCTGATGGTTCACCATTGTCATTGGCACGAACATCATTGCCTATCTTGTATGCATAGCACACGTGTCTTGCTTTGTGGTGTTCTTTTTTGTAGGCATTCACTATCTCTTTTACCTTGTCTGTACTATCTACGTGTAAGGCAAAACCAATAAATTTACTTCCTTTTTCTTTGTATATTCCTTCCCCGATAGGGCCTAATGTATTCAAGTCTAATTTTTTCATACTACAAAAATACATTATTTTAGTTTAAAATTTCTAAATATCAAAAAAAAATTGTAATATTGCGGGCTATACAAAAAAATTAATCAAATATAATATGAAAAAGAACAATTGTTTGAACAAGAGTATTTCTCTAATACTCTTATTTTGGTTTGTTTCTTTATGCACAGCATTTTCTGCCCCAACTTTGAAGAATAATCCTGTGCAAACAAGCCCAGCAATGTGGGGAGAACCTTATATAACAGGTACTACATTCTCCATTGCAAATGACAATTCAGAGACAGATAAAACATATTTTAAGCTCTCTGAAATTATCTTCGGAAGACCATTGGCTACATTAGAAATGTCGTCTAAATACCAAGAATATAATGGTGTTTGGGATCATACTGTGGCAGGAGTAAATCCATGTTATGCTATTTTAAGTAATCCTGCAGTTTTAGCATATTCTGCAAGACAAGATGGTGTTAACCGACTAATCTGTCAAATGCCAAATCAAGGTGAAACTATTTTAAAGCTAAAGGTAGCAGGTTATAAAGCTGGTACAGACTTTACAATGTCAATGATGGTGGAAGAACTTTCTGGTGAATCAGATGTAAATTTGAGTATGACTCTTAATGGAGTAAGTATAGGTTATTCAACATTGTCTGTGTCTAGTGGTGGTTCTAAAATATGGGAACCATATAAATCTGCTTTAGATGCTTCTGAATTAGAAATAGAGATAAAGTTGGAGAGTGGTACAAATGCTATTGTAGCTTTTTCTGATTTGTACGTATATGGTGGCATTGAAGCATTTTCAATTTCTGCTTCTTCAAATGTATGTTCATTGGGTGAAGAAGTAACATTAACAGCTTTTTCTTCTACTGATATAAATTTGGGTAGAGTTCTTTGGAAAAAAAGAACAACAAGTCCAGATTGGTTTGACTTAAGAGATGATGCAGGAGCGCCTAAGATTGGTGAAACAGTTAAAGATCAACCTGAAGCAGGAGAAACTTGTTATAAAGCAGTATATTATGATGCATCGGGAAATTTAGTAGAATCAAATGTGGTTTGTGTGACAGCAGAGTATAAATGTGCTGCAAATTCTAATCATGTGTTGTTTACAGAAGATTTTGGTCAGTTAGGTGGCGAAACAGAACGTGATAATGGTGGATATGGTGGTGAAGTTGAGTATATCAACACACAAAGTTATACATATGTGGGAAATTGCGAACCATTAAAAGAAAATGGAACATACGCTATTATGACCAATCCTAAGTATGGTGGTTATGGTGAATTGGATAATGGAGCAGATGCTTGTTCCAATATTGATATGGGTAATTTATGGTTCCGTGATTTATATGACCATACATCAGATGGATTAAAAGATGGAGAGTGGGGAGCTATGCTAATGGTAAATGCGGCAACTCTTGCTGGACAAACAGAACAATTAGTTTATAGCAGAACTGTTGATATGGACTGTCCTAATACCAATATGATTTTCTCTGCATGGTTTGCTAATGCTGCCAATCCAGATAGAGTTGGTGACGGAATAAAAGTTTCTATGAAATTTGTGGTACGTGACCAAAATGGTGACGTTATACCATCTGCAACCTTGATAGTAGATGAAATTGTACCATCAGCTGGTTGGGTAAAAGGTGAAACTTCCTTTAATTCAGGAAATAATTCCAAATTAACTGTAGAAATCTACAATTGTACAGACGGTGGTACTGGTAACGACTTTATGGTAGATGATATTTCATTTAGTGTATGTACTCCAGAAGTAACAATGAGTGCTTCTTCCGAAGATGCAAATGTAAAAATTAATGCAGAAGAATCATTGGTAGAAGGAAGATGTGGAAGTGAAATAACATTGTCTCTAGCAACTGGTATGGCAGATGTTATTTTTGATGATCCTCAATATTTATGGTATGTAAAAGGTGCAGGAGATTCAGACTTTAGACTTTTAAACGACTATGATAATTGGACACAGATAGATACTGTTATTACAGCATGGACAGAATATTATGCAGTGGTAACTGCTAATGCTAATGATAAACAAGCCTACATTGATGGTCGTCTTGCTAAGTGTGTTCCTGTAGCAGTATCTAATACATATACTGTGCTTTGTACACCAAGTATGGACGCTTATCTAGCAAGTCAAAATTGTAACAATGTTGTTATAGGTGCAACTGTATATGATGCTGCATTTGATGAAATTGGTGCTTGGTGGGAAAAATCTACCGATGGTAAAAATTGGCAAAAAATTCCACGTGCAGTTTATCATGATACTTTAGAATATGTGATAACAGAAGATACATATTTTAGACTTACAAATTCTAAAATTTCTAGCCCTGCAACAGAAAAAGTATTATATAGAGGTCTATCATTAAAAGCAGAACCAAGTTATGGTTTCTATGGTACAGATGTGAAGCTTACTGCTGTGACTTCAAATTTTGGCGATATGCCTAATGGACCATGGTACAATTGGCAACGTTTTGAATATTCAGACGGGGATTGGAGACAAATAGAAGTTGATGATCATTCAATAGAAACCATAAACTATACTATAGAATATCCAAAGGATAGTATAATGGTAGAATTGTATGGTTGTGAAGCTACTATATTGTTAAAACAAGTAGAATTTAATATAGAACCAATTGATAGGGAATGTAATAAAATTTTGCTACAACCTATAGCAAAATTGGGTGAAGATGAAACTATTCCTTATAAATGGCAACGTAGTACCGATAATGGAGCAAACTGGTCTGATATAGATGCTTCAGAAATAGAAGAATATCAAATGGAAGGCCTTGATGGCGTAGTTGCAATCGCTATTGAAGATACTACAATATTCCGTTTGGTAGGACTAGAAGAATTTAGTGATTTGATTAGTGATATGGAACAAGCCATAACATACAACTTTATGGATTTGAAACTAACCGCAGACCCAGAGTTGTTAAAAGAAGGTGAGCAAACTCTTTTAACTATCACTAAAAACTTTGAGACTCAATATATTCCTGAGTGGTATGAAAATGATATTATTATTCGTCACACAGAATACACATACAATCCTACTATAAATGCTGATACAGAATATAAGGTTGTATTAGAGGGTTGTGTTGATTCTACCAATGTGAGAATTATTCAACCAGCATCTGTAGTAGCAGAACGTAATTGTAATGAAATTACATTAACTGTAACAGTATCAGATGAATATGGTGATTTCTGGTGGGAAGTATCTACTGATGAAGGTTCTAATTGGAAAAAATTAGAAGGTAAAGACAATCAAGAAGAAATTAAAGTTACTATTACAACAACATCTATGTTTAGAGTAAATAATGCTCTAGAAATGCCAAGTAATCCTAATGGTCCATTTGATGTTTGGAATTTAACTTTAGATATTACTCCTAAAGATGCAGAAACAGGTAAAACAGAAATAAATCGTGGTGAATCTGTTACATTAACTGCAAATAGAGATTTCTCAAGCAATAATCCAGTGAAATGGTATCAAGATGATAAACCTATTGAAAATGAAAGCAATCCATATTCACCAACCTTAAATAAATCTACATCATTCTATGTAACATCAGAAGGTTGTACTTCAGAAACAGTTGATGTGACTGTAATTCAACCAGTAGAAATTGTGGTTAAGAAACGTGAATGTAACAATGTTACTTTAGAAGTAAAAACAGAAGAAGATGTGACGCTTCCAGAGTATGAATGGCAAATATCTACTCGTGACGCAGAAAATTCTGAATGGTCAGAATGGAGTAAGTATGCTGGATTTGTTGATACAGTAATTGTTTCAATAGATAAAGATACTAAATTCCAACTAGTAGGCGATGAAATATCAAGCGAACCTACAGATGCAATCCCTTATTGGAGTATTGCGTTAAGCATTGATAAAGAATCAATTATCTTGGGTGAAGAAGTAACAGTTACTGTAGAATCTAAATATATAGATGCTTCTGAAACAATTTTATGGTATAAAAATGACCAAGCATTAGACTATGATGGTGATGTTTATACAGAAAAACCATACGGACCAGCTTCATACAAAGTAACTCAAGGTGGTTGTCCTTCTGATGTGGTAAATGTGAAAGAAGTGCTTTGGCCTACTATCTTTACTCCTATGGCAGTAGATGGATTTAATGATGACTTTATCATAGGAATGGAACCAAAAGTGGCATTACAAGTATTTGACCGTTATGGAAATCTTGTAGTAGAAACTACAGATGGCTGGGACGGAAAAGATAAAAATGGTAAATATGCCTTACCTGGTGTTTACTATTACATTGCGACATTGCCAAATGGCGAAATTATAAAAGGTAATGTTGAATTATTAAACGAAAAGAAATAACCTATTATTTAATACGATATGAGAAAGATAATAGTAATGCTTATGACCATGGTGGCTGCATCTACCTTGTCAGCTGCTATAAGCGAAAAATATAACCAAGGTTACGATTTAAAATCGTTGCCATTGAATACTGCTAAAAATGAATCTAATATCTCACTTTTTGCAGATAATCAGATGTTGTTTTTACAGAATGGTAAAGTGTATCTTGCTTCATTTACTGCAAATCAAGATAGTTTAGTAAAACCTGTTCGCTCAAAAGAATTGACCAATTTAGGCATCAAAGGCAATGTAGCATACGATAAGGCTAAAAATAAAATCTATTTCTCTGTAGAAGAATCATCAGACTGTGAATGGCTTTATGAGGCAACCTTCAAAAAAGGTAAATGGACTGATATTAGACGTCTAGAAATAGATGGAATGGGAAAAATTCGTGGCAACAATGCTTTCATGGCAAATGCTGGTTGGAGTTATTTAAGTAAGGTGAAAGCAGTAATGCAGAATCCAGCTATCGCAAAGAATGGTTCTCGTCTATATTTTACTTCTAGTACTCTAGAAAATGGAGTAGGAGGCAAAGATATTTGGTACATAGACATAAAGTCTGATGAAACATGGGCAAAACCTGTAAATGCTGGTGAAACTATAAATACTGCCTCTGATGAAGATTTTGCTTTCGTAGAAAATGATGAAAATATCTATTATTCTTCTAATGAAAGTGGTGTTACTCATTTATATATGGCACAAGCCTCAGGCAATGCTTGGAAAAAAGGTGAACTAATGCCAGCGCCATATAATAGTGCTGTAAATGACTACAGTATAGTAGTAACTAACGGAACTCCATATCTAGTAACAGACAGAAATGCAGGAAATGGTTCTGATATTTATGCATTCGTGGCACGTCCTTGTGAAATAAAATTAAGTGCTATAGAAGTAATCCCAGAATTTACTGGTACAGCTTACGCAATAGTAGGTTCTGTGCAATTTAAAGATGCACCTGCAAAAGGTGAACTATTAATAGCCGACAACAAGGGTATGACCCAAAAATATAGTTTACCTTTGGAATCTCCATTTAAATTCCAAATAGACAATATAGATTGTTACGAAGATACAATAACTAAAGTGATTACAGCATCTTTCACAGAAGGAAAATGTAAATCAGAATCTAGTTATGTGGCTCCTGCAGAAGTTAAAAAAGAATTCTATTGGGTAGATTTTATGTTCGAATTCGACAAGGCTGAACTTACAGAACAATCTAAGGCTGATATGGAACGTTTGGTTGTGGAAATGAGAAAATTCCCAGATGCTAAATTTGAAATAGCAGGTTACGCTGACTCACGTGGTAGCGATGCGTACAACGATGCATTGTCTGAAAGACGTGCAAAAAGTGTAAGAGCAGCATTGATAGAAAAAGGTTTAAAAGCAGAAAACCTAACTATAATAGGAAAAGGTAAGCGTTTCTTACATGTTCGTGATGCCCAAACAGATGATCAACACGCACAAAACCGTCGTGTAGAAGTAAGAATTATTAACACAGAAAATAAATAATCGCCATGAAAAAACATCTATTATTAATTAGTGTACTTTTATTTGTATGTACAGCATTATTTGCACAAGGCGATTTTAAATTGTCTGAACAAATGTTCTCACGTATAAATCAAAACCCTGCGGCAATAGGTAATAATGAGAAAATTCAAATTTTTACAGCAGGACGTATGCAATATGTGGGAATGGGTCTAGAGCAAACTCCAACATCAGCATTATTAAATGGTCATTATTATAATGAAAAACTAAAATCTGGTTTTGGTTTATCATTTTCATACGATGAGTTAGGTTTATATAACCAAACAATCAATGCAAAAATCTGTTATGCCTATAATATAGACCTTTTTGATGGTGGTCTTCTTTCATTAGGTTTGTCTGCTGGTGTAGTAAATAAGATGTTCGACCCAGAACGTCATATTTGGCGTGACAACGGTGATCCACTTGCAGGTTCAGAAAAAACTAATACCACAGCATTCGACTTAGACTTTGGTTTAGAATTTTCTTATAAATATTTGTTAGTAGGTGCATCTATTACACACCTACCAAGTATAACTTCTGATGTCCGTACCACAGCAGCACCTTCACATATCAATGTGTATCTACGTGGTAATGCTCCACTTCCAGAGAAATTTAATTTAATTCCTGCTGTGGCATATACCAACATTGGTGCATTAAACTCTGGTAAACTTATTACAGGCGAAAATGCCGAAAAAGTTGCTATCGGTCAAAATCATATCATCGATTTCAGCGTGACCGCTTTATATGATGGTAAATATTGGTTAGGTGTAGGCTATCGCCTAAACTCTGCAGTTAGCTTTATGGCAGGTTTTGAATGGCAATGGCTTCGTGTAGGTTACTGCTACGATTTAAGTGTTGGTCCTGTATGGGACTATACTTCTAGTACACATGAGGTGATGTTGTCGTTTGTTATACCAACAACAAAACCAGTAGTATGGTAGTCGAGTTATTTTAAAGGCTTTAAAATAACTCTTATTTGCAATATCTTTTATATCTTTGCGGGGGATTCGGTGAGTCCCTCGCATTTTTTTGTAATTAAACTGAACTAAAAATATGAAAAGAAACTTTTTTATTGCTCTTGTGTTGGGAGCTTCTTTAATGGCTTGTTCTAAGCAATATTATCCTCAGATGTATGAAAAAGCAGGTGAGGACGAAATGGAAAATGTTTTTATTGGAAGTAATGATACTTTAAAAATGGATACTACTGCAGTAGAGGAAGTAAAACAAGTGGAAGATACTGTGAAACAAGTAGTGGACACAGTAAAAACAGAGGTCGCAAAACCAGTAGAAGCAGAAAAAATTGTAGAATCCTCAGATAAATATACCACAGAAGATGGCAAAGATGTAGTATATGCATACCATGTGGTAGTTGGAAGTTTCTCAAGCAGAGCTAATGCAACAAACCTTTCTATAGAATTAAACAAATCTGGCATTAAAGCTACAGTGGCTAGAAACCAAAATGGTCTTTATCGTGTGTTCTATTATTCTACAGACAACGAACCAGAAGTACGACAAGTACTTGCAAAAGCTAGAAAAAAATATCCAGATGCTTGGATGCTAAAACTTGTAGCTAGATGAGAAAGTATTTAGAAATATTATTATTGATATTCATCTGTACAGCCTGCTCCGACAAGGGCAGGTTTTATAGTAAAGAAGCAGAAAATCTTCCTTTAGAAGTGAAAATTGAACGTTTCGACTTAGACTTTATGTCTATGGATTCAGCTTCTTTAGTAGAAAAATATCCTTCATTTTATCCACTGTACGTAAGAAATATTCTTGAAATACCTGCCGTTGAGGTGTCAAAGTTCAAGGCAGATAGTGTAGTGCGTGGCTTGTTTGCCGATGTAGAGAAAGAATATTCGTCTACTGAGGACATAGAAAATACTCTAACCAAGGCGTTTAAGTATTATAAATACTATTTTCCAGAAAAGGAAATACCAAAAGTGAGTTTTCACGTTTCTGGTTTTAATCAATGTGTAGTGACACTACAAGATAGAATTTCTGCCAGTGCCGACTATTATCTGGGCAAAGATTACCCTATGTATTCTTCTGTGGCATATCAATACGAAGTGCCATATCTTACTCGTGAACACATGCCTGTGGACGTGATGCTAGGTTGGCTTAGTTCAGAGTTTCCTACCAAAGATTATAGACTTCTTGAGTCTATGATAAATCATGGCAAGTTGATGTATTTGTTAGAAGCATTTCTTCCAGACTACAAGATGGCTGAGATACTTTCATATTCAGAAGAACAATTTGCTTGGTGCGAGGAGCACGAAAAGAGAATTTGGCATTCAATTGTGGAAAATAAAGAGTTATATTCTACCGATTGGCGCACTATCATGAAATATACTCAACCAGCGCCATTTACCAATGGATATTCGCAAGAACATTCTCCTGGCCGCATAGGAGTGTATATGGGTTGGAAAATTGTGTCTTCCTTTATGAAAGCGCACAAAAATCTCACACTCTCAGACCTTATGGCAACAACGGATGCACAAGAGATTATGAGATATTATTAAGAAAATAATGTTCTTTAGAAATCGTTTGAAATTTAACAAGCAAAAAATTTGATTTTTCTAAAAAATCATTAATTTTGCACTTATAAAATCAGAAGATTTTACATATGTAAGATTTTCTTTTAAGACATATTTAAAAGCGTTTACTACGCTTGTTTTGGCACATAGAAACTTCGCAACTTTCTTTACTGCAAGTCAAAAACAGCGCAACGTAAATGCTCCTAGGATGTGTATAAATATTTGCACATTGTTCATGGCAGACGTACTAGTTGCGTCTGCTTCTATTGGTATATTGTGTGCAATCCTATTCATATCAGCGTGGAGCTTATGCGTTGTTCGTTTCAACTTGCAGGGCAATGCGAAGGCCTCTATGTGTGAAGCGAGCAACAATGCAAAGCTTCACGCTTTTTTTATGTCCATACTAACGTAGAAAGTTTATTGTTGTAGATACTTTAAATCAAATATAATAACTTAAAATTTGGACATTATGAAAAAAATAGGATTATTTGCTACTCTAGCAATGTTATTAATCTCTTTCGCTTCTTGCGAAAAGGTAGAACCTACCGCACTTGAAACCTCAGACTTAAAAGGTACAACCCTTGCAGGCTATGTATATTATTCAAAACTTGATGATACCATGACTCCAGAGGGCAATGCTCTTTTTGAAGGTAAAGCCAATGTAACTATTGAAGTAACCGAACTAGGTGCCGACGACAAAGCAACTGGCAATGTTATGATTGTTACAGCAGCTCTTAAAGGTGGTAAATTTGAAGCAAGCATTCCAGTGGCAGCAGGTAAAAAAGCATCTTGCAAAGCAACTTGTATGTTCCAACAAGAAAACTACGATGCTGAGGTAAAACCAGACGATTCAGACATTAAAAAAGTAATGATTACCTACAAAGGTGAAGCAAACCCTACACTTACATATGGTGAAACTGTTTACGTGGACCTAATTGGTAAAAGAGTAGGTGCTACAAACGACCCTTATCACTTCAATCCTTAATAGCGAGTCTGTTTTTATCAACATTTAAAGCGTATTATTATGAACAAGATAAAAGTAATAACTGTTTCGCTATTGTGCGCCTTGTCTATGGGTGCTATGGCACAAACAGAAAAAGAGGCTAAAGTTTATACTCCAGAGGTTGGTAGCTTTGCAATAGGTGTAAACTTCAATCCTGTGGCAGCTGCACAAGGTGGCAATGCTGCGTCATTTTCTACTGTAGGTCAGTTTCTTTACGGAAGTGCCTCTGATGATGGTATAATTAGTAATGCTGAAAGCAAACCAAATCAAATGTATATTTTGGCACAACAACCTATGGTGGCTTTCTCTTTTAAATATCAAGCAAAAGAACACATGGCATTTAAAGCTAGTGTTGGTTTTAGTGGTGCAAATATAAACTATCGTGAATATGTAAACGACGATAGAGCATTGGCACTAAATCCAATGGCAGAAGACCAAGTGGCAGATGCTGTCAATCTGAAATATGCAGGTGGCGGCGTTACTCTAGGTCTAGAGTTTTCTGCTGGTAAAAACTTACGTTTCGTAGGTGGCGGTGGTTTAATGTATTCTTTTGGTGGTGGCGAAGTAGATTTCAAATATGGGAATGCTATTACTCAAGCTAATCAACACCCAACTACAATGGAAAAAATCGACAAAAATATCAACGAATTTGCCTCAAGTGGATGTTCTTGGATGGATTATGGTCGACCTGTTAAAGAATACAATATTGGTATGAGTCATGGTATAGGTATTTACTTAAACCTTGGTCTAGAATGGTTCTTTATGAAAAATGCTTCTCTAGGAGCAACAGTAGACCTTACTCCAATTATGGTGGCATTCCAACCACAAACCTACACCATTTACGAAGGCTACGATAAATACAATGGCAAAGTGGCTCAGTACAACGACCTTGTGAGTCCTGGTAGCACATATTTATTGTATGGAACAGAAAATATAGGAGTTAATATTTCACTACATTACTATTTCTAATATGAAAAAGATACTTCCTTTTCTATTTTGCATGTTGATAGCTTTATTTTCATGCGAAAAAGATACACCAACCCCTCCTGCATCAGTAGATTCTATGCAGTTTGAGGGCGCTCCTACCACTATCGATGAAGGTGAGGATGTAAATTTGTCTCAATATTTAGTTATTACCCCTGCATCAGTTGGCGATACTGTTACCGTAGATTGGAGTAGTAGCGATAAGGATATTGCAATAGTTAGTGCAGGTGGCACTGTAGAAACTTTGCGTGCAGGTAGTGTTACCATTACTGCAAAAGCAATGGACAAAACAGCACAAATTTCACTTACAATAGAGGAAGTAAAAATCAAAGAATTTACCATTCCTGCCACTTTGGAAGTATATGTTGGCGAGAAAATTAAATTTCCAATCAACGATTTAAATCCTAAAAAAGCTCCTACGTATCGCTTTAAATGGGAAGCAGACAATGATGGGGTACTACCTACTTATAGCGAAGGTAAATGGTATTTAAAAGCCGATAAAGAGCGTGAATATACTCTTACTGCTTCTGTAGATGATGCACCAGATGCCAAATGTGTGGTAAAATTTATAAAACCTTTGGTTGACAAATTGGTATTTAATCCTGCATCTTATACTATAGAAGAAGGAGGTAGTTTATCTTTAGAAAGTAATTTACAAATTACTCCAGCAAAAGATATTGATGCAAATACCATAAAAGTAATTTGGAGCAGTAGCAAAGAATCTGTTGCTACCATTGACCAAAACGGCAAGGTACAATCTGTTGCTGCAGGTAAAACTACCATTACCGCTAAAGCAGGAAATAAAACTGCCACATGCACCGTAGAAGTAACTGCAAAACCTGCCCCAGAAGACCCAGAAAAGCCAGAAGACCCTGAGAAACCAGAAGACCCTGAGAAACCAGAAGAACCAGAGGTGCCAGTTAAACCATCGGATGCTAACGGTCATGAATTTGTAGATTTGGGGCTTTCTGTTAAATGGGCAACTATGAATGTGGGGGCAGATAGTCCAGAAGATCCTGGCAAATTTTATCATTGGGGATGGACAAGCGATTCATACTATTCTGGAACAGATAAAACATTACCTTTGGAATACGATGTAGCACACGAAGTCTTTGGTGGTGATTGGCGTATGCCGACTGCAGAGGAATTAAAGGAGTTAAAGGATAATTGTTCGTGGACATGGATTACAAAAAATAGTGTTACTGTAGGATTTGAGGTAAAAAGTAAAATCAATGGCAATAGTATTTTCTTGCTTGCTGCAGGTATTGTTGATGATTTAGTGCATTCAGAACCATGTGGTTATTATTGGAGTTCCTCTATTTCTACATTTGGACAATCATCTTATGCACAAGGTCTAAAATTTACCAGTGGTGCCACAGACATATTAAATATACCATCTAGCGACAGGTTAACCATTCGTCCAGTATTACCATAGATAATATTAATTACTTTCTCAATACCAAAACTCCTGCTACTTGGTGTACAATGTAGCAGGAGTTTTTTTGTGGATTTTTTTTATATATAAATTTTAAAATATGTGAAAAAATTATATCTTTGTAGCATTGACCTATATAAAAATAACAATAATAACATGAAAAAGATAATCCCATTTTTGCTTTGCATGCTAATTGCATTATGGGCATGCGAAAAAGATACACCAAATCCTCCAACACCAGATACACCTTCAAAGGTAGAAACAGGTGCGGCAGAAAACATTACCGCTACCTCTGCTATGCTAAAAGGTATGGTAAATGTAGATATTATAGACTACGAGGAAATAGTATTTGGTGTGATGTATTCTACCAAGGCAGAAGATCTTGTTGATTATACAGCGCCATCAAAAAATGGTTTGGCATTGATAGGTAACGAGTTTAAAGTAGAAGTTACCGATTTAAAAGCCAAAACCAAGTATTATTATCGCGCATACGTGATGCTAAACACTTTGCAAATACTATTGGGCGATGTAAAAGAGTTTACAACTTTGGAACCAGAAACTCCAGCAAATGGTCATGAATACGTAGATTTAGGTCTTTCTGTGAAATGGGCTACTATGAATGTGGGCGCTACTTCTCCAGAAGAATACGGCGATTACTTTGCTTGGGGCGAAACAAAGCCTAAAAGCGAATACAATTGGGGAACTTATAAATGGTGCGATGGTGATTATAATAATATGACCAAATATTGTAGCCTTTCAAAGTTTGGTATAGTGGATAATAAAATAGTGTTGGACCGAGAAGATGATGCAGCCCATGTTAATTGGGGTGGTGCTTGGCGTATGCCATCAAAAGCAGAATTAGATGAGTTAATAGAGAATTGTACTTGGTCTTGGACTACTCAAAATGGTGTAGATGGTTATACAGTAACATCAAAAACCAATGGAAATTCCATTTTTTTACCTGCAGCAGGTTATCGCTATGATACTTTCTCGGAAGAAGTTGGTGCCATTGGTTATTACTGGAGCCGTACTCATGATAATGCAAACTCTCAGTACGCATCGCATTATATTCAATTTGCAGATGGCTACGTAGATAAGGACCGTGACTCTCGCTATTACGGTCAATCTATCCGCCCTGTATATGAAAATTGATTAAAAAAATATAGCAATCATGAAAAAATTACTTTATTTAATAAGCTTTTTATTTGCGGTGGCATTGGTGGGTTGTGAGGAAAAAGAACCTCTAACACCTCCAAACCCAGATACACCTTAAAAGGTAGAAACAGGTGCGGCAGAAAACATTACTTCTACATCTGCTACGCTAAAAGGTATGGTAAATGTAGATATTATAGAGTACGAGGAAATTGTATTTGGTGTGATGTATTCTACCAAGGCAGAAGATCTTGTTGATTTTACAGCACCATCAAAAAATGGATTGGTATTGATAGGTAACGAGTTTAAAGTAGAAGTTACCGACTTAAAAGCCGAAACCAAGTATTATTACCGCGCCTATGTGATGCTAAACAATTTGCAAATACTATTGGGCGATGTAAAAGAGTTTACAACTTTGGAGGGTACAGGAGAACCAGAAACTCCAGAAGAGCCAGAAACTCCAGAGGAAAATGTT